>DUEE01000001.1 GCA_011170285.1 Dehalococcoidia bacterium
CTATCAGGGCATTTGTCGAGTATTACAACTACTGGCGCTATCACGAAGGACTGGGGAATGTCACACCTTATGACATGTACACGGGCAAACATCTTGAGATAATACAGAGAAGAAAGGAGGCGAAAAACAGGACATTACAGGTAAGAAAGGATTACAATAGAGTCGTCAGGGAGCAGGGCAATGGCCTCTGAGTGTCCGTTAACTCAATGGCCTGAACTGTCCCACTTTTGCTGACTACATACAGTAGTGTGGTTACAGGTCATTCGGCAAGGGAAGCGATAAGTAAGTACGCGCCTGATGGCACTTTGATAGCTGAGTTTACTCTAGGTGTAGGCGATGGAAGTGTGAAATATCCTGTTATGTGGGTGAATGTTCCTATGTGGGATAAATTAGCAGAGCAAGCGTTAGAGGTGATAGATAGGAAGGGTATTGCGGTTGAAGTAAGCGGTATGTTGCAGGTTAGGCTGTACGAAGGTAAGCATGGTATGAGTGTAGCTATAGAATTAAAGAATGTGCGTGAGCTTAGAGTGTATGACAGAGGCGGAGAATTGGCAAAGGTGCTTTCCGTTGAGATTGATAACAACGTTGGCAAAGAGTAAAATTATGACAAAGCGCAGGGTTAAGGCGGTTGGCGAAAAGGGTGAGGAGGTGAAGATATGACGGAGAAAAGAAAACTGAGAATGACAGTGGCTGGCAGGTTTATAGACTTGCTTGGTCACCAAATGTATGGCGGCCCGGTTCAGGCGGTTGCGGAATTTGTGGCAAACGCTTGGGATGCGGACTCAACAAAGGTAGAAGTAAGTGTTTCTGAAGACCCTAGAGAAGAAGGCGCGGAGATAAGGGTTAGGGACTATGGGGAGGGGATGAATTTTCAGGAGTTGATAGACTGGTATTTGACCATAGGATATGAGAGGAGAAAGGAGAGGGGAGAAAGGACAGACTCGGGTAGATTGGTAATGGGGAGAAAGGGAATAGGGAAACTTGCCGGATTTGGTATTGCTGAGGACATAGTATTGCGCACGGTAAAGGCAGGGTGGGCAGTTCAATTCACTCTTAATTACACGGAATTGAAGTCGAGAGCGGAACTGGGGAAGTTTGAGTTTGAACCGGAAATTGATGAGGCTTCGGATGAGGATAACGGCGTTACTGTTATCTTAAAAAACCTGAAACTTGAGAGAAAAATTAATATTGAGAGTTTTAGGAGGAGTATATCCAGAAGGTTCGCTTTAAATACTGAGATAATGGACATAGTGGTAAACGACGAGAGCATTACGAAGGAAGATTTGGATTTAGAATGTAGAATCCCAATTGAAGACGGTCTATGGGGAGAAGAAAATATAGAAGGGTTCGGGGAGGTTTCGTACTGGTTCGGGTTCTTAAATGACACTATAAAAGACTCGGAATTAAGAGGAGTGTCCGTATTTGCCAGAGACAGGATTGCACAAATAACACCTTTCTTTTTCAATCTGACTGGTGGTATAAACGGTCAAGTAGGATTGGAATATCTGACCGGGCAAGTAAAGGCAGATACGCTTGATGATACAGTGGACTATATAGCTACACCACGTCAAACAGTTAACTGGCAATTTGGTAATGCTCAGGTATTGGAAAAGTGGGGACAAGAGAAGATAAAGGAATTGTGTAGCGATTGGAAGAAAAGGCGGGAGAAGAAAAACCTTGAGAAGTTCAAGCATGATTACTCGGAATTATACCCGAGGATATATGCATTAGCAGAGCAGGAAAGAAAAGATTTAATGGCAGCCTTGGAAAGAATTGCGGGTTTGGAGCGTGTTGGAGAAGCGGAATTTAGAGTCATAGCCAATTCTTTGATAAATGGTGTGGAAAGGGAAAGCGTAAAGAAAGTAATAATGAGGATAAACGCAACAACTGCTGGTGCGCTCCCGGAATTAATAGAGGCAATAAGAGAATGGGATATTATTAGTGCTGTTTCATTAGCTGAGGTCATGTCGGGAAGGTTAGAGATAATTAGACAGTTCAAAGAACATATAGACAATAGATTGCGTGAGAAAAGTCCCGAAGGGCACGTTGATATGCAGGGTTTCGTAATGGATTACCCATGGTTGTTAGGGCAAAAGTATGGAGATTTAAAGCCTGCCGATTTCGACAAAGAAAGAGGAGTTGATAAGTGGATTGAGGAAAAATTACAAGAAGTGAACAGGGAATATGAAACGGTTGACGGAAGGGATGGAAGGAGGTTTGACTTGTTGTGTATTAAGAACGATTTCTTGATATTGATTTTGGAGCTAATGAGACCGGGGTTACCCTTAGATTATGACCATGTTATGAGGTTGAATAGGTATGTTACAAGAATTCAGGCTCATGTGCAGGAATTTGGGTTGGAGTATGCGGATAAGAAGGTGTTCGGGATGTTAATAGCAGATTATCCCATGAAAGACACTTCGGTGGCGATGACGGTACAGGATTTAAGGCATAATTTGGAGGTTTATCCTTGGAACGCTTTATTCAACTTGGTTCAGGAGGGATACCGTGATTATATTGAAGTCCTCAGAATGAAAGCTCCTGAAGACCCGAGAATAAAGGGGTTGGTAAATTTCGGGTAGTAAGAGTATGGATAATTATAAAGCTATTGACATATTTTCTGGTTGTGGTGGTATGACGCAAGGTATGCGACTGGCGGGGTTTGATGTCAAAATAGCGGTTGAAATAGATGAAAATGCTGCGATTGCTTATAAAATGAATCATCCGGCCACGAGAGTATTGCAGAGAGATATATGTGAGGTTGGGTCGGAAGAAATAAGATGTTTGCTTGATAATGAAAGGATTGAATTATTGGCAGGATGTCCTCCTTGTCAAGGTTTCTCAAGTATAAGGAGACTGAACAGAAAGAGAAGTATCAGGGATGAAAGGAACAGGCTTGTATTGGAATATTTGAGACTAGTGCGGGAGCTGATGCCCTTAACGATAATGATTGAAAATGTACCCGGGTTGGTAAATTATTATCTATTTAAAAGAACTGTAAAAGAGCTGCGTGAAATTGGATATACATTGGATGTCGGTGTTGTGGACACAAAGAATTACGGAGTACCGCAGAGGAGAAAGAGGCTGGTGTTGGTTGGCTCCGTTTTGGGCGAAATTAAAATTGCGCAACCAACGTATGAAAAAATGACCGTAAGAGATGCAATAGGTGAATTGGGGTCAATAGAAGAGGCAATAGACCCTTTGCATAAAATTACTGTAAATCATACCCAAAGGATAAGGAATATGATATCGATGATACCGAAAAACGGCGGCGGTAGAAAGGACTTGCCAGCTGAGTATCAATTGAATTGTCACTTAAAGGAAAATACGGGATTCGATGACATATACGGAAGAATGAAATGGGATGACTGTTCACCTACTATAACAACGGGTTGTTTAAATCCGTCAAAAGGAAGGTTTCTGCATCCCGAAAAGGATAGAGTTATTACTCCTAGAGAAGCTGCTTTGCTGCAATGTTTCCCTATAGACTACAAGTTTCCTCTGGCAGTAAGCAAGGAGTCACTTGCGTGGATGATTGGCGAGGCATTGCCCCCTAAGTTCAGTTATGTCCAATGTAAAAACATTAAGGAGCATTTGGACGCTTACAATGGCGGACAAGTTTACGAAAGAAAAGCGTAGCAGCATAATGTCGCATATTTCCGGTAGGGAAACGAAGCCGGAAGTGCTGATGAGAAAGCTATTATTTGCTAAAGGTCTGCGATATAAGAAAAATGTTAAATCGTTGAGAGGGAAACCGGACATAGTATTGCCGAAATATAGAACTGTTGTCTTTATACACGGTTGTTTTTGGCACGGGCATGAAGGTTGTCCTAAGTCGAAGCTGCCGGATACAAGGAGAGAATTCTGGCAGAAAAAGATTTCAGAAAATATGAAACGTGATAAGGCGGACATCGATATACTTAGGAAAGAAGATTGGAAAGTAATAACGATTTGGCAATGTGAAGTCAATAACATTGCCAAAAGAAAAAACAGGGTGGAATTGCTTGTAAAGGAAATAACGGGAAATATGAATTGAAGAAAGTAGTCAAGAACAGCTGAAAGTCGGGCAAAGCCTTTATTCTTGACTGCTGGTGAAGTTAGGAAAATAAGAGGAGGGGAGCTATTTGGCTCCCCTATTATTTTACTTGGAGCGGGAGACGAGTATCGAACTCGCGACCCTCTGCTTGGGAAGCAGATGCTCTACCACTGAGCTACTCCCGCTTTTTATGTACATTACGATTAAAGTGCTATGACGAATGTATCCCCCTAATGTACATTGGTCTCTTGATTGGGAAGCAAGCACTCTTCCGCTGAGTTACACCCGCCAAAATCGTATCTATTTTAATCCTAAAAGCCCGCTTTGTAAAGAGGAAGTCTATACCATTAATCGAGTCTTAGGCGCTTTTTAGTTGCTTTCGTGGTTCCCCCTATCCTTTTGTTAAATAGTTGATGGGGATTTAGATACCGAGGCTTATATCATTGCTACTTATATTATGGCTGTGGTATTCTTCAGATTAACAAGCTTACAACCGGACACTGAGGAGTATCATTGAGAATTAAAGTAGGCAATGGGCTTTTGCCACTGAACTTACTGGTTGTTACGCTTATAGTAGCCATTATCTTTTCCCCCTCAAATGTTTTGCGTATAGTTCTCGGATTGCCGTTTCTCCTTTTCCTCCCTGGCTATGTGCTGGTGCTGGCTCTCTTCCCTAAAAAAGAGGGAATGGGTACTGTTGAAAGGGTAGCACTTAGCTTCGGGATGAGCATTGCTGTAGTACCACTCATTGGGCTTATCCTCAACTATACTGCGTGGGGAATAACGCTGGAGTCTACTCTCTATTCCATGGCTGCCTTCATATTTATTCTATCAATTATTGCTTGGTTCAGGCAAAAAAGGTTAACTGAGGAGGGACGCTTTAGCATTCAATTACGATTGACAATACCCGGTTGGGAGGGGGGTATCTGGGATAAAACACTCTCAGTTATTTTAATAGTATCTATTCTGGGGGCACTGGGGATGCTGGGCTATGTTATAGCTAAACCTAAGGTAGGGGAAAGATTCACTGAGTTTTATATTCTGGGAATGGAAGGGAAAGCTATAGACTATCCGGAAGAGCTGGTGGTGGGGAAGGAGGGAAAGGTGATGGTAGGCATTATTAATCGGGAATATGAAACAGCAAGCTATCGCATAGAGGTGAGGATAAATGGAATAGAGGTCAATGAGGTTGGGACTATTGTGCTTGAACATGAGGAGGAGTGGGAATTGGAGATAAGTTTTGCCCCCACGGTGTCTGGTGATAATCAGAAAGTAGAATTTTTATTGTATAAAGAGGGGCAAACCGAGGCTTACGAAGCGCTTCACCTGTGGGTTGATGTAAAGGACTAGCCGCTAAGAATGAACATTTGATAGCATTGTCTAGTCTGGAGTTGATTCTTATTAAAGAACAGTAATGGAACTGTCCTCACTATCTCATCATACCCTGTCGCTCTCTATTCCACGGTTACGCTTTTAGCCAGGTTTCGGGGGAAGTCTATGGGGCAGCCCCTTTGCTTGGCAGTATAGTAGGCAAGTAGCTGAAGAGCTACTGTATTGACCACCGGTGAAAATATGGCATCAACTTGAGGAACAGTAATAACTGAATCAACTAATCCTCCGATAACCTCATCACCTTCCTCAGCCAGGGCTATTACGGGTGAACTCCTAGCCTTGATCTCTCTAATATTAGTCAGCATAGCCTCATAGGTATTATCCTGAGCCACAATGGCAATAACTGGTGTATCTGACCTGAGTAAAGCAAATGGACCATGTTTTAGCTCTCCAGCAGCATAGCCCTCGGCATGAATATAGGAAATCTCCTTTAGTTTAAGTGCCCCCTCCAAGGCTATAGGAAAGTTTATGCCCCTAGCAATAAAGAATACATTATCATACCCTGACAGGTTATTGGCATGCTCCAAAATCTTATATCCATTGTTCAATACCTGTTGAACTTTACTTGGCATCTGTCTCAATGCTAAAAGCATGCTGGCTAATCTTCTGGAATCAACCTTGGAATATGACATTATTAGCCAATATAACACCATAAGCTGAGCCATAAAGCTCTTGGTGGCAGCCACACTTATCTCTGGACCAGCCCTAGTGTAGATTGTCTGGTCAGCGATTCGGCTGGCAGTGCTCCCTACCACATTAGTAATGGCTAATACCTGGCAGCCTACCTCTTTTAACCTTCTCATAGCTCTGAGTATGTCTGCTGTCTCGCCGGATTGGGTGATGACAATTGCCTCGGTTCCAGTTAGGGTTTGCCCATAGCAAATAAATTCAGAAGCTAGCTCAACCCTCACCGGTATTCTTAGCAGTTCCTCTATAATATATTTCCCTGTTAAGGCAGCATGATATGAGGTGCCGCAGGCTAATATGAGCATGGATTCTATGCCTTTATCCCTCATCGCGGCTAAATCGACTGTTGGCTCGGCTACAGACACCCGTCCCACTAAGGTATCCCGTATCACCCTGGGTTGCTCATGAATCTCCTTTAGCATGAAGTGCTCATAGCCTCCCCTCTGCGCCTCGTCTACGCTCCAGGAAATCTTGTGTTCTTCCCTATTAATCTCTATGCCGTCTCTTCTAATCTTTATGTTATCTTTGGTAACAACTCCCATATCGCCTTCTTCTAAATATATCACCCTATTGGTATAATCCAGTATTGCCGGCACGTCCGAAGCGATAAAGTTCTCTCTATCGCCTAGGCCAATAATTAGCGGGCTATCTTTCCTGGCAGCTACTAATTTGTCCTCGCTTGCCATTAATACTATGATAGCGTAGGAACCCTCTATATCATCTAGGGCAGCTTCTACTGCTCTCTCTAAATCACCACGATAATACTTTTCAATCAAGTGAGGTATTATCTCGGTGTCTGTTTCAGAAATAAATTTGTGTCCTTCGTGAATCAATTTTTGCTTTAACCCCTGGAAATTGGTTATTATCCCATTGTGCACCACAGCAATCTTACCATCGCAATCGCAGTGGGGGTGAGCATTTGCCTGAGATGGCTGACCATGAGTTGCCCATCTAGTATGACCAATGCCTAGCGTTCCATCAAGCTGTGGCGCCGCTTTCCTCAGCTCTTCAGCCCTAACCGTATTCTTGTATACATTGATGCTATTGCCGGCTATAGCTATACCACAGGAGTCGTAGCCCCGATATTCTAGCCTTTTTAAGCAGCCAAGCAGAATGGGATGAGCCTGTCTTTCTCCAATATAACCGATAATGCCACACATGGTTAAAATATTAGACTTCTATCAGGCAGTCTACCCCCAATCAACTTCAATGCCTGAACCTGACTATAATTACCCATAATAACCCCGGGCTGGGCGACTACGTTATTGCCCAAGCTACAACCCTCGCCCAACATCACCCCCATACTCACCTTATGATATTCATCATTAATCTTGACCTCAGCTTCGCCGCCGCAAGCTGCAAAGTGCCCCTTTATCACGCAGCCTTTATCAATAACTGAATCCTGTATAATACAACCCGGTCCGATATTAACATCGTCGCCGATAACACTATTTTTAATCTCAGTAAATGGTGAAATAACTACATTATCGCCTATGCTGGTAGCTGGTAGGATACATACATTGGGACCAATGTCGCAATTATCTCCAATAATTACCGGACCCGCTATGTAGGAGTTCGACCGCATCACTGTGTTTTTACCCACTGAGACCAGCCCTTTTACTGAGACACCAGTCTCAATAGTACCACCCAGTTTAGCCCGGATTCGGCGAACCACGACATCATTTAGGCTTAATATATCCCACGGGTAGAGGACATCCAACCAGGTGCCATCTGTTTCCTGGGCATTAATCGGGTAGCCTTGAGTGAGCATATTATTTAGGGCATCAGGAATATTCAGCTCAGGCTCAGTAAATCTGAAAATGTTTGTGGTAAAGGCATAAATGCCGGTGTTAATGATATTACTTTTTGGCTGTTTGGGCTTCTCATCAATTTTTTTTACCACGCCCTCCTCTATAGTCAACACCCCGTATCTAATTGGGTTATTCACTCTCTTTGCCAGCACTGCTTCAGGCTTCAATCCCACAAATTGAGCAATAGTATTTGGTTCAATTAGATTACCCCCTGATAAAACTAGGAATTCATTTTCGGTTACCCCCTTAGCCTGAGTCAGGGCATGAGCTGATCCCAGTTGCTTTTCCTGAGTTATATAGGTTATATCTACGCCAAACTGCTTCCCTGAGCCTATATAGTCAAATATCTGCTCCTTTCTGTAGCCGACTACCAGCACGATGCTACGAATACCGTTTTGAGCCAGCGACTCAATTACATACTCTAGTATCGGCTTACCAGCTATATTAAGCATTGCCTTGGGCTTGGTAGCGGTAAACGGTCTCAACCTTTGCCCTTCACCTGCTGCCAGAATTACTGCCTGCCTCATCGTTAACACCTCAGTATATTCTTGAATCCGGCGAAATAAATCCGCTGGCTATAGCCCCCGGTCCGATATGGGTATTATTGCCAATGATGCAACCTACATTAATACAGGCGTTAATCCCGGTTTCCACCCTATCCCCGATTATAGCCCCAAGCTTGCGCCTTTTAGTATCTAGGTTGGCTACCCATATCTCTCTCTTATCTAGCCTCAGATTGGCGATCTTAGTCCCGGCACCAAAATTGCACTCCTCACCAATAACGCTGTCTCCTATGTAGTTGTGGTGGGGAATTTTACTGCCCTTCATAATTATGCAATTTTTAATCTCTACAGCACTGCCGATATGGCAATTGTCACCAATAGAAGTATACGGGCGAATATAGCAATTGGGACCAATATCGCAGTCCTGCCCAATTATCACTGGACCAACTATGTAGGAGCCCGACCTTACTACTGTATTCGTGCCAATGGATACCACGCCCTTGATTACCGCATTCTCTTCTACCTTACCCAGATTCTGCGTTTTAGTCTCTGCCAGGAGGCGTTCACTAGCGGGTAGTAAGTCCCAAGGATAGCTAAGGTCAAGCCAGTAGCTAATCTGCTGGTAAGAAATATGACGCCCGCTATCTATCATCAACTGTAAGGAATCGGTTATTTCATACTCCCCCCGGGGTGATTTTGAAGTCTGCAATATGGCGTCAAGTATATCTGGGGTAAATAGATAGAGACCGGCATTGACCATATGGGAGAAAGGTCTTTCTAGCTTCTCGTATATATGGGTTACTTTGTTCCCACTTAACTCTACCACCCCCAAATCCCGGCTATCCTCAACCTCAACTATACTCAAAGTGTTATCATTCCTCTGGGTTAAACCATTGATGTCTTTGTGACCAACAATAATATCCCCATTTATTACCAGGAAATTACCGTTAACTAAGCCCCGAGCCATCCTAAGTGCATCAGCCGTACCCAGTTGTCTCTTCTGTTTACAATAATCTATAGTTACTCCCCATTTCTCACCGTAGCCAAAATAGTCGCGCACCCGCTCATCATGATAGCCAACAATTAAGACAAATTCCCTAATATCAGCCTTCATAGCTTCAATGAGCAAGTGTTCCAAGATAGGTTTATTGGCTATAGGCAGCATTACCTTAGGTCTGGTGTAAGTGAGGGGACGCATCCGGCTTCCTTCCCCAGCTGCTAGAATAATAGCTTTCAAATTATTTCTCCCCCATACAATCATTGATTATCCTTATGCTATTGTGATATAGATAGTGCAGTCGTGCCTCACTTTTTGCCTCAGCCGTAATCCTTATTTTAGGCTCAGTGCCTGAAGCTCTGATAAGCAACCACCCATCTTCAAAATTGAGTTTATTGCCATCAATATTACTTACCGTCAGTGGCTTCATAGCCATCAATTGCTGTTCTAGTCTGGACATTGATACCCCTTTGCTATTGACACTACCCCGGAGGATAGGGTAATAGGGTAGGCTATCAACCAATTGCGATATCTTGTGCTGGCTGGCTATAGCTACCACCTGGGCAGCAGCATAAATACCATCAGGACATAGCGAGATAATGGGGAAAACCCAGCTTCCTGACGGCTCACCACCGAAATCCCCACCCTTTTTGAGTTCTTCGGAGACATAGGTATCACCTACCTTGGTTCTAATAATCTTAAAACCCATTTCATCAACTGCCATTGAGGCATCTATGGTAGTAACTATTTCCTTTGCCCCTCCCTCCCGGGCAAAAATCGCCAATAGCTTCTCACCAGGAACAAATCTGCCTCTGTCATCTACTACCATCATCCGGTCGCCATCCCCGTCATGGGCAATACCCAAATCAGCACCAAGCTCCCTAGTTGCCATTATTAAGTCTATGAGATTGGCTTCAGTCGGCTCAGAATTTCGAGGGAAGAAACCGCTGGGATAGCAATTTAGGCCTACTACTTCACAGCCTAACCTAGCTAATAAATAAGGGGTAATCATACAGGCGGCACCACAACCACAATCCACTATTACTTTAAGCTTTAACCCGGTGGGGAAGTCCTGCAATATGCGCTCAATATGCTGCTCAATGGCTCCATTATAGATACTGCTGTTCTTAACCTCTTCCCACGGAGCAACACCCAAGGAGTTATCTAAAGCCATTTCTTCCGTTTGTTTCTGTTGGTAGGCATTAAAGGCAGAGCCATCCCGGTTCAGAAGCTTGATACCATTATATCCAGGAGGGTTGTGTGAGGCTGTAATCATTGCCCCGGCGTTAAACTTCCTAGTAGCAAAGGCGAGGGTTGGTGTAGGCACAAGACCAGTATCATAGCCCCTTGAGCCGCCAGCCAGCAGACCAGAGATAAAGGCATGCTTTAGAGCATCGCTAGAAGTCCTAGTATCACCGCCTACTACTACATTGCTATAAACCTTACCTACCGCAAGCCCTAGCTTCAGTGTCAATTGGATTAGCCAATTGTCCACCACATATCTTATTCCTGAGGTGCCAAATAGCTGCATATTGTCGTAATTTTACTACCTTTGCCTCAAATGTCAATGAGTTGTTTTTAGTAAATACGGATTTTCATTCGGGCAGGGGCAATATTTAGTATCTATTTCCCCTGATTCAGGCGACTCAGGGTTGTCTTCTCTATCTTTGACCAAATCATATGCCAATTTTTAGCCTATCGCCAAATGGTAGACACCGCCTTCAGGTGTTGCTGGCTATGGTTGCCGCCAGTTAGTCGATACCGTCGCTTAACTTGTGATATTATATTATAACATTTGTTTAATTCAAGGTGGCATTAGCAATGGAAGGGGATAATTTATCAGCGGCTTCTATTACTGATAATTTAAAGACCCATTTTATTGGGCAGAGAGTTATTTACTATCCCACATTGACTTCAACGATGGAGGTGGCCAAGCAAGAGGCTCAACAGGGAGCGGCAGAGGGTACCGTTATCGTTGCCGATGAGCAAACCGAAGGGAAGGGTCGACTAGAGCGTGTATGGCTATCACCTAAGGGTAATGTTGCTTTGTCTGTTATTCTCTATCCAAATATGGCTTACCTGCCTTGCCTCATTATGGTAGCTTCTCTAGCTGTGGTTCATTGTATTGAGGCAGTTACTGGTTTAAAGTCACAGGTTAAGTGGCCTAACGATGTCCTTATCAATGGTAGAAAGGTATGTGGGATTTTAATTGAAAGCGATGTCAAAGGGAATATGGTGGACTATGCTATCATAGGTATTGGCGTAAATGTTGCTCTTATGCTTTCCCATTTTCCTGATATTTTACTCTCTGCTACCAGTCTTTCCGATGAGCTAGGCAGAGAGGTGTCACGGTTAAATGTGATAAGACAACTATTGGTCGAGACGGAAAGGATGTATTTGGGTTTGCCGACTGGAGGCTCTATTTACGAGGAGTGGCGAGATAGTTTAGTAATGCTAGGGAGAAGAGTTAGAGTAATATCGGGCAAAACTATATATGAAGGCGTAGCCGAATCAGTAACTATGGACGGTAGTCTGCTACTGCGCCACTCAGATGGAAGCCTGACTAAGATTGTAGGCGGAGATGTTACCCTGCGTGAGTAATTAAAAAACTCCTTTTCCCCAGAGCCTGCTCTTGGTAGCAGGCTCTGGATTACTTCTTAGCCGGTCAGCATTTTAGGGGGGGGGGTATTTGCCCCGCTAAAACTCATTGATAACCTATAGTTATTTGGTAGTCTGTTCTTCTTGCTCTTTATTACCACCTAGGCGGGCAAAGACATTGAAAAAGTCTATGGGCAGAGGAAAGATTATAGTGCTATTTCTTTCCGAGGCTATCTCGGTTAGCGTTTGCAGGTAGCGGAGCTGTAGGGAGACTGGCTCCTTAGCGATAATAGTCCCGGCTTCAGCCAGCCTTGCTGAGGCTTGAAACTCACCATCGGCGTGGATAATTTTGGCTCGTCTTTCCCTTTCTGCTTCAGCCTGAGCTGCCATACTCCGCTTCATCGTTTCAGCCAGTTCAACCTCCTTAATCTCTACCGTGCTAACCTTTATCCCCCAGGGGTCAGTATGTTCGTCAATTATTCTCTGTAGTAGCTGGTTAAGCTTTTCCCTGGCGGTTAATAGCTCATCAAGTTCGGATTGTCCCAATACATTGCGCAGTGTCGTCTGGGATATCTGCGAGGTGGCTCTGATGTGGTCTAGAACCTTAACTACCGAGGCTTCAGGGTCAACCACCCGGAAATATATCACCGCATTTACCCTGACGGTAACATTGTCCTTGGTAATTACCTCTTGTGATGGGACATCCATAGTTATCACCCGCAGGTCTACCTTTATCATCCGGTCGACAAAGGGGATGATAAGGAATAGACCGGGACCCTTGGCTCCAATCAGTCGTCCCAGGCGGAAGATGACTCCCCGCTCATACTCGGTGACAATCTTGACTGTCATCGGAATAAGTATGAGCACAACTAAAACAAGTACACCAATCCATATGAAGTTCATTATTTACCTCCTTTATTGTTTTTTGGCTACACATAGTTTTAAGCCATCAACCTTGGTTATAATCACCTCCTCCCCGGGTTCTACCCGGCCCCCTTCTGATACTGCTGTCCACCGTTCGCCTCTAAAGAAAACGGTTCCCTCAGGTTCTAGGGCTACCTTTACTATAGCTATCTTTCCCACCAGCTCTTCTCTGCCGGTAGTTGCCTGATATCGGTGTGCCTTGATTACTCGATTAATCACAAAGGCGAACAGAGCAGCAATACCAATTGAAACTACAGCAATCAGCCACGGATTTATTTGAAACAATGGACCTCCCTTAAATAAGATTAATGAGCCTATAATTAGTGAGGTTACGCCTCCTGCGGTAAATAAACCAAAGGTGGCGGTAAATACCTCAGCGATAAAGAGACCGAAGGCTAGAACAATAAGTAAAACCCCAGCATAGTTTACCGGTAGCATTCCTAGCGAGTAAAAAGCTAACAGACCGCAGATACCACCGACTATACCAGGGAAGACAAGCCCGGGATTAGTGATTTCAACCATTAAACCAAGCATAGCCAAGCTTAATAGTATATAAGCGATATTCGGGTTACTGATAGTATAGAGAAAATCTTCGACCCAATTCATCTTGACTTCCTTAATGGTTGCACCTTGAGTGTGCAGAGTCATTACACTACCATCAAGCATGGTTGCCTGCCAACCATCAAGTTGAGAGATAAGGCTGTCAAGATCAGGGGCAACCATGTCAATAACGTTGAGCTCTAGAGCCTGGTGCGCCGGGAGTGAAGCCGCTTCTCTAACGGCCTTTTCTGCCCATTCCGTATTGCGCCCGTGAGTATCGGCGATACTTATAGCATAAGCGGCGGCATCGTTTACCACTTTGGCTTTCATAGCTTCTGACATCTCAGCTTCGCCCTCGGTACTCATTGCCACCGGGTGAGCAGCGCCAATCTCAGTCCCTGGTGCCATAACGGCTACATGAGCAGCTATAGTAATGAAAAATCCGGCTGAGGCAGCTCTAGCTCCTGAGGGGATATATACCACTACCGGAACCTCTGCACTAAGGATGCTCTGCACAATGAGACGCATAGAGGTGTCTAGACCACCGGGCGTATCCATTTGAATGATGCAGGCAATGGTGTTATCTTCCTCGGCTTGCTCAATGCCCCGCTCAACATAATCAACAAGGACAGGGTTGATGGTTCCATTGACATGAAGTACATCAATCAAGGGAGTAGCCGCCTGAGCCTCGGTGGCTACAAAGGCGGTAACTAATAAGCTCACCAGAAATAGAATGCTTATCGTTTTTGGCATAATCAAATTATATATTGAATGCAGTACTATTGCAAAGAGGAAGTCTTAGTTGAATAGCTAAGTGAATTAGTGTTAAAATTTGTCTACTATTTGTTAAAGGTGTGGTAAATGAGAGTCCAGAGGTGTAAGGGAAGTAGAGACTTATCTCCTGAGGATATGACAAGGTTTCGCCTGATTGAGGGAGTATTTAGAGACTGCTGTCTTAAGTGGGGGTATAGCGAGGTGAGGACGCCAACCCTTGAGTATCTCCACCTATTTACCTCAACCGGGACACTTACTCCCGGTATGCTGAACAGGGTATATTCCTTTCTTGATTGGGATGGTTGGAGCGGGGAGAGGGTAGTGCTTAGACCCGACGGTACTATTCCTGTAGTCAGGCTCTATATTGAGAGTATGGTAGAGAAGGAGTTAGTCAGGCTCTTTTATGTAACTAATATCTTTATTTTTGAACAGACAGGCAAGGAGACGAGAGAAAGGTGGCAGTGTGGGGTTGAACTTATAGGCGTGGGTTCAACTATAGCCGATGTAGAACTAATGACTCTGGCTTTAGAGGTTTTGAAAAGGTTAGGACTTGAGGGTGTAGAGTTAAGATTATCGCATGCGGGCTTAATAAGGGCATTGCTAGCTAAGCTTGAATTAAGCCCGGGAGAGCAGACCAGGATATTTGACCAGATTTTGGATGGGGATGCAGAAGCCCTGACCAAGCTAAAGTCGGGGAGACCTGAGCTAGACAATACCTTGCCATTATTAGACCTAAAGGGGAAATCATCCGGGTTTCTAAAAAACTTGAAGGCGCTATTCACCCGGGATTTAGCCGAGGTTGAGCCTACTATTGATGATTTCATAAGTATCATTGACCGGCTTGATGCTTTAGGTTGTGAGTATCAGATTGATATAGCTTCAGGCAGGGATTTCGAATACTATACCGGGTTGATTTTCCAGTTCTTTATAGGTGGGGAGAAGGTAGGTGGTGGGGGGAGATATGATGCCCTTATTCCTTTAATGGGTGGTAAGGATACTCCAGCTTCAGGTTTTGCCCTCTACTTTGACCGCCTGATGGAGCTGGTAAAGCCGGAAATATTGGCTGGGCCTACGGGGCAGAGAATCCTAATCAGGGCTCGATCAGAGGCAGCAGAAGGAGGCTTTAATGTCGCCAATCGCCTCCGTGAAGCCGGGTATGTGGCTGAACTTGAGCTGGGTGGTCAGAAGCTAACTAATTTAAGGTGGACGCTTGATGTTCAAAATAAAGCCCCTCTATTTATTTTGAACGACCAGGTTAATCATAAAAGGTTTGAAGCGCAAACTGCGGATGAGCTATTTAAATTATTGTAGGCGTTGACCTTGCTGTCATTCTCAGCCAAAGCTCTGACACTACACAAAGTGAAGGGGAAGAGACAGCCAAGAATCTCCAGAGGCTTTAGACCCTTCGCTACGCTCAGGGTGACATACAAGTGACTGAATACTTGTAAATTATTACAGTAAATGGACAAGGTTAGTAATTTTGGGTGAGGAAGGTGTCGATAAATATAGCATTGCCTAAGGGTCGCTTTTTAGGTGAGACAGCTAGCGTGCTCCGTAGAGCGGGTTGGGGGCTAGATGGCTACCATGAGACGGCGCGTTTTTATCGCCTTAAATCCCAAAAGTTCCCCAATCTGTCTGCCAAGGTATTTCATGAGAAGGATATACCTGTTCAGGTAGCGGTGGGAAACTATGATTTAGGCATTTGTGGGCTGGATTGGATTGAAGAGCTCTTGGTTAGATACCCAAGTAGTGCCTTGGTCAAGGTTAGAGACCTGGGATACGGAGATGGCGCCTTATATGTGGCTGCCAGCAGGTCGGCGGCAGCTATAGTGGCCGAGCTACAAGCCAAGCCGGGTATCATACGCATGGCTAGTGAGTATCCCAACCTAGCCGAATCCTTTATGGTCAACCTTCGGCTGAGACGGTTTAGTGTCTTTCCTCTGTGGGGAGCGGCTGAAGTTTATCCCTCGGAAAGTTGTGATTTGGTATTAATCCCAGGGAGAGCGGAGGAGCCGCTGTTTAATTATGGGCTAGTGCCGGTAGCCAAAGTCCTTAGATTAAGTGCCTTTGTGATAGCTAACAAGAATAGCTGGGAAACAAAGAACTTGGGCGATGTATTAGCTTCTATCTACAATACTAATCCGGTAGTTAGACGAAAGCAACCCTCTTCGACAGCGGTGGTGAGAATGCCAGAAATTGCTGGTCAGGGCTTTCCCGGGGTGGATGAGGGCATAGTCCGGTTAGCTTTACCTGATGGACATCAGCAAGTACCTACCCTTAGTCTGTTAAGTAAAGCTGGTATTCGAATTGACGATTATACATCACCGGTAAGCAATCGTCGACCAACTACTAGTTTATCGGGGGTTATGATTAAGGTGATTAGACCTCAGGATATGCCATTGCAGGTAGCTAATGGAAATTTTGATTTGGCTATTACCGGTAGGGATTGGTTACGAGAGCATCTTTACCGATTTCCATCTAGCCCGGTGACAGAGCTTCAAGACCTGAAATTTGGCAAGGTAAAAATAGTGGCCGTGGTAAGTAAGAATTTGCCTATAGCCGATGTTTATAGCTTGAGACAACTTATTGCCAAGCGATTGGGACCATTTAGAGTGGCTTCAGAGTATGTAAATATAGCTGATAAGTATGCCAGGGATAATCATCTGGGTATGTATAGGGTGATTCCGACCTGGGGAGCCAGTGAAGCCTTTATACCCGAGGATGCTGACCTTTTGATTGAGAATACTGAGACTGGGCGAACTATATCTCGCCATAACCTTAAGATTATTGATACCCTTTTTGTATCCACAGCTTGCCTGATCGGTAATACTGGCAGTATGTCTAGTTCTAGCAAAGGTAGAAGGATGAAGTCTATTATGAAGAAATTACAAACTGCAGTGGAGGACGTCTAAATTGAAAATTATTGAAGGTTTTCAGTTAGCCGAATCTATACTATCCAGGCAAGTACCGGATGAGTTTTACCCGATTTCACCAGCTCTTAGGCAAAGGCTAAAGGCGATGTTTGGTACCGATGACCCAGAGCAGGCTGTCAGGCAAATTGTTAATGAGGTGCGTAATAGAGGAGATGCCGCCCTTTTTGATTACACCTTGAAGATTGATGGTATAGGGCTTACCTCACTGGAGATAAGTAAAGAGCAGATAGCTGATGCCTACCAGGAGGTAAACCAAGAGCTTTTATCAGCCCTCAAGCTGGCAGCAGACCAAATTCGCTCGTTCTATTCGGTACAAAAAGACAGTTTCTGGAGTGGAGGCACTAAGCCCGATTCAGGTCAATTAATCCGCCCGTTAGAGCGTGTTGGCGTTTATGCTCCCGGTGGCACTGCCTGCTATCCATCAACGGTGCTGATGACAGCCATACCGGCTAAGGTGGCTGGTGTTAAGGAGGTTATTCTGGTTACCCCGCCAAGAGGGGAAGGGGCAATCCCTGCGCCTACATTAGTGGCGGCTGATATTGCTCAGGTTGACCGCATTTTTAGTATAGGTGGTGCTCAGGCAATTGGTGCCTTAGCCTTCGGAACTGGGTCTATTCCTAAAGTGGACAAGATTTGCGGTCCGGGTAACATCTTTGTGGTTTTGGCTAAGAAGCTGGTATATGGGGCAGTTGATATTGACGGGCTTCAGGGACCGAGCGAGGTGTTAATTATCGCTGATGAGGGAGCTAGTCCTGAATATTGCGCTGCCGACCTTTTAGCTCAGGCGGAACACGACCCTTTAGCCTCATCTATTCTGATAACTACCTCGAGGTGGTTGGCAGATAAGGTGAGCCAGGAGGTTGAACAGCAGCTTGAGAGTTTGGAGCGGCAAGCAATAGCTGCTGAATCCTTAAAGAATAGAGGGATGCTCGTAGTGGTTGCTAATGTAGACGAGGCTATAGAACTAGCTAACCTTTATGCCCCTGAGCACCTTTGCCTGATGGTGCAGAAGGCAGCTTCTTATATAAATAGGGTGTCTAATGCCGGATGTATATTCATAGGTGAAAATTCCACCGTGGTCTTTGGCGATTATGTGGCTGGACCAAGCCATGCTTTACCTACGGGAGGGACAGCTCGATTCAGCTCACCGCTAAATATACTGGATTTTATTAAAATTATCGATTTGGTTACTATAGATGGGGCTATTTTAAAACAGCTAGGTCCAGCAGCGTCAACCATTGCCAGAGCCGAGGGGTTTGAGGCTCATGCCCGGGCAGTAGAGAAACGGCTGGATGGGTTAAATTAAGTGAGGTAGTCTATCGTGGGTTCCTTTGATGGAATAGAAAAGTTGATACGGTCTCATCTGGTTACTCTTGGTGGTTATGCTGCCAGTACCTCCCCTGAAACATTAAAGGGGAAGGTTGAAGTTCCAGTGGAAAATATTATCAAGCTGGATGCTAACGAGAATCCATATGGCTGTTCTCCAAGGGTAAGCCAAGCTCTGGCGACCTACCCCTATTTGAATATCTACCCTGATGACGGGCAGACCGAACTCAGGGAACTATTAGCTGAATATACCGGTATTGGTGCCGAGTGTATTGTGGCTAGCGGTGGCAGTAACCAGCTAATAGACCTCATTATTCGCTTATTTGTCGGGTTGGGTGATGAGGTGATAAACTGTGTGCCTACCTTTGACATATATCGTTTTAGTACGCAAATAAATGGCGGCACATTGATTGAGGTGCCTCGGGATGAAAACTTCGCCGTCAATGTGAATGCAGTAAAAGCAGCCATAAAAAAACAAAGCAAATTAATATTTCTGGCTAATCCTAATACTCCTACGGGGAATATAACACCCCAAAGGGACATATTAGAAATATTAGATACGGGACTACCAGTGGTAGTTGACGAAGCGTACTATGAATTTAGTGGAGAAACAGTGGCTCCGCTGGTTAGCCAGTATGATAATTTGATGATACTGCGGACATTCAGTAAATGGGCAGGGCTGGCTGGTCTGAGGGTTGGTTATGGTATTTTCTCACCCAAAATTGCCGATTACCTGTTGAAAGTCAAGATACCGTATAATGTGAATGTAGCGGCTATAGTTGCGGTGCGGGAGTCGCTAAAGGATATTGATTACTTGCTGGGCAGGGTAAAGGCGATAGTTAGTGAAAGGGAGAAGCTTTTTGATGGGTTAAAGAAGCTACAATGGTTGAAACCCTTTCCTTCTCAAGCTAACTTTATTTTCTGCTCGGTTCTAAATGGTAAGGCAATCAAGCTTCACCAAAAATTACAAAGCAAAGGTATTCTGGTTCGTTACTTTGATAAGCCACTTTTGCAAAATAGTATCCGCATTAGCGTGGGTAAACCAGAGCATACCGATGCCTTGATTAGAGCACTGCAAGAATTAGGAGGGGAGATAAGTGGCTAATAGACTGTCAATTATCAAACGAGAGACCGAAGAAACCAATATCAGCTTGGAGCTTAATATTGATGGTAGTGGTAAATGTGAGGTGAATACCGGAATTAGAATGTTTGACCATATGCTGGCTCAGCTTGCCCGCCATGGAATATTTAATATAAAGATTTCAGCGACGGGGGATGACCAGCATCACCTGGTAGAAGATGTGGCTATTTGTTTGGGCAAAGCCTTTGGTGAAGCCCTGGGGGAGAAGCGGGGCATTGTCCGAATGGCTAACGCTTTGGTGCCTATGGACGATGCTTTAGCTATGGTAGTGGTGGACTTAAGCGGTAGGGGATACAGTGTATTAGAGCTGCCCTTCAGTGATAATGATATGTTTGGATTCCCTACTGACCTTATCCGTCATTTCCTCGAGTCCTTTGCCATTGAAGGCAGGTTCAATCTCCACGCCAAGATTGTTTATGGCATTAATGACCACCACAAAGCCGAAGCCCTATTTAAAGCCTTAGGTAGAGCCCTGGATACAGCAACCAGAATTGACGAACGCATTGCTGGTGAGCTACCAAGCACTAAGGAATTACTGGAGGGTAGTTAAACATAGGATAAGATTAGGGAAAATGACCTAATCTTAAGCTACCGCTGACATTCTGTTCCCGTAGCCTTATCTTGGTTTCCTGCCCGTCAACCTCTCGTAACCCTGCTGGTATCTTATGGTGGTAGCTTCAATGACTTCTGGGGGGAGTGTGGGAGCGGGTGGTTCTTTATTCCAACCGGCTTGAACGAGCCAGTCACGAACCGGCTGCTTATCATAGCTGGCTTGTGACTGACCAACTTTATATTGCTCAGCATCCCACAGGCGGCTTGAGTCCGGGGTCAGTAGCTCATCAATAAGGATAAGCTTATCATTATCCAACCCGAACTCCATCTTGGTATCAGCGATGATAATACCTCTGGCTTTGGCATACTCCTGAGCAAAGCTATAGATGGCTAGGCTTTTCTCCTTCATCTCCTCAGCTAGAGCTTTACCCACCAGTCCTTCCATTTTATCCACAGATAGGGGCTGGTCGTGTCCAGTTTCTGCCTTAGTGGTAGGGGTAAATAGCGGCTGGGGCAACTCCTGGCTCTGTTTTAAGCCTTTAGCTAGAGGCAGTCCAGAAATAGTGCCATACTGCTGATACTCTGCCCAGGCTGACCCGGCAAGGTAGCCACGCACCACACATTCAACAGGAACACGCTTCACTTTTTTAACAATCATAGACCGACCAGCCAAGTAGGAAGGGTAAGGGAACCGGTCTTCATCAAGAATAAAGGTATCAAGGCAGTGAACATCATCAACGGCTTCTACCAAGTGGTTGGGCATCAGATGTGCTGTTTGCCTAAACCAGAAGATAGAGAGCTGATTAAGTATCAAACCCTTATCAGGGATACCGCAAGGTAAGACAGAGTCAAAGGCTGAGATTCGGTCGGTAGCTATAATAAGAAGATGATTGCCCAGGTCGTAGCTATCCCGCACCTTGCCCTGGATAAATAATGGCAGGGGCAGGTCTGTATTTAGTAGAATTGATGGGCTAATACTCATATCGCTCTAGGTGCTAGCTCGGAAGGCTCAGCTAATCCAAGTTCCTCTTTCCATTGGACTTCGGTCAAACCTAATCGGGCAAAGATATCATCTATGTAACGCAGATAGTATTGATAATCAAAAAGTGTCTCAAGCTCGGCTTGGGGTAGAGTAGCGGTAACCTCAGGGTCAGCCTTTAGCAGATTGACGAATTTTTTATGACCCTTCCAGGATTTCATGGCGTTGCGCTGTACTAGTTCGTATGCAGTTTGTCGACTCAGCCCTTTATCAATAAGCGCTAGCATTACTCGCTGGGAGAAAACCAAGCCTTTAGTAATCTCTATATTCTGTTTCATCCGTTGTGGGTAGATTTGTAGCCCTCGCATTATTGAGGTAAAGAGGGCAAGGGAGTAATCTAGCAGAAGGCAGGAATCAGGCAGGATAATGCGCTCGGTGGAGGAGTGGCTGATATCGCGCTCATGCCACAGGGCGATATTTTCCATTGAGGTTAGGGCATAGCCTCGCACCAATCGGGATAAGCCGCAGATTCGTTCACAAAGCTCTGGGTTCCGCTTGTGAGGCATAGCTGATGAGCCAGTTTGCCCGGCAGCGAAGGGTTCTTCTGCTTCCCGGGTCTCGGTTCGTTGCAAACCCCTAATCTCAGTGGCAAATTTCTCTAGTGAGCTGGAGATTATAGCTAAAGTGGTGATGAATTGAGCGTGGCGGTCACGTTGTAAAACCTGGCTAGATACCGGGGCTGGGGCAAGTCCTAACCTGGCACAGGCTTTGTCTTCAACCTCAGGTGACAGGGTAGCATAGGTACCTACCGCTCCTGAAATCTTGCCCACAGTGATAGCCTTTCTGGCTTCGCTAAGCCTTAGCTTGTTGCGTTTCATTTCCTCAATCCATACTGCCAGCTTCAGACCTAGGGAAATTGGTTCAGCATGAATACCGTGGGTGCGACCCATCATAGCCGTGTATTTATATTTTATTGCCTTTTTTGCCAATACCGAGATGAGTTCTTTTATATCCTGACTCAGTAGCTCGGCTGCCTCAACTAGCTGCAGGCTGAGGGCAGTATCAATTACATCAGAAGAGGTAAGACCAAGATGGATAAAACGCGATTCATCACCCAGGCTCTCCGATACCGAACTAACGAAGGCAGTCATATCGTGGTGAGTTTCTTTGAGGATATTCTCCATCAGTTTAAGGTTAACTCGGGCTAGCTTTATCTTGGGCACAGCCTCTCTGGGGATAACACCTAACTCAGACCACGCCTCACAGACAGCAATCTCTACCTCAAGCCACTTAGCAAACTTATTCTCATCTGACCAGACCCTTTTCATTTGGGGTCTGGAATATCGTTCGATCATTTATTGTCTCCTTATAACTCACTCCTATATTTTTCATAGGCTTCTCGTATTTTATCATACTTCAGAGATAAAATTTCGGCAGCCAGGTAGGCAGCATTCTTAGCTCCAGTAGTGCCTATAGCCATGCTAGCTACCGGTATCCCGGCTGGCATCTGAACGATAGAATAGAGGGCATCAATACCCTTTAGTTCGCTAGTGGCTAGGGGGACACCTATTACCGGCAAAGTAGTCCAGCTAGCCAGGACTCCGGGCAGGTGGGCGGCTCCGCCGGCAGCGGCAATTATGACCTCAATCCCCCGACTTTGGACAGCCAATCCGTATTGTCTTGCCTTTTCCGGATTGCGGTGGGCTGATATTACGCTGACCTCATAATCAATACCAAGCTGTGCTAATATATTCAGCGTTGGATGCATGGCTTCAGTATCTGATTTAGAACCCATAACTACAGCTACCAATGGCATATTGTTAATTAACCTCACCCCCTGTGTCCACCTCTCCTTCAAAGGAGAGGTGGAAGGAAGTTTTCTCTTAAGAGGGGTTTCGCCTCTCTAGGACTCCCCTTTATTTCCTTTTTGGCTTGCTAACGTCATCGTAAGAGATAATGAAATTGTGTTCGCAATCTATACAATGTAGTTGATAAAGTTTTCGACTTTTACTGACCATCTTGGTTTTTGTGGAGCTACATTTTGGATACTTTATTAGCAATTGTGTGCTCCTTTAAACTATCCATTTACTCCCGCTCTATCGTCATTTTATTTCAGCAATGTCTTTACGATAATGGCAACCCTCGAAGTGAATTTGCGAAATATTAGTATAGACCTTTTCTTTTACCTCGGCAATAGTTTTACCAGTAGCAACTACGGTAAGCACTCGCCCTCCATTAGTCAATACCTCTTCTGGTTCTGACCCTACCTTGGTTCCAGCGTGAAAGACCAGGATGTCTGTATCCAAATCGTCCAAGCCGCTAATGGGGAAGCCGGTTTGGTAGCTACCGGGATAGCCGGCTGATGCCATTACTACCCCCACGCAGACATCCTCACTCCATTCTACCTTTATTTGGGCAAGGTTACCATTTATCACTGCTAAAAGAATATCTACCAGGTCGGTTTTGAGCAAAGGCAAGGTAACCTGACTTTCTGGGTCACCAAACCGGGCATTAAATTCTAGCACCTTTGGTCCATCAGTGGTAATCATTACCCCACCGTAGAGAACGCCTTCATAAGGTTTTCTCTCTTTCTCCATAGCTTTTACTACTGGCTGCATAATGGTTTCCTTTACCATTTTAGCCAGGGTGGGGGTCATAAAGTGGGGTGGGCTATAGCTACCCATGCCACCAGTGTTGGGTCCTTGGTCTCCGTTATATATCCTTTTATAATCACAGGCGGATACCATAGGGATGACGGTAGTGCCATCGGTAAAGGCGAAAGCGCTCATCTCCTTTCCTGATAGACATTCTTCAATAACCACCTTCTCCCCGGCGGCACCAAAGACTTTAGACTTCATAAGGTTGGTAAGAGCGTCCAAGGCTTGTGGGATTGAACGGGCTATAGTTACCCCCTTACCCGCCGCCAGTCCATCGGCTTTGACTACAATAGGGAGTGTATGTCGCTGAATATATTCTTTTGCTTGGGTATAGGTAGAGAAGCTGGTGCTTCGAGCGCAGGGGATTCCATATTTTTGCATCAGCTCCTTGGCGAACACCTTGCTTGACTCTATCTCGGTGGCTTTCTTAGTTGGACCAAAAATAGGAACGCCTATACCTTGGAAGTGGTCAACGATGCCATTAGCTAGAGGTGCTTCTGGTCCGATAATAGCCAGCTCAATACGCTTTTCCTGGGCTACTTTACTGAGGGACACTACATTATTAGGGTTAATATCCAGATTATGTGCTATTCTAGCTGTGCCAGCGTTGCCCGGAGCGACAAAGATTTCCTTGACTTTGGGACTCTGGGCTAGCTTCCAGACTAAGGTATGCTCCCTAGCCCCCCCGCCAACAACCAATATCTTCAGTATTCACTCCTTTAGCCTTTAATTTTGGTATATTGAGTTTGTCTTTATAAGAACTGGGAGGTAAAGGTAGGGTCTTGACAAATGGCAAATTATGTGTGTATAATATACCAACAATTAAACTACTCTCTATTGTACTGCCAATAGGGGGTTATTGAGCTGCCCGTTGTTGTGCTGCCAGCAACGGGCTTTTTAGTCTCCTGCCTCCTTTTACACCCAGCAATCTGATAGAAACTCTTCACTGAGGCGAATGCGCACATCGGCAGACTCCCTAAGATTTTTAGCCCACCCTTGCCACATTACACATGCATTCTCTACATACTTACGAGTGTGTTCTTTGATAAAGCTAACCGCTTCAGCCAAATCAGCATCACCTGATATCAGAATGGCAACATCGTAGGCATCAAGAAGGGCTAAGCCTACCATGTCAATGACAATCCTGGTATCTACGCCCTTTTGAATGTGTGTTGTATATGTAATGTCTTTGCCACACGATTGACAACGGGTTTTAACCGGTCTGGAAACAAGCCTGCCAAGTCTAAGTTGGAGGTAATCCACGTAGCCAAGGCGGTTTAGGAAGGCTTGATGCCGCCTTGTTGCAGGAGAGTCCCCCTCCAGTATTGGCACATGGTAATAATAAATTCGTATTAGTTGGCGTTCTTTGGTTAGTTTCTTGGCCAGCCTTTCTATATCAATGATGTCTTGTCTATGCAATCCCTCCCTAATTGCAAAATACAAATTGCTACCATCCACAAAGACCGCTACCCGCAATGAGCTGTCATGAGTCATAATTTGCCCCCTTTAATATTCATTAACCTCACCCCTTTGACAAACGACACATTACTCCCACTCTATAGTTGACGGGGGTTTGGAGGTAATATCATAGACTACCCGGTTTACGCCGGGGACTTCATTGACTATGCGACTTGAAATCCGAGCCAGAACGTTGTAGGGGAGGCGTGACCAGTCAGCGGTCATGGCATCATCGCTGGTTACGGCTCGGATGGCAACCAGGTAGCTATAGGTTCTGTAGTCCCCCATTACCCCTACCGATTTAACATCGGTGAGTATGGCGAAGCTTTGCCATAGTTGGCGATATAGGTTTGCCTTTTTAATCTCATTCATTGCAATCCAGTCAGCACTACGCAGTATCTCCAGTTTTTCCTTGGTTACCTCACCAATGATGCGGATAGCCAAACCTGGTCCGGGGAAGGGCTGCCGCCATACCATCTCTTCAGGCAGACCAAGCTCCAGTCCTACTTGGCGCACCTCATCCTTAAACAGATATCGGAGAGGCTCAATCAAGTTGAGTGTCATCTTGGCTGGCAATCCACCAACATTATGGTGGGTCTTTATCTTGGCTGAGGCTCTGCTTCCTGAAGAAGCACTCTCAATGACATCAGGGTAGAGGGTTCCTTGAGCCAAAAAATCAACCTTGCCTATTTTATTAGCTTCTTCCTCAAATATTTTAATAAATTCCTCGCCCACGACCTTGCGCTTCATCTCAGGGTCAGTTACTCCTTTTAATTGGTTAAGGAATCTTTCACTGGCATCAACATAGATAATATTCATACCTAAGTTAAGGTGAAAGGTATTAAAGGTTCTTTCTACCTCCTCGCGACGCAGTAGCCCGTGATTAACAAAGATGCAGGTAAGCTGGTCACCGATAGCCCGGTGGATGAAGGTAGCGACTACTGCCGAATCTACCCCGCCCGAGAGGGCACAAACTACCTTGTCTTTGCCTACCTGCTCTCTAATTTTATCTAGGCTGTCATTGATAAAATTGCCTATCGTCCAGTTCCCCTGGCAACCACAAACTCGGTAGGCGAAATTTTTAAGTATTGTCTTTCCCTCAGGGGTATGGGCGACCTCAGGATGAAACTGGAGACCGAATATTCCTTCATTAGCCATAACGGCAACGGGTGAATTTTCGGTATAGGCTAAGGCTTGGAAACCGGAGGGCATTTGTTCAATCTTATCACCGTGGCTCATCCATACCGGGGAGGAGGAAGGTAAATCGGCAAATAAGGGGGAATCGACATCGCTTAAATGGAGAATAGCGTGACCATATTCCTGCTTCGTTCCCGGTGCTACCTGTCCGCCTAGCTGATGGGTAAGAACCTGCATACCATAGCAGATACCTAATATTGGTAAATGGCTTTCGTAAATGTAAGTCGGAGCTAGAGGGGCATCAGGTTGGTAGACACTGGCCGGCCCCCCGGAGAGGATAAACCCCTTAGGATTCAATGGGGCTATCTTTTCCCATGGGGTATCATGAGGTAGTAGCTCGCAATATACCTGGCACTCGCGTATTCGCCGGGCAATTAGCATGCTGTATTGTGAGCCGAAGTCAATAACAATAATAGTTTCACGCTCGGTAGGTGATATAGCTTCCTTTAGCGCAATAGGCTGCTCGCCGCTTATCTCCTTGGCAATTTCAAGGTAAGTGGAGACTTCAATATCCCCGCTAGTAGCTACTCGGCGGCTTTCGTTTGGGATTTGTTTTGACTTACTCTTATCCATTTATCAAGATTACCACTGTGATGCACTGTCGTCAAGCCAAAGACTATGTAAGGCGAGGAGGGAAATCACAGGTTGTTTATTAAGGATAGATTGAAGAGCGAGATTGGTGGTAGAAAGCTAGTTGGTGCCATCGGCATTAAGGAACTAGTTGCTATGAAGAAGCTTAATACCCAATTTAGTTATGTTTGCGGTGCAAAAGAGGCAGCCATTAAGGCAGATTAAAGCGGTCTCTATTCGTTAGTGGTATGTGTTAAAGATGAGACCTCCAGTCTAGTTAAAAGATTGGAGGAGGAGAACACGGATTATGAACTTATAGAGTTGAGACAGGGTGAATATCAGGCTAATACCTAGCTAACAGAAGCTGTAGTCCCATAGTAGCCCCACCGGTGTGATAGGACAAAACGAGGATCGTTTTAGCGGTTTTTAAATTACTTTTAAAAATTGTGTGCACAGGGTATTGACATCCCAAGAAGAAGGTGTTAATATTAAGTAATATTGATTATAAACAAAATTATTTGCATTGTTGAAGGGAGGAATGATACAATATGAATTAGTTGAAGGTATCAATTGCAGTCTAAATGATTGCTGGCGAGGAGGTAAAAATGTTCAGTATCAAAAAGAAACTCGTAATATTCGGTGGTTTATTATTGGCGTTAGAACTGGTAGTGATGACGGTACTCTCCACGCCGAGTTTAGCCACTACCTACCCCATAACTGTAACCGATGATTTGGGCAGGGAAGTTACTATTGAGGCACTACCGGAGAGGATTATCTCTTTAGCTCCTTCCAATACGGAGATACTATTTGCCTTGGGTCTGGAGGATAGGGTGGTGGGGGTGACGGATTTCTGTGATTATCCAGCGGAGGCTTTGGAGAAGGAAAAGGTGGGAGGTCCTTGGACTCCAAATATAGAAAAGATAGTTGCTCTTGAGCCTGATTTCATACTAGCTGAAGAAATTAATCCTATTGATGTTATTGATACCCTGGAGGGACTGGGGCTTACAGTATTCGGTATAGAATCTACTGATTTAGATGACCTGCTTAATGATATTAACACGGTAGGAATAGTAACTGACAAGGAATCAGAGGCAGAGGCACTTATAGATGATATGCAAAGCAAGATAGATGCCGTAACCGCAGAAACAGGAGGACTTGTCCCGGGTGAGAAACCGGGGGTATTTCATATATTGTGGCATGACCCTATATATACTTCAGGACAAGGTACCTTCGTCTATGACTTGCTTGAAAAAGCGGGAGGAGTAAATATTTTCGGTGACCTTGAAGGATGGCCGACAGTCAGCCTCGAGGCAGTAATCACACGAGACCCTGAGGTAATCATAGTAACGGCAATGGGTGGCACAGCATCGGGAACATGGGAATGGGTAAATACTGAATCCCGACTTGAAGATGTATCAGCTCGTCAGAACGGAAGGGTATACTTTGCTGAATCTAATTGGCTTGAGCGACCTGGACCACGGATAGTGCTTGGTTTGGAGCAGATAGCTAAATACATTCATCCCGATATTTTCTTTGACCCTTGGGATTATGATGAAGATAAAAATGGAGAAATCAGCAAGGATGAGGCCATCGGAGGCATCCAGGACTACTTCAATGGCCTGATGGCCAAAGCGCAAGCAATTCAAGTCGTGATGCTCTACTTTTAAGAAGGGAGGTAAAAAGATGAAAGGTAAAATATTATCGGGGAAATTGTTTTCTGCTATAGCAGCAATCATACTAGTATCAGTAATAGCTACACCAGTCCTGGCGTCTCCAGCAACAGCTACAAGGACACTCCCGGCATCTGTGGCTTCAGGAGCTGAGTTTGATGTCGCCATTGAGGCTTCAGGCTGCGGCACCTTCGGTCAGGTAGTGGAGACCTTGCCGAGTGGATTTGTCTATGTGAGCAGTTCACTGCCAGCCAAACGAGTAGAGCCGGTGGGCAACATGGTCAAGTTTACCTTTCTTGCTGATGCGAAGAGCTTTACCTATAGAGTAAAGGCACCAACGGTTGACACTACCACTGTCTGTACCTTCCACGGCGTAGTCATGGATGAGGACAGAATTTCATACCCCATTGAGGATAGTGAAGTAATAGTATGCATGAAGGGTGATTTTGACGGCGACGGTCATATTGACATATTTGACTTTGTCGCCTTCGCTGATGCCTATGGCTCAGAATTAGGAGACCCTAACTACAATGCCATTGGTGATTTCAACAATGACGGTCAAGTTGACATTTTTGACTTTGTCGACTTCGCTGATGGCTATGGAACCTGATAATAGTAAGGAATTGGCGAAGGTGTTTGATAGTGATATAAACAAGGCATCTTGATGCCCTGCTCTAGGTGACAGACGATGAGAGTAAAAACTGTTAAGAAGTTTCTAGCCACCCTAACGGCAGTAATACTAATGGTAGTTATAGTTGCACCTGTTCTAGCATCAACGGCAATGGCTACCAGGATTCTTCCGGCGTCGGTGGAATCAGGAGTTGATTTTGATGTAGGCATTGAGGCATCGGGCTGCGGCGCCTTCGGTCAGGTGGTGGAGACCTTGCCTGATGGTTTTACCTATCTCGGTTGCACACCCGGCTACATCGGGGTTGAGGAGGTAGGTAATACAGTCAAGTTCACATTTCTCGGTTCGGAGAGCTTTACCTACAGGGTTAAGGCGCCAACAGTTGTTACTACCACCATCTATACCTTCCGTGGCATAGTCAATGATGATAATAAGAATGAATATCCAATTATTGAGGATAATGACATAACTGTAACTGCATCCGGCCCGGTAACCTATGCCCTGAGGATGGCAGTTGAAGTAGATGAAAGTGGCTCAACCATCCCTTCGGTAGGTAAACATGTTTATGACGCCGGGGAAGTAGTACACATCCGTGCCACACCAGACTCGGGATGGCGGTTTGACCATTGGTCTAGCAAGGTTGCTGACCCTGGCTCTTCTTCCACCAAGGTAACTATGGATAGCGACAAGAGAGTCACCGCATACTTCATTCAAATTCCAACATCAATCTATACTTTAACAGTTACTTGCCAAATAAGTGAGGGGGGGAGCGTTATTCTTACTCCTACGACAGAAAATAACCAATATGAAGAGGACAGTTTAGTTGAGTTAACTGCTATTCCTAGTGACGGCTATGCTTTCAGTAGTTGGAGTGGTGACCTCGCTGGAAGCAACAACCCTGAGAATGTAACCATGGATTCTGATAAGAATATTACTGCTGACTTTGTGTTGCTAGAACAGAAAGAGCCAGCTAGCTTTGAGGTTTCTCCTCTTAGTATCTCACCGGAGCAAGTTCAGCCTAACCAGCCGGTAAGAATCTCTATCAACATAACCAATAATGGTAGGGAGGTCGGCAACTATGACGTTGCTCTTTACATCAACGGGCAAATAGAGGATAGCCAGACGGTGAGCGTTTCCTCAGGCTCAGCTCGGACCGTGGTATTCAATGCAACTAAGGCTACTCAGGGCACTTATACCATCTCATTAGGAGGACAGCAAGGACAGTTCACCGTGGTAGGTAGTCAATCAGTTAGTGGTGGACTGGACATTGGTACTACGATAGCCATTGTAGGCATTGTATTGCTTGTTACAGCTATAGTATTTGTATTTAGGATGATTATAAAAAGAGCATAACCAAGAACAAGTCAGGTAGGGGAAATTGCTCCAGCGGATCGTGGGGATGAGATGGCGAAAACCCATCATGTTGGTTACTATGAGGGTAGGTTAGACTTCGTTCATCTACAATTCCTTTTTTCTTAGCAATTTAAAGATAACTGTAGACTTAACCATCCCTGCTAGTAGCTACTCGGCGGCTTTCGTTTGAGGTTTGTCCCGTTAGATGTATAATATCTAACGGGATTTGTTTTGACTTACTCTTATCCATTTATCAAACATTATCACTATTTATTGTAGTCGAGGCTTAATAGTTTTTACTTGCTCACTTATATCAATCTCAGGTCGCCGTAGCATAGGGCTAACCTCAATCCCCTGTGTGCCAAACTTGGTAATAACCGGCAGTATTAACAGCAATGTGCTGATTACTGCTGGCACGAGATATGTGCCCCAATCCTTCCCGCAGTTAAACCATCCAAGCTTTCCTTCACGGACAAAAGGAGCGAAAAGGCAGGTGACTACCACAAGTATGAGAAAGACGCCCAAGCCTCGTCGTGGTTTGTTCGCTTGCGTGAACCACCAGTCCCACCAGGATATTGGTTTACTTGCAACGCGTAGCTTCTTCAGAACGTCGTCGTAGTGTTTTCTTGCTTCTTGGTCTGCTTTGTCCTTGCTTACTTTGACCAGATCTCTAGCGCGAGTAATCGCGTCCTCAGCCTCATCAATTCGCTTCAGCCGAACCAGGGCTGTTCCTCTGTTGAATAGGTAAAGGTGGTTTATTTGTCTCCGCAAAGCTGAGTCAAAGCATCCCAGAGCATCGTCATATCGAGATCCTTCCATCATAATGATGCCTTTCATATTGTATAAGTCGGCATTTTCTGGCTCAAGCTCGATAGCCTTGTCAATAGCCTGCAATGCCTCATCATAGCGCTTAGAGTCTCTCAGAATGGTAGCTTTTACCCCCCAGTGGCGAGCACCTTCTGGCTCAAGCTCGATAGCCTTGTCAATAGCCTGCAATGCCTCATCATAGCGCTTAGAGTCTCTCAGAATGATAGCTTTCAACCACCAGTGGCCGGCAATTTTTGGCTCAAGCTCAATAGCCTTGTCAACGGCCTCCAATGACTCATCATGGCGCTTAAGGTCTCTCAGAATGCTAGCTTTCAACAACCAGTTATGCGCATTATCTGGCTCAAGTTCAATAGCCTTGTCAATAGGCTCCAGCGCCTCATCATAACGCTTAAGGTCTTCCAGAATGACAGCTTTGAACCACCAGTTATGCGCATTATCTGGCTCAAGTTCAATAGCCTTGTCAATAGCCTGCAATGCCTCATCATAGCGCTTAGAGTATCTCAGAATATTAGCTTTCAACCACCAGTGGCGGGCAATTTTTGGCTCAAGTTCAATAGCCTTGTCAATAGGCTCCAGCGCCTCATCATAGCGCTTAAGGTCTTCCAGAATGATAGCTTTCAACCACCAGTGGCCGGCAATTTTTGGCTCAAGTTCAATAGCCTTGTCAATAGGTTCTAGCGCCTCATCATAGCGCTTAAGGTCTTCCAGAATGATAGCTTTCAACCCCCAGTGGCCGGCAATTTTTGGCTCAAGCTCGATAGCCTTGTTAATGGACTCCAGCGCTTCATCATAGCGCCCAAGGTCTCTCAGAATGGTAGCTTTGACCCCCCAGTGGCGGGTATCTTCTGGCTGAAGCTCGATAGCCTTGTCAATAGCCTCTAGTTTCTTTTCGGCCTCATTGTTTGGGGTTTGTTTTGACTTACTGTTATCCATTTATCAAAGATTACCACTGTGATATACTGTCGTCAAGGGAAAAGGGTAATGGAGAATAAACTGTCTTTATCTATCCAACAGCAGGTTGAGAAGGGCATTTCTATTCTTAAACAGGGCGGGCTTGTTGCTTTTCCTACTGATACAGTATATGGTCTGGGGGCTGGGGCTAATAATCAACAGGCGGTGGCGCGAGTTTATATGGTAAAGGAGCGACAGCAGAATATAGCGCTGCCTTTACTGTTAGCTAATATATCACAGATAAGTGAGGTGGCGGAGCCGGTGCCGCAGATTACCTGGCTTCTAGCTAATAATTTTCTGCCCGGCGCCCTGACAATAGTATTATATAAGTCTAATTCAGTTCCCGACATTATTGCTGCTGGGGGCAAAACCGTAGCTGTGCGCGTTCCTGCCCATCCTATCCCGATTGCCCTTGCCCAAGGCCTGGGGGTGCCTATCGTAGGCACAAGCGCTAATGTGAGCGGAAAGCCAAGCGCTTTGACGGCTGACGAGGTCTATTCCCAGTTTGGTAATAAAATAGATTTAGTTATTGATGGTGGACGGTGCCCAGGTGCTAGGGAATCTACCATAATTGATGTAACCGGGGATAAGCCGGTAATTTTACGGGAAGGGGCTATATCAAGGGATGAACTCGAGAAAGTATGTGGGAGCATTGTTTTTAGAGAGGCTAAGTAGTGCTTATTGCTATTGGCTGTGACCATAGAGGGCTAAACCTCAAGCAATTTATTATCAAGCTAACGACTGAGGTTGAGCACAGCTATGAGGACTTTGGCTGTTATACCACTGAATCGGTGGACTACCCGGATATTGCAAAAAGGGTAGCTGAAGCAGTAGCCAGTGGTGATTTTGAGTATGGTATTTTGATATGCGATACCGGTATCGGTATGAGTATTGCTGCTAATAAGGTTAAGGGGATAAGGGCTGCCCTGTGTAGTGATATCTTTAGTGCTCGCCGAGCTCGTCAGCACAATGATGCTAATATCCTTTGTTTGAGAGCGGAGCAGGAGCAAGATACATTGCGGGAAATTGTTGACACTTTCCTTGCTTCTGAGTTTGAGGGTGGAAGACACTTACGCCGGCTAAATAAAATACAGGCTATGGAGGGTTAACTATGAAGAGTGATGTTGCTAAGAAAGGCGTGGAGCGGGCTCCACACCGGTCGTTACTGTATGCTGTAGGCTGTACTAGAGCCGAAATGGATAAGCCGTTTATAGGTATTATTAATAGCTTCAGCGAGGTTGTGCCGGGACATATACATCTACGAGATATTGCCGAGGCAGTTAAGGCTGGGGTGAGGAGTGGAGGGGGTGTTCCCTTTGAGGTTAATACTATTGCTGTGTGCGATGGCATTGCTATGAACCACCCGGGTATGAAATATAGTCTACCCAGCCGAGAACTAATAGCTGACTCTGTGGAAATAGTGGCTGAGGCTCACGCCTTTGATGCTTTAGTGTTTGTCACCAATTGTGACAAGATAGTTCCTGGGATGCTTATGGCAGCGGTAAGGCTGAATCTGCCGGCTATCTTCGTTAGCGGTGGACCTATGATGGCAGGGCGTCTGGGTAGTAGCAATGGGGTTAAACAGGTTGACCTCAGTTCTGTCTTTGAGGCGGTAGGTAAAGTAGCCACGGGGGAAATGAGTCAGGAAGAATTAGAACGATTAGAAGAGGTTGCTTGTCCCGGTTGCGGTAGCTGTGCCGGCATGTTTACTGCTAACACTATGAATTGTTTAACTGAGGCACTAGGGATGGGACTGGTAGGCAATGGTACTATTCCGGCTGTTGATGCCAGGCGGCGAGGTTTGGCCAGGGAAGCTGGGCAGCAAGTTATGGGGCTACTAGCTAACAATATTCATCCTCGGGATATAATAAATAAGGATTCTATTTGTAATGCCTTTACCGTTGATATGGCATTAGGTGGTAGCACCAATTCAGTTTTGCATCTTATAGCAATTGCTCATGAGGCAGGGGTTGATTTTCCCTTATCACTGATAAACGAGATAAGCCAAGGGACTCCTTACCTGTGTAGGTTAAGCCCGGCCGGTGATTATCACATTGAGGATTTAGACCGTGCTGGTGGTATCTCGGCGGTGATGAAGGAGCTACAGGGGTTACTGAATCTGGGGTTAAGGACAGTATCGGGAAAGTCGGTGGCTGAGGTTATCGCTAATAGCCGGGTTGTAAATAAGGAAGTTATCCACTCCACTGCTAATGCCTATTCAGCTAAAGGAGGCATTGCTATCCTTTTTGGCAATCTGGCACCAGAGGGGGCAGTGGTAAAGAGAGGGGCAGTAGCTCCTGAGATGTTGGTTCATCAAGGTCCAGCCAGGGTTTTTAACTCTGAGGAAGAGGTTACAGAGGCAATTATGAGTGGTAGCATAAAGTCGAGCGAGGTAATAGTTATTCGTTATGAAGGTCCAAAAGGTGGACCCGGGATGAGAGAGATGCTCACGCCCACTGCTCTGCTAAGTGGTATGGGTATGGATAGAGAGGTTGCCCTTATCACTGATGGGCGTTTTTCGGGGGCAACTCATGGTGCCGCTATTGGGCATGTCTCACCTGAGGCAGCTAGTAAAGGACCTATCGCTGCCCTAGTCAATGGTGATATAATCAAGATTGACATTCCAAATTACAAACTTGAGGTAGAGCTTAGTGACGAAGAGATAGCTAATCGTCTGGCTCATCTGGCTGAATTTGAGCCTAAAATAAAAACAGGTTATCTCAAATACTATGCTGAGAAGGTATGTTCAGCCAGCACCGGAGCTGTGTTTTCAAAATAGCAAGGACTAATTAGTGGAAATAGCGGAAAACCTTATTATACATACTGACCATGCTCTTGGTCGGATGTTAGTTATATGGACAAGGGGAATATCATTCTGGGGATTGAAATTTTGGAGGCAAGTATCCGCTTCCGACTAGAGGACTTGACAAGAGTGGAAATTCAGATACCCTTACACCTAACAACCTCGTGCTGAAAAAGGAAAGAGTTTCAACTCGAATTTAAGAGAATTAGGGAGACTTATTATGAAGATGACAGGTGCCCAGATTATATGTGAGGGCTTAGTAAGAGAGGGAGTAGAGGTTATATTTGGTATCCTTGGTGGGGCTGTCTTACCACTATATGATACCTTACCTCAGTATCCTCAGCTTCGCCATATTTTGACGCGCCATGAGCAAGGCGCTGCCCACGCTGCTGAGGGTTATGCCAGAGCCACAGGAAAGGTAGGAGTATGCATGGCAACCTCTGGTCCCGGGGCAACTAACCTAGTAACCGGTATTGCTGATGCCTACCTTGATTCAGTACCTCTAGTAGCTATAACCGGTCAGGTAGCCAGACCCTTTATTGGTAAAGATGCTTTTCAGGAAATAGATATTACTGGTATCACTCTACCTATTACCAAGCATAACTATGTTGCCCTTGATGTGGGTTCACTGGCCAGAATAGTCAAGGAGGCTTTTTATTTAGCCGGGAGTGGGCGACCCGGACCAGTGCTTATTGATCTGCCGAGAGATGTTCAAATAGACCAGGTAGAATTTCATTACCCCAGTCGGGTGAATCTGCCCGGTTATAAGCCACCGCTTCAGGGGCATTCGGTACAAATTAAGAAGGCAGCCAAGCTTATAGATGAGGCTGAGCGACCGCTTATAATTGCAGGTAGGGGAGTAATTGTCTCAGGGGCATATAATGAGCTTAAGCAGTTAGCTGAGACAGCACAAATAGCGGTGATTACTACCTTGTTAGGCATTAGTTGTTTCCCTGAGTCTCATATTCTGAGTTTTGGTATGCTGGGTATGCATGGTATGGCTTATGCCAATATGGCGGTTGATGCTGCTGATGTCATCATTGCTATCGGGATGAGGTTTGATGATAGAGCTACAGCTAAGGTTAGTGCCTTTGCTCCTCATGCCCGCATTATTCATATTGATATTGACCCAGCCGAAATCGGTAAGAATGTGCGTGTGGATGTGCCGATAGTTGGTGATGTGAAGGCTGTTCTAAGTGCATTAAATAAACAGGTTATCTCTACCGAGCATATTGATTGGCTTCACCAGCTTGATGATTGGCGTAAGGAGCATCCTTCAACAGTAATTAGGGGTAGTGAAGAGCTCCTGCCTCAGTATGTCATTCGCCAGATATATGAGTCAACCAGGGGTCAGGCTATTATTGTTACCGGGGTAGGGCAGAATCAGATGTGGGCAGCTCAACACTACTGGTATAATAAGCCAAATAGCTTAATCTCTTCAGGTGGATTAGGGACTATGGGATTTGAGCTTCCGGCAGCTATGGGGGCTAAGGTAGGCTGTCCTGATGAGATTGTTTGGTGTGTTGCCGGCGATGGTGGCTTTCAGATGACTATTCAGGAGTTAGCCACCATAGTTCAGGAGAAAGTAGCAGTTAAGATAGCCATTATTAATAATGGCTATCTGGGAATGGTTAGGCAATGGCAGGAGTTGTTTTACGGAAGGCGGTATGTAGCTACACCACTATCTGGTCCTGACTTTGTTAAGATTGCTCAGGCATATGGTCTTCCCGGGTTAAGGGTTACTCGTAAGGAAGAGGTAGCCCCAGCTATTGAGGAAGCTATGGAGTATCAGGGTCCTTTCTTAATAGATTTCATGGTAGAACCGGAGGAGAATGTTTATCCCATGGTATTACCAGGGGCATCTTTAGCTGAAGTACTTGAAGAACCTAAGGGGGAGGTGGCAGCATGGCCGCGACGAAGCACACCCTAGTTGCTCTGGTGGAGAACAAGCCCGGAGTGCTTAACCGTATGGCAAGCCTTTTTAGAAGGCGGGGCTTTAATATTGAGAGCATTGCTGTAGGGCATAGTGAAGTGCCTCATCTATCACGCATGACTATCGTTGTTGATGGTTCAACCGCGATGGTGGAACAGGTTAGAAAGCAATTAGATAAGGTCATAGATGTGGTCAGGGTGTCTGATATTACTGGAGACGACACAGTTGACCGTGAACTGGCACTCATAAAAGTAAAAGCCACCTCTTCTACCAGAAACGAGATTATTGAGATTGTGGACATATTCAGGGCGAGTATAGTAGATGTTGCCTCTGGCTCGCTAACAATTGAGGTTACCGGTGACGAGGATAAAATCAATTCCTTATTTAATTTGCTTCGTAGTTTTGGTATTAAGGAAATAGCCAGGACAGGTCGTATCGCCATGACCCGCGGAGCTTCAGGCTCGCTATCGGTAGAAGAAAGTTTATCTAAGGCTCGTAACAAAAGACAAAAAACAGCTTAAAAATAAAGGAGGCGATAGATTATGGCTACAATATATTATGACAGTGATTGTAATTTGAGATTACTTGAAGGGAAGGTAGTGGGGATTATCGGCTATGGAAGTCAAGGGCATGCCCAGGCTCAAAACCTTAGGGATAGTGGTTGCCAGGTATTGGTGGCTGAGGCTGAGGGTAGTAAGGGTTGGAAGAACGCCAAAGAGGCTGGCTTCGGGGTACTAGAGGCGGCTGATGTAGCCAAGGAAGCTGATATTATTGTTATGCTGGTTCCTGACACCTTGCAGCGAGACATCTATTATGGCTCAATTGAAAAGAGGCTAGCTCCGGGCAATATGCTGGTGTTTGCTCATGGCTTCAATATACATTATGGGCAAATTATACCACCATCAGACATTGATGTTACTATGATAGCTCCCAAATGCCCAGGGCATATGCTACGGCAGCTCTATACTGGAGGGATAGGACCGCCAGCGCTGGTGGCGGTCCATCAGGACGCTTCAGGTAAGGCAAAGGATATAGCCCTTGCCTATGCTAAGGGTATCGGCTGTAGCCGAGCCGGCGTTCTTGAAACTACCTTTGACGAGGAGACAGAGACCGACCTTTTTGGTGAGCAGACGGTGCTATGTGGTGGGGTTTCAGCTTTGGTGAAGGCTGCCTTTGAGACGCTAGTTGAGGCTGGCTATCAGCCGGAGATAGCTTATTTTGAATGTTTCCACGAGCTTAAGCTTATCGTTGACTTGATGTATCAGGGGGGATTGGGTTATATGCGCTACTCAGTCAGTGATACCGCCGAGTATGGTGATTATACTCGTGGACCACGGGTTATTGATGATATGATTAAAGATGAGATGGCGCAAATCCTGACCGAGATTCAGGATGGCAGCTTTGCCAAAGAGTGGATTTTGGAAAACCAGGCTGGTCGCCCGGTCTATAATGCCCTGAAGCGCCAGGATGAAGAACACCTCATTGAGGAAGTAGGTGCTGAGCTTCGCCAGATGATGCCGTGGCTGAAGGGATGAGATACCCATATTGGAGGTGATAGAGTTGGATAGTGAAGTAAAATCGGCGCAAGAAGCTACACAAGTAGCCCAGTCAGTTCTCGAAGCGGAATATGGATTTAGACGTCCAATTAAAGCTCAAAAGATTGAGGATATTTGGTATGTGCAAATCGATGTGGGTGTTTTTAAGCCACGAATAGCAAACTTCAAGGTAGACGCTAAGATGGGGGTCGTCTTGGAGTACGAGGTTCCTGCAGAGGGTAGCTAATCTGGAGATGAAGAGGGTAGTAGAAAGATATGAAGCTCAGAGTAGGCATTATTTGGATAATGCTGCTGCTTCTATTCGTAAAGGCGACATCGGGAAAGCAAGCGAATTTCTGTGGGGCAGTATGGCCGAGGCAGTAAAGGCAGTGGCTGCCAGCAAAGGAATAACATTTTATAGCCACAGAAGGTTAAAGGAGTATGCTTCTGAATTAGCCAGGGAACTTCAAGACAAGAGTATATTTGATACCTTTGCTCATGCTAACTCACTGCATAGCAACTTTTATGAGTGCGAACTCGAATTAAGGGATGTCCTTAGAGTAGCAGAGGAAGTAAGGTCAACGGTGGGTAAATTGCTTAGACTCATTCCAGAACGGGAATCCACTAGTGAGGAATAGACAATGGATAGAGTAACTATATTTGATACTACCTTGAGAGATGGGGAACAGGCGGCAGGGGGAACATTAAATGTCCCAGAGAAACTGGAGATTGCCAGGCAACTAGAGAACCTTGGAGTGGATGTTATTGAGGCCGGCTTTCCTATTAGCTCCCCAAGCGACTTTGAGGCAGTAAAGATCATTGCTAAAGAGGTTCGCACCCCTATAATCTGTGGTCTAGCTCGGGCTCGCCCTGAAGACATCGACCGAGCTTGGGAAGCACTTAAGGAGGCGGAACATCCCCGGATACATACCTTTCTGTCGGCTTCGGATATACACCTCGTTTATCAGTTAAAAAAGAGCCGCGACGAGGTTTTACAAATGGCTCGGGAAATGGTAGCCAGGGCTAAGACATATACTGATGATATAGAGTTCTCACCAATGGATGCCAGCCGAACTGAACACAAGTATATCTATCTTATCCTTGAGGCAGTTATTGACGCTGGCGCCACTACGGTAAATATTCCTGATACCGTGGGCTATGCCATCCCCGATGAGTTTGGCAACCTCATTGAGGGAATATTTAAAAATGTGCCCAATATTGACCGGGCGATAGTTAGTGTTCATTGCCACGATGACCTGGGTCTGGCGGTAGCTAATAGCCTGGAGTCAATAAAGAGGGGGGCAAGACAGGTGGAGTGTACCATAAATGGTATTGGGGAAAGAGCCGGTAATGCCTCCCTTGAGGAAATTGTAATGGCTATCAAGATCCGAAACGACTTTTTTGACTTGACGACCAATGTTGATACTAGGCAAATTTATAAGACGAGTCGACTGGTGAGTGAGATGACCGGCTTTCCCGTTCAACCGAACAAGGCAATTATTGGGGCTAATGCTTTTCGTCATGAGTCAGGAATTCACCAGGATGGCGTAATCAAGATGCCAATAACCTATGAGATAATAGACCCAAGAATAGTAGGCATACCAGGTAGTAGCCTGGTGCTGGGTAAGCTTAGTGGGCGACATGCCTTTAGAGAGCGTCTGGCAGAATTGGGCTATAGCTTGAGTGAGGAAGGCTTTGACCGTGCCTTTTCAGTGTTTAAGGAGCTAACTGATAAAAAGAAGGAAATTACCGATAAGGATATAGAATCCCTTATCGCTGAGGAACTACGAACTGTGTCTGAGGTCTATCATCTCGACCGTATTCAGGTATCCTGCGGCGATAGGGGTATTCCCACCGCCTCAGTTAAGCTTATCGACCCTGATGGGCAGGTTCTGGCTGATGCTGCTTTGGGTACCGGTCCGGTGGATGCCGTGTGTAAGGCTATAAATCGGATAGTGGGAGTGCCTAATGTGCTTACTGAATTTAGTGTTAAATCAGTAACCGAGGGTATTGATGCTATCGGGGAGGTGCTGATTAGGATAGAGAGTGATGGTGTAACCTATACCGGGCGAGGCGCTGATACCGATATTATTGTCGCCAGTGCCAAAGCTTATATGAATGCCCTCAATAGGTTACTGGCGGCTAAGAAGGCAGGGGCGTAGGTTTTTATCTGGAGGTATTGAGGTGGCAATTGATATAGAGATGATTCTGCGCCTGCCATTGGCGACAGCACTGGGAGCTATTATTAGCTATCAGGGGCGAGAGCCGGCAAGTGGGCTGGCTTGAGAACTCATACTCTCATTTGTTTTGGTACTGCCCTATTCACTGTAGCTTCTCTTTATAGATTTGGTGAGATAGCTGTCCAAGTTTTGGTAGCTGCTGGAATAGTGGCTGCCGTTGTGCTGGCCGCCGGTGCTGGTTTATTCTTGATTTCAGTGGTTACCGCAATTTTCATATTGATTATATTATTTCTGCTATCCTATTCGTTGACAGCCTGTCTTAAGCCTAGTTTGTTAATCATTCCAGAGAAAGGGGACTATATTGACCTTAGCTGAGAAAATACTGGCTGCCCATACCGATAAGAAGCAGGTAAGCTCTGGCGAATTCATAAATGTCAGGGTAGACCTAATTTTAGCGAATGATATTACGGCTCCCATTGCTATAAGAGAGTTTCAGCGGATTGGAGTACAAAAGGTCTTTGATGCTAAAAAGGTAGTGATGGTACCTGACCACTTCGTGCCTAATAAGGATATTGCCTCTGCCGAACAGGCTAAGCTGATGCGGGAGTTTGCCTATGAGCAGGGAATAATATACTTTGAGGTAGGTCAAATGGGTATTGAGCATGTGCTCCTACCCGAGCAAGGCTTGGTGCTACCCGGGGATGTAATTATTGGGGCTGATTCACACACCTGTACTTATGGTGCTTTAGGTAACTTCGCTACTGGTATGGGGTCGACTGATATCGCTGCGGCTATGGCAACTGGTGATATCTGGATGAAAGTGCCGCCCACTATTAAGCTGGTTTACCACGAGCGTTTGGCAAAATGGGTAAGTGGTAAAGACTTAATCTTATATACTATCGGCAATATTGGTGTCGATGGAGCACTTTATTCGGCGATGGAGTTTGCTGGTGAGGCAATAGATTCCTTATCTATGGATGGACGATTTACTATGGCTAATATGGCTATTGAAGCTGGAGCTAAGGCAGGAATTTTCAGAGTGGATAATAAGACACAGCTTTACATAAAGCCTCGAGCCAAACGTCCCTACTTGGTCTATGAACCTGATAATGATGCTAAATATTCGCAGGTCATTGAATATGATTCCTCTAGTATTGAGCCTCAAGTTGCCTTGCCCCATTCACCAGCCAACGCTAAGCCGATTAGTCAGGTAGGAGATGTTGAGATAGACCAGGTGGTGATTGGTAGCTGCACCAATGGTCGCCTTGAGGATTTACGAATTACTGGTGAAATATTAAAAAGAAGCAAGGTTCACCCTAGGCTGCGGTGTATTATTCTTCCTGGCTCGCAACAAGTATATCTAGATGCCCTAACTGAAGGATTAATAGAAGTCTTTATTAGGGCTGGTGCCGTGGTCAGTACCCCGACCTGTGGTCCTTGTCTTGGTGGACACATGGGGGTTCTGGCTGCTGGTGAGCGTTGCCTATCGACCACCAACCGCAACTTTGTGGGCAGGATGGGCAGCCCTAAATCAGAGGTCTATCTGGCAAATCCTGCCGTTGCTGCCGCCAGCGCTATCGCCGGTAGGATTGTCAGCCCAGAGGAGGTTTTGGCGTAGAGGCAAAAAACCACCAAGGGTGAAAGAATTTGAGAGAGCTTTTCAGGAATTGTAATGACTGGGGCGGGAAAGACTGAATATGATGAGATGGGCGAAAAAGAATATCTTCTGGAGCACGCTCCTGACTGTCCTGTGTATTGTCTGTTTTCCGGTCAATCCTCTCATCTTAACCGGCGTTGTGAAGACCAACTATTGTCCCCCATTATTCATCATTGGGTGGGTGGTCTGGGCTTTTGGTATGGTACTGGTAATGGCGCCCATAGTTATGTTCCCACGCCGAGGTGGGGTTGCCAAGGGAAAATCCTTTGTGAATACCACTCGCCTGGTTGATACCGGAATTTATGCCATAGTCAGGCACCCGCAATACACGGGTGGGATTTACGCCATATTCATCACTACACTATTATGGTATCCACACTGGTTATTCGGGCTGCTTGGTGCCATAGGCACGGTGGCTATCTACGTGAGCTGTAGAGAGGAAGACCAGCGCCTTATTGAAAAATTTGGCGACGACTACATACGCTATATACAAAAAGTACCACGGATGAATTTCTTTGTAGGGTTGATACGGCTACTGCGAAGCAGAACGGCAAAAAGCCACCAAAAGTAGAGGACTTTGAAGAGGCTTTGGTAGAATTATGATTTTTTAAAAGATACGAATAATGAAGAACCAATATTTTGGAGATAATAAAGATCTATTTAAATATGACCTAATACTACGAGTCATTGAAGAGACTCGTTCCCTTACTCATTTTACATTCATCCCAATGCTTACAGAGAATAATGGCAAAGGGCACGGTGAAGATGACGACCGCAAGAAAGCAAAAGCAGGGACAAATAATACTGAGTTGGTGAAATTCTTAGATGAATGCAGAAGAACAGGTAAAAGAGATATTAAGCAACTAAAAAGCTTCTTAAAAAAACGCATCCCTAAGATGAGAATTTATTACGGAAAGGACAATTATTTTTCTCATGAGCAAAGAGAGAAATACTTTGAGCAAATAGCGGATGAACTTTTGCCAAAATCTCTAGTTTTCGTCGACCCTGATACGGGATTACAAATCAAGAGTTCGAGTAAAGAACATATATTATATTCTGAAGTTAAAACCTTGTATGAACATATGGATAAGCATTCAATATTAATGATATTTCAGTACTTTCCACATGAAGCGCATGGGGAATACTTACACAAAAGAGTAAAAGAACTCAAAGGGAAGATTATAAGAGATTTGCCAATTTATATTGACCATATTGATGATGATGAAATTATATTTTTCTTCTTAACTAAGGACAAATCTATTAGGGAATCACTAAGTAAATTAATCAATGGTTACAGGGAAACTTATAGCGAATTAAGGGTTGGGAACGCATAATTGTAATAGTGGATAACACATGTACGGGATTCATTTACCTGGAATAAGGAGACCGATACCTCATGCTAAAAGGTAAAGCATAAATACGGTGTAAGGGGATTAAAAGAGGCGAATACGGGGGTCCACACAAAAACAGTGTTTTTGTGTGGTGAAAATCCCCTTTAAAGAACTCTCTTCCCTCTCCCCTTATAAAGGGGAGAGGGATAAAGGGTGAGGGGTTGGCAAATAATCTTCAGAGGAATAGGGAATACCAAACCCTATGAAGGTTCATGATATAATCAGGATGATTGAGTATGACATTAATCCGTAAGTCTAACTGTAGGAGGTTTACCTCCTAGGTGTATCCAGAGACTCCGCTGTCATTGCGAGGCACAAAGTGCCGAAGCAATCTTGAAGAAAGGGAGAATTTATTACTTGAGATTGCCACGTCCTTCCACCGAAGGACTCACAATGACAAAAGAGTGTCTGCATTCACGGATTAAAGGGATGATGGGTGATATGTATAAGTATCTAGTTATCTTTGAGAAGGCTGATGATAATTACTCTGCCTATTCTCCAGACATACCGGGATGTATCACTACTGGGGCTACTCGTAACGAGGTAGAGAGGAACATTAGAGTGGCTATTAATTTTCATATTGAAGGTTTGGTAGAGGATGGATTTCCTCTCCCCGAGACAGTATCATTTACTGATTATATAGAGGTCTGAGAGGTAGATTGATTCTAAAAGGCAAAGTTCATAAATACGGTACCAATGTTGATACTGATGCAATTATACCGGCGCGGTATCTGAATGTGTCTGACCCTGTGGAGCTGGCAAAGCATTGTATGGAGGATATAGACCAGGATTTTGCAAATAAGTTTCAGGCGGGGGATATAATTGTGGCGACGACTAACTTTGGCTGTGGCTCATCTAGAGAACATGCCCCGCTGGCTATCAAGGCGGTTGGGGTATCCTGTATAATAGCCAAAAGTTTTGCCCGCATTTTCTTTCGCAATGCCATAAATATCGGCTTACCCTTGCTTGATTGTAGTCAGGCGGTTGATAAGACAGAGGCTGGTGATATTTTAGAAGTTAACCTAGCCAGTGGCAAGATAAAAAACCTGACCAGTGGGATGGAGTTTGCAGCAAGCCCTTACCCTCATTTTATGGCTGAGCTTATCTCAGCGGGCGGGCTTATTGAGCATACTAAAAAGAGATTAGTTGATAGGAGGATTTAGGTGAAATCTACTTTGGCGGTTTTACCCGGTGATGGTGTTGGTCCCGATGTTACCAGTGAAGCAATCAAGGTATTGCAGGCAATAGGCAGCAAGTTTAATCATAATTTTAACTTACAATACGGATTGATAGGTGGGGTTGCCATTGATGAGACAGGGACAGCCTTCGATGAGAATACCTTGAAAATATGCCGAAGCTGTGATGCGGTGCTGCTTGGTGCTGTCGGTGGTCCTAAGTGGGATGATCCTAAGGCTGAAGTTCATCCTGAGGATGGTCTATTAGCCCTGCGAAAAAGACTGGGGCTGTTTGCCAACCTACGCCCGGTTAAAGTCTCACCTGTGCTTGTTGACTCAACTAATCTGAAGCCGAAGGTTATTGAGGGAGTGGATTTTATATTTGTCCGTGAGCTTACCGGAGGACTCTACTTTGCCCGACCCAAAAGGCAGTGGCAGACATCTCGGGGAAGACGAGCTACTGACTCGATGACCTACTCAGAGCAGGAAATTAAGCGTATTGTAAGGGTTGGCTTTGAACTGGCACGAACTCGGCGCAAGAAATTAACCTCGGTGGATAAAGCCAATGTATTGCAATCATCCCGCTTGTGGCGGCAGGTGACTATGGAAGTAGCTACAGAATACCCTGATGTGGAGCTAGACCATATGCTGGTGGATGCTTGTTCTATGCGCCTTATCCAGAATCCGTCATATTTTGATGTTCTGGTTACTGAGAATATGTTTGGCGATATTCTAACTGATGAGGCATCAATGCTAGCGGGCTCTATGGGGATGCTGCCTTCAGCTAGTCTGGCGGGGGTGCCGCAGGGAGGCGTCAATATATTCGGCATGTATGAGCCCATTCATGGTAGTGCTCCCCGCCGTGCCGGGCTGGATATGGCTAATCCTATCGCCATCATTCTCAGTATAGCCATGATGCTGAGCTATTCCTTTGGTTTGATAAGGGAAGCGCACACTATTGAGACGGCAGTCGAAGATGTGTTACAACAGGGCTATCGCACCTATGATATAATGGATGAAGGTAAAACGAAGGTGGGGACACAGGAGATGGGGGACTTGATTGCCGGGAAGGTAGGTGGCTAATAATTGACTCAAGTTCAGCTTTATGATACGACGCTGCGGGATGGGGCGCAGGGAGAGGGTATTTCCTTCTCTGTGGTTGATAAACTACATATTACTCAAAAGCTTGATGAGTTGGGTGTCCACTTTATTGAGGGGGGCTGGCCTGGCTCTAATCCCAAGGATGTTGAGTTTTTTGAGAAGGCTCAGAACTTGACCCTTTCCCACTCCACTTTGGTTGCTTTCGGCAGCACCAGACGAGTCAAGGCTAAGGCAGAAGCCGATACTAACCTATTGGCTCTGGCTAGCGCCGGGGTAAAGGTGGTTACTATTGTCGGCAAAAGCTCAGAGTTACAGGTTACCCAGGTATTAGAAACTACCTTGGACGAAAACCTAAGTATGATTGCCGATTCAATAGGGTATCTCAGGGCAAGAGGTCTTACTGTGTTCCTTGATGCCGAGCACTTCTTTGATGGCTTTAAGTCTAAACCCAGCTACAGTCTGCGGGTGGTAGAGGTGGCTGCTGATGCCGGAGTTGATGCCGTGATATTGTGTGATACTAATGGGGGGGCAATGCCCGACGAGGTAACGGCGGTTATTAACGCAGTTAGGCAGGTATCTGATGTGCCCTTAGGCATTCATGCCCATAATGATGGTGAGTTGGCGGTGGCTAATACTCTGGCGGCGGTGAACGCCGGGGTTACTCAGGTTCAGGGTACTATCAATGGCTATGGTGAACGCTGTGGCAACGCCAATCTTTGTTCTGTTATCCCAGATTTGAAGCTGAAGATGGGTATTGATTGTATTAGCGATGAGCAGTTAGCTAAATTAACCGAGGTGTCGCACTATGTCAGTGAGGTTGCCAATCTTATTCCCGATGCCTTCTCTCCTTATGTCGGTTCCAGTGCCTTTAGCCATAAAGGTGGCCTTCATGTTTCAGGGTTGAGGAAATGGGCGGAAAGCTATCAACATATAGAGCCGACTCGGGTAGGTAATAAGCCCAGAGTGCTAGTATCTGAGCTATCAGGTAAGGAGAATATCATATATAAGGCAAAGGAAAAGGGCTTGGATTTACCCCCCAGCGGTAAGGAGGCACAGAAGCTGCTTCAGCAGGTCAAGTTGCTGGAGAGTCGTGGTTTTCAGTATGAGAATGCTGAAGCCTCGTTTGAGATGCTATTGCATCGGGCTAAACCAGAATATCAACCACCGTTTGAGCTGGTTGATTTTATGCTAGTGGTGGAGAAGAGACGGCGCCCACCCACCAAAAAAAATATTGAGGAGATGTTATCTGAGGCAGTGGTAAAGGTGAAGGTGGGCAATGAAATAATGCATACTGCGGCTGAGGGTAACGGACCGGTTAATGCCCTGGACGAGGCATTACGCAAGGCTTTATTACAGTCCTATCCCAGCTTAGCTCAAGTCAAGCTAGTTGATTATAAGGTTCGCATCCTTGAGGAGAGTGTTGGTACAGGCTCTCAGGTTAGGGTTCTTATTGAGTCCAGTGATGGGATTGAGGAGTGGCGAACTGTAGGTAGCTCAACCAATATCATAGAGGCTAGCTGGCTAGCCCTAGCTGATAGTTTAGAATATTGGCTACTAAAACAAAAAGGAGAGAAATAAGAAATGGAAGAAATGGAAGTAAAGGTAACTTGGCGCTTGGCTTGGGGGTTGTTCTGGAGGTGGTTTCTTATCCAGCTTGGTATAAGTATTGTACTCGGACTAATTTGGTTTTTTATGTTAGCCGCCATCTTTGTACCTTTCATGGGAGGCTGGTGAGACTTGTAAATGGAGGGTGGTGCCCACTTGACAAATCAACAGATATCAAAGGCCTAGCCAGCTAGCCCTGCGAGACAGACTGAAATATCGGTTAATGAATCTAATATCGAGGAGGATAGAATGTGGAAGAAAATAGTGACTATATCTCTAGCCATAGTTATGGTTCTTTCCTTGGCTGCTTGTACCAAAGGAGATGGAGAGTTACCCTCATCGCAGGAAATAGTTAATGAGGTAATAGAATCGCTGGATGATATAAGAACATATCAATTTGATATGGATATGACCATGGATGTGGCAGGTGAGGCTGAGGGTGAGGCGTTTGAAGTTACTGTGATAATGGATTCCAGCGGTGCCGTAGATGTTGAGAACAGACAGATGAGTATGGATGCTACTCAGAGCTTATCGATGCTCGGACAACCTGAAATGGAAATGGGAATGGAGATGTGTATTGTCGGTGACATGATATATATGTTAACGGAGATGCCAGAGATGGAAGCGATGTGGGCAAAGTCACAGTTGCCCGAGGAGTATTGGGGGGAAGTGAGTCAGGTTGAGTATCAGACCGAACTCCTGGAGGCGGCGCAGGTTGAGGTCTTGGGCAGCGAGATGGTAGAAGGCATAGATTGTTATGTGCTTCAGCTCACCCCGGATTTGGAGCAGTTGTGGCAATTCTATGTACAGCAAGCACAGGTAACCGGGGAAGTACCTGAAGAATTACTGCAGGAAATATTCCAGAGCTTCTCGGTGAAGCAGTGGATTGCCAAAGATACATATTTCTTGACTAATGCAGGGATTGATATGGTTATGGAATTGACTCCGGAAGATATGGGTTATCCAGAAGAAGAAGGTGTAATGACACTAGATATTACCATGAGTTTTTGGGGCTACGATTATAACCAGCCCGTTTTCATTGAGCTACCTCCGGGAGCTGAAGAAGCAGTTGAGATGCCTATGTAGTGTTAAGCGACTTTATTACCCAGTGGTTTCGCTGGTTAATTTCAACCTGGCTGTTCTTAGCCGACAGTTTAGATTACTGGCCAGTAAAATAGTAATTGTTCCCAGCTACCTTAGCCTAACCACCCCTCCTGTGCCATTTTAATGAACTTGGCAATCTCGTCTTGACTCATCTCCGCTATGTTTATCTCAACTTCTAAGCTGGCATCCACTTTAGTTAGTGCTTGGTGTAGGCTGTCTATGATGTAGTCCCTCACCTGGATCGGGATTCCCACAAAAGGGACTAGCAAGGTAATGCCCACCTTATTACCCTCCACAACCACATCTTTAAGCATCCCTAAGTCAACCAACGTGTTAGCGATTTCGGGGTGCCTGACCTGTGCCAGTACCTGGCGTATTTCTGGTTCTGGGGTGCTTTCAGTCATTATTCCCTCCTTATATTTCCCTTTCTGAAATTCATTACTTGGCTATTTTCAAGATTACCACTATGAAGCATAACCATACCAGAATATTGAGTTTCTAGATAAAAATTTGCCTCCTTTATTTCTGTCTCAACATCCTCTAATTTTGGCTCCATATATGACTGAAGGTGGGTTGGATAAAGTGAAAGGAGAGCATTTGGCTTTAAGACACGATAAACTTCACTTAACAGTCGTTTTCTATCCTCGGCTCGGGGAAAATAGTAGTAATGTAGAACATCATAAAGCAGAACGACATCAACAGATTCATTATCTAACCCAATCTCTGGCTCCCCCGCTGTGTCTGTTCTTTGAATGTTTCTTAAGTCTATTAATTTAGCTCTCTCCATTAATTCATCCAAAGTCTTCTTGTCTTTGTCCAGTGCATATACCAAGCCTTCTTCCCCGATAATTCTTGCGATAGGAATAGTGTAGTTACCCGAGCCGCAGCCCCAATCCAATACCTTTTGACCCTTTCGGATACCAATCTCTGTCAAGGATTTTTCACTATCTTCTCTTATCCACTTTTCCGTAATATCCTTCATTTTAACCAGAGTGAGCCCTACTTACTTTGTAATAGCTCTTTAATTTCTGGAACCTGTTCTAGGTACTGGTCAAGCGGGACCTCTTCACCGGCTACGTTTATGGCATGCTTCCATTTCGGGGAAATGATCACAATGCCAACAAGATTCTTCGAGCCAGAACACACGATGCCACTGTTAACGTTTCGGCAACTTATGGAGGTGCGTACAATTGGGAGTAGCATTGTTTCCCCTAGAGTGATAGGTTTTCCGGCACTCACTTCTTCTATTTCCAACGTGATACCACCATCAACTTTAATAGGCGTAAGCCCGTCGGTGATAGAACAAAAGAAACAAGAGTCCAGACCAACTGTATGGGGAATAATCTTACCCATCCTTGCAGACTGGCCTCAAAGGCGAATTCGCTAAAAACAGGCTCCAGCCTGAATATCACTTTGCCAGATGGGTTGGGAGGAATGAGGGCGGGCCAGAGTACAGAGCACAGCATACCAGTATCGAAAGGGTTATCCAACCCCACCCTGGAGGCGACATCCAGTTGTTTTATCTTGAGACAGCCCAAGATTTGCCTAATTAGCTTGAGAATCTTTCCTAGTAAGCCCTTGATTCTGAGTAACGGAAGGAAAGACTTTATACCCCGTTTTCTTCTCTTCTTAGGCTTCTCTTTGGGCTTCTTCTTTTTCCGGGTACGTATATCCTTCCAGACCAGCCCAAAGAGCCACCCTATTCTTATCTTCGCTTTAGCATGCTCATTAGTCGCAAGGTCAAATTTCATATCGACAGGGATGGAGAGCATAAGGACAATAAACAGGATTACGCCTGCTATAATGTAAAGGGCCAGCACGCTCTCTTACCCTTCTTTTTTCTCTGCCTTCTTAGCTTCTGCTCGCTCTTCCATGACCTTGCCGACGATGTCGGCGACCTTCTCAGCAAAGGTAGCTGCCCCTCCTTTAACCGGCTCAATCCTCACGCCCTCTTTGTTGACCACAATGACACCAAGGGGCTTAATGCCACCGCCACCACCGGTGCCACCCCCGATACCCTCACCCTTATCCTTCGGGACTTTTCCAGTGCCACCCCCACCACCAAAGCCAAAGCCAATGCTGACAAGAGGAATGAGGGTGTTACCTTCAACGGTCATTGGCTCACCCACCACAGTCTTGGTCGTGAGCATCCGCTCGATTTCGCTGAGACATATCTTGATTAGATTCTCTACCTCTTCCATTTCTTTTTCACCTCCTTATAGTGTAACCGATTTTACTCTTTGGATTTGTATAAAGCAATACGCTTCATTGAAATTACGGGCGTTTTTTGCAGCAATTACGTAAGTTTACGCACATACCAGTCAGGCGAAAGCCTATTAACTATTAACATATCAGTCAGTATAGTAAGGATGACAACACTTACGTAAGGTAATGATATTTACATCTTTCTAAGTAATAGAGGGATGTCCATCGGGTGATTGTATTGCGAGGCCAGAAAGACTATAAGAGCGGAGTAAAGGGATATGGCAGAGGAGCTACTAGTCGCCACGTGTGTTTGACCTGATTAAAACTCATACCTCGGGATAGAGCAAACAATGAAGAAGATTCTATCTTGGGCGTCAATCAGTCTGGTTCTCATGGTTTTTGTTATGCTTGCTGGTATCAGTTCGGGGTGCGAGCCTAGGCCTCCCACACCTGAGTTTACAAATAGTAAGGCCATAGTTTCTCATGCTGGTGAAGTCACCCAAGACGTAAGAGCTATCGGCGAAGTGATCAAATACAAGGTGTATTTCCACAACAACTCAAAGCAACGGGCTGACATTCTTATTATGGACAAGCTGGATACTAATCTGTCCCAGGTTACTGTATTTAACAACGGAATGTATGATGAGCAAGACCATTCTGTCATCTGGGAAATAGGCGGTGTCCCAGTGGGAAAGGGCGGAAGCGTTGAGTTTGAAGCGGTCATTATCCATATCTAATAGAACCTTTTTCTAGATATTGGCACACCTCTCCCAATTGGCTGTTCTTGAGAATACACCTTCTAGTTTCTTTGTCCACAAACCTACTCGGCTCAGCCTTCTTTAAGACTCAATACCACACCCGGTTGTCAATAGGCTCACCAAACCCTTGGGCTAAAGAAGTGCCAGTTTGATTTCTGGAAGGGTACAGTCTCCCAGTCTTCCTATCAAATGTTGGCTTAACTTTATTCATCGTAACCTTCTATTGGCGTTTATCAACCTTACCTCCGCCTAGGGCGCACTCTGTCGACCCCTAGGTCTCCCTCTCATTCTCAAGGAGAGGGGGGAGAGATTTTAGAGAGGGGCGAAGCCCCTCTCTAGCCTACACTCCCCCTTCCCTTATTAAGGGAAGGGGGTCAGGGGGATAGGTTGATAAATGACCTTCAAACTTCCCTATCTTTGCTAATTACAGCTCGTATCTACATAGTTTTAGTCCAGAAGTCCAGGCTCAGGTATTTCCAGCCTCCATCAGCCAGAACAACCAAGATATTGCCTTCATCCATCTCATTAGCAACCTTGATGGCTTGATGGACTACGGCTCCTGAGGATAAACCGGCAAAGATTCCTTCTTTATCTAAGAGTTGCTTGGTGACTATAGCTGCCTGGTGGCTCGTAACAATAGACCTCTCAGTAATAAGGCTTAAATCCAGAATAGGTGGAGTTTGACTACTATTAATACATCTCAAACCCTGGATGCTATCATCAGGGGGCGGTTCAACACCAGTTACCTTGATTTTAGGATACCTCTCCTTTAGTCGCCGACTAATGCCAACTACAGTGCCTCCAGTGCCAATGCCAGCGATTAAAACATCGATTCTGTCATAGGGGAAATCAGCTATTATTTCAGCAGCGGTGGTCTCGTAGTGAGCCTGCGGGTTAGCTGGATTGGAGAACTGGTCGGGCATAAAGTAGTTTTTGTCTTGAGCGGCTAATTCCTTGACGGCATCAATAGCGGCACTCATCCCATAAGCCCCCTTAGTAAGAATAAGCTCGGCACCAAAGATTTTGAGCAATTGCTGTCTTTCCAGACTCATGTTATCAGGCATTACAATGGTAACTTTATAGCCCAGTTTATGTCCCAGCCAGGCTAGAGCTATCCCGGTATTACCACTGGTGGCTTCAACGATAATCTTATCCTTAGTTAGCTGCCCACTCTGCTCTGCCTTCTCTATCATGTATTTTGCCACCCGGTCCTTGATACTGGCACTGCCCCCCAGGTTTTGCCCTTCCAGCTTAGCCAGGATGCGAACCTTCTTATTAGGGCTTAATTGAGTCATTTCCACCAGTGGGGTATGTCCTATTGCATCAATAGTATTTTTGAAATACATTTTTCTATCCTTTAATTACGCCTAAGGGTACTGCCCTGACTACCTTACGGGAGATGCCTGCCATGTGGGTTACATTAACCACCTCATTTACATCCTTATAGGCTTGGGAAGCTTCCTCAGCCAGTGAAGCTATACTCCCCGCCTTGACCGTAATCCCCCTTTCTGCCAGTGCCTGAGCAACATCAGCCCCCCGGAGACTACGCTTAGCTGCTGACCGGCTTTGTATCCTGCCGGCACCATGGCAGGTTGAGCCAAATGATTCCTTCATAGCTGTTTCTGTGCCCAGTGCTACATAGGAGCAGCGCCCCATATCCCCAGGAATGAGAACCGGCTGCCCTATATTCCTGTAGATATTGGGTACATCGGGGTGTCCAGCAGGGAAGGCTCTGGTGGCTCCCTTGCGGTGAACGCAAAGGGTCTCCTTTTTGCTCTTAATAGTGTATTCCTCTATCTTAGCCATATTGTGACACACATCATAAACCTGCTCCATACCCAGTTCTCGCTGGCTCTTGGAAAAGACCTTAATAAAACACTCCCTAGCCCAGTGAGCGATGCACTGTCGATTAGTCCACGCGTAATTAGCTGCGCAGGACATAGCTTGAAGGTAGTCCTGTCCTTCTGGTGAGTGTACCGGGGCGCAGGCAAGTTGGCGGTCAGGCAGATTAATGCCATACCTTTTTACTGCTTCACCCAGCAAGGCTACATAATCAGTGCAAACCTGATGACCGAAGCCTCGGGAACCGGTGTGAATTAAGACTAGCACCTGCCCGGTTTCACTGATACCCATAGCTGTGGCGGCATCCCGGTCATAGATTTCATCTACTATCTCCACTTCCAAAAAGTGATTGCCGGAGCCTAATGTTCCCAACTGGGGAATGCCGCGCTTTTTAGCCTTAATACTTACCTTATCCGGGTTAGCCCCTTTCATACAGCCTTCTTCTTCGGTAACTACAATATCCTCTGCCTCACCATAGCCCTTTTCTATTATCCAGGGGCTACCCTTTATCAGGACTTCATCCAGTTCCTTTTTATTCACCCTTATCTTGCCTTCTGACCCCACTCCTGAAGGGACGTTGATAAAAAGCTCAGCCACTAGCTGTTCAATTTTAGGTCTTACCTCGTCCTCGGTGAGATTGGTTCGTAAAAGCCTGACGCCGCAATTAATATCAAAGCCGACGCCTCCAGGTGATATCACACCATCTTTTACTCTGGTGGCAGCTACGCCACCTATGGGAAAGCCATAGCCCCAGTGAATATCAGGCATAGCTAGTGAGTGCTCTACAATACCGGGCAGGAAAGCCACATTAGCTACTTGTTGAAAAACCTGCTCTTCACAGATATGGCTGAGCATAGACTCGCTGGCAAAGATTAGACCAGGCACAAGCATACCTTCTTTATAGCTTTGTGGGATTTCCCAACGGTAGTCGTCTATCTTGTTTAGTATTTCTTGCCACGGTGCTGGCATCCTTGCCCTCCGTTAAATATCAAATAATACCTGAACCTTACAGCCATTATCTTTATCAACCTTTAACATATGGTAGGTGGCTGCCTTGACCCCTGTTTTTAGTTTATGCTTTGAACTATCTACCTTCTCCCCATAGCTTCTAGCCTTAAGTCGTGTAGAGTTAAATTGGGTAATATTAAACCTCTTAAAGATAATACCCTCGACATCAAATAGATAAATAAGCTCATTTAACCATTTTACCAGCAGGCTCTCTTGGTCAGGGGCGGTCAGCTTAATATCTCGGTATAAAATTTCCTCCACATCATCAAGCTCGGTTATCAAGTTGAACAAGGCTTTAGCTGCATTAGCAAACGCCTGACTCATATTGGTACCATAGGCTATAATGCTAACATCAGCAGTATGGTTTACGATGTCAAAATCCTTATCCATACAAAACCAATTATATCATTTGTTATGCTAAACACAAACTATAGAGAGTATCTATCAACTCTATACCCTTCCCATTAATAAAGAACGGGGGATAAACTCTAGAGGGAATTCTAATCGGCTGAAGGGGGTGAGGTTGTTAGGTAATCCTTAATATACAGCCTTGTTGGATTGCTTTGAGCTTTTTTAGGTATTTGGTATAATATAAGTAAGAGTGGTATTGAGGGACTTAGATGGCTAACATAAAGAGTGCTGTTGAGATAGCTATGGAAAAGGTAGAAAAGTTAGGCAAGGCGACCGAGGAGGAGCGCTTAAGGTGGCGGTATATTCCGGAAGGGGAAAAACTGGCGGCTAAATACCTTAAGCAGGATTGCAATTTAGTGGTGGAAATGAGTAAGTATGAGGAAAACATAGTTAAACATGTCGTGGCAGGCGCCTGTGATATTCTAATCAGAAATATTAGTCTACCCAAGAACTATTCAGCTAAAAGCAATAATAGCAAGGCAATGGACGGTTTGAAGAACTTGAAGATTGATAAAGTAGGGGTAGAGAATGTCTTTAGCCAGATACGGCGTATCTTTAGCCATTATGTTGAGCAAGGTGAGCAGCAGAGAGAACAGGCTTACGAATTACTAAAGGCTAAATTTGAGGCTAATATAAATCAAGCAATTCAGCAGCAGATGGGGTCAGTGGAGATTAAGATAGATGTAGAAAGACATCCGCAGTTCCAAGAGGAGTGGCTTAAGACGCAAGCTCAGCTAGATTTGCAATACCTTAAACACTTGGATGAATACAAGCAAGAGCTACTAAGTATCCATTAGGCTATAATGACAGATGAACTATCATCCTTCATATATACAGTATATAGGGAAAGTTACTCCTTTGTCAGGAATAACTGTATCCATAAATCGCTGAGGATAAAAGCAAAGGCGGAAGAGATGGGAGGGGCAGGTGATTTGATTTGTTGCCTCTCAATATTGCCAATCAAGAAATTTCATAATTTCCTATCGTTATCCCTCATATTTATACTAAGATTGGCGGCAGAAAGTTGGATGTAGCACTCGACTCTAAAACTGCTTAAGTATGTTGTAAAAGTGATGAGCAGAAAGTGATTATACTGATGGAATATTTCCAGGATGAGGAGAATGATTTGTCGGGAAGCCAGTAATTGACATTTTATGAGGAAGCTAATGGATATTAATGACGAGAGGATTAGACTTGCGGTTAAGCACACTGAGATATTAAGGCTGCCCAAGCGAAGCCTATCTACCTTTGGCGTAACCAACATCCAATACTATCTGGTTACCGAACCGGTTTACTCTGAGCTGACAAGAGATGCTAGTGAGACGGTGATTAGGGAGGGCAGGGTGATTACTGAGAGACCGAGAATCGTAACCCCCTATTATCTGTCTCGGCTTGAAGGCTTTAGTGCTGACGCCAGAAGGTATTTTAACATGCTAATCACAAGGCATGGTCGTAATGCCCCTGGGTTGTTTTATACTTATAAGAATGAACCCAAAGAGCTTAATATCGTGTCAGATAATTTGCTATCGGTGGTAAATAAGCTAAATGCCGAGATAGATAAACGTGGTGACCTTCTGGTCTCTATTATTAAGGGTGAGGATGAGTTTTGGGATGTGTCATTGATGAAGTTTATTTATGAAATGACTAGGAGTTCTCTACCAGATAACCTAAGGCAAATGGGGAGGAAAGGACTTTTAAATATGGACACCAGCGGTGTTCCCATTGATGCTAGGGTAGGAATTGAAGAGCTTTTTAGCAAGGTCGCTCGGGGTGAGTATGAACCTAATGAACTAAAGGCGGAGCTTGACCGCTGGAACCTGTTTGAGGAATATCAGGACAGATTTTTTGACATTTTTAGAGAAAGACAATAGGAGGAAGTGATGTATAAGCACTGGAGACACTGGCATAGGTTTGGTTTTAGCTTCCCTCCTTTTGGTTTCTGGTTTAGAAGTGGCGGCTATTTCCCTCGCCGAGACGAGTATATCCGCATGCTTGAGGAATATAAGCAGGAATTAGAAGCCGAGCTAAGTGAAGTAAGCAAAGAACTGGAAGAGATGAAGAAGGATTAGCTCTCATATGGAAATTACGAAGATTGAAGCTAGAGACCTTTCCGAGGCTTGGTTTCTCTGTCTGCGTAAGACCCTGAGCCAGGGATATGAGTATAGGATTGATCGGGGAAGCTATGCCGGTCAGTATCGTAAGGAGCTTGACTTTGTCCTTGTCCAGGTTAGGAATCCGGGAACAAGACCTTTAATTCCAGATGTGCCCCAGGGTGTGCCACCACCGACCTCTATGGAATATGTAGAGAGCTATCTTCCTTACCTTATGACGGCGCATAAAGCCGATGGGGAGCAGTATACCTACGGTCAATATCTAGAAAACCAGATACCACAGGTAATCAGGATGTATAAGGGGGATGGCTACAATACCAATCAGGCTTTTATGGCGGTGGGTGATAGCCAGTCTATACTGCTGTCAGACCCTCCGTGCCTGAGGGCAATAGATACCAGAATTCGAGATGATAAGCTTCACTTTATTGTTTATTTCAGGTCTTGGGATTTGTGGGCTGGATTTCCATCAAACCTGGCCGCCATTCAACTTTTAAAGGAATATATGTCCAGTGAGATAGGGGTTGGCGACGGAGATATTATCGCTATGAGTAAGGGCTTACACCTTTATGAATATTCATGGGAGCTAGCTGGAATTGCGGCGAGAGTGACATAGCGGCTAGAGAAGAAATATTCTACATTCACTATCCATTCATTACGAAATTTACCCTTTTGTTAAGCCTTTTCGCTCAACATTTTCCGTGCTGCTTATGCCGGCGAATTTCAGTGACAGCAGGCGGAGCCAAAAATAATCTATTTGACCCTTTACCATATTACTTACTAAGCTCTCTTCTCTGTTTGTTCGTTTCTCCTTGAGTAGAAGCTAGGAATTAAGAGGAGGGCTGCCATCGAAGAAATGACCATGGCTACCCACATTACAGACGCTGCCTGCATATGTATCCTCAGGGGGGAAAAGAAGAGAGCAGACATCCCGATAGCTAGGCCAAAGGCATTAGCCAAAATTGGTCTGGAAACACTTGATAGAGCTGAGTCAACTGATTCCACCTTCCCCAGGCCCCGCTTTCGGAAATAATAGATGCCAGAGATAAGATGGATGGAGTAATCCACACCCACTCCAATAGCGATAGCCGACAGGTTGGCAGTCAGGACATTGAGATGGAATTTACTTATGGACAACATACCCAGAATAACAATGATAGTGATGACTATTGGTATCAAGGCAACAAGAGCCCCTCTAAGCTTTCTCATAGTTACTAAAAGCATGATAAATATCAAGACTAGGGCTAAACCCAGGCTCCGAATCTGACTTTGCACCACTAGCTTGTTCATCTCATCAAAAAGTACCGGCATGCCACTAAGCATCCGAATGTTAGGGTGCTCAGCGACAAAATCCTCCAGCCTATCTATATCCACGGAGTCAATGTCCTCAGTTCTAATCATCATCCTGAGGCCGTCATTCGAAACCCAGGTTTCCAAGTCCTCATCATCTATCTGTGTCAAGAGTCTCTGGACGACTATAGGGCTTTCAGGATAATCATCTTGGCCGGTTATCATCTCATTGATACTAGCTATCATGTCAAAAAGCGAGACGGCACTCTGTACTCCAGGTAATCTCTCCAGTTCCCTCTCAGTATCTAAAATGTCTTCTGCGAAATTATAATCTCTCAGGATGTCTGTGCCTCTATCAGAAACTATCTCCGTGGTAAGCGGTAATGCCCCGCCGAAATACTTTTCAACCTTATCAAAGGTCTGCCTAATTGGAGAATCTTCCTTGAAAAACATTAGCTGATTGGATACAACCTCCAGCCTGGGTATGTATAAGGCGGAAACTAACACAATAACCAGAAATGCCACAGCGATCGGAGCCCTGTGCTTGGCTCCCTCCAGAATGAGTCTGGTCAGACGGCTTTCCTGAACTCGCGGTGATTTCGTAGGTAAATTCATTCTGGACAGTACCGCTGGCAGAAAGAAGAGAGACAGAATACCCGCATAGCCAATACCTAGAGAGACGAATATTCCCATCTGCCTCATGGGTAGCACCCCTGTCCAGGTCAGGGAAGCGAAGCCTGCCATAGTAGTGATGGTCGTGAGAAATATTGGCGTGCCAACCATACGCATGGTTTCTATAGTTAACCGGCGGCGGTCTGAATATCTGGCCATGTTGTCCATAAAATGAGTGGTATAGTGAAGTCCATCAGCAGCCCCCATCACTACCACGAATATTGGACTGAGGATTGTCACCAGATTCAATTCCTGCCCGCTCCAGAAAATTGTGCCCAGGGTCCACAAGGCACCCAACCCTGCCGGAATCATTGCCATGATGGTGAATTTACGATTCCGGATAACCGAGTAGAAAACCAGTAATACAAGGATAATGGCACAAGGCGGCAGGATAAAGATTACCCTGATGAGGTAATTCCAGACGGTGTCCTTAATGATTTCGTTACCGGCAAGGGAAAGGGTCAATCCTTCTTCATTTAGAACTATTTCCTCTAGTGACTCTACTACTTCTCCAGCCGTAGCCTCCAATCCCAGATTGACAATAATAGCACCCTTGCTGTCATCAGAGGAGAGGAACTGCTCTGCACGAAAATACTCGTCCTCGATAAAATCTTTTAGGAGATCAGAGTGTCTATCAATAAACTCCTCCGTGACTGAGAAAAGGTGGCCCTGCACGGAGATTTCCGAGGGAATAAAGCTCTGCACCTGATAGATACCATCAATGTCTTCGATATCTTTCTGAAGCCTAAAGACATTCTGGAGATTCTCCTTGTCTAGGAGAGAACTATCCTGCTCCATAAGAATTGAGATAGTTTCGCCAGTTTGATATTTTTCATTCAGCCTATCATATTCTTCAGCCTTGGGATTTCCTGCAGTAAAAAAACTCAGGAAGTCTGTATCAACTTCAAAGCGGAAGAAAGAAGCCAGAGCGACAATATTCAAGATGGCTACCACTATGATAATTAGTTTGGACTTGTTGTAGATAAAATTGGAGAGCCTTTCCATCGAGACGCCTCATGTGACTGTTTAATTATAGTTTAATCATATTAGTTGCAATGGGTCTTGAGTAGCAGTGACTCTGAACTAAAGCAGTAACAAGACGCTAGATTGGTCAATCTTTGTGGGCTAGTCCTTAACCTTGATGTGTAGATAGAGGTCGCCTGATTTTTTGTCATCTCTTATGCCCATACCCTTGAGTCTGATTTTTGTCCCCGGCTTAATCTCTTTGGGTACCTTTACCATTAACTTCTTTGTTTGTTTGCCCCTGTTATAGGTGATGTCTTTCTCACACCCGCTAGTAGCCTCAGCCGGAGAAATCACGAGCTCAATATTTAAGTTTAGGTTCTGTTTGGGTAAGGGCTCAAACTGAACACCGAAGAGCTTACGCAGAGCATACTTACCGATCTTTATTGTTATTCTGGAAAGTAATCTTTCAATTAGATTCGGTTTGCGAGCCGGGACTCCAGTATATGGGTAGTATTGCTGATAAGTTGGTCTGTCAGCAGTAGCAAAGAATTGGGATATGAAACCGCTGCCTTCAAAAAATACCCGGTTAAGGAAATCTTGGTCAAATCTAAGACCGGCTTGAGCGAACATTCGACTCAGTTCATCAAACGTAGCCTGATTAGAGAAGATATCCCTGAATATATCCTGCTGAGAGTATTGAAAGCTTCTATATCTGGCATCATAACCAATGCCCACCTTTCGGGCAAAGTCATATTGCTGTCGTTTATCCTTGTCTCCAAGCACACCATAAGCCTCATTTATCTCCTTGAATTTCTCCTCAGATTGCTTCTCATTACCCGGATTAGTATCGGGGTGATATTTAAAGGCAAGCTTTCTGAAAGCTCCCTTTATCTCTTCTTGACTGGAGTTATCAGGAATGCCAAGATTTTGGTAATAGTCTTTCATATTGTCTCCCTATACTTAACATCTGGTCATAATCAGGTTATTATAACACTGGAAATAGGGAAACCGAAGTTCTTATGTAGAGGTTATAGGCATTAAATTGAAAGTAAGATTGATTGCCTGGATGAGTTTACTATTAATTTGTTTGTTCGGTGGAAGTTGCACTCCTACCCAAGATTTTGATAACTGCCTGAAATCTATCGTGGAGCCATACCGCTTCAGTATTGTCAAATGGGAAGCTAAGGTCGTATTTGACGAGTTAAATCAATGGATTTTCAGCGGAAATGAAAAGATTGATGACGAAGTCCATCTAGTTGCAGATTATTTTTCACTGGTTGAGCGAATAAAAACCATAATGTTAGAAATAGAAGCCATCAACAGCAGTAATGGGCAAGGCAACCTGACTTCGCTTGAAGCTGAATTTAATAGGTTGCAGGAGCAAAAAGCGGCTTTACAGGATACGGTGGAGAGGATAATAGAAAGGCAGATAAGAGAGACTCTAGCCCAACAAGGCATCTTCAATCCTATAGATGAATACATAAAGTTAGAAATCGGCTTCCCGCCAGTAAATTTCAAACTAGACAAACCACCTTATCTGCTTGTGATTTCGCCTAGAGACAGGATAGAAAGCATGAGAGAAATTACCCTACTACCGAGTCTTGGTCTTGAGGAAATAGAAGATATTGAAGCTGATGTTGATGAATTGGGCGTTTCTTCGTTGGTGGTAGAGCTTGGTGGTATCAGTGTAACCTGTCCCAGCTTTGTGGTTGACGATGCCAGCCTGCGATTTACTATTGATACTGCTACCGAGGAATGGCTGCATCAATATCTAGTCTTCAAACCGCTGGGCTTTCTATACCTGTTAGACTTAACTGGTGTAGCCAGAAATTATGAAATTGCTACCATAAATGAAACCTTAGCTAGTATGGTCAGTAAGGAAGTTGGCTCTATTGTATACGGAAAATACTACTCCTGGTATGAAAATGGCCATAGTCAGAACCAGGGAGTAGAGTCAGGATTTGACTTTAACCAGGAGATGAGAGAAATAAGAAGGGCGGTTGACAAATACTTAGCGCGGGGAGAAATTGAACGGGCTGAAGAGTTTATGGAACAGAAGAGGCAGTATCTAGCTTCAATGGGCTATTATATCAGAAAGCTAAACCAAGCCTATTTTGCATTTAATGGGACTTATGCTGATAGCCCAACCTCGGTTAGTCCTATCGGAGTTGAGCTGAAAGAGCTGAGAGAGCAAAGTGCCTCGCTGAAGGATTTTCTAGATACAGTGGCGGCAATGACCAGCTGTCAAAATCTGAGGGATAGCCTTAGATAAAATCTCGGTTGCACGCCGAACTAATGTTTGCTAAACTGAAGCGATGTGGGCCGCTAGCTCAATGGAAGAGCAGCTGACTCTTAATCAGCCGGTTGGAGGTTCGAGTCCTCCGCGGCTCACTATCTAACTTTCCTAGCGAAGTTCTTTGTGCTTTCTCACATCTATATGAGATTTTGAGCCTATTTTACACTATATCTGCCAGAAATATAAACCTTTGCCTTTAGCCTTTCCTCTAAACTTTAAGACTTGAAAGTGATTTCTTTCTCGTCAGTTTCTTCTTTTTCCTTTACTATTTCTGTTGTCATATTATATTACTTTAAGACAATAACGATAGGGCAGTGAGGGGAACTTTTTGCAGCTTTTTTTAATTTTAAACTACTAGCCGCAATCTTGGAAGCAGAAGGTTGCAATAAGTTTGGAGAGACGGTCCTTTTTGACAGAGGTGGCAGGAGTGGTTACAATTCGTGCATAGGAATAAATATTGGCAATGTCACTAAGTAAATGAAGGGTCTTCTGTAATCGCTCAGCGACATTGCTGCTAAACTTGATTGGCGATATCGGTGGGCATATAGATGTCCGGGGATTCTACCGACATACCAGCATAGGCGAGTTCAACGGTCTCGATATAGGCAAGGGGCTACGCTTATTCCAAGAATCGGGTTTGATGGCAAATAAGGTGAAAATGACTCAGGCGTGATTGCTATCGGGGGGAATCATAAGCAATGGCTATTAACAACAAAGAAGTAACTACCACTGAGGAACAGGCTAAGGTCAGACAGAAAACCAGGCAAATTCTAAAAAGGTTTGGCAGGAAGCAAGGGAATCTTGTGCCTATACTGCAAAAGGTTCAGGGCAAGCTGGGATATCTTCCACGAGAGGCTATGCTGGAGATTGCCAAATTTCTTAGTATACCGGGTATAGATGTTTATAGCGTAATTACCTTTTATAATCAATTTCGGCTTAATCCCCCGGGGAAGCACTCAATAAGAGTATGCTTAGGAACTGCCTGCCATATGAAAGGTGGTTACATCACTTTAGATGCCTGGAAGAGGAGGTTAGGTATTGACCGAGGCGAGACCACTCCTGACCGGGAATTTGACCTGGATAGTGTCGCCTGTGTTGGCTGTTGTGTTATGGCACCAGTAACTGTGGTTGATGCTAAGCCGCAGGGTAAGGTTGAACCCACCAAAGTAGATGGGCTCTTGCTTGCATTTGAAATTGAGCGGGAAAAGAAGAGTTAGGGATGAAAGTAGCTGAACTGTCAGCCATTACTTCAGCCTTTCAGGAGATAAAAAACCGTGCTGAATTACGCTGGCAGACACTCTATGATAGTGGCAAACCAGTAATTATGGTGGGAACAGCTACCTGCGGTCGGGCAGCCGGGGCTCTGGAAGTACTTAAAGCAATAAGAGATGAGCTAAAGAGGCAGAACCTAGACTTTCCGGTGATTGAGGTGGGATGCTTGGGGCATTGCTATGCCGAGCCATTGGTGATTATAAGTAAGCCAGAATACCCTCCTATATGCTACGGGCGTGTCAACCCGGTGATAGCCGAGAGGCTAGTCAAGGAATTTGTCATCGGTGATAACCCGTGCCTTGAATTCGTCCTTGGTGCCCTGGAAGAAAATGACCTCGTTCCCAGCTTCTCCGATTTTCCCCGAGCTAAGTATGAAAAAAAGGTTATCCTGAAGAATTGTGGTCAGATCGACCCCAAAGAGATAGACCACTACATTGCTAAGGGTGGCTACTCGTCTCTAGTCAAGGCACTGCATATACCGCCAGAGCAAATTATAGAGGAGCTTAAAAGATCGGGATTAAGGGGTAGGGGTGGTGCTGGCTTTCCCACTGGGCGAAAGTGGGAGGTCTGTTGCCGTGCCGTAGGAGAGCCCAAGTATGTAATATGTAATGGCGATGAGGGTGACCCTGGCGCCTTTATGGATAGGGTAGTCCTGGAGAGTGACCCCCATTCAATAATAGAGGGGATGATTATTGCTGGCTATACTGTTGGCGCCCGATACGGTTATATCTATGTTCGCGCCGAGTACCCTCTAGCAGTTGAGCATGTCCAGATTGCTCTTCGCCAGGCAAGAAGGCTAAACCTGCTGGGCAAGAATATCCTGGGCAGCGACTTCAGCTTTGACATTAGGCTATTTCAGGGCTCAGGAGCTTTTGTCTGCGGTGAGGAGACTGCCCTTATTGCCTCGCTGGAGGGAAAACCTGGCATACCTTATTATCGCCCACCTTACCCCGCAGTCAAAGGGCTATATGGAAAGCCAACCCTGTTCAATAATGTCAAGACATTTGCCTATGTGCGCCATATAATTAATGACGGAGCGGAATGCTTTGCCAGCATTGGCGATGAGAGAAGCAAGGGGACTGCTGTCTTTGCTCTGGCAGGCAAAGTAGTTAATACCGGGCTAGCTGAGGTTCCTATGGGCACTACCCTGCGCCAGGTTATCTTTGATGTTGGTAGTGGTATCCCCGGGGGTAAGCATTTCAAAGCGGTTCAAATTGGAGGTCCCTCTGGTGGCTGTTTACCTGAGTCGGCTCTGGATTTGCCTATTGATTTTGACTCGCTTAGTGATGCCGGAGCTATGATGGGCTCGGGCGGGATGGTGGTGCTTGATGAGGATGATTGCATGGTAGAGATAGCCCGCTATTTTTTAGAGTTTACCCAGAGTGAGTCTTGTGGCAAATGCACCTTCTGTCGCCTGGGGACAAAGCAGATGCTGGAAATATTAAATGATATTACCCAGGGGCGGGGACGAATTGACGATATTGATATGCTCAGCCAGCTAGCCGAAGATGTAATAGCCGGCTCTCTCTGTGGTCTGGGGAAGACAGCCCCCAATCCAGTTTTAACCACCCTGCGTTACTTCAGAGATGAATATGAGGCTCACATCAAGGAAGGACGCTGCCCGGCACTAATGTGTCGTGACCTTATCGCATATTATATTATCCCTGAGAAGTGTGAGCGTTCCTGTGATGCCTGTGTTGGGACCTGCACCGTAGAGGCAATAACCACCAATAAGAAGAGAATTAAGGTCATTGACCAGGAGAAATGTGTGAAGTGCGGCACCTGTCTTGATGCCTGTCCCCCCCAATACAATGCCGTAATAAAGCTATCACCACCAAGCGAGGTGCCAAGTTAAGGGTATGAAGACAATATCTTTAACCATTGATGGCAAGAGGATAAGCGCTAATGAGGGAGAGAAGCTCCTTTGGGTGGCACTGGGTAATGGTATCTATATTCCTAACCTGTGTGGTCTTCAGGATAATTCACAGCCGCCGGCTGCTTGCCGTCTGTGTTTCGTTGAAGTGGAGGGTAAGGAGAAACCAGTTACTGCCTGCACAGAGACAGTAACTGACGGAATGGTGATAGACACCAGAGGGGGAAAGGCGTTAAGGCTGGCACGTACTGCCTTTGAGCTGCTTATGTCATCTCAACAGGTGGACTGCGCTCACTGTGCCAAGAATGGCTCCTGCGAGCTTCAACAAATTGCTCATCATCTTAATATTAAGCTTAAATCAAATCGCTTTAGGCGAATTCTGCGGGAACTACCAATAGATGATAGTAGTTCTGTATTTACCTACGACCCGAATAAATGCGTTCTCTGTGGTCGGTGTGTCTGGGTATGTCGGGAGCGTCTGGGTATAGGAGCTATTGGCTTTGCTTATCGTGGCTTTCAGCGAGTGGTTACTACCTTTGCCGGTGAGGCATTTGCCGATTCTAAGTGCCAGGAATGCGGAGAGTGCGTTCGTGTCTGTCCTTGTGGTGCCCTGGTGTTTAAGAATGATAAAACCGAGGAGGAGCAAACTTGAGAGTCTACCTTGATTGCCTACCTTGTCTACTGCGACAGGCTCTGGAGGCAGCCAGAGCCGCTACTGAAGACGAGAATATCCACCGCCGGGTGATAAATTCTGTAGCCGCTATGATTCCACAGTTGTCGTCAGACTTGAGACCACCGGAGATTGCCCAGCAGGGCTACCAGCTTATCTACCAGATTACTGGGAATAGTGACCCATTCCGTCAGGTAAAAGTTGAGTCTAACCGTGAGGCATTGGCACTTTACCCTCGTCTCAAGGAGGTAGTGTCTAATTCGGAAGCACCGTTGCTCACGGCATGTAAGCTAGCTATAATTGGTAACTCTATAGATCTTGCTCCTAACTTTGATTATGGTGGTATCAACAATATTGTGGGAACGGCTCTGGCATCTCCACTAGTCATCAATGACTATCAGCAGTTCGTCCACAATATCAATAACTCACGGCACATCTTATACCTTGGTGATAATGCTGGTGAGATTGTATTTGACCGTGTGCTCATCGAGGAGCTTCGTCAGATTAAGGAGCTGGAGATTGACTTTGTGGTAAGGGAAAGACCAATCATAAATGATGCTACAATGGAGGATGCTATGGCCGTGGGCATGGACAGGGTAGCCAGGATAGTCTCCAGTGGTTGTGACGCTCCAGCCACCATCCTCTCCCAGTGCTCCTCTGAGCTGCTAAGACTTTACTATTCTGCCGATGTCATAATTGCTAAGGGACAGGGAAACTACGAATCGCTGGACGAGGAGCCGGATAACATCTTCTTCCTGCTGAGGGCTAAGTGTCAAATAGTAGCCAGGTTGCTGAGGGTGAATGTTGGCGATGCCATTCTCCAGCGACATAGGGGATGAGGCAGAAATTGAGGCAGCCTCTAGTAACGGCTACAATAGTAGTGGGCCATTGTGGACAGTTCCTGAGCTCTTCTTCGAAGATAGGACCCCTCTGGGATGTAAAAGAGGTAACAATTGAATTAATGGAATAGAAGTCGGCAAATCTTTAAGTTCAGATGTAGTTACGGAGATGTAATGGCTGAAAAATATGCTCATAATACTAATAAAACAGAAAAGGCTCATATCCACATAACCGGGATGACCTGTGCCTCCTGTGTCGCCCGGGTTGAGGAGGCTCTGTCAAGTGTACCCGGCGTAGTTTCAGCCAATGTTAACCTGGCTTCAGAGAAAGCCACTGTGGAATACACCGAAGGAATGCAGCTAGTTGACCTGCAGCGGGCAGTGATGGAAGCTGGCTATGAACTGGGCTTAGAAGCGGCGATACTGGAAGATGTCACTACTGCTGCCCAGCGAGAACTGCGTGGCGTAAGGAATCGGTTTATCTTTGCCGCTATCCTCGCCGCATCAATTATGGCTCTAATGTGGGCACCCGCATTCGCTGGGAAGTCCTATCTACTATGGGCACTGGCGACACCGGTGCAGTTCTGGGCAGGCTGGCGATTCTACCGGGGTGCTTGGGGAGCATTAAGACACAAGACTGCGGATATGAATACGCTGATTGCTGTGGGCACCTCAGCCGCTTACTTTTATAGTATGGTAGCTGTTCTCTTTCCTGGTCTCTTTGCTGCTACCGAGGTAGAGCCTGGTCTCTACTTTGATACCTCAGCGATGATTATTACTCTAATACTGCTTGGTCGCTTTTTGGAAACACGAGCCAGAGGACAGACTTCAGAGGCGATAAAGAAGCTCATCGGTCTGAATCCTAAGACAGCTCTGGTTATCAGCGACAGTGAGGAAAGAGAAATTTCCATTGAAGATGTTCAGGTTGGTGACCTCATTATAGTACGGCCGGGAGAGCGAGTACCCGTGGATGGCATTGTTCGTGAGGGCTATTCCATCATTGATGAGTCCATGATTACCGGTGAGAGTATTCCTGTAGAGAAAAAGACGGGTGATGAAGTTATCGGTGCCTCTATTAATAAGACAGGTAGCTTCAAGTTCGAGGCAACCAGGGTGGGCAAGGATACCACCCTGGCTCAAATTATCCGACTGGTGGACGAAGCCCAGGGAAGCAAGGCGCCTATTCAACGCCTGGCTGATGTCGTTGCCAGCTACTTCGTGCCGATAGTAATTGGCATTGCCACCATTACCTTCATAATATGGTACTTTGCCGGACCATCCCCGTCTCTTACCTACGCCATTCTCAACTTTGTGGCAGTACTTATTATCGCTTGCCCCTGCGCTATGGGGCTGGCGACGCCAACCGCCATTATCGTGGGCACCGGTAAAGGAGCCGAGCATGGTGTTCTTATCAGGAGTGCTGAGACACTGGAGAGGTCTCACCAAATAAGTGCTGTGCTGCTGGATAAAACAGGCACCCTAACCCAGGGTAAACCCAAGGTAACCGATATTTTCGCTGTCCCCTCTTCTTCCCAGGAAGAGGTTCTCCTGCTGGCAGCCTCCGTAGAATATGGCTCAGAGCATCCACTCGGTGAGGCTATAGTTAGGGCGGCCTCAAAGAGGAAGCTGAAGATACCATCAGCTTCAGATTTTAACGCTATCCCCGGACACGGTGTCGAGGCTTCAGTGGAAGGCAAAAAGCTTATCTTAGGCAACCTCAGGCTAATGAGTGAGAAGAACCTTTCCTGGAATGGGCTGGGGGAAGAGGCCGAACGACTCTGGGCAAAAGGCAGGACAGTGATGTTTTTGGGTATAGATAGACAGGTAGTGGGCATCATCGCTCTGGCTGATACCCTTAAGCCGAATGCCAAAGCGGCAGTGGGTGCGCTACATAATATGGGTATTGAGGTAATGATACTCACCGGAGACAACCAGCGTACCGCTGAAGCTATTGCCCGAGAGGTGGGCATTGACCGTGTCTTGGCTGAGGTGCTGCCGGAACGCAAGGCTCAGGAGGTTAAAAAGCTGCAGGAAGAAGGCAAGGTAGTGGCAATGGTAGGAGACGGGATAAATGATGCCCCGGCTCTGGCTCAAGCGGATGTGGGCATCGCCATCGGCACCGGCACTGACGTGGCGATGGAAACTGGAGATATTACGCTGATTAGCGGTGATTTAGGGGGAATTGTAACTGCCGTATCCCTAAGCAAACGCACCATGAGAACTATCAAGCAGAACCTCTTCTGGGCTTTTGCCTACAATAGCGCTCTTATACCAGTGGCGGCAGGGGTGTTATACCTTGCCTTCGGGAATGCTAGTGTCCCCTCAGGACTTCACTTTATTTTAGGTAACTATGGTTTCCTGAATCCTATTCTGGCAGCGGCAGCCATGGCCGCCAGCTCCCTCACCGTGGTATCCAACTCACTGCGTCTAAAAGGGTTTAGACCAGTCAAATTTGAAGACTAATTAAAGGAGGTGTGCTAATGGCAATTGACCCGGTTTGCAAGATGGAAGTGGAAGAGAGTAAGGCAGTAGCTACCTCCGAATACAAGGGAGAGAAATACTACTTCTGTGCCGCTGGTTGTAAGAAAGCCTTTGACCAGAACCCTGAGAAATACCTAGCTGAGGGAAAAAAGAACTAGGTTTAGTATTACAGGTGGAACCGGGATAACGAGCGCCTTATTCCAAGCTACCCTGCCAGCCGTTGAAGGTAGCGGTGAGCCCAAAGCGCAGCTTTGGCTCCCTCGCCAGTAGCAACGGCTATTTGCTTCTCAGGCACATCAATCACATATCCGGCGGCATAAAGTCTAAGTGCTGTGTTTTCACAGGAGCAGCTAATAGGCACCTCTCCCCATTTGTTGATTCCAATAATTCCGCTTATTGGCCCAGAGTTGGGCACCAGACCAATTCAATGAAAACTCCAGTAGTCTCCAGCCGTTTCCTCTCGCCACTCATCGGGTCTCTTATCAGGATCCCGTGACAAAATCTTGACCCTCGATTTTCTAGGTTTGATATTCAGTAAAAATGCTAAGGTTGTTGGCATCCGATAGCTTATCAATAAGAATAGCATCACCAGTTAAGGGACTTCATTTCCAAATCTAGGCTCTTTGAGACGTCTACGCTACTATTTCTTACTACCCTGAGAATATTTATTGACAAGCCCCCAATATAGGACTAAGCTCAAACCCAAATATGTTAAATAACACTGTAGGAGAAGGGACGTGAAATACCGAGTTCACCGATTAGATGTCAGTATGACGAGGGACCAGGTAAGGCTAGAGCAATTCCTGAATAACTTGGATGGTGAGGTCATAGCGATAATCCCGAACATTACTATTCAGACTTTATAGAGCCCCAAGGTGGATTTCCTCTTCATCGTAGAGAAAGTAAGCTAGTAAGTCTAAGGGATTTGAGCCCTTCTCAGAAACGGAGTAGCCGAGTTTAGTCCTGCATGGCTATCCAGTGGAGCCTCTCGTGTGGTTCACTGCCGACAGATGTATCCCTATCCTGAGCCACATTGATATCAGTGTAGGGGCTCCCTTTTCGGGAAATATAATCCTTTGCCCTTTTGCAGTAGGGGTAGGTAGACGTCGAATAGATAACCACTTTCTTATCAGTTATTCTTTAATCTCCAATACAGAATGTTTGGTAGCTTAGCCTTCCGGGTGAATGTACTCACTCACTATAGGATTGCCACATGCTGGGCAGGTAGCTACTAATGAGACTAGGCAGCTCGGGCATATACCAGGCTGTTTGGCTTCATAACCACATTCCGGACAGATATACTTGACATCTTGCATCAAACCACCTCCAAGCCATTTGATAGCGAAATCTTATATCTATATACTGAAGCTGTCGAGATTTCCTGCCGCAAGTCTACGGGCCAGCGGGCTTGTGTTACTCGGCGCAAATGATTGAGAGCAAACCAGAAATTGTTGTGCTATAATTCATCCGCGGGAATATTCTCTATGCAGAAAGCTGCCTTTGAAGGAGAGTTACCGGGTTGCAGTATGGCGGCAAAGCTGAGGTTCTAAAGCTCTCATTTATTTTCTCTAGCTTGAATGATGACGAACTTGGTAAACTAGCCAACATTGCCATCGAGCGTAGTCTCACGCCCGGCGAGTTCGTTTTCTGGGATGGTGATGCTCCTGAGTGGTTCTACATGGTTGTTGCAGGTAAAGTAAGGGTCTTAAAACACTCTTCGCTAGGGAGAGAGTTTACCATATCTTTTTTCGGCCCTGGTGAAATGTTTGGCGAGGTAGCCGTCTTTGAGAACAAGCCCTATCCTGCTTCAGCTCAGGCTGTAACTAAAACCAATGTAGTAGGAATTAAGAGAAAGGATTTCCTGTCTTTTCTTGCCAATCGCCCCCAGGTTGCCCTCCGGATTATTAGTGTCTTAGGGGGACGACTCAGGGATGCTCAGGGCCGCTTAAGAGACTTTGCCGGAGAGAGGGTTGAGCATCGCCTTGCCAGTGTACTACTTATGCTTTCGGCAAAGCTTGGTCCTACTCTCCCGTTTACCCGCCAAGAAATCGCTGAAATGGTGGGAACCACTACCGAGACAGCCATCCGGGTGATGAGTCAACTGAAGGACAGAGGAATTGTTCAATCCGTTCGCGGTGCAGTGATTATCCTCGACGAGCAGAAACTCGGACTGCTAGGTGAAGGGCCACCACGAGTATAGAACAATAAGACCATTCCGCTACTTCGGTTTATACCCCTGGCACAAACACCTACAAATAACTCCCCACTATTTATGATTCAAATCATAGTCGGCGATGTCAATAAGTTATACTATTGGTGTAGAAGTTAAAACTTAGGCATCCCTCGCTAGAGGAGGTGACAGGAATGATCAATAAATGTCCCGGTCAGGATCCGAGAAATCTACGAGCGGCACTATACAAATGCCCGAACTGTGGTGCCGAGGTTGAAATATTTTCTGACGAAATGAGGGTGAAATGCAGTGAATGTGGTGAGTATGTGTATGGTGATAGGATACCGTCTTGCATCGATTGGTGCGCTTCAGCCCGACAATGCCTGGGAGAGGAGAGGTGGAAAGAGTTGAGAGGGGACCAGAAGTCCCAAGGGCAAGAAGATGTACTGCACTAAGGGAACCGTTGGGCGACACCTCTTGCTTTTGGTGATATGTGGTATGTAATTTTTGTCAATATACCGACGGGAGGGTTGGGAAGCGATACCTTATTTAGGGCAATGAACTAAAGAAAGGAGAAAATGAGATATGGAAACGGGTTATATTCGAAAATAATTCAAGCAGGGGTTTAACAAGCCCAGACCAGATGAAATGGGAAACCCTGTAATTTGATAATTTAACAAAGGAGGTATCAAGTGGGCAACACACAGGAAAATTTGCAATCAGCTTTTACCAGGGAAAGCGAGGCCAACCAGAAATACTTATTCTTTGCTGATAAAGCGGAGAAAGAGGGTCACCCACAGATAGCCAGGCTATTTCGGGCTGTGGCCGAGGCAAAAAGGGTTCATGCTTACAATAATCTTGAGGCTATGGGGGGCATGGGGGTAACCAAGGATAATCTGATGGCAGCCATCAGTGGGGAAAAGTATGAATTCAAGGAAATGTACCCCGACTTCACTAGGCAGGCAGCCTCGGAAAAAATTATGGAGGCTCGGACTAACTTTGAATATGCAATGGGGGTAGAGAAGATTCATTACGACCTGTACCAGAAGGCACTTAAAGACCTTGAGGCAGGAGAGCAGCTAAAAGATGAGCCTTACTTTGTCTGCCCGGTCTGCGGCTATACTGTCGCCGGGGAAGCTCCCAAGCACTGTCCCATGTGTGGTGTCCCCGGCAGCCAATTCAAGCGTGTGGACTAGGGAATGTACTTAAAAACAAGCAATGCAGTTAGCTGGCAGGATATCCCTATCAAGGAGGTAACTATAGGAATTCGAGGTGACCATAAGTCCTAAGGGCGAGAAGATGTACTGCACTAAGAGAACCGTTGGGCGGTATCCTTTGCTTGTGATAAAATGTGTTGTGTAATCTTTGTCAATATGTCAACTAAAGGGTTGGGAAGCGGGACCTTAGTTTAGGTAATAAAGTGAAAGAGGCAAGTTATGGTAATGGAAAGATTGAAGCCAGTTTCGAGGACGTAGTCCTTGAGATTAGCCTTCCCAAAGCCGCTGAGGTTAAACCCAAGAAAATTTCAGTCTCGGCTAAGAAGAAGGAGAAAGCCAGCAAGTAACCTAATGTAGTCCCCACAGTCCCGATTCCCTGCCTTTAGGTGAGTGGAGGATGAATATGGTAACTGAACAGAATAAGACCCTAGAAGCTCTTCAAATTGCTATTCAGATGGAAATTGATGGTAAGGAATACTATCTGAAAGCTAGCCAGGAAAGTAGTAATGAGCTAGGCAAGAAGTTGCTGCAGGCGCTAGCTGCTGAAGAAGATACTCACCGGCAGAAGTTTGAGGAGATATATGATACTATACGAAATAAAAAGGCCTGGCCAGTGACTGATTTTCAGCCTGATGGAGGCCAAAGGTTGAGAACCATATTCGTCAGGGCAACCGAGGGGATGAGCTCTGATATAAAGTCTCTGGCTACTGAGATTGATGCCATACAAACAGCCATGGATATGGAAAATAAGACCTACGATTTCTATAAAAGCCAAGGGGAAAATGCTGCCTATGCTGCCGAGAGAAATTTTTATCAGTCCTTGGCTGGCGAAGAAAGGGAACATCGCCTAATTCTGCTTGATTACTACCAATACCTCAAAGACCCGGCAGGGTGGTTTGTTAAGAAGGAGCATCCATCTCTGGATGGTGGCTGAATAAGAATAAGGATAGAGGAGGAGTAAATATGCTGGAGATTAAGCAGCTGACTGTAGCCGTAGAGGACAAGGAAATCCTCCATGATGTGAGTTTGACGATAAAAACTGGCGAGACACATGTTCTCTTCGGTCCTAATGGTAGTGGCAAGACCACACTTCTCATGGCAATGATGGGTTTCCCCAAGTACCAGGTAACTAGTGGTAGCATCATTTTTAGGGGTATGGATATAACCGGATTACCACTGGATGAGCGGTCTCGCTTAGGAATTGGTATCTCATTCCAGCGCCCTCCGGTGGTTCGGGGCGTAAAAACACGGGATATGGTTTCTGCCTGTCTCAAAGAGCGGGGAGGTGAGGAAATTATAAGTAAACTGGCCAAGAAAGCTGACCTAGCTGATTTTATGGATCGAGAGATAAACTATGGCTTTTCCGGCGGTGAGATAAAGCGCTCTGAGTTAATGCAGCTATTAGCCCAAAAACCAGAGTTGACCTTGCTGGATGAGCCTGAGTCCGGGGTTGACCTGGTAAATATAGCCCTCATAGGCGAACTGATAAATGAGCTGCTGGAAAAAGATTGCCCAATACGGTTCCGTAAATGTATGGGTCTTATCATCACCCATACCGGTAACATCCTGGACTACGTTAACGCCCTTACTGGCTATGTTATGTATGACGGCAGGATAGGTTGCGAGGGTGACCCCCACGAAATCTTAAAAACCATTAAAGAAAAGGGCTATGAAGAGTGTATCAGATGCCTGGTAAGGGAGGTGCCAAATGCCTGAAATAAAATCTGCCAAGACATATAAAGATAGAGCTAAAGCAGCCGCAGCCAAGCCAGCAGCCCTTGGTAATGACATAGACCTGAGTACTTATATTAGCTCAACTGAGGAACAACCATACCGGGCTGACCCGTCGGAACTCCCAGCCCAAGCCAAAGAGAAAATGCTGGAGGCGGGAGTTATTCTGGATGATATAAGCCAAAGGTCAGGGACCTTTATCCAGATGGATAACGCACCAGTCCACAGCTCAAGCCGGCAAGAGGGCATAGAAGTAATGGCAGTCAGCCAGGCTCTGGAGAGATATGACTGGCTATCAGATTACTGGTGGCGGGCAGTAGCTGTAGATAGTGATAAATATACCGCCCATATTGAGCTTAGCCAGAGTAACGGCTATTTCATTAGAACTCTACCTGGCTATAAAACTGTTTTCCCAGTTCAAGCGTGTCTTTATTTGTCAAAAGTACAACTAGCCCAGAATGTTCATAATATCATCATTGCTGAGGAAAACTCTGAACTCCATATTATTACCGGATGTACCACTGCCTCAAAAGAGGAACCGGGATTGCATATGGGAGTTTCTGAGTTCTACATAAAGAGAGGGGCTAAGGTTACCTTTACCATGATACATAGCTGGAATCCAGTGGTAGCGGTGCGTCCCCGCACCGGCGTTATTATTGAACAGGACGGGCTGTTCCTAAGTAACTACGTGATTATGAAGCCAGTTCAATCACTGCAGACCAATCCTTTAGCCAAATGTGTAGGCGAAAATGCTACTGTCAGGTTTAACAGTATTTTGGTTTCTACCCCGGGCTCAATGATGGATGTTGGCTCTAGGGTCCTCCTTAATGCCAAAGGTGCTAAAACCGAGATAATATCAAGAACCATCACCACCGGGGGTAACATTGTCGCTCGGGGCTATATAGAAGGCAATGCCCCTGAAGTCAAAGGGCATCTAGAATGTCGCGGACTAATCCTGGAGGGGAAAGGGGTAATTCATGCTGTACCTGAGCTTAAAGGTACACTGGCTGGTATTGACCTATCCCACGAAGCTGCGGTAGGCAAAATCGCTGAAGAAGAATTGGAGTATCTGATGGCTCGGGGACTAACTCGAACTGAGGCTACAGCTACCATAATTAGAGGCTTTCTCAGGGTAGACATTGAAGGATTACCCCCACTGCTCAGTGCCGAACTTCAGCGGGCGGTGGAAGCCAGCGAAGAAGATCTTATGTGAATAAACTATCGGAGGTGAAAAATGAATCTTAAAGCTTTATATAAGTTAGGTTATGGTCTGTATGTAGTGAGTTCAAGGAAGGGGGATAAGCTCAACGGTCAAATTGCCAACACCGTGTTCCAGATAACTTCGGAGCCGCCGACCATTGCCGTAAGCATCAACAAGAATAATTTAACCCATGAGTTTATCAAGGAAAGCAAAGTAATGGCGGTCTCGGTCATCTCCCAGGATACACCGCTCTCTTTTATCGGTCACTTTGGCTTCAAGTCGGGTAAGAATATAGACAAACTCGAGGGCATTAACTATAAAATAGGTGAGACCCAGGCTCCAGTGATTACTGACAACACCCTTGCTTATGTGGAAGCTAGAGTAATTCAAGAGGTAGATGTTGGCACCCATACTATCTTTATAGGAGAGCTGGTGGGAGCAGATATCCTTAGAGATGGCGAGCCAATGACCTATGCTTATTATCACCAGGTCAAGCGGGGTACCACCCCAAAGACGGCTGCCAGCTATATTGATGAGAAAAAGGAGGCGAAACCTATAATGCCAAAATACGAATGTACCGTTTGTGGCTATATCTATGACCCGGAACTAGGAGACCCCGATGGCGGTATTAAGCCGGGTACACCATTTGAAGAAATACCCGATGACTGGGTGTGTCCCGTCTGCGGGGTGAGCAAGAGCGATTTTAAGGTAGTAGAATAAAAATTAAACTTCCAGAAGCAAGCAAGAAGGCAAGACTATGAGTGAGTTATTTACTGACAAAAAGAGGGTGTTAAAAGACTTAATCAAGGCACTGCATGCCGGAGCGCGCCCTGACGAAATGAAAGAAAAGTTCAAGGAAGTCTTGGGGGATATAGGCCCGCTAGAGATATCTAGAGTGGAAGAGGAGCTCATTGAAGAGGGTATGCCAAGGGAGGAAATCAGAAGGCTTTGCGATGTTCACCTTGCTGTCTTCAGGGAGTCGCTTGAGAAACCGAAAATTGAAGCTCCACCAGGTCATCCAATATACATCCTCTTGAAAGAACATGAACTTGTGAGAGAATTTGTCGAGGAAATCAGTTCTTTTCTTACCAGAGTTGAACAGGCCAGAAATTTTGAAGCAATTGGAAACGATTTGCCAAGAATTGGAGAACTCTTGGGGCACCTTAGAGAATATGAGAAGCATAAGGTCAGAGAGGAGAATTCCCTCTTTCCTTATTTGGAGAAACACGGGGTGACTCAGCCACCAGCCATAATGTGGACAGAACACGGTGAGCAAAGGGGGGAGATCAAGGAAGCGAGCCAGACATTGGAGAACAAAATGGCTCTGGGGTTTGAGGAGTTCAGAGAAAAGTTACTCACACATCTTAGGAATCTGGTTCATCTCATTCCAGACCACTTCTACAAGGAAGAGAACATACTCTTCCCGGCGGCACTGAAAGTCATCGATGAGCCAGAGTGGCGGGAGATAAAAGCATCGATGGACGATTTAGGATATTGCTACTTCACACCCAAGGAGGCTATTGGCGAAAAGGTAGAATTGGCTAAAGAAGTCAAGGAGCAGGAAGGAGAAATAACCTTTGAAACCGGCTCTATGATAAAAGAGGAATTGGAGGCGATGCTTAACACCCTACCCGTAGATATAACCTTTATTGACCAAGAAGATACCGTGCGGTACTTCAGCCAGCCAAAGGAGAGGCTCTTTCCAAGGGCAAAGGCAATTATCGGTCGCAAGGTACAGATGTGCCATCCTCAGAAAAGTGTATATGTGGTGGAGCAGATACTGTCCGATTTTAAGAACGGCAAGAGAGATTCAACTGAGTTTTGGATTAATCTTGGGGAGCGGAAGGTATATATTAGATATTTTGCTGTGAGAGATAAGGCTGGCAGATATGAGGGAACATTGGAAGCCACACAGGATATCACGGAAATAAAGAAAATCAAGGGAGAAAAAAGGCTACTCGATTACTAACGGAGGAGTAAAATGAAACCAAGAGAGATAAAGCCAGGGATTTACTGTGTAGGAGCTATAGACTGGGACCGGCGGTTATTTGATTCGCTGATACCACTTCCCGATGGCACGAGCTATAACTCATATCTAATCAAGGGCAATGAGAAGACGGCGCTTATTGACACCGTTGACACTACTATGCAGGAGGTGCTGATAAATAACCTGAGCGAGCTAGGGATTAACAGCCTGGACTATCTCGTTGCCAATCACGCTGAGCAGGACCATTGCGGTACCATCCCGCAAGTCCTTGAGAAGTATCCCGAGGCGAAAGTGGTATGCACACCTAAATGTAAAGGTATGCTCATCGACCTGCTTATGATTCCAGAAGAGAAATTCATCACGGTCAATGATAAAGAAACTCTCTCGCTGGGAGATAGAACTCTGGAGTTCATCCATGCTCCCTGGGTTCATTGGCCAGAGACGATGCTTACCTATCTGAGGGAAGACAAAATACTGTTCCCCACTGATTTCCTCGGCTCCCACCTGGCTACAACTGACTTATATGTCAGCGATGAAGGGCAGGTCTATGAGGCAGCCAAGAGGTATTACGCCGAAATCATGATGCCTTTCCGAACAACTATTCAGAAGAATTTGGAGAAAATAGAGGACTACGCCATTGACATCATCGCTCCCAGCCACGGTCCTATGTATGATAAACCGGAGTTCATCCTGAAAGCCTATCATAGCTGGGCATTTGACGAGCCCAAAAACATCGTGGTATTGCCATATATCTCAATGCATGGCAGCACCCGAAAGATGGTAGAATACCTTGTCGAAGCTTTGTCCCGGAGAGGCGTGACGGTAAAGCAATTTGACCTCGTCGTAACTGACATCGGGAAACTAGCGATAGCGTTGGTGGATGCGGCGACAGTTGTTATTGGGACGCCCACCGTTCTCGCCGGTCCGCATCCAAATGTTGCCTATGCTGCCATCCTGGCGAATGCCCTGAGACCAAATCTTAAGTTTGTCTCCATCATCGGTTCCTATGGCTGGGGAGGCAAAACGGTTGAGCAACTTGCTGCTATGATTCCCAACCTCAAGGTGGAAATATTAGAGCCGGTGCTGTGTAAGGGCTTTCCTAAAGAAGACGATTTCAAGGCACTGGATAACCTGGCAGCTACAATTGCCGAAAAGCATAAGGAGAATAATTTTACTTAATAATGTCTTACCATAAGGAGTTAAAATGTCCCAAGCGATAATAATTTACGAAACCAGAACTGGAAATACCCGGATAATAGCCGAAGCAATCCAAGAGGGTATGAAGAAAGCCGGGGTTGAAGTGCTGCTGAAAAGGACGGCAGAGACAAAGGCAGATGACATGGCAGATGTTGCTGCCGTAATTCTTGGTGCCCCAACATATCATCATGATTTAATCTCATCGATGAAGACATTCCTTTTCGAAATGGAGAAGGCAGACCTGAATGGTAAAATTGGAGCTGCCTTTGGCTCCTATGGATGGAGCGGTGAATCAGTCCAAATAATGGGCGATACCATGAAGCATATCTTCGGAATGGAGGTGATGGAACCAGGATTGAAAATAAAACGCAGGCCAACTGAAAGTAGCCTGGAACAGAGTAAGGAATTCGGAAAGAAAATTGCTGAGAAAATAAAGAGAGGAGGGGATTGAATATAGAATAGAGTTTAAAGGTATTTTAAAACGAGGAGTCTTGGGACAGTATCCTTAAGAAAGGAGGAAGAGATGAACTACTGGATATGCAGTGAGTGTAACTATGTCCTTGAAGCTGAAACACCGCCTGAGGTATGCCCCAGTTGCCATGGCAAATGTCTCTTTACCAATGTCACCTGCTACATTCCCGAGTGTGGGGGACCAGATCATCTAGACCAGAGACTGGTGGCTCAACGGGTGAAGGAATCAAAAGAGGGGATCAAACAATCCTTTTAAGTGAAATCACTAAAAGGGAGGTGGCATAATGACAGTACAAAAAGAAGTCTATAAGTGTAATGTCTGTGGCAATATTGTTGAAGTGCTGCATGTTGGAAAGGGGGAACTGGTCTGTTGTGGGCAGCCTATAGAGTTACTACAGGAGAAGACAGCGGATGTTGGACTAGAAAAGCATGTGCCTGTGGTAGAAACAACTGATAGAGGAATAACAGTCCAGGTTGGTAGCACAGCGCATCCTATGGAGGAAAAACACTACATAGAGTGGGTTGAAATAATTGCCGACGGCGATATTTACCGGAAGTTCCTTAAGCCAGGGGATAAGCCAGAAGCAGAGTTTGAGATTAGACCCCAAAAGGTATCAGCCAGAGAGTATTGCAGCATCCACGGCTTGTGGAAATCCATCTGAAAATTTTGCATCAATAAATAAAGGAGGCGAAAAGTGGACTTCAGTAATCCTTTTGGAACTATGGTGACCCGAAAAATGACCGCCGAGGAACTAGCTAGGGCTATTAGGCAAAATATAGCCGCTGAGCTGGATGCAGTGGCTCTCTACCAAGCTCATTTTGACGCTACTGACGATGAGCGGGCCAAGAAAGTGCTAGCCCATGCTCGGGACGATGAAAAAGAGCATGTAGGAGAATTTTTAGCGCTGCTGGAGATTCTTGACCCTCAGCAGGCCGAGTACATTAAGAAGGGAAAGGCAGAGATTGCTGAATTGCTAGAGGGAAAGTAGCCCTATTACAGGTATTGCTATTTATATGGAAAAACTGCCTGGAAGTTTGAAGGAAGCTATCATTTTATAAGAACAATACTAATGCATAACACGAAGATGATTAGTTTTCCATTGCTAAGCTACATCTCCACAAATGCTTTCGTTAAATCATGGGTTAATCGAGCGCCCGAGCGAGTTATGCCGATACCGGATTAACCATGATTGTAAAAAATATGATATAAGAAGCAGCAGAAGCCAAGACCACAAGCAATGAATTCCACATTTCTTCAAGATTGCTTAGGCATTTTGTACCTCTCAATGACAGCCAAGTCTGTAGACGCACCCAGATTGTGAACCTCCCAAATTTAGACTCATAGATTAGGGAAGCTTTACTCTCATTGTATATTGCTGTAACTCGTGATAGAATAAACATATGCTCCCCAAGGAAATAGCAGATTAGACGAATTCTGGATTGGTATATATGGTTGTTAACCGGAATTCGCTTGTCCTTTCACAAGCTAGATAAGAGGTGTTTGTTATGGGAAGAGGCAAATTACGGCTTTTGCTGATAATATCGCTCTTCATTCTCTCTTTGGCAGCTTGTGGACCCGGAGCTACTCACGAAACGCAAGTTAATGGTGTCCCTATACCGACCGTCAGTGATATTGCCGATGGCAAATCCTTCACTGAAGGCGGCTCTCTCCCGGAATATACCTTCAGGACGCTGTGGAAGCAAGCCCTCACGGAGGCACAAGAGTGGCATCAAGATGCCTATCTTGTTGTAGCCAACGGCTGTGATATTGATAAAAAGGGAATTCCTGCTTACTGGTTTCTCGTTTTTTTAAGCCCTTCCGATGAGCTTTACCGTCTTGATTTGAGAATCGACCCAATAGGGGAAGTAATTGAACAGGAAATTTGGACGGAAGGCAGTGAAGAAGAGCTAAGAGATTATAGAATTGCTTACGGAGATACTCCCATCCCAGCAAAGGTTGTGGACAGCGATGTGGTGGTGCAAAATTCTATCTCAGCTTTATCAGCTCAGTTTAAGGCGGAGAAAATTAGAGAACCAGGAGCTATACTTAGCTGGGATGATGAATCGGAGGAGCTTGTCTGGAGCTATATATTTTTCTATAAATTGACTGCTGAATACTGTGGCGTTGATATTAATCCCCAAACAGGTAAAATTAAAAAAGTCTGGCGAGGTAGCGATACAGAATCGATATAGAGCTGCGCTTGATAAGAGGCGCCAAAAAGAGGAATTACATGTCGAGTAAAACTTTTCTCAAAAAGAGCCTACCCCTCCTTCTTATTGTTTTGTTTCTGGTTTCACTGCTTTTTGTTAGTCCCAGTACTCCACAAAGGGCAGGAGTTGACCCGGGTGACCAGCCGTCCTGGGGTGTTCTGGGACCTTCACCGGTTGAGGCAGCAGAGGAGGCCGAACCCCACTGCATTCACAATGTGTGTGTCTGTAACTGCCTTGCCCACCAGTGTTTCCTCGGCTGGGGTAGTTTTGGGGTGTATAATGCATGGTTTGATACAGTCTACACCATGACTGGGTGTGATGATTCTGCCTGGGAAAATACTGCTGGCGTGCTTCTGAGCCTAGCGGCATCGGCGGTCCAAGCCCCTGGCGCGCCCACACTGTCGTGCTGGCAACTGCTCAGTGCTCAAAAATATTTATGCTCGGGTGACTGTGATGGAAATAATTGCCGCTATGCCCCCAATGTGCATATGAGTCTCGATACACCCGGCGAAGGCTATACCGCTATCACAGTGGATAACCACCACATGGAGGTCTTATCAGAGTACGAGCCCACTGCCTACAGCCGCGATTTCAACACATACTTTTACCTTAGTTACGGCGAGGGGCAGAAGTTACTACTCGAGAATTGGTATGTTACCAGCCTCAGTTACCCCAATTGGATAATCTGGCATGGATTGGATGATTGTATTAGCAGTTACGGATGCGATAACCCCCGGTGCAAGTTCTTGGCGTCTTTCGACCGCCCATCGTCGCTTTCCCATGACCTGACTTGGGGTGGTCTGATAGACCTGACGGGCTTCACGAAGAACGACCACGGAATTGATAGTAGTCCCGACCAAGGCTACATCGCTCTGAAAAGCGATGGCGACTCCATCACCATCAAAAAAGACAACGGGCTTTCAGGCTATACGTGGGTGCACAATAAAACGGATAAAACCGATACGGTCACGCCTTGGAATGCCTACAACAGTGAGTATACTGTTACGAATCACGAATGTAAAGGTTTGTGCACTGTTTTAAATAAAGAGGTGGATCGTGACACCTATGTGTTTGCCACCGAAGGGCCATCTGCCCACTTTCTAATAGGCGATTACACGGTCGAAGTGGAAGCTCGGCTTTTCCATGACAAGGACATCAATGATAATACCGTGAGTTATACCTGCAACCTGACTGAACCTCCTTCTGAGGGGGATGGAGGTGGACCCCCAGGGGGCGATGGAGGACCACCTCCTATTCAGGTTCAGAACATCGGGGAAGGTGTCCACCAGGGAAGCCTAGCTGATAATGAGCCGTATGATATGTATCAACTAGAGGTGCCTACCGGCTTAGTGCAGCTAAGAGTGACATTGGATGTACCCTCCAATGCCGATTTCGACCTCTACATGGCTAGAGGTTACGAGCCTAGAGTTTGGGGTGGGGGTTACTTATGTCCTCCTTATGATGGTGCTGGCATTGATGAGACCTGTGAGCTCCCAAGCCCTCTAGGGGGCACCTATTATATTAGGGTGAATCCCAACCCAGGCTCTGGAAACTACACGCTTACAGTTGAGTTCCTCCGTTCATCCCAACTTGAGAATATTGGGGAAGGGAGCCACCAGGGAAGCCTCTCTGATAGCGAGCCGTATGATATGTATCACCTGTATGTGCCAGCCGAGGTGTCGCTGCTGAGAGTTCGCCTGGGGGAAATACCCGCTAATGCCAATTTCGACCTCTATCTCGAACGAGGGCGAATGCCTACAGAGACTATTTTTTACAGTCGCTCTTGCAATATCGGGAACATGGATGAGACCTGTGAGGTCGCATTCCCGACAGAAGGTGATTATTATGTCATGGTGGACCGCAAGCAAGGCTCGGGTAATTACAGCCTTTCGGTTGAGTTCGTGGCTGAATCCGAAATTCCGGAAATTGGGGAAGGAGATTACCAGGGAAACCTGTCCTTGGGCAAGCCTGATGACTTCTACAGCCTGTTTGTGCCGTCCAACCTGGAGCAGTTGAGAGTGCACCTAGAGATACTAGATAATAATGCTAATTTCGACCTCTATCTCAGTAAAGGGCGAGTGCCTGCAATAGATAGTTACGACTATGAATCTAGCAGTGCTGGTAGCGCAGATGAGACCTGTGAGCTAACCAGACCTAGCAGGGGTAGATATTATATCACGGTGCACCGTTGTGAAGGCTTTGGAGACTACAACCTTAAAATTGATTTCGTCACCACCTCCGAACTACAGGAAGCCGGTGAGCTGGAGAATGAGCCCAATGATGACCTTAGTACAGCGAACCAATGGGACATCAGCAAGCTCATGCACGGGAAGTTAGATGTGCGTTTTGACGACGATCGCTTCCAGTTTGTTACCCTTCAGTCGGGCCTTTACACCTTGCACCTGACAGATGTGCCAGCCAATGTTAAGCCTGACCTTAGAATAAGCACTTCCTCGAACCAGGGAGTTGCCTCGGATTACAGCGCTGGTGCCGGAGAATCGGTCAGCCTGACCTTCGATGCCAATGTCGGGGAAGCATACTTCGTACTGGTGACTGCGAGTTCACCCTCTCAAATATCCGACCAGCTATATACCCTCGAGATGACAATTATTCCCGACCCCAACGAGCCAGATGACAACTTTGACCAAGCCACAGTGTGGGACTTCACCTCTGGCTCGGCGCATGGATATTTCTGGGAGCGTGTCTCCGGCCCCTCTGATTGGTATGTATTCACCGTGCCTGATTCGTTGGGCAGTGTGCTACTTACCGTGCACCTGACAGATGTGCCGGCTAATGTTGAGCCTGACATGAGAATAAGCACTACCTCCAACCAGGGAGTTGCCTCGGATTACAGCGCTGGTGTGGGAGAATCGGTCAGCCTGACCATCGATGCTAATGCGGGAGAGACCTATTATGTGTCAGTAAAACCGACTTCTCGCTCTCAAGTGTCCAACCAGCTATATACCCTCTCGGTAACTCCTCCGTCTGATGACGATACAACTCCTCCCTCTGATGACGATACAACTCCTCCCTCTAATGACGATATAACTCCACCGTCTGGTGGCGTCTTCACCTGGGATGACATACCTATTTACCCCGTAGCGGAGCTGGTAGCTGAGCAGAGCTTCTCAGTAGAGGGATGGTCAAGAACGGAGTGGCGTTGCTACCAAACCGGAGATAGCGAGAGTATGGTAATTGCCTTTTATCAGTCCCAAATGCCCACCATGGGCTGGCAGGAGTATATGCAGATGAAGATGGAAATAGAAGGAGACTACTCTTACTACACCAAGAATCAAGAACAGGATACAGCTACAGTAACGATTCAATCCGATAAAGGCCCGACTATCATCGCCATCATGAGATCTAGCAGATAGCAAGCGGAACTTCAAGATAACCGCTTCTTTTCATTTCAGTGATAGTGTGAAGTGGAGAGGGTTTTAACCAGCTCTCTCCTTTGTCTGCTTACCGGTTATCTATGGTTGTGCGTGACAAAAAGCCGCGCAGCTTGCTCTTCTTCAAGGTTATGCTCCCAGGTCCTTCATCTCTCTCTTACCTGGCATTTCACACATTATAATGGAAGAGCCAGTCTTCTAGTAGGAAACGGTGGCACAGAGAGGAATACTCAGCAAAAGAGTCAGTGAGTCTACAAATGAATAACTTAAACAGTGCTAGGCTATCAGGTGGGGAGCCTAGAGGTTACTGCTATGGTGGGCCATTCTGGACTCGAACCAGAGACCTCAGTCTTATCAGGACTGCGCTCTAACCAACTGAGCTAATGGCCCACGACCAGTTGCATCTAATTTTACGTTAAGATACTTGAAAAATCAAGAAGCACTTACAGAGGTTCTGCTTGGTAGGAGTTGACAGGTTATCTTACTTGCTAAACTCCCATCATTTATGTCTTTTGTTTCATACCCCAATGGGTAAAAGCCAGGTTGACCAGCCCCACGAATTCCACCACGGCAAATATAATGGTGCGGGTTGAGGAGTGCTCCCAGACAAATTCGTTCAATAGAAGCCCGATGGTGCCCACCGCAATCAGGATAAAGCCACTCAATTTAACAACTTGTTTCATGGATATATCCCTAAGTCCCCATTGTTTAAGAGGAGATACTAATATATAGAAAAACACCTTAACTCTTGGATAGCGGAAGGAAGGGAATACATCCTTCTCTTGAAGGATGACCGACCTAGGAGATAGGTTACACACCAATTCTCTCCCTAGAAAGGAGGTGATCCAGCCGCAGCTTCTGCTACGGCTACCTTGTTACGACTTCGTCCCAATCATCGACCCCACCCTAGGCGACTACCTCCCCGACAAGTCGGGGTTAGCCCATCGACTTCAGGTGTTGCCAACTTTCATGACGTGACGGGCGGTGTGTACAAGGCCCGAGAACGTATTCACCGTAGTGTGCTGACCTACGGTTACTAGCAACTCCAACTTCATGCAGGCGAGTTTCAGCCTGCAATCCGAACTGAGGATGGCTTTATGGGATTGGCTCAGGATCGCTCCATTGCTACCCTCTGTACCATCCATTGTAGCGTGTGTGTAGCCCAAGGCATAAGGGCCATGCTGACTTGACGTCATCCTCACCTTCCTCCCCGTCTTGCGGGGCAGTCTCACCAGAGAAGATAACTGACAACAAGGGTTGCGCTCGTTGCGGGACTTAACCCAACACCTCACGGCACGAGCTGACGACAGCCATGCAGCACCTGTGATGGCTCCTGACTCAACAGGTGGCTTCCCTTTCGGGTTGCTACTTCCAACATGTCAAGCCTTGGTAAGGTTCTTCGCGTTGCATCGAATTAAACCACACGCTCCGCTGCTTGTGCGGGCCCCCGTCAATTCCTTTGAGTTTTAGCCTTGCGGCCGTAGTCCCCAGGCGGGACACTTAATGCGTTAGCTTCGGCACAGAGAGGGTCGATACTCCCCATACCTAGTGTCCATCGTTTACAGCGTGGACTACCAGAGTATCTAATTCTGTTCGCTCCCCACGCTTTCGGGCCTCAGCGTCAGAAGCAGCCCAGGAGGTCGCCTTCGCCACTGGTGTTCCTCCCGATATCTATGCATTTCACCACTACACCGGGAATTCCACCTCCCTCTGCTGCCCTCTAGCCCAACAGTATCGGATTATCTCTCCCAGTTAAGCCGGGAGATTTTACATCCGACTTGAAAAGCCGCCTACGCCCTCTTTACGCCCAGTAAATCCGGATAACGCTAGCCTCCTACGTATTACCGCGGCTGCTGGCACGTAGTTAGCCGAGGCTTATTCCTCAGGTACCGTCATTATTCTTCCCTGAGAAAAGGGGTTTACAACCCGAAGGCCTTCATCCCCCACGCGACGTCGCTGTGTCAGGCTTCCGCCCATTGCACAATATTCCTTGCTGCTGCCTCCCGTAGGAGTCTGGGCCGTATCTCAATCCCAGTGTGGCTGGACATCCTCTCAAACCAGCTACCGATCGTCGCCTTGGTAAGCCGTTACCCTACCAACTAGCTAATCGGACACAAGCTCATCCTTAAGCGCCCTAAGGCTTTAGTGATGAAGCTTTACCTCCATCACCACATAAGGTATTAGCTCCAATTTCTTAGAGTTATCCCCTACTTAAGGGCAGATTACTTACGTGTTACTCACCCGTTCGCCACTACTCGCCATAGGCGAGACGTTCGACTTGCATGCATAAGGCACGCCGCCAGCGTTTATCCTGAGCCGGGATCAAACTCTCCAAATAAAATTTACTTCGCTTGAACCTTCCTTCCGCTATCCAATTGTTAAGGTGCTAACAAGTAATTAGGGTATACTAAATATATCACAGTCCCAACATCCTGTCAACATACAATACTTATTATTTATGTTGAATGTAGTCTTATTATAGTATAGAAGGTAAAATTCATCAATGTGCTTTACAAGATAGTTTATTTTAAATTGACAACCAGCCTGGTGTATCGTTAAACTAAGTGGTTATGAATCATATTGAAGCTATTGGACACCAGCTAGCTGAGGTAATTAAAGGATATGATGCTGATTATATAGAGGCTCACCTTGAGCAGAGCCAGACCAGCCGCATTACCTACAGGGGAAGGGATTTAGAGTCTATTGGTAAAGCAACGGCTAGTGGGGGAAATGTGCGAGCTATGGTAAGAGGTGGCTGGGGCTTTGTCAGCTTTAATAATCTGGATGAGCTGCCAGCTAAAGTAGAGATGGCAGTGAAGCAGGCCCAATTTGTAGGTAATGAAGAAAGCAAATTGGCTTCAGTAGAACCAGTAGTTGACATTGTGCCCAGTGAGATAAATAGAAATCCGGTGAATATTCCCTTAGCTGAGAAGAAAAAGATACTTGATGAGTATAATGATATTATCTGGCATACCCCAAAGCTCCAGACATCTATTATCGGCTACGGTGATAGCCATAGAAAGCTCATCTTTGCTAATTCACTAGGTAGCTATATAGAGCAGGAAAGGATGGATATTACTCTGCGCCTAACGGCTATAGCCATAGATGGCAGTGAGGTGCAACAGGCAGGGTTGAGCCTGGGTAGTAGCGGTGATTTTAGCTTGATACAGGGTCTCCACCACCAGGTAGAGCAGATGTCACATAATGCCGTGGAGCTATTATCAGCACCACAGGTAAAGGGAGGAGAATATACTGTGGTATTGGACCCGGTTCTGGCTGGAGTATTTACCCATGAAGCCTTTGGTCATCTGTCAGAGTCTGATTTTGTTTATGAAAATGACCGTTTGCGGGAAATTATGGTTCTAGGTAAGAAATTTGGCAGTACTGAGCTTAATATTGTTGATGGTGCAGCTGTACCGGGACTGCGAGGCAGCTATAAGTATGACGATGAAGGGGTGCCAGCCACTAAAACCTACCTTATTAGAGAGGGCAAGTTAGTCGGCAGGCTTCATTCCAGGGAAACTGCCGCCAAGATGGGGGAAAAGCCTACTGGTAATGCCAGAGCCATTAATTACCGCTACCCACCTATAGTCCGCATGACCAACACCTATATTGAGCCAGGGTCAGTCTCTTTTGAGGATATAATAGGTGACATTAAGGAAGGGGTATATGCCAAGAACTGGTATGGTGGCACGACCAGTATGGAGATGTTTACCTTCTCTGCTGGTGAAGCCTATATGATTCGCAACGGCAAGGTCGCTGAAGCAATACGACCGGTAGTGCTTACCGGCAATGTGTTTGCAACTCTGAAAAATATAGATACAATTGGTAATGACCTGGAGATGAACCAGGGTGGTGGCTGTGGCAAGGGAGGGCAGGTGCCGCTACCTGTTTCTAATGGCAGCCCTCATATCCGAATTCGTCATTGCTTGGTCGGAGGCGGGTAGTATGGAGAATATCCTGGCTCAAGCTAAAAAAGTAGCTGAGGAAGCCGAGGTCTTTATGGTTTCCTCGGAGGAGATACCTGTTCAATTTGAAGCCAATCGCCTGAAGCATATTCAGAGTAAGCAGAGCCGCAGCCTGGCTCTGCGTATTATTAAACAAGGCAAAATTGGCTATTCAGCTACTACAGAACTAGGCGATATCCAAAGGCTGGTTAATAATGCCGTGGAAACAGCCCAGTTCGGTACGCCGTCTAAGTTTGACTTTCCTCCTCCGACCTCCTATCCCCGAATTGAGGTCTTTGACCCTAATATAGAGTCGGTATCCTTAGAAGAAATGGTCAGGCTTGGGGAAGAACTCATAACAATAGTCAGGGAGCATACTCCAGAAATTGTATGTGAGGCTGGAGTGCACAAGAGTGTTACCTCAGTCCGTATTATAAATTCTCGTGGTGGGCAGGTAAATTATGGAATAAGCACTTTTAGCCTGAGTATTGAAGGGAGCTTGATTCGTGACACAGATATGTTATTCGTCGGTGAAAGTGAAAGCTCTTGCCATCCCATATCAGGGTCTAAGGCAGTAGCTGAGACGGTAATACAGCAGCTTGAATTAGCCAAAAACCAAGCCTCGGTGCCAAGCCAGCCACTACCGGTTATCTTTACCCCTAATGGGATAGCTAGTGCCTTAATCCTACCCTTAATGGTGGCTTTTAATGGCAAGACCGTTATGGAGGGAGCTTCACCGATAGGTAATAGGCTTGGTCAGCCAGTTTTTGACCAAAAGCTAAGGTTGTGGGATGACCCCACTATAGATTACCGCCCGGAAAGCCGTCCCTCTGATGATGAGGGTGTGCCCAGCCAGCGTACCCCACTCATTGAACAAGGCATAGTAGCTAATTTTATTTATGACCTTCAGACGGCAGCCCTTGCCCGCACACGAAGCACTGGAAACGGTAGTAGGAATCGTGGTGGCTTACCATCACCCTCACCCAGCGCTTTTATTATTGCCCCGGGCAATACTACCTTTGACGAGATGGTAAACGATATAAAGGAAGGACTAATTATTGAGCAGCTTATGGGGGCGGAGCAAGGCAACATCTTAGGTGGTGATTTCAGTGGCAATGTTCTTTTAGGTTATAAAGTAGAAAGTGGTAAAATAGTAGGCAGGGTTAAAGATACTATGGTTTCAGGGAATGTCTACCAGCTTCTCAACCAGATTACAGCCATTGGCAGCGATGCCAAGTGGGTAGGTGGCTTTCTACAAACCCCCCACATCTACTTCCCCAGCGTGGCAATAGCGAGTAAGTGATAATACGTTATTGAAGCTATAAGTAGACTAAAATAAGGACTTGCCATACGATGATAACAACAGAACACATAAATGAACTAAAAATAAAAAATCGGGGGGAGTTATACAAGCTATTACGAGAACAGAAAGATAACGGTAAAATTCTATTCTTGTTGGAACATCTTGGTCGCTTACCTTCTGGTTTTAATGGGGAGTGCTTCATATCTTTACTTCAGAACAAAGATGATCGGATAAGACTCCTCGCTGTAAAGAATATAGGTAAATTAAGCAACGACTATTATCTAAAAACGGTTTATGGATTTGCTAGGGAAGACCAGAATTCACAAATAAGGCGAGAGGCTGTTTCAACTATTGGTAGAATGCACTCATATAAAGCAATTCCATTTTTATTGGAAATGTTGAGTGACTCAGACCCCAAAGTTCTGCTGCAAGCTATCCGCGCATTGTTAGTTTTTAGATCAAATCCAACAGTTCAGGGAGCGCTCAAAAAGTTAATGACTCACCCAAACGAAATGATACAATCTGTCATTCAAAAGGAGTTCTTCTACAATAAAAGTCTATCAATTTCAAAGGAAAAACACAGAGAATCCCCTGGTTTTATGAAAAATGTTGTTGTTTATGGCGATGTAATAGGGATTTTAAAGTATGTTCCAGATGAGTCAGTACACTTAACATTTACATCACCCCCATACTACAATGCGAGAGATTATTCAATTTATCAAAGTTATGGCGAATATGTTGAATTCTTAGCAGATGTGTTTAAAGAAGTTCATAGAATTACAAAAGAAGGGCGCTTTTTCTTGCTTAATACTTCCCCGATTATTATTCCAAGATTTAGCAGGCAGCATTCAAGCAAGCGTTATCCTATTCCTTTTGACATTCATCCTCATTTAATCCAAATGGGATGGGAGTTTATTGATGATATAGTTTGGGTAAAACCTGAAGAAACTGTTAAAAATCGCAATGCCGGTTTCTTGCAACACAGGAAGCCTTTGGCTTATAAACCTAATCCCGTAACCGAATATGTGATGGTATATAGAAAAAAAACGGATAAACTTATAGATTGGGCTATGAGACAATATGATTGGGACACAGTTAAGCAAAGTAAGGTTTTAGAAGAATACGAAACTTCCAATGTGTGGGCAATTGACCCTGTGTTCGATAAAGTGCATAGTGCAGTTTTCCCAAAAGAATTATGTAATAGAGTCATTAAACTTTATTCTTATAAGGGAGATTTAATTTTTGATCCTTTTGCTGGAAGCGGTACTTTAGGAAAGGCCGCAATAGATTTAGACAGGTATTTTTTCTTAACTGAAAAGGAGCGGAAATACATTGAAAGAATAAGACAAGAAATCGGCAATAAATCGTTATTCGATAAGACAGAATCGCATATCTTGCATATTGAAGAATTTCGGAAGCTAGCCAAAGGAGAAAATAGATGACATTAACAGAAACAGTAGTTAAGAATATTATTATCAAGCTTATCAAAGGGCAGGATTATCGAATCGAAGTTGTGACTCTTATTGATGCTGAATTTCTCCAATACGCAATTGATTTTTTCAGGAAGGTTGTTGATGCCAAGTTAAAAAGCCAAGATGTTACTATTGATTGGTATGAGAAAGAACTGCTAAATCCCGAATTACCTACAACCGATATTGCAATAAACTCGGGTTTGAATATGAAGACAATACAAAATATGTATAATTCTGTGTCAAGAGAAATTGTATTAGAAGCATCAGCCGAGCATTATGAAACACTTTACAATGCTATAAATAGCCTAGTTGAAAGCGGAAATGATATGACTATTACCTTAACAATAAGACTTGGGAAGGTAAGTGTTGATTTGGATCTTAACGAGAGTCTGATAGTTATTAATACGCTAGCCGTAAAGAGAGCAGCATTGCGAGGCGGGCTGTGGAGTACCGCGGGAAAACGGGTTGAGAAATCTTTAATGTTGACTTTGTGCAAATTGTTTGGTGTTACTGATAAATACTATAGAACTAAAATCCTAGATAAAGAAGTCGACCCAGCTATCGGTTTTGAAAGAGAGGTAGATTTTTACCTTTTTAGCCCATTGATTAATGAAGGGCATAAATGTGAGGTTAAACTTATGGGTAAAGGTAATCCCGAAAGTGCAGATGCAATTATAGCAAGGGGAAGCAAAGTTTTTGTTGCCGATAAACTGGGCCCTACGAATAAAACGCAATTGAGTAGTCTAGGCGTTGAATGGGTCGAACTAAGAAATGCGGACGGTTATAAGAGATTCTTTACTATCCTTAAGAATTTAAACATACCGGCTACAGAGCATTACGGAAATATTGACGACCGTTTAGATGAGATTTTTGTAGATATTTTTAGATAGGGAGTATCCATCTTGAGGAGCTTCGTAATATTTGTCAGCTTCCGCCGCCAGACCAGAAGTAGGTATGTTTGTGAATCATTCTTTTTGGGAGTTTTAGAGGGGCTTCGCCCCTCTAAAGAAATAATCTTCCCCTTCCCCTTAGCAAGGGGAAGGGGATAAGTCCTTCACAGGTGAAGGATAAAGGGGATGGGGTTGACTATAATTATTAAGAGACGGTTTGGTAGCTCAAACTGTCATTGCGATGAGCCGAAGCCATGAGTGTAGCGAAAGGGAAGCGAAGAATCTAGACCCTTCACTCCGTTCAGGGTGACAGTCGATGTCATTGCGAGTCCTTCGGTGGAAGGATGTGGCAATCCCGTCTTAGAGGTTGCGTGGGCACCTTGTGCCTCACAATAACAACTAAACAGCCTTAGCAACAAAGAGAGGCAAATAAAATGAAAGATTTGGTTAAATTTTACACCAGTCCCGAGCTTAATTCGCCGAATATGCTGGTTGCCTGGCCTGGTGTGGGCAATGTGTCAATCATAGTAGCTACATATTTAAAAAGAAAGCTAGACTTCAAGGAGTTAGGAGAGATTGATGCCTCTTATTTCTTTAACCCAATTGGGGTAGTGGTTAAAGACAATGTAGTAGAAGCACCACAGTTCCCAATGAGTAGGTTCTACTACTGGAAAAACGAGGGCGGGGGAAGTGATGTAATATTATTCATCGGTGAAGACCAACCAGCTGCTAAGAGCTATGAGATGGCAAATTGTGTCCTTGATGTGGGACTAAGGTTTCATGTTAAGAGGGTGTATACTTGTGCTGCCGCTTTGACCCGCATCCACCACACCGAGCAGCCCAGAGTCTGGGGGGTAGCTACCAGTCAACATCTGACTGAGGATTTGATAAGGTATGACTTGGTGCAAAGGGGCAACCTTCGTATCTCAGGCTTGAATGGACTATTAATGGGCGTAGCCAAAGAGAGGGATATTGAGGGTATCTGCTTGCTAGGTGAGGTACCTATGTATACCACTCGAATACAGAACCCAATGGCTGCTCTGGCTATAGTAAACATTCTGAGTAAAATACTAGATATTGAAATTGATATAGGAGAGTTAGCTCAGATGGCTAAGGAGACAAAGGAAAAAATGAGGCAAGTAGCCGCTGAGGCTATGGGAGAGTATATAGACTACTTTACCGAGCCTATCTGGGAAAAGGGGGAAGAGGATGAGGAAGAAGAGGAATAGAACCATGGAGACCAATATGTCATTATCCATTGAGGAGCTCATTGCTGACCTGGCTAACAGTGACAAGCCGTTATCCAGAGTAAGGCTAACCGAACTTTCAAACCTGAGCTCGGAAGGGGTGGTGTTTCTGAGCCAGGTGTGGATGTCTATTGAGTTAAAACGGCGACAGCAAATCATCTATCGGCTGGTCGAGTTGGCTGAGGATAATTTTGAGATCAACTTTGATAGCATCCTCGAGAATTGCCTGAAAGACCAGGATGATGAGGTGCGGAGCAAGGCTATTGAAGGTCTATGGGAAAATGAAGAGTCATCTCTAATTAACCCCTTAATTAATTTACTAAAATATGATATCTCGAATAAGGTCCGAGTGGCAGCAGCTACAGCACTGGGTAAGTTTACTATATTAGCCGAGCATAAAAAGCTACGCCCCTGTCACAGGTCCAAGCTTGAGGAGGCGTTGCTTAGTGTGATTGGTGATAAAAGCAAGCCTATAGATGTCAGGCGCCGGGCACTGGAGGCGGTTTCCCCGTTAAGCTTACCCCGGGTGAAGAAGGTTGTTATGGAAGCCTATCAAAGTCATAATGCTCAACTTAGAGCTAGTGCTGTTTATGCTATGGGTAAGAGCTGCAACCGTTCCTGGTTACTTATACTACTAAAGGAGCTAGCTAATGCTGATGCTGAAATACGCTATGAGGCAGCTGGGGCATGTGGTGAGTTGGGGGAGGAAGAAGCTATCCCTTATCTCATAGAGCTTATAAGCGACCCAGATACTAATGTCCAACTGGCTGCTATCCAGGCGATAGGCAAGATAGGTGGTAGTGAGGCTAGAGAATGCTTAGAGGAGTGCCGAAGTAATCCTAGTGAGGTAATCCAGGAGGCAGCAGAGCAAGCCCTAGAGGAGACAAAGACAGTGGGAGCTCTCTTCTCTTTTAAAGCTTGAAATTTTAAGGGGATGTATGCTTACCGGCAGTAAAGTTATACTTCGTGAAAAGAGGTTGGCTGATGCTCGAGATGACTACACCTGGCAGACCGACCCTGAGTTAGCTCAGCTTGATGCTACCCCACTGCTAGATACTTCTTTGATTCAATATCTATTAGATTACCCTATTAAACTGCATTACTCTTCTCTAATTAGATGCCAATTCGCTATAGATACCCTGGACGGCAAGCACATTGGTAACTGCGTGTATTATGGTATTAATGAGACTAAAGGTGAAGCCGAACTAGGCATTATGATTGGTAATCGTGACTACTGGGATAAGGGTTATGGTAGTGATGCCCTAGTTAGCTTACTCAGCCATATTTTCCGTGAGACAAAACTCAACCGAGTCTATCTGAAGACATTGGACTCAAACCAGAGAGCACAAAAATGCTTCCAAAAATGCGGGTTTATACCATACGGGTACCTGAATAAGGATGGGTATAGTTTTGTGCTTATGGAGATACGCCGTAACCAGTGGGGAAAAAAGGGTAAATGGGAATTTAAAACGGCTTCAGCCTCTAGCCGGCAAAGTAACCAGAGCCTTACCTGATATAGTCTTTTCTCCCTTTGCATTCTCTACCCAGAGGTTACACTCTAGATAGTGCTGGCTATCTTCAACATACTTCTTATTTACTTTTCCCTTACAGATAAGAGCCTCACCGGGAAAGTTCACCCTCTTGTAACTACAAGTTAATTTCCTGAGACTGCCTTGCTCTCCCATCCAATCAGTTATTAGCTGACCCAGGAAACAACCTATCAGTTGACCGTGAACGATAACACCAGGTAATCCCTTACTCTGAGCAAAATCCTTATCATAGTGGATGGGATAATAATCACCAGATGCCCCAGCCCACATTACCAACTGACGAGTTGTAGGCTGCTTGACCAAGAGGGTGATTTCACTACCCACTACTATATCTTCATAATAGAGTTGCTCACTCATACCCTCTCCTTTTAGTAGCTGACAACCATTTGGCGGCAATTGGCTACCAGCTCTTGCTTCTGGTTCATATAGGTTATTTCAAAGCTGATAAACGCCGTTTTACCCTTCTCACCTTGCCGCTGACGTATATTAGTTATTTTGGTGGTGGCGGTTATCACATCTCCCGGTTTGATGGGCTGATAACACTCAAGCGTAGTGTCACCATGAAGTATAGTTCCAGAAGGTATTGAGGCTAATATCTGCTGCTGAATCTCTTCAAAGCCTATGGTCAATATAAAGGTTGGGGGAGCAACAATGCCACCATATCTGCTTTTACTGGCGTGCTCCTCATTTTGCCATAAGGGATTGGGGTCATCAATAGCCTGGACAAACCGCTGTATCATCCCCTTCTCAATCTTATATACCACCGGCTCCCACTCCACCCCGATGTTACTTCTTAGCCTGTCTATACCCGATGAAACATTAACCATATCAAAAAATTTTACATTGGCTCGCCTACTATGTCAAACAAATGCTTTGCTCTTGACGACTAGCTCAAGCTAGGCTACATTTAGTTTAACCGGCGTTGAAAAGAAAAAATAGGCTTAAGCGATAGATATGCTGAATTTATATACTGAGTAGCCACAACCAGAAATAAGCTAAAGATTGTAATAAAACCAGTTTACCCCAATGTTTCTTCCTAGGCTTGGTAAGCGGAAGTAGTGTGTGGTAGCATAGATCTAATCCAAAGCTTATTCTGTTTGAAAGAAGGGAAATAGAGATGCCTTCAGATAGGGCAGAGTCGGTTAAAGTAAGCAGCGACCTTGCTATCCAGACCTCTAACATGACCAAGATATTTAATGGCTTGGTAGCAGTGGATGGCATTGACCTCAACATTAAAAAAGGAGAGCTATTTGCTCTCCTTGGTCCTAACGGGGCGGGAAAGACCACTACCATCAATATGCTGTGCTGTTTGCTTAAACCCACCGGCGGCACGGCTACCGTTATGGGCTACGATATCAACCGCCAGCCATTTAAGATTAAGGAAATCATTGGTGTCTCGCCCCAAGAAACGGTTATCTCTGAGCACCTTAATTGCTGGGAAAATCTAGCTCTAATAGGCAAGATTCATAGTATAAAGGCCGGGGAACTTAAAATCAGGTCACAACAGTTGCTGGAGACAATGGGTCTTGGTGATAGGGCTAAAGACCAGGCGAGAAAGTTCTCCGGTGGTATGAAGCGAAGACTTAACATAATGATGGCACTGATTCATAAACCTGAGGTTCTATTCCTGGATGAACCTACTCTTGGTCTTGACCCTCAAGCCAGGAGAGCAATATGGGAATATATTGTCCGGCTAAAGAGGGAAACGACTATTCTGCTCACTACCCACTATATGGATGAGGCAGATTTCCTTGCTGACAGGATAGGCATTATGGATAAGGGAAAGATTGTTGCTCTAGGTACCAGCACTGAACTCAAAATAAGTGTGTTGGAAAAGCATACTATGATTATTTATGCCTGGAATCTTACCCAGAGAGTAATAAGTGAAATGCGAAGCAAATATGATGAGGTGGAAGTAACCAATGGCACTATGATAATTACTGATAAGCGGCTGGACTTCAAAGAAATCGTTGACCTACTGCACTCGTCTGGGGCTGTAGTCCGTTCCGCTTATATCAAAGAGCCAACACTGGACGATGTCTTCCTTCACATAACCGGGAAGGAATTGAGAGAATGAGGTTCTTAGAATTAGCCAGTAGAAACCTTAAGGAGACCTATAGAGACCCGCTGGCATTGGGCTTCCTCTTAGCCTTCCCCTTGTTATTTATGCTCCTTTTCGGGGTAGTTGTTGGTGGTGAGGCTACCCCCAATTTCCCTATAGGCATCATAGATAATGACCATACTCAAGTTTCACAAGTCTTTGTTAATGAAGCACTGGCAGAAGTGGATGCGTTTGAGGTTTCTACATATGATGACGCCACTAAAGCTATGAAAGACCTCAAGTTCGGCGATTTAAAAGCCTATATTGTCATCCCGCAGGGTTTTGGTCAGCAGGTAATCCAGAGCGGGCAGGGTGATGAAGCCAATATCACCCTGAATATAACCTATGATGAAAGCGACATTATGGTATCAGAACAAATCATTTCTATGATAAATGCAGTTACTCGGTCTTTCGCCAATATCGAGATACCGATAACCATTGATTCCAATCCTATCCACATAGAGACCGAGATAACCTATATTGATTTCATAGCCCCAGGGATAATCATCTTTGGTCTTTTGATACTGATACCAACCTCAGCCCGAATTATGATTCATGACAAGGAGAAGGGGATGCTCTCCCGCTTGCTGACTACCCCAGCCAGACCTGTGGACTTCATATCAGGGTATTCCTTATGTCTTATTGCCATCGCTATTGTTCAGATAATAATCTTCATAGCCGCTGCCTGGGGATTCGGAATGGATATAGTGGGCAGCCTCTGGCTGGCATTTCTCATTTTCTTTCTCGCCGGTCTGTGCAGCATCGGCATCGGTATGGTTGTTGCCTCGCTTACCAAGACTGAAAACCAGGCTGAACCCCTGTGCTGGATTTTTGCTATGCCCCTGGCGATACTTTCCGGTTGCTGGTTCTCTTTAGAAATAATGCCATCATACATCAGAAATATTGCCTACGCTTTTCCCTTCGCCCATGCCATTGATGCCTCCAGAGGTGTTCTTATCCGGGGAGTTGGGCTGGAGGCAATAAGCGGAGACCTCTTGTTTTTAGTTGGCTGGGCAGTAGGCATCTTTGCCATCGGCGTCATTCTATTTAGAAGGAGTATGAGAAGCTGAAAGCTATTGAATGGCTTGGTAACCGGGTAAAAATCCTCGATCAGACCAGGCTTCCTCGAGAGGAGGTATATTTAGAGCTTGGCGACCATCGGAGCATAGCCTCAGCCATCGTAGAATTGAAAATCAGGGGAGCTCCAGCCATTGGAATACTTGGGGCTTATGCAGTAGCTCTAGGCGCTCTCAAAATTGAATCTGTGGCTAGGGACGAATTTTTAGAGAAACTGCAAGGCATCAGCTATACCATTGCCTCGACCAGACCTACTGCCAAAAACCTTTTCCGGGCTATTGACCGAATGCAAAAAGTAGCCGAGGTTGGCAAAGATGTAGACCAAATTAAAGATGCACTAGTTAATGAAGCGGTTAAGATACACTCTGAGGAGCAAGAAGCAACCAGAAAGCTCAGCGAGCTTGGCGCTGAGTTAATAGGGGATAATTTTGCTATCCTGACCCACTGTAATACCGGCACTTTAGCCACCGCTGGCTACGGCACTGCCCTGGGAGTAATCAGGCAGGCAAAAGAGCAAGGCAAGAATATAAAGGTCTTTGCCACTGAGACCCGCCCTTTGCTTCAGGGGGCACGGCTTACCACCTGGGAGCTAAAGAAGGCTAATATACCGTTCACCCTTATCACCGACTCAATGGCGGGATACTTTATCAGTCGGGGGGAAATTGACTCCGTCATTGTTGGTGCCGATAGGATAGCTGCCAATGGTGATACCGCTAATAAGATTGGAACCTATACCCTAGCAGTTTTGGCTATGGAGAATGGCATTCCGTTCTATGTGGCTGCCCCCACCACCACCATTGACCTCTCTCTTGTATCAGGGGACGAAATCCCTATTGAGCAGCGAAGCCCAGAAGAGGTAACTCATATTCAGGGGGTAAGAATTGCCCCAGAAGGTACCCAAGCTGCTAACCCCGCCTTTGATGTCACCCCCCACCTCTACATCACCGCCATCATCACCGAGAATGGTATAATAAAAGAGCCGTATGTGGAGAGGCTGAAGGGTATTTGCTGAGGAATGAGAGAGGCTAGCAATGTATAAAGATCACCCTGTTTTTGAAAAACCAGAGGACGAAAACGCCAAAATATGGAGATACATGGATTTTAACAAGTTTGTAAGCTTGCTAGATAAATCGGCTCTTTTCTTCTCTAGGGCTGACAAACTGGGTGACCCATTTGAAGGCTCATATTCAAAAGCTAATGTAAGGCTGAGACCTGAGGTGTATAAAGATAAGATACCAGCGAACGTATTAAAAACCTTTAGTGAGTTTAGTAAACTCCATATAAGATTTACCGCTATTAATTGCTGGCACCTAAATGAATATGAATCTGCTGCAATGTGGAAACTATACCTTAAAAGTGACGATGGTATCGCACTACGCTCAACCTTCAAAGGGTTAAAGGATTGTCTGAAGGATGAAAATGAAAATATCTTTATTGGTAAAGTAAAATATATTGATTATGAAACGGAATGGATGCCAGAAGGAAACAGCTTTTATCCTTTTCTTCACAAAAGAAAGAGCTTTGAAAATGAACAAGAATTAAGAGCAATAATTCAGAAATACCGTTATAAAAAGAATGGTGAAATCGGCTGGTCTACCCCTCCATTCGATGATGGGGTATATGTTAAAGTAGATTTAAGTGTATTGATAGATAAAATATACTTAGCACCCACGAGTCCGAGATGGCTCTTTGAACTGGTTAAGTCAGTTACAAAAATGTATAAGCTAGACAGAGACGTTCTTCAATCAAGTTTGGATGATGTCCCCGTATATTGAAATAATTGTCACTTGAGGAGGTCTGTTAATGCCACAAGCTAGAATCGGGATTATTGGCGGGACCGGGCTGTATGATATTGAGGGGTTGACCGATATTGAAGAGGTTAATATAGATACCCCGTTCGGTAAGCCGAGTGATGCTATTGTCATCGGTAAGCTGGAGGGGGTAGGGATTGCCTTTTTACCCAGGCACGGCAAGGGACATCGCATCTCGCCTACCGAGGTTCCGTCAAGGGCTAATATCTATGCATTAAAGGGGCTGGGAGTGGAATATATTATTGCCATTAACTCGGCAGGTAGTTTCAAAGAAGAGATTAAGCCAGGAGATTTGGTTATCCCTGACCAAATAATTGACCGCACCCGGAACCGGGTTAACTCTTTCTTTGGTGAAGGTATTGTCGCCCATATCCCATTTGCCGAGCCTTTCTGTCCGGTGCTGAGTCAGATTGTATTTGAGGCAGCTATAGAGGTGGGAGTTGATGCCCATCCCAAGGGCACCTATATTGCTATGGAAGGTCCTGCCTTCTCCACCCGAGCTGAATCACGACTTTACCGCTCGTGGGGAGCAGATATTATTGGGATGACAGCACTGCCTGAAGCCAAGCTGGCACGAGAGGCCGAAATCTGTTATGCTATTATTGGGTGTGTTACTGACTATGATAGCTGGATGGCGCGGAGCCAGCCAATTACAGTAGATGTTATTCTCAATATTCTGTACCAGAGCATTGATACCGCTAAGAAAATTATCAAGCTGTCAGTTACCAGAATGCCTGAAGAGCGCCATTGCGGCTGCGTTACAGCACTGAAGTCAGCTATTGTTACTGCCCCAGAGCTAATACCTTATGAGCAGAGGGAAAAGTTAAACTTATTAGTAGGTAAGTATCTACCTAAAGGAGATAGCTAAGGAGTTTATGCCTTATATAGAATTTGGTTGTCTAGCCACTATTGTTGGCAGCATGCCTAATACCGACCCATCGAAAGCTTGTTCCCAAGTCACACACTATCTCAAAGAAATCCCTGCCTGGCCCCAGCTACCCAAACGCTCTTTTTTGGAAAATATGTATGTCCAGTTTAGCCAGGGCTTTCCCGGTGTGGTAGTCAAGGAGGATAGCATATATATAGACCGCTGCCAGGACCTGGATAAACCGCTGGAGCAGCTCTATGCTGCCTATCTTGGGAATGATATTAACAAATATCCCATTAGCTCTGATTATGCCGCTGGTCTCCACAGCTTTCTATCCCTGCAGAATGTGGCACCATTGGCTGTTAAAGGACAGGTAACCGGACCCATTAGCTGGGGATTAACTGTTACTGATGATAACCGCCGGGCTATACTCTATGATGATACTCTTGCTGATGCCCTAGCCAAATTGCTGCGACTAAAGGCAGCCTGGCAGGAAGAGGCTTTAAGTCAAATATCTAAAAATACCATTATCTTTGTTGATGAGCCATATATGGTTTCCTTCGGCTCGGCCTATGTTTCACTGTCGCGGGAAAGGGTTATCAACCTGATGGAAGAGGTGTTTGGGGGTATTAGTGGACTGAAAGGAGTTCACTGCTGCGGTAATACTGACTGGTCTGTTCTGCTGGGCACCAGTGCTGACATCCTGAGTTTTGATGCTTATAATTACGCTCAGTCATTAAGCCTTTATCCCTCTGAAATAAAAGAATTTCTGGATAGGAAGGGCACCATCGCCTGGGGTATTGTCCCTAATAGTGAAGACCTACTGGCCAAGGAATCGGTAGCCAGTCTCAAAGACCGCCTGGATGAAGCAATGGCACCCTTCACGAGAAATGGTATCCCCTTCAAACAGCTGTTGCAGCAGGGGCTGCTTACTCCTAGCTGCGGGCTGGCATCACTTTCTACCGAAGAGGCAGCCGCCCAAGCCCTAGAGCTATTAGCTGGGCTGTCTATAAGGATAAGAAAACGCTACATATAATTGAGTTTGAACCCTTTCCCTGTCTAAAATGCCCTCGACTTAACACTTCAGAGTAAGGAGAGGATTGCAATGGAATGTCAGATTGAAGTCAATAAAGCCAAGTGCCCCTGCACATACGAGCCCTGTTCCAGAAAAGGCAAGTGTTGTGACTGTATTGCTTATCACCTGGAATTTGATGAGCTTCCGGCTTGTGTCTTCCCCCAAGAGGTGGAGAAGACCTTTGACCGCTCGTTTGCCAAGTTTGTAGAAGTATATAAAGCCAGAAATGGCAAGAAAAGCTAATTTAGGCTATATTATTGGTAGCAGGTAGTTGCAGGGCATAAATTTTCTGAAGGAGGTAAATATGGCAAAAATAACAGAAGAGATGAAGGAGGTTATAGCAAAGACGAGGGGGTTTGCCGTAGCCACGGCTACCAAAGATGGCGACCCTCATGTAGTTCCTGTTGCCTTCGGTAAGGTGCTCTCTGAAGATGAGATTCTATTGGTGGAAGTCTTTATGAAGAAGACAATAGAGAACATAAAAGCGAACCCAAGAGTGGCAGTCTCGGTCTGGGATATGGAGAGCCTAAAGGGATACGAGTTCAAAGGTGATGCCAGGATTGAAACTTCAGGCAAGGTTTTTGACGACAGCGTCAAAATGGTGCAAAGCATGATGCCTCAACTTAATGCCAAGAGTGCGGTTATTGTGAAGGTGGATTCAATCTTTGTTAGGTCGCCAGGACCTGACGCCGGAAAGCAAGTGCGCTGATTAGCCGAGTCAGGCTCTGCAACTGCTATTCATAAGCAAGAACGATGGACAAACGGAAAAGGGTAGCTGCTTTAAATCATCGGAGCAAAAGAAAGAAGCTAGAAGAAAAGAGAAAGGCTGAAATAACTCCAGCTAAATAAATAGGTACAAGCTTATGAAGCAGGTTTATCTGCTCACTGGTAAACCGGGGACAGGGAAAACCAGTCTTATCATGCAGGCTTTAGACGAAGTGAAAGGCAAAGCTGGGGGGTTTTATACCGATGAAATACGAGGTCAGGGGGTAAGACAGGGCTTCAAGCTAGTTACTCTGGATGGCCAAGATGCCATACTAGCTCATATAGATATGCACAGCCCCTATCGGGTAAGTAGGTATGGGGTAGATATTGAGAGTCTAGACCGGGTAGGTGTTTCTGCCCTCCACAAGGCAGCCGGGCAATGTGATTTAATAATCATTGATGAAATCGGGAAGATGGAGCTATTTTCAGCTAACTTCAGGGAAGCAGTTTTACAGATAATTGATAGTGGGAAGAGGGTTCTAGGAACCATTATGCTCAACTCCAACCCATGGGTAGATGCTATCAAGCGTCAGCCTCAAGTAAATTTGATAACCGTAACCAGAGCCAACTACCACCAGGTATTGGGGGAATTACTGCGCTGGCTAAAAGCCACTGATGTAGATAGGGAATGAGGCAAAGAGAAAGCAATATCTGGCACCACAGCTACTGGCTACCCTGCTCAGCTTCAGTATGGAGCCGGGGGACAGATGCCTGGGTATAGTTGAAGTAGATTTATATGCACCGGGGTTAAACTTTATTTTTGGTGAGGCTGATATTAGCTCTGGGGTGGCTATTATTTCCTTATTTCGACTGCGGCAGGAGGGCTATGACTTACCGAAGGACGAAGGGTTATTTCAAGACAGAGCTATTAAAGAAGCAGTCCATGAGTTGGGACATACCTACCACCTGAGTCACTGTCATGATGTTAAGTGTGTTAGTTTTTCCAACAGTTTAGCCGATACTGATATAAAAGGGGTTAGTTTTTGCCCAAAATGCCAATAAAAGTTGAAGGAGATGAGAGATGATGTCACAGCTACCAGAGCTGGTTCAAGTACTGCTAAAACCTGAGGCTTATCCTGAAGCTCCGCAGCAGGTAGAGATGGTGCAGACCCAGATGTCATTTGTTTTCCTGACCGATAGCTATGTATATAAGGTGAAGAAGCCGGTAAATCTGGGCTACCTTGACTATACCACTCTGGAAAAGCGTCAGTTCTATTGCCAGCGTGAGGTTGAACTTAATCGTCGTCTCTGCCCTGATGTTTATATTGGTGTAGTGCCTATAACTCGTGAGAAGGATAATATTTACATAGATGGTCAGGATAAGGTTTTAGAGTATGCGGTAAAAATGCGCCGTCTCCCTGAGGGAGCTATGATGAATGTGTTACTGGCTAGCAACCAGGTGTCGCTAGAAATGGTAACTAGTGTGGCGCAAAAACTGGTGGAGTTCCACCAAAAGGCAGAGACCAATGCCTATATTAGCGCCTTTGGTGACCTTGATACTATCACCCAGAATACTGAGGAGAACTTTACCCAAACTGAGAAATACATTGGTAATACCTTGTCCCCAGAGCAGTATCAGCATATTAAGGATTACACTAATAGCTTTGTTGAGAAAAATGCCCATCTATTTTGTAAGCGGATAGCCGATGGCAGGATAAGGGATTGCCACGGCGACCTGCACGCTGCCCACATTTGTTTCACTAATGACATCTGCATCTATGATTGTATAGAATTTAATGATAGGTTTAGATATTGTGATGTCGCCTCAGAGGTTGCCTTCCTGGCTATGGATTTAGACCATTACGGGTGGGCTGACCTATCCCACAGCTTCGTTAATGCCTATGTAGATGAGAGTAAGGATAATGAGCTACTCCAGCTACTTAGTTTCTATAAGTGTTACCGGGCTTATGTGCGGGGGAAAGTAGAGGGCTTCAAGCTTGATGACCCTCATATTTCGCAAGAGGAAAAGACAAGGACTTTAGCTATCGCCAGGAGCTATTTTGAACTTGCCGAATCTAATATATAACATAAAAAGGATAAACAATGACCGATAATAAAAAACTCAAACCACAGACCGATTTTGCGTTTAAGCTTATGACGTGGTTATATAGAGCCTACGACCGTATCCATAACACCAAACAAGATTTAAAGAAAATTCCGTTAGAAGAGGTAACGACGGTTGTTGATTATGGATGCGGACCGGGCAGATATACATTACCGGTAGCCAAGTTGGTGGGGATTAAAGGCAAAGTCTTTGCTGTGGATATCCACCCCCTAGCTATCAAGACGATAAAGGAGAAAGCAGCTCAAGAGTCATTAACTAACATTGAGGCGATTCTGGTCGACTCCTATGATACAGGGATTCAAGATTCAAGCGTTGACCTAGTTCTCTTAATCGATACCCTCCCCCTTATTAAGGATTACAATCAACTATTCCAGGAAATACACCGGATACTGAAGCAGAAAGGGTACATTTTTATAGAACACGGGCGTACAAAGTTGTCAAGAACAAGAGAAATTGTTGAGAGAACAGGTCTTTTTTATGTGATAGAATGTAAGGGGCACCAGGTGCTGGCTGTCTCTAAAGCTAAGAGGTGAGGTAATAAATTGAAAGAGCCGTTTATTAAATTTATGGAAACCGAGTTGGGGTCTGTTTTTTTGCTCATTGCCTGTGGTCTTCCCGGCACCTGGAAGACGGAGACGACTGTGGAAGTAGCCAGGATTAAGGGCTATCCGCTTCTTCGTAGCGACCTGATTAGGCTGGAGGTACTGAAGAACGAGGATATATTTGATGAGAAAGTAGCCTCAAATATGGATAAAAGAGTAATGGTCTATGAGGAGATGTTCCGGCAGGCAGATGAGATTTCAACCAAGGGTAATGGTGTAATACTGGACGCCACTTTCGTTACCCAATCATTAAGAAGACAAGCTGCTGCCATAGCGGCTAAACATAATCTGTCGTTCGTCATTCTTCAAACGGACTGTCCGCAAGAGGTTTCAATTAGACGGATACTAGAACGGACTAAAGAGGATTATGTATCAAATGCACTGACCGGGCAAGCCTACCTCAACAATAAAAAGAAGTTTGAGGAAGTGGATTCAAATGACTTGAAGGAAGCATATCCGGACCTTAGTATCATCCACTTGACAGTTGATACCCAGCACGACCAACCTGAAGAGTGGTATATTATTGGTATGGAAAAGAAATAGGCACTGGTTTATACCCCTTTGTCGCCCTGAACCCTGAACTAAATGCTGAAGAAAAGTCTTAAGGCAACAAATGTCATTCTGAATGGAACAAAGTGGAATGAAGAATCTCAGATTCTTCGCTTCGCTCAGAATGACAGGGGGTGAAGGGTAAACAGTTAAAATGGTAGAAGGGTAAAGAGTAAATCGTTATAATGACAGAGGGGTAAGGAGTAAATCCTTAGAATGGCAGAGGGTAAAAAGTGAGCTGTTAAGGAGATAGAAATGAAAATAGATTTACATATCCATACCAAGACCTGTTCCGATGGTAATTTGTCTATTGAGGAAGTCTTCAAGGAAGCAAAAAAGAGAAATATAAACTTTATGTCGACCACTGACCACGACTGTATAGACTGCCAGGAGAGAGCAATCGCTCTTGCCCGAGAACATGGCATAGCCTACATTACTGGGGTAGAATTGAATGTGACATTCCCGTATCATGACAAGCCCATTTCATTAGACTTTCTGGGATATCAGTACGATTTCAACAATAAAGAGCTAAAAGATAAACTCCTGTTGATAAGAGAGCGTAGAGAAGCGAGGGCACTTGAAGTTTTAGACAAATTGAATGTGGAGTTTGATAAAGAGAATATCACGAGATTTACCGAGAAAGACATCAAGAATATTCAGGATAGTGTTGATGGCGCCTTCGGTCGACCTCATATAGCCAACTACCTGATAGAAAAGGGCATTGTCAGGGATAAGCAAGAGGCATTTGATAAGTATCTGGTTAAGTGCAATGTGCCGAAATACCCACTGCCACTGGCTGAAGCGTCAAGATTAATTAGAAATGCCGGTGGTAGGTTGGTACATGCCCACCCCAATGACCCAAATGGTACATCTTTAATAGCTATAACGCATGATTTGGAGGAACAGACGAGGATTATTGAAGAATATATGCTAGACTACATTGATGGTGTTGAGTGCTGGCATTCAAGACACGATGCCAATACTACTGCCCACTACCTTGGGTTCGCCAGAAAGCACGGTCTGATTATGACCGGAGGTAGTGATTGTCATCAAAAACCAATTCTTCTGGGCACACTTGATATACCCGACTGGGTTGCTGAGCAGTTCAGTCGATAGAAGGAGGTCGTGTTTGAACATTTATATTGGTATAAATTATCAAGGAGTAGCTAATGACATTAACTAAAAACTATGACATTAAAGACCCGACACTGGCTGAAGGGGGTAAGCAGCGGATAGAATGGGCTTACCGGGAGATGCCAGTAATGAGGCTAATCAGGGAGAGATTTGCCTCCGAGAAGCCACTGAAGGACATCCGAATATCAGCTTGCCTCCACATTACCACCGAAACAGCAAACCTGGCACTAACTCTCAAGGAGGGGGGCGCCGATGTCATTTCATGTGCCTCTAATCCTCTCAGCACCCAGGATGATGTGGCGGCTGCCTTGGTGGAATATGGCATTCCTACTAACGCAATTAAAGGAGAGGATGAAAAAACCTACTATAAGCACATTGATACTGCTCTAGACAATAAACCCCAGCTCACTGTAGATGACGGTGCTGACCTGGTTACTACTCTTCACACCAAGCGGAGCAACCTAATTAACAATGTCATAGGTGGCACTGAGGAAACCACCACAGGAGTTATAAGGCTACGCAGCCTGGAGAGGGCAGGGAAACTCAAGTATCCTCTAATTGCGGTCAATGATGCTCAGACCAAGTATCTATTTGATAATCGCTATGGCACCGGACAAAGCACTATTGATGGTATCACCCGAGCCACTAATATACTGTGGGCAGGGAAAAAGGTAGTGATTTGTGGTTATGGCTGGTGTGGGCATGGTATAGCCCTAAGAGCCGATGGGTTGGGCTCTCAAGTGATTATAACCGAAGTAGAGCCAGTCCGTGCCCTGGAGGCGGTTATGGATGGCTATGGGGTTATGCCATTAATAGAAGCTGCTAAGATAGGCGATATTTTCATTACTATTGCCGGGGATAAAAGTGTTATTGATAAGGCTCATTTTCAAGTAATGAAGGATGGAGCCATTCTAGCCAATAGCGGACACTTCAATGTTGAGATTAATATCCCGGCTTTGGAAAGTCTGGCTCATAGTAAACGGCGCATACGACCCTTCGTTGATGAGTATACCCTGAGTAATGGTTATCACCTTTACTTACTGGGCGAGGGAAGACTGATTAACCTGGCGGCCGCTGAAGGACACCCAGCTAGTGTTATGGATATGAGCTTTGCAAACCAGGCTCTGTGTCTGGAGTATATGGCAAAAAATAGGGGACATCTTGAGACTAAGGTTTACCCTGTGCCCGAAGAAATTGATAAGCAGGTGGCACAGTTAAAACTAAGCTCTATGGGCATTGATATTGACCGTTTAACCCAGGAGCAAAGGGAATACCTGACCAGTTGGGAAGAAGGGACATAGAAAAGGAGGGGAAATGACTAATAGCTTTGCTAGCTCGCCCAAATATATGCTTACCTCAGAGTCAGTTACCGAAGGGCACCCGGATAAGCTGTGTGACCAAATATCAGACGCTATTCTAGACACCATTCTGGATAGAGACCCCTATGCCAGGGTTGCCTGTGAGGTAGCAACGACTACTGGATTAGTAATTGTTCTGGGTGAGATTACCACCGATTGCTATATTGAAATTCCTCAGATAGTTAGAGGAGTGGTTCGTGATGTAGGCTATACTTATCCTGAATATGGCTTTGATTATCAGTCGTGCGGGGTAATGGTCTCTATTAATGAACAATCCAGTGATATTGCTATGGGAGTAGATAAATCACTGGAGGTTAAGTCAAGCTCATCTGCTGATGACTTGAATAAAATTGGTGCTGGTGACCAGGGAATGATGGTTGGCTTTGCCTGTAATGAGACTGATGAGCTTATGCCCCTGCCTATTTCCCTGGCACATAAGCTATGCCGACGGTTGGCTCAGATGAGAAAGGATAATATCATATCCTATCTTCGTCCTGATGGAAAATCGCAGGTAACTGTGGAATATCGGAACGGTATTCCACAACGAATAGATAGTGTAGTAATTGGAGCCCAGCATGACCCTGATGTTAGCCATGATGAAATTGAACGGGATATCATTGAGCAAGTAATCAGGACAATCATTCCTGCCTCACTGATAGATGATGGAACCAAGTTTTATGTTAATGCTACTGGTCGATTTGTAATTGGCGGACCGGTATCTGATACTGGCTTTACCGGGCGTAAGATTCTGGTTGATACCTATGGTGGTATTGCCCGGCATGGCGGCGGTGCTTTCTCGGGTAAAGACCCAACCAAGGTTGACCGCTCAGCCGCCTATGCGGCTCGCTATATAGCCAAGAATATTGTGGCTGCTGGGCTAGCCGAGCGTATAGAGCTTCAAATCTCGTATGTTATTGGTGTTGCTTACCCACTCTCCATCTCTATTGAAACCTTTGGGACAGCTAAGGTTGATAATGAACTTATTAAAAACCTGATTAATAAGCACTTTGACCTTAGGCTTGGAGCCATTATTCGTAACTTTGACCTTCGCCGTCCCATCTATAGACCGACCGCTGCCTATGGGCACTTCGGACGGGATGACCTTGACCTCCCCTGGGAAAAAACCGACAAAGCCGAAGTTCTCAAGGCTGAGGCGCTGGGTAAGCAGTAAATATGGGTAATTTGAAGGGGCTTGCCCTTTAAAAATATTCCTTCCCCTTCCCCTTATCAAGGGGAAAGGGATAAATCCTTCATAGGTGAAGGATAAAGGGGATAGGGTTGAAAAATAACCCCATTAAGTTTGGCACTGATGGCTGGCGAGGGATTATCGCCCAGGACTTCACCTTTGATAATGTGCGGGCGTGCGCTCAAGGGGTATCCAGTTACTTTAAACAGGCGAGATTAGCTCACCGGGGGCTAATTGTAGGTTATGATACTCGCTTTGCCTCTGAGGAATTTGCTTCTGCCGCCGCTGAAGTAATCGCTGGCAATGGAATAAAGGTATATCTCTGCCCTAAAGTTACCCCTACCCCGGTGGTAAGCTTTGGCATTCTAGCCAAACAGGCAGGCGGTGCTATCATTATAACCGCCAGCCATAATACAGCCAGGTGGAACGGCCTCAAGTATAAATCTGAATACGCCTCCAGCGCCCCAGATGAGGTTACTGCTGAAATAGAAAGGCATATTTCCCAGGCTCTGGCTACCGGGGAAATAAATCAAATGCCGCTAGCTAATGCTTTAGACCGAGGGCTAGTAGAATACCTTGACCTAGACCCGATTTACTCAGACCAGCTAACCAGGCTCATTAACCTGAATGAGCTATGTCGAGCCAGGTTCAAGATAGTAGTTGACTCTATGTATGGAGCCGGTGCTGGTTATTTTAAGACACTGTTAGCTGGAGGAGCTATTGAGGTGGAGGAGATAAATAACGAACGCAATCCCCTTTTCCCCGGCATTCAACCTGAGCCAATTGCCGCTAATCTAGCCAAGCTTTCAACTACAGTTAAAGAGGCGGGGGCTAATGTAGGATTTGCTACTGATGGCGATGCCGACCGCATTGGCATTGTGGATGAGAATGGAGCATTTCTGACTCAGCTCCAGGTCTTGGCTCTGCTCTGCCTCTATTTGCTGGAAGTGCGTGGTGAGCGTGGTGCTATAGTTAAGACAATAACTACTACCAGTATGCTTTATCGCTTAGGCGAAATATATAAGGTGCCAGTCTATGAGACCCCGGTAGGCTTTAAATATATTGCCCCGATAATGATGGCGGAAAATGCCATTATTGGTGGAGAGGAGAGCGGTGGCTATGGTTTCTTGGGTCATATGCCAGAACGAGATGCTATTCTGGCTGGTCTTTATTTCCTTGATCTGATGATTAAGACAGGTAAAACCCCGTCGCAACTTTTGGACTATTTATATGGCAAGGTTGGTCCTCACTACTATCAGCGTATAGATGTCAAATTCCCCGAAGATGAACGGCAAGTCATAAATAGTCGCATAAGGGATAATTTTCCTGAGTCGATTGATGGCGTGAAGGTAATAAAGACAAACACCACCGATGGCTTTCACTTCACCTTGGCTGATACTACCTGGCTACTCATCAGATTTTCGGGGACTGAGCCAGTGCTCCGCATCTATGCCGAAAGTAATAGCCCGGCTCGAGTAGGAAGGCTGCTTAAGATGGGCAAAGAATTAGCCGGGGTCTAAAAGGGAGTTTAAAAGGGGTAAAGTCATTCTAAACAAACTATCTTTCTGCTTTGTTCAGTCTATAGCATAAAGAAAAGGGGACTGAGGGGGTGAGGTAGATGAACGATATTAATTTAGATGACCCCCAGGTATATAACCAATATGACCCAGAAGGGATGCTGGAACGCATTCACGAAATGCCTGAGCTTTGCCAGCGAGCCTGGCAAATGGCTATGAATTTCAACTTTCCTCAAGGCTACTCCCGAGTTAATAAAGTGGTTATTTCAGGTATGGGCGGCTCAGCCATTGGAAGCGACTTAGTAAATAGCTTGGTAGCATCAGAAGCAAAGTTACCTATCCTTATCTACCGTGACTATGAATTGCCCGCCTTTATTGATGGTCAAACCCTAGTTATTGCCTCTAGCTACTCAGGGATGACTGATGAAACTCTGTTCTCATTTGAGCAAGCCCTGGAGACGGAGTCCAAAAAGTTAGTGATTACCACTGGCGGTAAGCTGAAGACGCTGGCTGAGGAGAGAAATATCCCTGTTTTTAGCTTTGATTATGAGGCTCAGCCCCGTGCCGCCTTGCCTTTTAACTTCCTGTCTATTCTCGGCTTTCTACAAACGCTCGGCTTCATAAGGGATAAGTCGGTAGATGTGAGAGAAATGGTGCGAATATTACAGGAACTATCACAAAAAATAAATGAGGGCGTGCCTGTGTCCCATAACCCGGCTAAGCAACTGGCAAATAGGCTATATGGTCACCTACCGGTGATATATGGAGCTGGCATATTGTCGGAGGTGGCGCACCGCTGGAAGACCCAGCTTAATGAGAATAGCAAAGCCTGGGCTTTTTATGAGGTTTTCCCTGAACTCAATCACAACGCGGTGGTCGGCTACCAATACCCCCCAGAATTGGCATCTAAAATGGTGGTAGTGTTACTTCGATCAGCTTTGCTCCCACAGCGCATTCAGCTTTGCTACCAGGTAACCTGTCAGCTACTTGAACGAGCCAAGATTAACTATCAATTTGTTGATGGTGAGGGCACCAGCCCGTTGAGCCAGATGATGAGCCTGGTGCTCTTCGGTGACTATATTAGCTACTACATGGCAATTCTGTACAAGACTGACCCCACCCCGATAAAAGCCATAGATTATCTTAAGGAGCAGCTTGCGCAGGGTGGAGACAAAGAGGCAAAGGGCTAGGCAGCGAGTTTTATAACCCCTCTACAATCTTATACATGTTCTCATATGCCTTTTGGAAATCAAGATCACCTTTTTCAAGTCTATCTTTTAAGATATTCATTCTGCTTACAAATTCCTGCCTGTCTTTATTCTTCACCAAATCTGACCATATTTTGGCTCTTTCTTGGAATAGTTTCTCAATATTCGCCATATTCGGTAAGCTCATTTGCAAGGTGGCATAAAGTTCTGGCTCCTCTGAAATAACACTCCCCGCCAGCGTTAGCAACACTTTATAAGTGCTGCCACCAATTGCTTCTAACTGTTTTAAATTATCAAGGCTTAGCAAGATATCGGCTGAAACTATAGCAATGAAGTGAGACAGCCCGAGAATAACAGACATCATTTCATCGTGTTCCTGAGGGGTCATCACAGTAACTCTAGCCCCTCTGGTTTCTAAATAGCCTCTGATTTTTTGAGACAGAGCTGTCTCCGCCTCATTAGTAGGCGTCAGAACAAAGTTCTGCTTGGCAATATCCCTGGCACCAGGACCAAACATTGGGTGCACCCCCAGCGTTGTCCCTGTTTTTATGTACTTGTGCATTATTTCGACCGTGAATACCTTAATAGAGGCAATGTCTATAATGACCTGCTCAGGACTTATATAAGGGTGGAGCTGTTGTATAACCTCCTCAAAATTGGCTATGGGCACTGATATTAAGATTGCGTCGGCACTCTTAACTGCTTCTGCATTGGTGGCGACTTCAACGCCTAGTTGCTGCTTGGCTTCCAGTAGTTTTCTTTGGTTCCTGCCGGTTATTATCACCTCTTTGCCATCTTTCAATAAAAAGTCGGCAAACCATCGTCCCATATTTCCTGAGCCACCAATTATTGCTACTCTCACTCATTCATCCTTGTCAGTTTAGGATTATTTTAGTCCCATTCTCCAGTTTTTACCAGTAACCCCATCCCCCTGTATCCCCCTTCCCCTTGAACTCCTTTGAGGACTGGCTTCTCCCTTTAGTAAAGGGAGATAGAGAGGGATTTCAAATCCCCCTTAATCCCCCTTTTCCAAAGGGGGATTATTAAAAAGAGGGGCTTCGCCCCTCTTAACACCCATTATTTACTTTCAAGATATTCTGGTGGCTCTTCCCAATTTCCTTGGTAGAGCAAGTTGTATGAAAGAAAGAACTTTTAACTTGGTTCTAAGTCTGGAAGCTATGACCCAATAAAATTTACATCTTGACATAAACCATGGGGAGGTCTAATATTTTGGTGGAGTCATTTCCCCTCTCCTGAATAATCATGGCTTGCGGAGGCTAATATGGACACATATACTATTCAGGAAATTGAAGTAGATAAGTTGCTATTGGATGTTAGAAATCCAAGACACAATATCCTCGAAAAACAAAGCGAAACTCTGGCAGAAATAATGCTTAACCAGAGGGGTAAGCTTTTAAAGCTAGCGAAAGACATAGTAGATTTTGGGATAAATCCTTCAGACTTGAATATTGTTATACCTACCAAAATTGATAGTGGCAAGTTCGTTGTGCTTGAAGGCAATAGACGACTTGCGGCCATTCAATTGTTGTGTGACCCCAATTTGGCAGCTTTGGGTTATAATACAAAGAATAGTAATGCATTCAAACTTCATAGTGAAAGGTATAAGAAAAGCCCAATAGACAGATTGCGCTGCGTGGTTTTTGGCCAACGTGATGATGCTAATCATTGGATTGAATTAAGACATACGGGAGAAAATGAAGGTAGAGGCGTCGTAGGTTGGGGAGCCAAGGAAAAGGCCAGATTTAACGAATTGCTAGGTAAACATTCCAGTGCATTACAAGTGTTGGAGTTTGTCAGAAGAAATTCTAATTTAAGCGGAGAAGAGAAAGCAGCGTTAAAAACCCCCAATCTTACTAGTATTCAACGTCTTGTGGGTGACCCCGATGTAAGAGAATCTCTTGGAATAGATATAACCGATGGTTATGTGACTACAAATTTACCACCAGAGGAAATAATAAATGGTCTTACAAAACTTGTAATGGATATTGCCACACAAAGAAAATCTGTAGATGACATTCGTCATAAAGCTAATAGGGCGGATTACATATATGAGTTTACTGAAGAATGTTTGCCTGATACTAACGCTACTCCAGTTGAAACTTGGAAGATACAATCACAGACCAGTCCTGTGAAACCACGCGTCCTTCCAAGCGGAATGATTTCAATTGCAGCGGCAGGCAAGAAAAGCGTGCCCTTATCTACTAGCAGATTAACACTTATACCATCCAGCTGTGTTTTAAAAATTAAAAACGCAATACGTATTAACAAAATTTATAAGGAATTACGCGGTCTTGAAGTTAAAGGTTTTGAGAATGCTTGCGCTATTACATTTCGCGTTTTTCTTGAACTAAGCGTTGAAAATTATGCTAGAGCAAAAAATATCATTTGTCATGAGAAAGATAGTTTGGTGAATAAGATTGATAAAGTTGCCAAATATATGGAATCCAATAAGTTAATGTCTAAGGATGAGCTTAAACCTATTCGGGTTGCTTGTTCGACTCCAGATAATTTAGTCTCGACACATACATTAAATGCTTATGTCCACAATCCCAATCTCTCTCCTAAAGCAGATAACCTTAAGTTGACTTGGGATGACTTTGAGAAATATTTTAAGACCATGTGGTCATGATAATATGAAATATTCGACACCCCTTCGCTATCCTGGAGGAAAAAGTAAGCTATCCAACTTTATGAGGTTGGTTTTTGAGGAAAATAACCTCATAGGCGGACATTACGCAGAGCCTTATGCTGGAGGGGCAGGTGTTGCCTTTCACCTATTGTTTACCGGATATGCAAGTCATATCCATATCAATGACATAAATAAATCCATATATTCCTTTTGGCACGTAGTACTGTATGACACAGATAACATATGCCGTCGAGGTCTTATCAATAGGTGTGTAAATGTCAGGCAATGGCGAGTACCTCTTCCTGCTTGGTTTCGGTTTCTTCATTCCTCTCCTGAAAGCCAAACTCCAGGTAGACCTGCATCAGCTTCTCTGGGGC
>DUEE01000010.1 GCA_011170285.1 Dehalococcoidia bacterium
AGGGCAGCAGGGTCTATCCTGATGCTGAAATTCGGCTTCCTCCCAGTCCTAGGCCTACCAATCTTCGAGCCCATATCCGTATTCTAGTTTAAGTAATACCAAAAGTCAAGGGGTGATGTGAAAGCACGGGAACCCATTTTCGTTGATGAGGAAGTCTTGGACAAAGCTGTAATTGAAGTTCCCTCGTCAGGTATGATTACCTGACAACTCAACAAGACAGCCAATCTTCCAAACTCTTATTGTTCTACAGAAAGAATGGCCACTGAGGTCACATTACGATGGATTGTTCAATATCTCTATAAAACATCCCCATACGTGGTATTGTCATGTGTGGTATTGTACAGTAGAATTGCAGCGTAGTAACAAGTTTGTTGCGAAGAAAATTATGGCCGAATGTTCAATTCGCTTTGGAATTATTGATGGAGAAGGACATCGCGCATCGACATGGAAGCTATGGACTAGGACAGGCGTATCAGACGTCTACCTCGCATGTCGCGCGTTGGGCGGCAAGTTAAAGGCTAGCCTTCATGAGTCCGGTAGCTGGCATATTGCATATACCCGAAAAACGTTCAAGGAGAAGGTAGATGGAGCAGCTAACCAGAGCGATAGATTTATTGAGAAGTGGCCTCGTCCAAAGCCTATCTCGAAAGGTGTAACGCTCGCGTACCGCATTGTAACGCCATGGTCTTCAGTAACATCTTCAATTGGTAAGGTGAAGGGTAATATTATTTGGATTCCGAATGCCCCTAAACCAGAAGCCACAGAAATTGATGTCATCATAACTGCGCGGAACACCCCTGTGACTGGTTGTCCCGGCAAGCGATCAATGGGTACTTCGCTTGTTGGTTCCTTTCAACTCAAAAACGGAGAAACTGTGTGGGTAGTTTATAGGGTGACTGACATGCCTGATCTGTCATCCCCAACGAAGGGAAACGTGCGTTTTTACAAAGGGATGGGTCCACAGGACCTTGAAAGTGACAATCTGAGGACACTTGTTTTTGGCCACGAACAAGATGGGTCAAGAGTAATCTATGACTGTGTGGTGCAAAGAGATCCCGACTAGCATAGGTGCAGAGTGCGACCATGCTTACGCACTGTGTCTCACATCCAGCATCAAGCGGGCGCCATTGTACGATATATAGAACCTCGAACTCGTTTTCAACATTTCCTGTCACTGACAGTATAGTGTTATTTTCACCAATTACAAAATGGCTGTCTGTTATTGAACAAAAAGATGAAATGTGTAACCGGTAGCCTATACTAGAAAGGCCGAGCATAGATCCAAACCTGAGGTTCGCAATGGGCTACTTTATACAACAAATGTGCAGGAATTTTTGGGTTACTGAATTCAAAGCTAACCTTGTTCCTAGCAGGGACTGCCCAAACCCCGATCTCAATAAGCTTGGTATCCTTTGACAATAAGTCTTTATCAATCACAAAACATTCCTTCGCACTCCGATTAAACTTCCGAAAATCGTGGCTTAGCGAATCAATCGAGTAGATAGCAGTGCAAATACCAGAAGCGCGACCCAGACCACCGAGAGGCGCACGTATGATACCTCTACCGATAGGTGTCCCTGCTTCACCCTCAACCAAAGCCACCGGTGGTTCCTCTCCAGGATCCTCTGCCTGCCCTTCAGACCGAAAATGGGCTTCACCACTCTCATGTAAAGAATAGTGCACTCCCAAATGAGGTGGGATACAGTAAATATCGAGGCCATGTCGCACAACCTTTAGAAGATAATACCGGTCGGTACCATCCTTTATCACTATGAAGACCGAGATCATTTTGGGACTCCACCCTACTATTAAGCTATTGGTTATTTCACTAAGCTTAAAGGCATGTTAGCAAAAATGGGAGTGGGGTATCAACAGATAGTTCCACTCATAGTTTTCAGACTTGCCATTCGGTAGGTAACTTCCTGGCTTTTAGTGTGATGCTTTCACTGGATTATAGCGAGCGAAACCAATTTGAGCTTATGCGACCTGTATATGCTATGGAACAAGCTTGAAGGGTCTTAGAGCCGAAGTTCTTTCTGTTGCTCACGTAGAACATCTTGACTTGGATCCCAGCTAAATCGCCTAAACAGTTCAGTTGTGGGCTTCAAGGCTAGTTCCCTTGGTGCTGCTATCAATTCAGTACGCGATAATTCAATCTGATAGGGAAACTCCCTAATAGAGGCTATATAGTTGTGATGCAGCGGCATTCGACTGTGGCTATCAACCCAAAGTTTGCGGCCTTCGAGATTGCTGACGGTTATCTCTACGCGCATAATATCATCGCCGGCTTGTGTCATTGCTAGTCGTGCGGTGAACTCAAATATTTCAGTAAAACGGAACAGTGTATTACCGATCCCAAGGATTAATCCAGGTCTCCAGTCGCTAAGAGCAGCGGGTATTGAATGACGTTGATCGTACCAGTCTTCATCCATTCCAGCAATGTCAATGAACTGGCCACTCTGATAGAATCTCCATATTTCCAAAAAGTGTTCCCAATCAGATTCTTGCCCTATCCAGTCCATATCTACATGAGTTTGGATGTGAGGGTCGAGATGAGGGAAATCCCAACCACGGAGATTCACAGAAGTGTTTTGAAGAATAGGGTAGAGTTCCGTGATCTGAGAAATTCTCTTCTCAATAAAAGGCTGAGGCCGGATTACTACCCGCCAATAACCGCGAGAATTGATTTTGTCAAGGAGTGAACTCATTTCAGATCACCCAGTTCCTTATCATAGAGTTCCTGATCAATAGTAGTTGCTGGTAAAGGTACGGTAACTGTGGGAATTGGTACCAGACCTACACCAGCTCTATAGGCAAGGGTTACATATTTACGCAAACCTTTCTCAATGGCTAAGTCAAGTAGGTCTCGCATATCTTCCTGAGTTGGTATCTCGGTTGTCTCGGGTTTTCTTCGGCTTCTGACATAACAAGCACCCCTACGAAGAACC
>DUEE01000011.1 GCA_011170285.1 Dehalococcoidia bacterium
CACTACCTACTACTTTCGAGCCAAGGCTGTTGGTGATAGCAACAGCTATGGCTTAGATAAGAGCTTCATCACTTCTCAGGTTGGAGAAGTTGTAGTTAACATTGGGCCAAGCAGCCAGAGGGTTCCGGCGGGTGGTAGCTTCAGTGTTGATGTTGAAGTGGACTCGAGAGGTATTCCCATAACAGAGTGTGATGTGACGGTGACCTTCGACCCTCACCTCGCAGCGACTGTCCTAACTGGAGCTGATCTGCTGGGTACTGACGGCTTAGATGCACTATACCTCCCAACAATAGATGTAGGTGAGGTTTTTTATGGAGGAGACAAGATAGATGGACCTATGGCCGTGAACGGTGATTTCGTGACCATCGATTTCAATGTTGACCCTGATGCCACTGGCGCTTATGACCTAATTATTGCTGCTACCATTATGGATTCGAATGGAGACCCCATCGTCGTGGTTGATAATGACGGTCAGGTAAACATAGGAACCATCGGCAGAAAAGGCGATTTTGACAGGGACGGCGATATTGACTTTTTTGACTTTGTCCGGTTTGCTGATGCCTATGGCTGTGAGACAAGAGGCCCTAACTACAATGCCGTTGGTGACTTCAACGATGATGGTTATATTGACTTTTTTGACTTTGTCGACTTCGCCGATGTTTACGGCACATAGGCAGGGAATAGCTTAAGAACAACGACCAAGTAACAGTTTTATGCATTCCGGCTTTGAGTTAGCCCCAAAACCGACTATCATCTGTCATAGCCATTGGTTCGAGCTCACTCGTGTTATTCCTACCGTTCTTTTACCAGCATCGGTATCCCAGGCTTGACTCCGTTAAGAAGAATCCCGTTTTGCAATGAATTGTTCTCAACGAATGTCTTCTCACAAGTTGCCCCAAGTTGCGTAGTGCTATCTTTGTAGCCGATGTTTCTATTGCTTTAAGGCGAGCATGATAAGAATTACTTGACACCTAGGTTATCAAGTAGATTGAATTCTGTATCACTTTGAAAACCAGCGATTGGGGTGTTATTATAACCATATTAGTAGTATGTGAATTTCGAGCTTAAATGAGTTTATTTAGCTATAAATGGTGGATTTTCATTGCTATTTTCTTATTCGGCGCTGGTCTGATATTCGGTTTTGTTTCCCCAACTGGTATCATTGGCCTTCCGGCTGAAGACATGGCTGCCTTTGAAGAGCTTAGCCAATTCTTAGCCTCACTTCCGCTCGCTCTCATTGTGCTATTAATTTTTATTAAGAATGCCTCAGTTCTGCTGATAAGCTTCGTTCTCAGCCCAATGTTTTGTTTGGTACCTATTCTGGCTCTAACTGTTAATGGCTGGGTGATAGCATTTGTGTCAGCCACAGTAATCCAGGAAGAATCCCTTGGTTATTTATTAGCTGGTTTGCTTCCCCACGGCATTTTTGAGCTCCCGGCTTTTATCCTGGGTGAAGCAGCCGCCCTTAGCTTCGGCGCAATGGCAATAGTAGCCCTATTCAGAAGAGACAGGAGAAATCTATTATTGCCTAACCTAAAACGGAATTTTAAGTATCTTATGATAGCCCTTGCCTTGCTTCTGCCAGCGGCTATCATTGAAACATTTGTTACGCCATTACTGCTAACCTGATTGTGGACAAAAAGGAGGGTATTTAATGCAAGAGCTAGGTTTAGTCATCCCTTACTGGGTAATTGTTTTAATATGGCTGGTTAAAGTTATATTGCTGGCACTTATCTCCATTCTTCTGGCATGGCTGGGGATTAGGGTACTGGATGCTCTTACCCCTCATATTCATCAACGCCAGCGCATTGGGGAGAGCCCCGTTGCTACCGGATTATTCATCGCTGGTTTTTTTATTCTGGTTGGTCTGGTCATTCACGGTGCTATTACCGCGCTGACTGCGGTTACAGTCCCAATATTAGGCTACATCTTTGATTTTAGAACCTGGGGATTATTAGCTTTAAGCTTTGTGATAAGCCTGCTTGTCGGGATTGCCCTTTTCCATATTGCTGATAAACTAACCCCCAGGATACCATTTTTAAGTGTTAACAAGAGTCCGGTAGCAGTAGGCGTTTATGTTTTTGGCTATCTCATTTTCTTTGGTCTTATTCTTCATGCCGCCCTAACAGCACCGCTATGAACAGAATTAAGGTTTTACTAAGCCTAATATTTGTGCTGGTAGTCGGACTGACCACTACTGGTTATGTGTTAGCCACGCCATCAGGAAATCTGGAGACGAGAAATGGTGATGTATTTGATGACTGGGAAATATGTAGAACCAGAGCCTTTGGTGAAGACGGTTTTTATCAAATATCTGGGACAACTTTCTGTCCGGTTATAGCCTTTGAGAGTTTGGCGGAGAATGCTGATCTAGCCTATAGTCTGGGTGAGCGGATTGCCGAAAAATATCCCGACTCATTGCCGAGGGCAAAGCAGGTATTTCATTTTGTCCGGGACGGGGTAAAATATACCCCTGATATAGACCAATTCAAATATGAAGAGTTTGCCCAGAATGCCGATGAGCTGGCAGGTACTATTGTTGACAAAGGGATTGGTTACGGTGATTGCGAAGATAGTGCTGTACTACTGGCGGTTATGTATAAGGGTGCCGGCTACCGCTCGGCTATAGTGCTTGGCGAAGGTCATACCGCAGTGCTGGTCTATCTACCTGACTATAATAAGGCAACCGTATTTTTTGAGCTGGAGGGTGAGCCAGGCTGGGTCTGGGCTGAGGCAACGGGTAAGAATAACCCTTTGGGGTGGGTGCCCAAGGACTTTATTGGCGTCAAGCTGGCGGCATACGAAATAAAAGCGGACACCATAGCCGCGGCAGAACCGCCGGCTGAACCCTCAACTGCTATTACCACCACCGGTAAAACCACCTCATCCCAGCCCTTTCCATTTTTCAGCATAATTCTCTTGTTGTGGTTCCTGCCTTTATTTAGAAGACGGCGCCGCCGTGCTCGATAATGCAAGTGAACGATGCGCTAGATTGTGCAATATTGCCTATATTTGCCTCTATGTGCTAGAATAGTCTTGATAGTAGTTAGTGTTATTCTTCATAGGAGGTGTGCCGCATGGTAATAGCCAAAGAATGGTTCACCATACAAGAAGCCGCTGAATATCTATGTGTTTCCAGGAGGACCATTTATAAATTAACTCAGGAGGGTAGACTACCTGCATTTCGCATCGGTCGGGAGCGTCACCGCCGATTTCGCAAGGAAGACTTGGACAAAGTGCCCCGACTAGGTGAAGACACTAAAAACTTGGGGGCGCTTCTGACGCTAACAGCAACAGCCGATCCGGTGCTAGCCGAACTCTGGGACAACGAAAAGGACGCTGCCTATGACTGGGTATAGACGAGGAGATGTGGTCTTAGTCGGTTTTGTATTCACCGACGAGACTGGAGTTAGACAACGACCGGCAGTGATAATAAGCTCTGATGCTTACTATCGTGGGCGAGATGAGGTCATCATTGCAGCTATTACTAGCCGAACGGATAGAGTATTGGTAGGCGACCACCTGATTAGTGACTGGCGCCAAGCCGGATTACTTTTCCCCTCTGTGGCGACTGGAATTATTAGAACTATGAAACGGGGTATGATAGCCCGAAAGCTTGGGGCTATGCCTCGAGCTGATATGGGAATCATAAATGGGAAATTGCGAATGACATTAGATTTGGGCACAACGGAAGCCTCGGAGACTGGCTAGCAAGACCACCTCATCCCAGCCTATTTCATTCATCTCAGAGGGCGAGTGGTGCTAATTTTGGCTTTGAGGAGAAGCTCTGGCAGGCAGCGAGTAGATACTGGTTGCTTTAACTACTATTGGTTGGCTGTCCCACCAAAATCGGTCGCTGAACTATTCGCTCGCAAAGTAGAGCCTTGGTTTCAGATGATGAAGGCTTATAATGATGATGAATCCCATATGCTTGCTACCATCCGCGATGCTCTGTTGCCAAAGTCAGTATCCGGTGAGATAGGGGTAAAGGATGCTGAGAAGTTTGTGGAGAAGGCGATATGAACCTGATTTACAACATATATTGTGATGAAAGTTGCCACCTGGAACATGACCACCAACCGGTTATGGTCCTGGGTGCGGTATGGTGCCCGCTGGAGAAATCGCGCCAAATAGCGGTACACATTCGTGAAATCAAGACAAGTCATGGGCTCTCCCCAAAATTCGAAAGCAAGTGGACCAAAGTTTCACAGGGACAACAAGCGTTCTACTTGGACTTAATTGATTACTTTTTTGATAATGACGACCTGCATTTTCGTGCGCTTGTCGTACAGGACAAATCCAAGCTGCAACATGAACTTTACGAGCAGACACACGATACATGGTATTACAAGATGTATTTCGAAATGCTTAAGGTAATACTTGATCCTCAAAGATGCTACCGAATCTATGTTGATATCAAAGACACCCGCAGTGCTGCAAAGATAAACAAGCTTCAAGATGTACTATGTAATAATGTATATGATTTCCAGCGAAAAATCATCGAGCGGGTGCAGACTGTACGCTCCCACGAGGTGGAGATATTGCAACTTACCGATATGCTTATTGGTGCTGTGTCGTATGTTAACCGCGGGCTTCACATGAATGCAGCCAAGCTCGCCGTGGTCCAACGGATGAGAGAACATTCAGGTTATAGCCTTACAAAAACCACTTTATTAAAGGAGAGCAAGGTTAATCTTTTCATGTGGCAAGCGACGGAGAGGCAGGCATGACGAAGCCCTCTTGGTTACCGGACGCACTGAAATATAGTGATTTCAACGGAGACTGGGATAAGTTCATAGTGGCTGTATATGAAATATTTGACCATGATTTTAAGCAATCTAGCCCCAAATACCAGGGTTACCCGATAACATATGATTCCAGAATAGAGGATGGTAAAGAAGCAGTATTTTGGCATATTATCCAGACAATTGATATCAAATCTAGAGGCAAGGTGCCAGATTTGAGACGGTGTGAACGCATACCATGGCCCAGACCAATGATAGAACATCCTACTGATAGTGCCGTCTCAATATGGAAGAACGAGCGGCCCAGAAAAAAAGGAGCTAGACAGACTAGAGTTCTAATATGGCTAGAGGACTTGGATTATATAGTGGTATTAGCTGAGATGCAGAGGGTAATGATTCTGGTTACAGCCTATTGTACAGATATCAAATGGCAACGTGAAAAACTTAGGAAGGAAAGAGAGCGGTACTTGGAAATGCAAAAACCGCCCTGATGGACGGCCTCAGTACTCCTTCTACACTTGGCAGATGAGTTATTATTATGATAATACACTTGTTTAACTTTTGTCAATACCCTGTACTGGTTCATTTGATTGCGTCAATATGTGATTTAGCACGAAAATAGGGGAATCACCCTCTCCATACCTCACCACCGAGATTGATTCAGCACTTTGTGCTTCACGATGACAAGAGGGGTGCCCCACCACCGAGATTGCCACTTCCTTTATCCTTTACCCTTCCTATGAAGGGTTCACCAAAGGGTGAAGGACTCGTAATGACATTAAGGGGTGCCCCGCTAATGACAGGGCAAGGAACAATGTATCACCAAGATATTGAACGAGTACAGTTGCTTGCCCTGTCTGCGAACTATGGATTATAATATCAGCGGAATAAGCTAAAAGAGGGTAGGTAAAGTAGATGGAGCAATATGGACTAGAGAATATTCGCAATCTTGTTTTACTGTCTCATTGCGGTGCCGGCAAGACATCGCTATCAGAAGCAATTCTGTTTACTGCTGGAGCAATCAGCCGATTGTGCAAGGTTGACGATGGGGCTACTACCTCAGACTATGACCCGGAGGAAGCAAAGCGCAAGATTAGTATTAACTTAACTATGCTCCCCTGTTACTGGCAGGGAGCTAAGATTAACCTTATTGATGCCCCTGGTTATTCCGATTTTGTTGGTGAGGTTAAGTCGGCGATACGGGTTAGTGAAGGGGCAGTAATTGTGGTCTGTGCTGCCTCTGGTGTTGAAGTTGGCACTGAACAGGTGTGGGCATATAGCGAGGAAGCTAACCTATCTCGTATTATATTGGTTAATAAGATGGACCGTGAGAATGCTAATTTCTACCGGACCGTAGATGAACTTCAAACAAGGTTTGGCTCTAGATGCCTCCCAGTGCAGTTACCCATAGGTTCTCACCACGATTTCCAGGGGATAGTTGACCTGCTATCAATGAAAGCCTATATCGGGTCCAAAGCTGAGGAGGCTGAGATACCTCAATCAGTGCAAACCCAAGCTGATTCATTCCGGGAGAAGCTGATAGAGGCAATAGCTGAAGTTGATGATAGGCTCATTGAGAAGTATCTGGGTGGTGAGGAGTTCAGCCTGGAGGAATTAAGCGATGGTTTACGGCAGGCAACAATAAGTAACCGGATTGTCCCTATTCTAGCTGGCTCTGCTCTGCAAAATGTAGGGGTTAACTGGTTAATGGATGCCATATATAATTATCTGCCGTTGCCTAAGGAGCGAGAGGTAATTATAGCTGACGACTCAGCCAAACAAGCAGTTGAGCCTAGTCAGGATGCTCCGTTAGCGGCTTTGGTGTTTAAGACTAGTGCTGACCCCTATGTCGGTAAGCTTACCTACTTTCGGGTTTACAATGGTGTTATTGATAGTAATTCTCAGGTGTGGAATGCTATCCAGGGTGAGATAGAGCGTATAGGTCAGCTATTTGTTTTGAGAGGTAAGACCCAGGAGGCGGTATCTCAGCTCAGTGCTGGGGATATAGGGGCGGTAGCCAAATTGAGCCTAACCAGCACCGGGGATACATTGTGTAGTCGGGATAAGCCAGTGAGAATTAAGCCTATTTTATTTCCTGAGCCGGTTTTTAATGCGGCGGTGTATCCTAAGACTAAGGCTGACTTGGATAAGCTAGGAGGAGCGTTATCCAGGCTATCTGAGGAAGACCCTACTCTTCGGGTACATAGGGAGGCTGATACCAGTGAGACCATTTTATCAGGAATTGGAGAGACTCACCTTGAGGTGACGGCAGAGAAGATGATGCGCAAGTTCGGTGTCGGTGTGGAGCTGGAAATTCCCAAGGTTCCATATAAAGAGACTATTACAGTGCCAGCCAAAGCTGAATATAAGCATAAGAAGCAAACCGGAGGGCATGGTCAATTTGGGCATGTCTTGCTCGAGCTTGAGCCCTTACCTCGTGGCAGCGGTCACGAGTTTGTTAATAAGGTAGTAGGTGGCCGTATACCAAGGAATTATATTCCGGCGGTAGAAAAGGGGGTTAATGAAGCGATTCAAGAGGGAGTTTTAGCTCGCTACCCAGTTGTTGATATTAGGACAAAAGTCTATGATGGCAGTTTCCACCCGGTTGATTCCTCAGATATATGTTTCAAGATTGCCGGGGCGGGGGCGCTAAAGAAGGGATTATCTCAGGGGCAACCTATTCTGCTTGAACCAATAATGAATATTAGGGTAACAGTTCCTGAAGACTTCACCGGTGAAATTGTTGGTGACCTAAATACCAAGCGAGCCCGGGTGCAGGGGATGAACCCTGAGGATGGAATCAATGTTATTGAGGCTCAGGTGCCCCTGGCTGAGGTTTTGCGCTATGCCATAGACCTGAAATCGACAACTCAGGGCAGGGGCAGCTACACCATGGAGTTTAGCCACTACGAAGAAGTGCCGACTCACATTACCCAAAAGATTATTGCTGAAAGACAAGCCGAGAAGGCTTCGCTTTAGTTGGGTTTATTGGTAGTGATTAGTGAGCGCTACTAACTTACTTTACTCAGCCAGAAGCTCCTCAATCTTATTAGTAAAAGCAGGTATTATCTGTTTCCAGTCTCCGACTATACCATAGTGGGCTAGTTTGAAGATATTTGCTTCAGGGTCTTTATTTATGGCTACGATTTTCCTGGAACCGGAACAACCGGTTATGTGCTGGCTAGTACCGGAGAGAGCAACAGCAATGTAAAGGTTGGGGGTAATAATTTTACCGGTGAGCCCTATCTGCAGCCCGGCTGGCGCCCAGCCATTATCAATGGGTGGTCGGCTAGCACCTACGGCTCCCTTCAGTATTTTAGCCAGTTCCTCTAATTGCTGAAAACCTTCAGCACTGCCAATACCTCTACCTCCACCGACTACTACCTCAGCGTCCTCCAGTTTTATGCCTCCTATTTCTTCTCGCACCTTCTCCAGTACCTTGGTTCTTATGGCTGACGGGTCTAAACCAGTCTCAATAGTAATGACTTCCCCTTGCCTTGATGCGTCTCGTTCCAGGGGTGACATAGCTTTGACTCTAACCGTAGCTATCTGAGGGTAGGTGTCATAGGTAAAGACAGCTTGAGCATTTCCCCCGTAGACGGGCTTGGTGTGCAGTAGGCGCTTTGAGTCAGGGTCAATATCTAGTTCCAGGCAGTCCATAGTGGCGGCTGTATTTAGCCTAAAGGCTAAGCGGGGTGCCAGGTCGCGTCCGATAGAGGTCTGCCCCAGAATGAGAATCTGGGGTGTTACTTGCTTGATTACCTTCTCCATAACTGATACATAGGAATCCGTATGGTAATCTTTAAGTAACGGGTCATCAACTACATATACCTTATCGGCGCCAAAGGCAATGGCTTCATTGGCTGTATCACTAACATCATTACCTATTAAAGCGGCGTATAATTCCTCTCCCAGGTCATCAGCCAGCTTTCGGCCGCAACCCAATAGTTCGGCCGTAATCGTGGCTAACTTCCCTTCTGTAACCTCACCGTAAATCATAACACCTTTGTGTTTAGCCACGGCTTTACCTCCTTAATTTTGGGCGAAAGACCCTTTGGTATAAAAATAGCTTAATCTCATCATTTTTCCCTGTCATTGCGAGGAGCATAGCGACGAAGCAATCTCTAAGACGGGATTGCTTCGCTTCGCTCGCAATGACGATAAGACTATATTATCTTCCTGATTGGTTGTGTCCTTGAGTCATAACGCTTTCATAGTATTTTATCTTCCCTGAGTTTCAGGGCTAGATTAACTGCTGCCTCCTCAGGGCTTTCACCTTCTATAATCTGGCACTTCACCTCACTGAGTGGTTGGAATAGCTTGACCAGGCTAGTACGACGCCCAGCAGCGCCAATTTGGGCGGGGTCAACGTCTATATCGGCTGGTTTCCAGGTAATAGGCTGTTTTTTCTTGGATGCCATAATCCCTTTTAAAGTTGGGTAGCGAGGTTCACCAAGCTCGTTGCTTACTGTAATCAAGGCCGGCAAGGATACTTCAATAATATCATAGCCGTCGTCGGTTACCCGTTCTACCCTTGCCTTATCATCGGTGATATCTATTTTTTGGGCTACGGTTACACTAGGTAGCCCGAGGAAGTCAGCGATGCCAGAGCCTACCTGCCCTGCATTCCAGTCAGTAGCCTGCCTGCCGCAAAAGATGAGGTCATAATCACCTATCTTCTTAATAGCCATAGCCAGAGCGTAGGCTGTTGACCAGCTATCACCTTCAGCAAAAGCCTCATCCTCAAGCAGAATAAGCTCATCAGCCCCCATAGAGAGAGGTTTCTTTACCACTTCCTTGAGTAGATTTGTGCCCAGGCTAATAACCGTGATTTTACCACCCTGGGCATCCTTAATTCTTAGGGCTGCCTCTACCGCCTGCTCATCAAAGGGGCTGATTACTGGCGACACCCCTGGTGATGGCACCACCTTGTTGGTGACAGTATCAACCTTGAAGCTGGCTGGTGGCGCCTCAGGGTCAACCACTTGTTTGATGCAGACAATCATATTCATAATACTGTTCCTCTTTCTGTTTATAGTTGCGGTTTAGTCTTGGGAAGAACCAAGTGGCTATTCTAGCGTTTTGGTGCTTCTATGTAAAGCTAGACTTCGAGCCAAAAGGTGAGGCAGTTAAGAAGCAGGTCAAGTAAACCTATAAGCCGAGTTCTGTATCCTTCAGATGAAGGACGGTGACCATTTATCTAGCCCTGATGTTACCATCAGGGTCAAGCGACCAACCCGGGGACTAGACCGGGCGTCCTTTCGTCCCTCTATTTGGTCTTGCTCCGGATGGGGTTTGCCCAGCCGACTGGTCACCCAGCCGCTGGTGAGCTCTTACCTCACCATTTCACCCTTATCCTTCAGTTGAAGGACGGTATGTTTCTGTGGCACTTTCCGTAGGGTTACCCCTCCTGGGTGTTACCCAGCATCCTGCCCGGTGGAGCTCGGACTTTCCTCCCTTCAGAGAAGGGCGATCACCCGGTTTACTTGACCTAGTTATACTGTAGTATAAGAGGAATTATTAGTCAATAAGCAACCTCACCCCCTTAATCCCCCTCTCCTTTGAAGGAGAGGGGGATTATATTAAAAAGAGGGGTTAGCCCCTCTAAAACTCTATTTGGTTATTTCCTCAGATTGAATTTCTTGAATTATAATTATGGCAGGTAATAGCGATAAGAGAGGAGGATTTTTTATGGGGCTAATACTCCTCTGACTTTGCCCCTTATCCTGCTGCTTTTGAAGGGGTCCCAAAAAATCCTAATTTTTCAGGTCAAAGGGGTCGACAGAGTCCGCCCCAGGAGGAGGTGAGGTTGGTAAGCGAGTTCTTAATGCCATTTTTGCCAGGCTATCAGCCTCTTGATTTTGCTGGCGCGGTATATGAGTAATGGTGAAGTCATCCAGCAAACTTTGCAGTTTTTTTACCTGTTGATATAAGGGTTTAAGGGCTGCCTTCTTCACCCGGTATTCGCCATTGATTTGCCTCACTACTAATTGTGAATCTGAGCTTATAGCAACCTGCCTAGCACCTAGCCTGGTAGCTTCTTCTAGGGCAGCAATGATGGCCCTATACTCTGCATGGTTATTGGTTGCCTGACCAATCCTTTGTGAAATGTGGGCAATGAGCTTGCCCTGCTCATTCTTTATAGTAGCGCCGATTGCGGCTGGACCTGGGTTGCCTCGCGAGGCTCCATCAGTGCATATTATCAGTCTGTTTACTTTCATTTAACTTTTATAACCCCATCCCCTTTATCCCCTTCCCCTTATTAAGGGGAAGGGGAAGATTTATGAAGAGGGGCTAGCGCCCCTCTAAAACTCCCTAAAAAGCAACTACATTCTAGTTAGCCCTATCTTCTTTCTGGTTTAATCTAGTTTTTCACTATCGTATGCTTTAAGCGTTTGAGTAAATTCCTCGATAGCCCAATAATGAAGTGCAACATAATCAGTCAGATATTGCTCACATTGAGTCTCTCGCCTCTCAACATCACTTGCCAATGCTGGAATACACCAAGATAAGTCGGGTGGCTTCCCCTGATTTGAGAAAAACGAAAAGCCAATTAGTGGGGCATACTGAGGTTTGCTATCAATATAATGAATTGTGTAAGCATGCATAAGTTGAACCTGATACATCCGTTTACGGAACTCAATTGTAGTTATGTAGCCTTCTTCTAGTAAGATTGCCTGTTCGTTAGCCTTATCCTTCATAATCATCTCTGCTAACGCAAGCTCCTGACTATATTCGCCTAGGAGCTGTCAGAGCTCTTCGGACTCACTTCGTTCAGGAGTAGGATTTGGGGCACAACTTACAAGCGGGATAGACAATGACAGGCATAAACCTATAAGTAGAAAGCAGTGCCATTTGGTTTTCATTTCAACCTCATTATCACCCCAATCTTAGGCTAGGAATAAGATACGTCCGCAGCTACTACATTGCACTGGATTATCGCTTCTTGCCTTCTGCAAATCAGTGGTGGGTAGCGATATCCGGCAGCCGAGGCATATCCCTTGCTCTATCTTGGCTACGGCTGTCCCCTTTTGTTTTTGGAGTTCGTGGTATAATTCAACTGCCTGAAGGTCAATCCTGGCTAGAAGTAATTGACGCTTATACTTGAGGTCGGACAGTATAGTTTGAATCTGTTCCATTCGGCTGGAGAGCTCTTGTTGTTGTTGGTGCCACTCAGTTTCTAGTTGCTTAAGCTGGCTACTTAGGCTAGCTACACTGGTTTCAGTTAGCTCAACCCGTTCTATTAATTCTAGTGCCTTATCCTCCAGTTGGTTACGCTTAGTTTTCAGCCCATCAATCTCATGCTGGAGGTTGGTCAATTCCTTCGGATTTTTTATGTTGCCACCATATAACTTTTTTTCGGCGGTGGTGAGCTTAATTATAAAGTCATCTAGCTCCCATTCTGCAGAATGTTGTTCTCGTTTCAATTCCTCCAGGCGCTGTTGCTCCAATTTCAGTTCAGTCTGAGTCTTAAGCACTGCTTGGCTTTCTCCTAGCTGACTGGCAATTTGGTTCACAGCCTGCTCGTTGGATTCAAGCTCCAGGTCAATCTCCTGTAGCTGGTAGAGTTGCTTAGTCACATTCATTTTTAGTGGTCTTATTCTATAACGATTATGCCATAAATATCAATTTGACTGTGATGGAATATCTACTTCATCACCTTAGAATTGACCCATAGGTAGAACTCCTTTTTGGTCATTGCTGTCTGAAGCTCTGACCCTGAATGAAGTTAAGGGGAAGAGACAGCAAATCAATCCCATGGCCGAACATTATTGAAGATTACTTAGGCCGTCTAGGTCGCAGACTCGACTTGGAGAGCGAACTCACAATGATAGGGGGGAAAAATCGAGGAGTTTTAGAGGGACGCCAGTCCCTCTAAATAATATTCCCCTTCCCCTTGATAAGGGGAAGGGGATAAATCCTTCACAGGTGAAGGATAAAGGGGATAGGGTCTTAAAAACGACAAAACATTATAGTCATAGTAGAACAAGTGTGCTATTATGATAGGTGCATAATGAGAGGGGGGAAGGATATGAGGCTATTGAGGTTAGCTGTAGAAACCCAGAACTGGGCCCTAGCCGCTCACACCATTGTTCTTGCCACTGCCATTATCCTAAAAACTAGAGGGAGCTATAATGCCAAGAGTAAAGCGAAAAAAGAGAGCCTTAAAGGGCAATCAAAACGCTAGGAAGCATGGCTTCTACTCCAAAGTACTTGACGAGGCAGAACAGCTTGACCTTGACCTAGCCTCTGGAGTTGAGGGCATAGATGATGAGATTGCCCTGCTGAGGGTAAAGATAAAGTCCATTCTGGAAAATGACCCGGAGAATATCAAGCTCATTGTGGAAGCAACCAATACTTTGGCTAGACTGGTCAGGACCAGATATAACATTACCAAAGAGCAGAAGAAGGGACTCAAGGAGGCAATAGGTAATGTCCTTAGAGATGTCGCCCTCCCCCTCGGAATTGGCATCGGAGCCAACATTAAATAGTCGGGAGTTTCCTGAAAAGCAGGAATTTTCAAAAATAAATAGACTTAGAGCTTACCAACAAGAAGTGGCACGGGCTATATTCAATAGCGTTTTCGCTAGGAAGGGACTTACCTTCTCGGTGGAAATTGCCAGGCAAGGGGGCAAGAATGAACTTTCAGCCCAGCTTGAGCTTCTACTTTTAACTCTCTATATGGCAGAGCCAATGAACCTGGTGAAGTGCGCCCCCACCTTTAAGCCCCAGACGGTTATCTCTATGATGCGGCTAAAGGATAGACTTAACGATGCTGGCTTTGATAGCATCTGGATGGCAGAATTAGGCTACATTATCAGGCTGGGCAATGCCAGGGCTATATTCTTGTCGGCTGAGGAGTCAGCCAATGTGGTGGGCAATACCGCTCATATATTGCTAGAAATAGATGAATCACAGGATGTGAGCAAGGATAAATATACCAAGGAATTCAAGCCAATGGGGGCAACCACCAATGTTACTACGGTTCACTATGGCACTACCTGGGATGATTCCACCCTTCTGGAAGAGGTAAAGCAAACCAATCTGGAATTGGAAAGGAAAGATGGGATTAAGCGCCACTTTCACTACGACTGGCAGGAAGTAGCTAAGCACAACCCAGATTACCTGGCTTATGTTGAGGCGGAGAAACAGCGTTTAGGGGAGAATCATCCCTTATTTCGCACTCAGTACTGTCTAATCCCAGTCCATGGCGGTGGGGGTTACCTGAGCCTTCAGCACCGCTCCCAGTTACAGGGTAATCACGCTCGTCTTTATGCCCCTCCGTCATTACCAGACAAGCGAGGCAAGCTCTATGTAGCTGGTATTGACCTGGCGGGGGAAGCGGAAGAAGAGGCAGGGGCTTATTTAAGAGTGGTAAAGCCACGCCAGGATTCTACGGTGGTTACTATTGGCGAGCTTGATTTCTCAATTTGTGACTCTTCTCTGGTGGGGAAACAGCCCAGGGTAAAAATTGTGGAGCACTACTGGTGGACAGGCAAAAGGCATGCCGAGCTTTATTCTCAGTTAATTGATATTCTCAAAAATGTGTGGCATTGCCGTAAGGTAGTGATTGATGCTACCGGAGTCGGTCAACCGGTGAGTTCCTTACTCAGACAGTCACTGGGTTCAAGGGTTTCTCCCTTTATCTTCACGGTGAGGTCAAAGTCGGAGCTAGGTTTCAGCCTGCTCGCCGCCATTAACTCGGGCAGGCTAAAAATGTATAGGGGTGATGGCTCAGATGAGTGTCAGCAGTTCTGGTTTGAGATGGAGAAGGCTAGGAGTCAATATCGTCCCAGCCAGACGATGAATTTCTATGTTGACCCATCACAGGGACATGATGATTTCCTGATGGGCCTGGCACTGCTGGTTGAGGCAGCCAACCAATACACGCCCCGTGGGGCTAAGGGTAGCCCATCATAAATGAAAAATACCATTACTAGGTATGCTAGCTAATAGCATTCAGCAAATGGTTTTCAGCAGATAGCTTTCCCCTCCCCGTTTTGACATTCTCGTTGCTAGTAGCCACCCACCCTTGTCATTGCCAGACATTTACCCCCTTTCGTCATTGCGAGGAGTCCTTCCCAGAAGGACGACGAAGCAATCTCGGAGGGGGGACAAGCGTGAGATTGCCACGCCCTTTATCCTTCACCAAAGGGTGAAGGATTAACAGAAGGAATCTCAATGACAGGTGAAAGAACTGGGGAGTTTTAGAGGGACGCTAGTCCCTCTAAATAATATTCCCCTTCCCCTTATTAAGGGGAAGGGGATAAATCCTTCACAGGTGAAGGATAAAGGGGATAGGGTTATTAATCCTAATAGTAGGCGGTTCTCCTGCCCAGCCAGAAGCTCAAGGCTAGAAGCAGCAAGCCGCCAAGCCCGATTAGGGTATAAGTAGCCCAAGTAGGCCAGGTAAAACCAACATAGAATGTCCCAGTGCCGGTCCAGTCCGTCTCGTTAGAGGCAGCATCTATAGCTTTTACATGCCAGTAGTAGGGGACTTTCTTAGTGCTTGACTTTAGCGCATTCTTTTCTTCTTTAGTAGTAACGGGGTATTCTGAATCGGTTAAGCCTGTCTTCTGTAATACTATAGTAGTGAAATCAGCATCGGAGGCAATCTGCAGGGTATAGGTTATGGGAAGGCTGTCGTCAGTAACCTCACTAGTGGGGTCATCGGCATCCCCACACCAGTCAAATTTCCATCCTGAGAGACCGCTATCCATAAGTGGTAGTAGTGGATACACGGTTGATGGTGGCGTTGACTCCATAGTAAAGGTAAGGTTTTTGGTATTGGCACCATCACTGACCTTCACGATGTTGGCTCCGCTGGTGCTAGCCAGAGTAGCGAAGGTAGCTGAAAAACTTCCTTCAGTACCAACAGTAGCTGAAGTTACCTCAGTGCCATCATACTTAATAGTAACCGTTCCACTAGGTAAAAACCCGGTACCGCTAACGGTAAGCTCGGTGCCGACATTGCCTCTTGTCGGGTTGATAGTGGCAGTACATTCTATAGTGAACACTGCCGTGTCTGTCTTATTAGCTGTATCCTTTGCTTTTACATCGTAGGGGCCGGCGGCTATTGCTGGCACATTAAACTTGAGATTGTCAAAACTGCCATCGCTATCAGTCCTAGCCGTTCCGCTGGTCAGGGTCATAGTAACATTATTAAAGGAGATGGTAACATCCTTCGTTTTGCTAAAGCCAGTGCCATTAACAGTTAAGGTATCACCAATTGACCCTGATGTTGGGCTTGTGGTTATTTCTGGCTCAACGGTAAACTCAGCCTCAGCCTCATAATAAGCCTTAACACTTATGGGGTGGTCACCGGCAGTACTTGGCGGAATAATAATAGTGAGGGTAAATTCACCATCTCTATCAGTTTCCTCATCGCCACTAGCTATATCTATCTTATCGCCATCGTATTGGACAGTAATGCTTCTATCGTCCCTAAAACCGACGCCACTAATCTCTATCTCGTCACCAACATTACCCTGCGTCGCGTACAGCTCAATGGTTCTTACGGTAAACTCGTCGATGGCTTCTATCTTACCCTCGCTGGTATAAGTAGCATAGACAAAGTATTCGCCACCAGTCACATCTTCATCCTCCGAGCCATCCTTCAGCTCATCAGGCACATCGAAATCGGTGTCAATGTCTCCCTCGTCCGGGTCACCTGTGTCACCAGCGTAGGTTGTTGCCACCTTCTCATAGGCATCAAGGTCATCGTCAATATAGTCGCCCTCATCGGCTTCCTCGCTGGAGAAGTAGATATAGACTCTATCCCCCGGGTCATAACCAGAGCCCGAAACATCAATCTCATCACCGATTTCACCTTGACTGGGACTGACACTAAGAGACTCCGCTGCTAGGACAGTTGTGGCTGGTATGGCCATTACCAGCAGGGCAAGAATGATGGCTAAAGCCAGAGTGCCAAAGATTCTACCACGACCTCGGAATCTATCATTGTATTTCATTAAAATAACCCTCCCTTTTTGTCCCCATTATAAGGGGGAAACTATTAGATTAGAGGGGCGTCGCCCCTATAAAAATTCTTTCATTTGAGCTAACCCTTTTATAGCATAGCTCTAGGTCAAAGTCAATACCTAGGAGTTAAAAAGTAATGACAAAATCCCATTGACGGTGGTAGAACATATGTGCTAACCTAGCTTGTATAGTTCTAACAATCAAACAATGGAATCAGAGCAAGCTAATATTATACCCGCGGAAATTAAAGATTCTTCCAATCCTTCACTATGTGAAGGACAAACTGAATTGGATTTGCCACCGGAGTATTGCCACTATCGGGATAGGGGTTGTGAGTTTGCTGATTCTTGTCTTAACTGCCCGTTCCCAAGGTGTATTTATGACCAACCTGGGGGCAAGAAGCACTGGCTGAAGAAGATGCGAAACAGGGAAATGGCAAGGCTGTTCATTAATGAGGGCAAGGCAGTAAAGGAGCTGGCATCGATGTTTGGCGTAAGCCTGAGAACGGTGCAGCGGGTGTTAAAGAAATGTTTATCAAACTCATCTCTTCAAAGGGAAGATAAGAAAAGACAGAGCTAAAAATGAATGAACAAACTATCCCCAGCCAGCTATCTCAGAAAGACAGAGACCGCATTAAAGGTTATACCGATTTACTTAATTTCTATCAAGGCACTCACTGGCAGGGTAGAGCTGTGAGGGGTGAGAAACGATTGACTTTTAATTATGCCAAGACCCTGGTCGATAAGGTCACCAGCTATTTAATGTCAGGTACTGCTTTCGCCGTTGATGCGATAGAAGATACCGATGAGGCCAGAGCCAGGGCTCGTGAAGCGGAGTTAGCTCTTAATAGTGTCTGTGAAGAGAATAATCTCGAGCAGTTGGACTTTGATACCGAGATTGACTGCGCTATCCTGGGGGACGCTTGCTATAAGGTCACCTGGGACCCTGAGGCTAAGAAAGTCAGAGTAACAGCCCCCGATGTCCAGGGTATTTACGCCTGGTGGCTTGGTGATGATGTCTCCCGGGTGTGGAGAGTTGCCTCTAAATATAGCTTATCTTCCGAAGAAGTCGATCTCTTATATAGAGTGAAGCCAAAATCAAAGACAGCCACTCTAGTTGAGGTCTGGACAGATAAGGATTTTGAGCTTTACCTGGATAATGCCATCATTGATAAGAAGCCTAATCCCTATGGCTTCATTCCGTTTATTATTTACCCTAACCTCAGAGAGCCTAAGAAGTTTTGGGGTATGTCCGATATCATCCAGATTATGGAGAGTCAGAGGGAGCTTAACCGAGCTATGAGTCAGCTTTCCCGCATCCTTGAGCTATCAGGTAATCCTATTGCCGTACTGGAGAATGTCGAGGAGTCAGAGGATATAGCCGTTAAGCCAGGTGCCGTGTGGAATATACCCGAGGATGCCAAAGCCTATCTTCTTGATTTACTCCAGGGTGGCGGCGTCAGGATGCACATTGACTATATTGATTTACTCTACCGCACTATGCACGATGTCGGTGAGTCTCCCCGGGCAGCCTTTGGCGGAGTTGAAAGAGACCTATCCGGGGTAGCCCTGGAGATTGAGCTTCATCCTTTACTACAAAAGATTAAGCGTAAGCGGATAATTAGAACCGCCGTTTATATCCATAGGGCTAAGATGATACTGAAACTCCTGGAGAAGTATACAGGTCTTACCGCCACCGATAACCGCTTGAGAGTAGTATGGGGAGCCGTGTTGCCCCAGGATGTAGCCCGGCAGGTAAATAATCAGCAGATATTAGTCCAGACCGGTATTCATTCCCGCAGGCGGGCTATGGATGACCTGGGCATTAAAGACCCCCAGTTAGAGTTTGATAGGTGGCTCGAAGAAAGAGCCATTATTCTCAAGATGAATAGAGAGCTTAGCGCACGCTCCACCAGAGGCGGTGAGCGAGAGAGAGCCATACAGTCTCAGGGAGAGAGCGTTGAGAAATAATATCCCTTCCCCACCACCGAGATTGCCACGCCCTTCCACCGAAGGGCTCGCAATGACAGGGGAAAAGAGGACGGCAATGCCCCCCCCTTTGTCATTGCGAGGAGTTCTTCCCAGAAGGACGACGAAGCAATCTCGGAGGGGATGAGGAGAGGAGAAACAATTATGACCGAAGAGGAAATCCAGGCACTAAAAGATGAGCTGGAGACAACAAAGTCCGCCTTAGGCGAGACGAAGACTGAGCTGGAGTCCGTTCGTGGGGAACTGGGGACTGCTCAAGGTGAGCGTGATACTTATAAGGATAGTATCTCAGCTAAAGAAGATACTATAACCCAGCTTGAGCAGGCGGTTGCTTCAAAGGATTCTGATATCCTCATCTTAAAGCAGGCTGCCTCCGATTCAGATGTCATTGCGAGCGAAGCGAAGCAATCTCTGGCCAACGCCGTCTCGTCCTACAAAACCACACTGTCTCAGGCTAATCCCGCTATCCCCGTTCACCTCATCACCGGTGATACCATCGAGGCGATAGACGAGTCCCTGGTAAGTGCTCAAACTATGGTTGACCAGGTAAGGACAACCATTGAGGCTGAGATTGCTGCCGGTAGAGTTCCCGCCGGAGCTCCCGCCCGGACACCGCCTGACCTTTCCGCTCTGTCACCCCGAGAGAAAATCCAGTATGCAATAACCAAAAGCTGAAAGCTGTCAGCTGATAGCTATCAGCTAAAAGGAGGCTAAAATGTCGTTACCATTAGTTGAGGCAGCTAAACTATCCAATGATGTTCTGCTACAAGGCATCGTTGAGACCATCGTTAAGGACTCTCCTATCCTTCAACTACTCCCCTTCATCGAGATTGTAGGCAATGGCTTGACATATAATCAGGAAAAGACTTTGCCCACTATCGACTTCTATAATGTCGGTGATACTTGGGTAGAGTCCACCCCAACCTTTGAGCAGATAACCGCTACCTTGAAGATTATGGGCGGTGACGCTGATATCGATAACTTCTTAAAGGCTACCCGGCATAAGTTCGAGGAAACCTTTATCTATGGCGATTCCGCAGTGAACGCTAAGCAGTTTGATGGCTTGAAGAAGCTTATTGATACAGCCACTGCCAGTGACCAGGTAATCGCTATGGGAGCTACCGGCGCTACCCTTACCCTGGCTAAGCTCGATGAGCTTATTGATGCCGTAAAGGGCGGCAAGCCTGAGTTGCTGCTTATGAGTCGAAGGTCAAGGCGCAAGATTAATGCCCTGGTCAGGGCTGCCGGTTCAGGTATGATGGAGACTGAAAGGGATAATTTCGGTAACTTCATTCAGTTGTGGAATGGCATTCCCATTGGCATTAATGACTGGATACTCGATACCCACACCCTGGTCGATAGCCTTGAGACATCTACCACTGGCGCATCCAGTTCCACCATCTATGCCCTCCAGTTCGGAGAGGGAGCCCTTTGCGGTTTAACCGCTCCCGGTCATCTCACCGTTGAGCCTATTGGCTCACTGGAGACTAAGGACGCTTCCCGCACCCGAATCAAGTGGTATGTCTCACTGGCTTTGTTTAGCTCCATCAAGGCAGCCGCCTTAATCGGAGTCACGGATTAATATAGTCATTTAGTCAATAGTCTGCAGTCAGGATTAAAGAATAAAGACTAACGACTAAAGACTAAATCTAAGGAGGTGAAAAATGGCTTTTGTTGATGCCAGCACAAGCCGAAAGGTTTTGGAGGGGAGTTGCCCAGTTAAGGTAACCTTAGCTGGAGCGGTATCGGCCGGTGACCCTCTGAAATATAGTTCGGGATGGAAGTTAGCCACCAATGAATCGGGTAAGCCTTCAATCCTTATAGCCGGTGAGGATGGAGCCGTTGGCGACATAATTACTGCTTATGGTATGGCTGTAATTGAATTCACCCACACCCTTGCCAATGTTCCCACTGAGGGAGAGCAAATCGCTGTCGCTGATAGCGGCATTTATGCCCCTGACGGCACCGGTCTTCAAGATATTGGCTATATAGTCAATATTGATGCTGACTCTTTGCATAGTCGTGGTTTGGTTTGTGGGATGATTGTTGAGCTTGACCTGGCGGGAACATAATAGTCCTTCTTGGAAGGATGGGGATTTGCCACCCCAATATCTTCTTCCTCCTTTCTATCGGGCTTTCGGGGGTTGAGCCCTAATCAACCTCCACTTAATAATAGTCAACTAGTCAACAGTCAAATAGTCAATAGTCTGCATACAGGACTAAAGACTAATGACTAGTTTTAAGGAGGTGAATTATGCCAGGCGAAGATATATTTGACCCATCGGGTAGACCAAAATCTGGTTATAGCGGAGCAGTTTATGATAACCAGGATACCGCCACCGGTGACTCTGCCCGGCGTTTTGAGACATCTCGTAAGTTGCTTAGAGATGTAGTGATAAAGGTTGCTACCAAAGCCCAGAAGTTTGGTAACTCCAGTAACCAAAGGATGGAGTTATCGGCTGGAGATAGTATCGGCTTTACTATGGTGGATATCAGCACTCTCTACTTCAAAAACGCCTCAGCCGGAGAAAACGGCACAGTTAATATCCTGGGGACGGAGGATTAGTTATGGGATGGTTAAACAAAGTTGAGAAAATAGAGACTATCTATTATAACCCTGAGCTAAGAGATACTGGTGACCTGGAGAGCGGCACAAAAACTATAACCGCTACCTCAAAGCCAGGGGCTGCCGATTACAGTAAAGTAATGAGTATGGCTAAGCCCAGTGACATTCGGATGCTTATAAAGGTAATAGGCGCCAGGTTATCGGTCACCAGGGATAGCGGCACTTCCAGTAATCTTTATTGTAGTGTCTATGTGGACGATGCCGACGGCAGTGAGGCAGATCATTGTCTCTTTGATGGTGTGGATGTTCAGGCTGGTTCTTTGCAAGTTCAAAATGTCCTGGTGGGCACTAAGGAAGTTCTCTTTAATCTGCTTAAGGATGGCTCAACTCATACCTTTTACTTCTTCTTCTGGTGTGATAGTGGTAACTCCGTAATAAGCCTAGTTGAGCTTTGGTATGGCGTAGGTGCCACAGGGGCTAGTCACTGTTTTGTTCTTACTGTAGGCCATACCGGTTTAATGATGTTTGGTATGCACAGAGGTGGGATAGGTTCGGGAACGATGCGCACCGATATTCACGGTACTATAGACCGTACTGGTTATCATAGTATGCTAGTCGCCCAAAGCTCGGCGACTATCCTCGGTTTTGGCTCTGCAGGTCTGTTGTTGACTACAGATGGGGTTGCAGTCGACCTTTGGGGAACGGTTGCTACCGACTTGATATTGATTAGGCAAGTCCAGGTAATGTTAAGGAGTGAACTATGAATTTAATAGAGCTTTACAAGAATACACCGGTAGAAAGGCATTCCTATATCCGGGTTTTCGGTGATATTGTTTTCGTCAGAGATGACGATGGCAATATTGATGAGTATCGTATCCTTGACGATGGTGAGCTCTGGCTTGTCCATTCCGATAGGGAGCAAAAGCAGTCTCTCAAGGATATAAAGACTAAGCTTGGCATAACGTCCTTCACAGGTGAAGGATAAATGAATCTATCCGATATGAGAGCCATAGTCAGGCGTGACCTACACGATGAGGATGATGCTAATTATCGCTGGACTAATGATGAGCTGGACAGGCATATTGCCCACGCCTTAAAAGAGTTCTCAGAGGCTATGCCTTATGAGCAGAAGGCTACTATAGCTACCGTTGCTGATTCCCGTGAGATTGATATATCCAGCCTCAGTGATAGGGTTATGGTAGAAGCCGTTGAGTATCCTGTTGGTGAGTTTCCCCAGAGGTATCAGCGTTACTCTCTTTGGGTGGATAGGGTTACTCTGTTAGGTGATGTAATTCCCGATGGTTCAAATTCCTATATCTACTATGGTAAGCTCCATACCCTTGATGCCGATACCTCTACCATTCCCTCTAAATATGAGGACTTAGTCGCTCTCGGTGCTACCGGTTATGCTGTGGTGGAGTGGGCAGCCAATTCGATTAATCGGGTTAATGTCGGCGGAGCAATGACACCCAGGGATTTTCTTACCTGGGGTAAGGGTAGGTTAAGTTCTTTTAAGGAAGAGCTAAAGAGACTAGGTAGGAGAAACCGGGTAAGGGTTAAATCACTCTATCCTTCACTAAGGTGAATCCTTCTGAGAAGGATGAAGGACTAATTAATGAAACTTAAAGCTGAAAGCTTATAGCTGTTAGCTAAAAAGAGGCTATTATGTCAGACAATAAGCCTATATATGATGCACAACCCAAGACTAAGGAAGGTCTACCCTGGCAGGCATTCGCTATTGTCGGTGATAAGGATGAGCCTGATACTTGGAAGCTCCCACATCACACCAAAGCTATATTTCGAGCCATCAAGGGCAGGCTGGATATCGATAAGACTGTAGATTGGAATAGGATGTCGGCTGCCGTGGCTGCCCTATCACCAGGGGGTTATCGTGGTCAGCGAGTAGATGCCGGTCCCGAAGATATCCTTAAAGCAGCCAAGCACCTGGCTAATCACTACCGAAAGGCGGATAGGCCCTTGCCCGATACCCTGGCAGCCCTGGTTTAAATATTTATTCTGTCATTGTGAGTCCTTTAGCGGAAGGACGAATCAATCTCTTAGGAGTTCAAAATGAAGCGTAAGACAGAGTTTCACGAAGCCATCAAGGTGCTCGTTAGACCGTTTATCATTGTCTGGGGTTTTATGGTATATGGCATCTGTGTTATGACTGAGGTCGAAGTCCCAGCCCTGTTAGCTGGACTTGTTGCCGCCGTCATCGTTGAATACTTTGGTGAGCGAGCTATTAAGCGTCTTAAGGAGTAAGCTGATAGCTGATCCTTCATCTGAAGGAGAGCTAAATTATGAGGACTCTATCGGCAACACTTCTAGCCGAACAGAAATTGGCTACCAAGACGCCCTATGTTAAGGTTGAAGCCAAGAACCTCATCAATGGAGTTGTCCGTCTTGATTGGTCTCGGCTCTATGCTGGTTCAGAGGTTGATTGCTTTCACGCCCTGGCTATGCCGGGGGATGGTAGCCTCATTCGTCTCAGGGTAACTCCACCAGGCGATAGTAGAAAGCTTTACTATCAGAGAGTAACCAACCCCGATGAAAACTCTGATTATACTTCCTGGACATATCTCAGTATTTATAACGCAGTCATTGTCGCTTCTTGTGCTGAAGACTCTAATGTAAGTCAGTTTTATATTAGGAATACTCGGGCTATTTATCATCGAGAGTCAACCGATAATGGTGCCAATTGGGGGAGTTGGAGCTTAATCGGTTACACTCCTACTACTGCTATTTATGGTATTGCCGCCGATTATAAGTCTAATGGCGATATCGCTCTATTCTATGCTGACCAGGCTACTCTCTATGTGATGAAGCGTATAAGTGGTAGCTGGGGTAGTGCCAGTTCCTGGGGTAAGTCAACTGGCGATTTATCGGGTGTGGCTACTGTCTATGATAGTGATTGGAATTTACTCGTTACCGGCAAGGATACTTCAGGTAATTATAAGTTGTGGTCTGTCATCTATGGCGATGGCGGTGATGTATCCTCTGGTAATTGGTCAGCCCTCAAAGAGATAGCTTCGGCTGAATCAGGAGCTGGCTTTGAATATCATCGAGTCTTCATCGACAAGCCCGCCTCTAGTCCGCCTCTGGCGGATGTCTATCGTGCCTTCTATGTCGATGGGTTTACTGGCACAGAAAGTTATAATCGTCCTTTTTGGACTCATTCTATTCCTGGTACTACCTTTCTTAATAACCTGTGGCGTGAGCCAGTGCCCTTCAACTTATCCTCCGAGTATGGTCTGGCTGTATGCCACGACGGTGCTTATTGTTGGCTGTCAAGTCCCAATGGAGTATGGAGAGCCTCCCTGGTTACTCAAACGCTTGATTTGACCTCTGATATCCTCTCCGCACGGCTTCAGCAGAATCCCGATCTCGGCAGCCTAGTAATTGAGCTTGATAATAGTGAGGGAGATTATGCCTCTCTCCCTTCTCCCCTAGATATCGGTTGTCAGATAAATTTCAGCCCAGGTTATGTTACCTCTTTGGGTAATGAGGTTAGCTTAGGTTTAACATTTATTTTAGAAGCCTATGAGTATATCTCTGCTGGCGGTAAGTCTATGCTGGCACTTCACGCTTTTAACTCCTGGAAGGCTATCAATCTATGGAAAGCCAGGCATCAGTTCCGATGGAATAAATCCGCTAATGAGCTGTCCATCAAGGGTATCCTTGAGTTTATTTTAGCTAGGGTTGGCTTGAAGTTAGAGGTGGTCTCCCAGTCTACCGCCATCACTGGCACTTATCACGAGTTCACCATCAATCCTAATAATCGTGGTCTTACTGTAGTAAGTAAGCTATTGTCTTTCGTTCCCGATGTTATCTTCTTTGAAGGCCAGAAGGCTTATCTGGTCAATCCCCAGTCTTCGGATAGTTCAGTTTATAGTTATGTTACTCCCCAAAATACTGACCATCCTTTATTCGAGGGCAGATATTTTGTAGGTGCATCAAAGTTCAATCGAATTCAAGTTGAAGGTTTATCCGCTGGTGGTAGTGTTATTATTTCCGAGAACTTTGATTGGGACGAGATAAATAATATCTATGATAGGTTTAAACAAGTCTATTATACCAATCTTGATACTCTCGCCAAAGCTCAGTCCATAGCCTCTGCTTATTTTAGAGAAGCCGAGATTGAGTCAGCCAAGGGCATTATTCGGATTCCAGTTAATTGTGGTCAGCAACTCTATGATGTAATTGACATAACCGACTCCAGGTCTGGTTTCTCTGCTGAGAAGAAGCGAGTTATGGGGCTAGTCCTGGTCTATAAGCCAAGCCAAGGTCTGTATGAGCATCGATTGTGGCTGGGGGCAGTGTAGGGACTAGGCATCATCGCAATACCAAGACTTAAGACTTAACATATTTTAGCATTCGGAGCGAGGTTACTTCTGGAATTGGTCTCTCTAGATTTATGCGTAATTACTTAATATAGTTTATAAACTAAAGGAGGATAGGGTTTTAATAAATATCTAAAGGGAGTTATGAGGAAATGAACTTGAGGAAAGCAGTGCTTAAGAGTTTTAACTCTGGTGATTACATGGCTACTATCCAGCTCACTGGCAGCTACAAGGTTTACCTGGAAGGTATTGCTGTGGCCAGAAATTTGCCAGCGGGAGAAATGGCTCTGGGCAGGAAGGTAGCGGTTATATTTTTTGATGACCATAACCCCAAAGAAGCAGTAGTGGTTGCCGTTTACACCTAGGTTGCGGTATAACCGAATTACACTACGAGCTTCACTACTGTTGCCCCTTGTCTGCATAATCCAGTTAAGTCACCCCGTATTGGCAGGTAGCGCTGATTGCCGACCCCGAGGTTATATACAATGCTGTTGACAATAGTCGCTGAACATGTTATTTTTATGCCGAGGGTCAATACAACTGGCTCTTCAGATTATGAGGCAGGAAGGAAGTATCTTTGAATTATACTATCAATAAAAACCAGGGGTTAATGACTGTCGAGGAAGTTTCTGAATATCTGCGCATTTGTCGAGCCAGTGTTTACCGCTTGGTAAAGAGAAACAAGATACCGGTAAGTCGAGTCGGTAAGCGTCTCCGTTTCAGGAAGGAGACACTTGAGGAATGGCTAACGCGTATGGAAAATCTCAACCACGATTCACACTAAAAAATAGAAATGAGGGAACAATAAAAAGATGAAGGCAATATCCATAATCGTCACAGTAGCCATAATTATTGCTGCTGGAGCAGATTAAGGAGCAGAAAAATAAAACAACTGTCAAGAAACCTGAATAGAGCTTAGGAAATAGCTGAGGAAGTGGTTTTATGGAGGGGAAATTGGAGATACTTATTGTAGGTAATGATGTGGGCCTGACTTCAAAACTGCAGGACATTCTGGAGGCGGAAGGCTACACTACTGCGGTTGCTCATGATGGTCACATTGCAATCAGCATCTACCGTGAGAAGGTGTTTGATCTGGCGATCGTTGATATTAAGCTACCTGATATGTTAGGTATGGAGCTAACTCGCCAATTGAACGAACTACAGCCCGAGGTGGGATATATTATTATCACCGGCTATGCTTCTCTGGATAATGCCATTGAAGCGGTAGAGATGGAGAAGATAATAGCCTATGAAACGAAGCCGATTGATATGAACCATTTCCTGGCTCTTATCAAGCAGGTAGCTGAGCACAAGCATACTGAGCTGGCACTGCGTCAAGAGAGAAATAGGGCGCAAAAGTACCTTGATATGGCTGGAGTTATGCTCGTAGCTATTGATGCTGACCAGAGAGTCAGTCTAATAAATAGAAGGGGTTGCCAGGTCTTGGGATATAAAGAGGATGAGGTTATTGGTAAAAACTGGTTTGTCAATTTTCTTCCGGAAAGATTTGGGGATGAGGTGAAAGCTGTTTTTGACAGGTTGATAGGTGGAGAAGCGGAGGCGATTGAATATTTTGAAAACCCGATTTTAACTAAGAATGGTAAGGAGAGAATTATTGCCTGGCACAATATCGTATTGACAGATGAACAAAGCAATATCATCGGTACGCTGAGTTCTGGAGATGACATAACCGAGGCCAAGCAGGTAGAGAAAAAGATAACGCAGGCTGCTAAGGAATGGAGGACAACCTTTGACTCTATTACTGATTTAGTTTCCATTCATGATAAAAATTTCAGGATTACCAGGGTGAACAAAGCTTTTGCTGATACCTTTAACATGAGACCCAAAGAGCTTATCGGTAAACTCTGTTATGAAATAGTCCATGGTACAAATGAGCCTGTGCCCAATTGTCCTCATAAAAAAGCAATGGAGCATAAAAAGCCGGCGATGGGGCAATTCTTTGAACCTTCCGTGGGGATTCATCTTGAAGTGTCTACATCGCCTATATTCAATGAGAAAGGCGAGGTTGTGGCTTCTGTTCATGTTGCCAGAGACATCACCGAACGTAAGAAAATGGAGGAGCAATTAATTGTTACTGACCGGCTGGCTTCGCTTGGCGAGCTGGCGTCAGGTATCGCCCACGAGCTTAATAATCCGCTGACCGCTGTTATTGGTTTCTCAGACCTACTGTTAGAGAAAGACCTCCCTGATTATGTCAAAGAAGACCTTACAGTGATAAACAGGGAGGCCAAACGCACTTCTCGCATAGTCAGAAATCTGCTCACCTTCGCCAGAAAGCATCCTGAAGAAAAACAGGCCGTAGATATAAACAATTTAATAGAGAACGTACTAGAGATTCGCGCCTACCAGCAGAAGGTAAACAACATTGAGGTGAATACTCAGTTAATCACTGACCTGCCGGAAATCATGGCTAGCCATTTTGAGCTACAGCAGGTCTTTGTAAACATCGTTATCAACGCCGAGCATTTTATGATTGAGGCACATAATAGAGGCACCCTGACTATTACTACGGAAAGGACAGGGGAAATTGTCAAGGTTTCCTTTGCTGATGATGGTCCTGGTATTGCTAAAGAGAATCTGAGGCACCTGTTTAACCCGTTCTTTACCACCAAGGAGGTGGGTAAGGGGACGGGACTGGGCTTGAGCATCTGTCATGGAATAATTAGCCGGTGTGGTGGCAGGATATATGCCGAAAGCGAATTAGGTAAAGGAGCCACCTTTGTTGTGGAATTACCTATCACTATTGATAGGGAAGGAGCCGTGAAATGAAAAAATCCAGCGCTGGCGAAAAGAAAATCCTGGTGGTTGAAGATGAACCAGCAATTTGCGATGTTTGTTGGAGAGTACTTACCAGTAAAGGGTTTGAGGTGGACACTGCTGCTAATGGAGAAGTGGCTCAAGATATGTTAGGGAAAAAGGACTACGACCTTTGCCTAATTGACATCAGGACCCCCATAATGAACGGTAGAGAACTCTATCAATGTATACAGGAGAAATATCCCAAGCTAGCCAACGGGGTGATGTTCACTACTGGAGATGTGATGGGTGGAGACACGCAGATTTTTCTGGGGCAAGGTGGCAAACCATTTCTGCCTAAACCATTTACTCCTGAAGAGCTAAAGACCATAGTCAAAGATACTCTAAAGAGGATGGAACAATGACTACCGAACAAGAAAGGATACTTATTGTTGATGACGAGGAGGCAATCAGGAGGCTTCTCTATCAGAAGCTGTTAGGCGAAGGCTACCGTGGTGAGGAAGCTGGTAGTGCTGAGCAAGCTCTGGATAAACTACGAAGTAACACAATTGAGCTGGTGCTTCTGGATATTAAGATGCCGGGCAAATCAGGAGCCGAGCTATTGCCTGGAATAAAAGCCAGTTATCCTGATACGGCGGTGATTATGGCTACCGCTATAACTGATACTAGTACTGCTATCCAGTGCATGAAGGAGGGGGCTTACGATTATTTAACCAAGCCCTTCAACCTGGATGAGGTTATCTTAAGTGTGGACAGGGCTCTGGAGAAAAGGAGGCTGGAGCTTGAGAACAGGGATTACCAGCAGCACCTGGAACAGAAGGTTGAAGCACAAGCCAAGAAAATACGTGCCTCATTTCTTAATGCTATGACTGCCTTAGCCTATGCACTGGAAGCCAAGGATATTTATACCAGTGGTCATTCGCAGAGAGTAGCCGAATCTGCGGTAGCTATAGCCAAGGAGATAGGTATGCCGCCAGACAGTATCAATAAAGTACGGCTAGCTGGACTAGTTCATGATATCGGTAAGATAGGAGTAAAGGAATCTGTGTTAAATAAAGTAGGTAAACTCACCGACGATGAGTTTGAGCATATAAAGGCGCATTGCGAAATAGGGGAGCACATCTTAACTCCTATTGTAGAAGACGAGGAAATTTTGAAGGCGGTCAGGCATCACCACGAGCGCTACAATGGCAAAGGTTACCCTGATGGGTTGTCCGGTGAGCAAATACCACTGGGTGCCAGAATTCTGGCGGTGGCTGATGCCTATGATGCAATGACATCTGAGCGTTCCTACCGGAAGGCAATGAGTGATGAAACTGCTTGTACTGAGATAGAGCGTGGTAAGGGCACCCAATTTGACACTGAGGTAGCCGACGCCTTTCTCAGAACTAAGAAATCCGCAACTTCTGCGGTTTGATTGCAGCACATCTAGGACTGAGGGGGCTATTTGATTAGCTGGTAATTGAGGGTTTATTAAAACTATGGAGGTGCTAGTATACAAATAGATGAACTTCTTAAACTAATGTTAGATAAAGGGGCTTCAGATTTACATCTGAAGGTGCCAAGCCCAGCGGTGCTCCGCATTGATGGAGTGCTTATACCACAAGAAGATTTGCCACCGGTTACACCAAAAGATGTTGAAATGGTATTTGAAAATATTACTACTCGGAGTCAAGGCGAGGCTTTTAATAGAGAGATGGAGTTAGATTTTGCCTATAGTCTTCCCGGGTTGGCTCGATTCCGAGTCAGCGTATTGCAACAAAGAGGCACAATGAGCCTTGCCTTCCGGTTCGTACCATTTACAATCCCGTCCATTGATGAATTAGTACTACCCCAAATTTGCAAGGAGCTTATTCGTAAACCAAGAGGTCTTATCCTGGTAACTGGTGCTGCCGGCAGCGGCAAGTCGACTACGCTGGCAGCGATGATAAATCATCTCAATGAAAGTGAGAGACGAAATATAATTACTATTGAAGACCCTATTGAATACTTATTCCGCGATAAAAAATGTATTATCCGGCAGCGAGACCTGGGGGATGACACTAAATCTTTCTCCACTGCTTTAATACATGCCATCCGCCACGACCCGGATGTAATTGTCATCGGAGAAATGCGTGATTTAGTCACGATAAGCACGGCTATGACGGCGGCTGAGACGGGACACCTGGTGCTGGGTACACTGCATACCATCGACGCTGCTCAGTCTATTGACCGTATAATTGATATATTCCCGCCTAGCCAGCAACGGCAAATGAGACTACAGTTGTCACAGGTAATAGAGGCAGTACTATCACAGACCCTCTTACCCCGTATTGAGGGAGGGCGAATAGCTGCCTTTGAGATTATGCTTACCAATAGCGTCATCAGGAGACTCATCCGTGATGAGAAAATCTTCGAAATACCGGCTAACATAGAGGTTGGGACTCTAGAGGGAATGCAGACCCTGGACCAGGCGTTGGCTAGTTTGGTTAAAAGGGGCATAGTTACTCAACAAGAAGCTATAATGAGAAGCAGCAATCCAGTAAAATTGCAGCAATCGTTTCAACCTCAACAGGAGACATTTGGAGTTTGATGCGGTGGCTGACTCTGTGATATATAATTGTTACTATCAGAGGGTACTGTTGATTAATTAGTAGGAGGATTAGGATGCAGAGCCAAATGAGTGGGAAGAAAATACTTGTAGTTGATGACGAAGAAAATATCAGATTATTGGTAAGCAGTATGCTGGGCAAAGACTATACCGTTCTCAAAGCAGGTGATGGAGAGGAAGCAATAAAGATTACTCGCGACCAGAAACCAGACCTCATCCTGATGGATATTATGATGCCCAAGGTGGATGGCTATACTGCCTGCCACACAATTAAGCAAGACCCGACTACCAAGACAATTCCTATAGTCATGCTTACCGCACTAGGGCAAGAACTTAATGTGAAACTTGCTAAACAGACGGGTGCTGATGGGTATATAACCAAGCCATTTAGTCCCCAGGACCTGCTGGATACAATTGACAGACTGTTGAAAAGCCCTGAGTGAGGCGTGATGCTTGTTTATCAAGACAGGCGTTTGGTATGATAAGGACTACCTAGTTCTCACCTGAGGCAGCGTGAAGTAGAAGGTACTCCCCGTACCCGGCTCGCTCTCAAACCATATTTTGCCGCCATGATGTTGAATCACTGACTTACAAATAGCCAGACCAAGTCCTGTCCTCTGAGGAACATCTTTGTGCTCAGTCTTATAGATTTCTTCCAATGGTTCAAACACTCTATCTTTGATATCAGGAGGAATGCCTATCCCAGTATCGTAAACAGAAAGGCGGGTATTGTCCGCGTCGTTGGTAATGCCGACTTTGATGTCCCCTTCTATGGTGAATTTAATGGCATTGTCTATGAGTCTGCTTATGACATCCTTTAGGCGGTCAAAATCCCCATAAACAAGCGAGGAGGTAGCACCACTATCAACTGTCAGCGTTAGTTTCTTTTGAAGGGCTAACCCTTGCTTGGTATTTACTGATTCAGTAGCCATTTTCAATATGTCCGTCTCGGTCATATGCCATTCTACCTCGCCCGCTTCTAACTGCGACAGATAAAGGATATCGCTCACTACAAGTGTCAGGTGCTGTGACTCACTATGTATTATCTTGGCGAACTCTTTTCGTTGTAGATCGTCTTCGTCGGTAGTGAGTAATAACTCACTGAAGCCAAGAATTGAGGTTAGGGGGGTACGAAGGTTGTGAGAAACATTAACCAAAAGACGAGCCTTGTTTACATTCGCCTTCTGGAGTGCTCCATATAGCTTCTCCAGGTCTCTTTTTCGTTCCAGCTCCCTTTCTTTGGCTTTCAATTTGCTAGAAAGACTACCGCCAAGGAAAGCGACCAAACAGAGAGTCATTATTTGAAACATAAGCCAGATGACCATATCAATGAATTCAGAATAAGTTGTTGGGATAAACAGGGATGAGGCGGCAATCAGCCCCACTAATTCCAGTAGCTTCATAGTACCAATCAGTATTACAGCCCAGGCAATCGAAAGCGCACTGGAAGGTAGATTAAG
>DUEE01000012.1 GCA_011170285.1 Dehalococcoidia bacterium
ATAATTATCGGGACACCTTTTTGTAGGGCGTTGGCTAACTGGGTTGACTTAGTTTGCTCATCTATTTTTTCAACTACGCCTTGTTTATGCTCAAATTGATAAATTGTATCTTGCAACTGTCTGTCTAGTACCAGCCTATCAGTAATCACCACTACAGAATCAAAGATTTTTTCATCCTGTTGGTCATGCAGACTGGCAAGACGATGCGACAACCAACCGATTGAATTACTCTTGCCGCTGCCAGCTGAGTGCTGAATCAGGTAATTTGTTCCCGGACCATCAGCTTGGGTATGAGCCTCCAGTTTTCTTACCGAATCGAGTTGGTGATATCTGGGGAATATCATGGTTTCTCTGCGGATTATCTTGCCGCCAATAGTTCGCTCTATTGTCTCAAGATGCAGGAAGCGAGCTAGGATATCCAGAAAGCTATCCCGTTGCCAGATTTGCTCCCAGAGATATGATGTTTTATAGCCCTCCGGATTCTCTGGATTGCCAGCACCTGTGCCGTTACCTTTATTAAAAGGTAGGAAGTAGGTCGATTCTCCTTTAAGCTGTGTGGTCATGTAGGCGAGGTCTGGGTCAACTGCAAAGTGTACCAGCGTACGCTTTTTGAACTCAAAGATTTTCTCGCGAGGGTCACGGTCATGCATGTATTGATATCTGGCATTATCTACATTCTGCCCGCTCATGGGATTCTTAAGCTCGGCGGTGGCAATGGGGATGCCGTTCAAGCTAAGTAACAGGTCAATTGATTGCTCGCCGGTAGTGCTGTAGTGGAGCTGGCGGGTAACATTGAGACGATTGGCATCGTAGGCTTTTTTTAGGTCGGGATTCATACCGGAAGCAGGGGCAAAGTAAGCCACACGGAAAAGCTTGCCGTAACACTTGAAGCCGTGCCGGAGTACATTCAGGCTGCCCTGAGAGTTCATTGTCTTGCACAGGTCATCGAGCAAGACTGTTTCAGCATTGGCCTTAATGGAGCTTTCGAGATACTGCCACTCTTTAGGCTGAGTCTCCTTGATAAAGGGAATGAGGACAGTAGAATCAAGGCAATGCTCACGGTCGAAATTGGCCGGGTCCGCCTTAATGTAACCACCGTCATTAAGTAAAGAATATTCGATTTCTTCTTCGAATGCCTTTTCCCGGTGGTCTACCGGCATATTAATTCCTCCTATGACACGTGCTGTCTCACATCAATTTTACCCGTAACAGCAGCGGTGATAAGGGCAGAGCGATACTCCTGAAGCTTTTCTATGGCTTGATTTATCTTGCCGATGAGGTTATCAATTCTGGCGGTCTCTCGATCAAGATGATCTGCAATAGCCTGCTGTTCTTCAGTTCTTGGCAATGGAAGACCAACCGTTTCTAATTTCGATTTCCCCAATTCCATAAATGTACTACCTTGACCAAGTGATATGAGTTCTTGGCGACTAGCATAAAGAACATAATATAGAAAGCGAGTGCGCATATCTGAATGAGGTACAAGAGACCGGCAACCTTGATTAGTGCAAAGAGCAGTTGCAGCAATGGCTAGATGGCCTATCGGAGCACGAGTAGAAAGAATCAAACTGCCAGTGGGCACTAGGTTTGTCCCGCAACTTTCGTATCCAGCCTGTGTTATATATCGTTTTGTTCCACTGATTTCAGATGATGCTAATTCTCCCAAGTCTTCAGGAGTCACCCAGGGTATATCACCGTCCCAGTATTCAGGTTCAGAACTTTTAGGAGTTGACCCGTTAAATACTTTAGAGATTCGCTTTACGGATTTAATCTCCCAATGCGCTGGAATCTCACCTAACCACTCCACCCCACTATCTTTCATTGGCGAATACGGGGTAAGCCCTCTGGTAACGGCGTGGGTTATCAGAGCGGTACGCTGTTCCCGTAACAAATCAATGAGTCTCTGCTTTTTGGCTATCAACTCATCAATTCTGGCAGTTTCACGATCTAGAAAATCGGCAATGGCTTGCTGTTCTTGAATAGGCGGAATGAGGGAAATAACTTCTTTAAGTTTCTCTCTTGTCAGATGCGCGATACTAACTCTATTAGCTATGGCTTCAAAATGTCCTGATTTGCCACAAGCCAAGAACTGATATAAAAAATATAATGGCACATTATTCTTTTGAATTGTCACTTTGTGAACTGAGTTTTGAATATAACATTCCTCTAATTCATTTCTCCAAATTGCGGTTCTTCCTACTTCCCCTCCCTCACTCACAAGTAAATCATTTAATTCAAGCCGGTAACGAATTAGTTCTCTATCAGAAAACCACATTTCTTTAATATCAGAGTCATCAACTTTCTCCCATGAAATATTTTGGGCTCTTAAATATGGTTTCTCATTGTAATTACCATTGTCATTTGACTCAAGCATTTTACCTAGTACTATACTGCTGGAGTATTTGAGCTTTTTAACCTCCCAGTGCGCCGGAATCTCTCCCATCCACTCTACACCAGAATACTTATATTCAGTATATGGCTCGTATTTGCGCTCGGTACGTTCTGGAATGACCATGCTCATCCCGCCACCTCATTTATCATCCGCACAATGTCTTTCTCAATTTCCTTAATGTCCGCCTCTATATCATCCAGTGGTCGCGGTGGCACGTATTTGTAGAAATGACGGGTTATAGGGATTTCATAGCCTATCTTTGTCTTGCTTTCGTCTATCCAGGCATCCGGCACATGGGGCAGGACTTCCCGCTTGAAATACTCGTGGATGTCCTCTTTAAGAGGCACGTTCTCATAGTCGCGTAGCTCAGTATCCGGCTCTGGTTTACCTTTAGCGTCAGTGCAGATATCGGCGGTTTCATCCCGCTCAGACAATGCATTGATAACTACCTTCTTCACTGGCGCAGCCAGCTTGATTCCCTGCTTATTACAGGCAGCCAGCAGGTCAGCTTCAAAGGTATCACGGTTCTTATAAACCTTTGTACTATCCATGCTATTTAACGCCTGGATAATAGCCCCCTGCAATTTCTCTCCTGCCTTTTTCTCGGATTGTCCACTCTCTCCCTTCTTCCTGGATTTGGCCAGATTCTGGAAAGCGGAAGCTTCTCGCATGGTTTCAATGCGCTCTGGCACCACCTTGAAGTTGAGCTTTAAGGGACGCTCTACGGTTATCTTGCGGTATCCGAAATCCTCGTTATCGAATACCTTACAGTGTTCATTTTCGTTAAACTCTCCATAGATATTGGTTATATCTTTAATTTGCTGCTCGCTGATTTCGTTCCGCTTCTGTCCCAAACTTCTGCGCATTTTCTGGTAGTAATCCACCACGTTAACAAGCTGTATCTTTCCTTTCCTCTCCTGTGCTTTATTATTGGTTACAATCCATATGTAAGTATAGATACCGGTGTTATAGAAAATTTGGTCCGGCAGGGCGATTATAGCCTCCAGCCAGTCATTCTCAATAATCCACTTGCGGATATTGCTCTCACCTGAACCGGCATCACCAGTGAACAAAGGGGAGCCGTTGAAGACAATGCCGATGCGGCTTCCTTCCGGCTTCATCTTGGATATCATATGCTGTAAGAATAGAAACGAACCATCGTTAATGCGGGGCAGACCGGCACCGAAACGCCCATCGAATCCTTGCTGTTCATATTCTTTGCGTACGAAATCTTCTTCCGGTTTCCATTCCACACCAAATGGAGGATTAGCGAGCATATAATCATATTTCTGGCTTGTGAAACCATCATCAGTAAAGCTATCACCAAACCGGATATTTTCCAGGCTCTGGCCTTTAATCATCATGTCGGAGCCACAGATAGCGTAAGATTCATTATTATATTCCTGGCCAAATACGATAAGCCTAGCGTCCGGGTTTAACTGGTTCAGGTATTCATCAGATATTGAAAGCATCCCGCCGGTACCGCAGGCAGGGTCGAACAGGGTTTTGATGATGCCTGGTTTGGTCAGAATATCTTCCTCAGGATTAAAGAGCAGGTTTACCATGAGGCGGATAACTTCTCTAGGAGTGAAATGGTCACCAGCTTCTTCATTCCTTTGCTCGGAAAACTTGCGAATGAGTTCCTCAAAGATATAACCCATTTCAATATTAGGGACCTTATCCGGGTGCAGGTCGAGTTCACTAAATTTGGATACAATCAGGTACAGACGGTTGGCTTTGTCTAAACTGACAATTTGCTCCTCAAATTTGAAATTATCTATTATTTCCCGGGCTTTTGAAGAGAAGCTCTTAATGTAATGAACCAGATTGGCCACGATATTGTTCGGGTCACCTTTTAAGTTTTGAAAATCAAACTTGCTAGTATTGTGAAATTGCTGCCCGGCAGCGCGGTTCAGGATTAACTCATAGTCTTTTACGGGACCACCCTTTAGGCTTTCAACGCGATGCAAGACTTTATCTTTTGTGGGTTCCAAGACACAATCAAGCCGGCGCAATACAGTCATGGGAAGCATTACCTGCCCGTATTGAGACGGTTTATACGGACCGCGTAATAAATCAGCAACGCTCCAGATAAAGCTGACTTTCTCGTTAAATCTATCTACGGACATGACTGCTTTTTCTCTAACACGCTTAAAATCAAGTCCTTTCGGTTATGGTAATTATACACCCGTGGTAGAGTGTCAACAACAGATAGCCCTTTTGGAGCGAATAGAGAATTTCATGTGCGTGCAGCTGAGAGTCACAATCCGTCAAAGAGTGCAATAAAAGCTAAGGTAGCTCTGTTGCTCAGGCGACTATAGTAAAGGCAAGTCGTAGATGCGCCAAGTCTTGTAGCGCTTTGCCCCCATGAACTCGGAAGGGCGCAGGATTAGGTGGTTATCCTCCAGAAGCAGAGATGTCTCACATTTACAGTAGCCTTGCTGGATGGCGTAATTCTTAACTTTTTCATAGAGGAGAGCATCAACACCTAAGTTACGAAAACCGGGACGAACCCCAAAGAACATCAGCCGGGTGTGGCGAATATGTCGACGTTTGCAGAGCAGCCTGGCAATACGTAGTAGGTCTGACTCGCCGTACCAACGCCAGCGTGGCCGTAAGGCATAATTGGGGTCGGGGAAAGCCCCGAGAACAGCAGCCGGCTCACCTCGGACGAAAGCAAAGTGAACTAAGCCTGGATCTACGATTAGGCGTAGGGAATTTGCCAAAAGGATAGCTTCCTCATCAGTGATCGGGAGGAAACCCCAGTTTTGTGCCCAGCTCTCGTTGTAGATTCTTACTATTAGATGTACCTCATTGTGCAGGTGTTTGAAGATTAGTGGCCGCGTTTCAATGTCTCGGCGCTGTCGTACTTGATCTGCTAACCTCTGCAGGCGGAGAGGAGGGGGTGATTGTACATCCATTGTATAGGCGTAATAGTCCTTAGCTTTGCGGAAACCATACCGTTCGAGGAATTCGCCGTAGTACGGAGGATTGTGTGTTAATTCAACTGTCGGTGGGTACTCAAATCCGTCTACAAGGACACCTTGGCGTTCGTGGGTAGCATTGGAGTATTCACCGGGACCTCGTATAACCTGCATCCCACGGTTTTTGACCCAATCACAAGCCCGATCCAACAGTGCACTAGCGACTGCGTAATCCTCTATGACATCCCAGAAGCCGAAGAAACCGATATGGGTGTCGTGGTATTCGTTGAATCGATGGTTAATGGCTGCTGAGATTCGACCTACTGCCTTCCCATCACGCCAAGCCAGAAAGTGTGTAACTTCAGCATACCGGTGGTAGGGATGTTCCTGAGTTAGCAGACCAACCAGGCCGAGTAATCGGTTACCAAGTAAGTCGCCTCTGAGAGGCGGTGTCCAGCATGGGTCACCGTGATGGAGGCTCCAGGGGAAATCGGCAAAGAGCTTGACTCGGGACGACCCTAAGGGAATTTCCTCAATTTTCAGGAGTGCTTGGGATATGGTAAATCTCCAAAGAAAACAATTTTGGGGTATTATACCATGCTCCGCAAGTTAAATCGCTAGATTATTGATTAATTAGCAACATGTAATTGTAGATAATACATCTGGGTTAAATAATCAGCCATCTAGTGCAATATAAGTTGTGATAGATACATAGAAGGGTGATTAAAGAGACTCTTTTGAGGAAACCAGACTTGCTGTGTCTGGTTGTGGAAATGACCACCATCATCACCGTTGACGAACCACGGTCTCCCCTCTACAATAGCGATGGGGGGAAGCAAGGAAGTGATCGTCGTAACCGGGGCTACCGGTCACATTGGCAATGTTCTGCTCCGCGAGCTAATTGCGCACGGGCAGGTTGTGCGTACCCTTGTCCTACCCAATGATGACCTCCGTCCCCTCAGCAGTCTTGATGTGGAGATAGTCTACGGCGATGTCACTGACCTAGCCAGCCTCAAAGATGCTTTTGTGGGGGCAGATGTCGTCTTCCACCTAGCCGGAATCGTGACCATCATGTCAGGTATGGTGCGACTACTCGAGCGGGTGAATGTGGGAGGTGTGCGTAATGTCGCCAATGCCTGCCGCGCAACTGGTGTCCAACGTCTCGTCTATACCAGTTCTATCCACGCTGTCGCTGAGCCGCCGCATGGTACCGTAATCGATGAGTCACAGCCTTTCGATCCCGACCGAGTCCTGGGTGACTACGCCCGGAGTAAAGCCCGCGCTACACTTCTGCTTCTTGACGAAGTACGCCAGGGTGGACTCGATGCAGTCATCTGCTGTCCGACAGGCATCATCGGTCCGTGGGACTACGGAATCTCCAGCATCGGGCAGCTCATACTCGATTTTGCTAGTGGTCACCTGAAGTCGTATGTGAGCGGCGCCTATGATTTCGTGGATGTGCGTGATGTCGCCCACGGTCTTATCCTGGCTGCTGAGAAAGGGCAGACAGGGCGTCACTACATCTTCTCCGGTGCGCAGGTGCAGGTGCCAGAGCTGATGGAGGAACTGGCGCACAATATTGGTTATCCTGCGCCTACCTACCGGATACCGACTAAAATAGCCCGTGCCGCAGGGGTTCTCGCTGGTGCTTACTATAGACTGCTTCGGCGGCGGCCCGTGTTCACCGCTTACTCCATCGATGTGCTGCGCAGCAACTCCCAGGTAAGTTCAGCACGGGCGCGTGCGGAACTAGGCTTTACAACCAGACCTTGGCGGGAGTCCATCCACGACCAAGTCGAATGGTTCCGTACCGAGAGAATGCTTCCCGTGCATCGCTAGCTTTGAGAGGTTTCTTTAATGTTCCTGATGACTTGCCCCAGAAACAGGCGCATTGTTAGTGTTAGTCTAGTAATTGAAAAGGGAACATTCAAATAATCTAAAGAACCTATACCCGTAACCCAAAAACTGTATAGTATATCCTGGACACCGCACAGTATAGCATTGACTAATAGGAATAGAGAGTGTTATCCTGTTACTCATATTAGCATCAGTATCATTCAATAGCCCGGAGGAGATGAAGGTCAGAAAGCATAGTAATCCTGTAAGCCATGGTTTAGAAACATTGAGGGGGTAGATTGGAATCATTCGAGAGACAATGGAAACGCTGGTTTCCAGAAGATAGAAGCGGGAAGCCTAAGCCACCTGTTAAGCACGGATGGAGAACCTCTAGGGTACTGTTAATACTGTCTGGGGTTCTGGCTGTCTTTCTTATCATAAACATGTTAAAGGGGCTCTATACTGAGTGGCTCTGGTTCGACAGCTTAGACTATGGCAGTGTCTATACCACTATTTTGACAACTAAGATACTACTCTTCTTCTGTGGAGCCATCACCTTTTGCCTCTTATTTTTGGGCAACCTGATGCTGGCTACGCGCTTAGCACCCAAGGCGAAAGCGCAGCTCTGGCCTTGGGTCATAGTAGACCGTCTGCAGCGACTATCCAAGTGGAGCATTATCGCCGGAACGGCACTGCTCAGCCTAAATTTCGGACTAATAGCTCAGGGCAACTGGGAGGTTGTGCTTCGGTTCTTTAACGGGCAGCCCTTTGGCATCACCGACCCTGTTTTCCAAAGGGAGATTAGCTTTTATGTCTTCTCACTACCTTTCCTTCACTCACTGCGGGGTTGGCTCCTGGGTGTGCTGATAGTTACTCTTCTTGGCAGCGCTGGAGTATACTTTGTCAGCTACGGGGTGCAGCGGCTTAGGTTCGACTTTACCAGGCCAGTGTTAGCCCATATCGGTGGACTGGTTATTGCCGTCCTGGGCCTTTTCGCCTGGGGTTACTGGCTTGGCATCTGGGAATTAGTCTTCTCCAGTCGGGGGGTGGTCTTCGGAGCCAGCTATGCTGATTTGCATGCCAAGCTTCCAGCACAATGGATCCTTTTTGCAGTCGTGCTCGTCTTTATAGCAATCATTGTGTTTTCCGTATTGCGACGTAACTTTCGCTGGCCTTTATACGGTATCGGTGCCTGGATAGTGGCTGCCATTATCGTCGGGGCAATCTTCCCCGCCGTGGTACAGCGCTTTCAGGTACAGCCCAATGAACTGGCTCGGGAGAAGCCCTACATTGAGTATAATATACAATTTACAAGAGATGCCTTCGCTTTGAACCGGGTTGAGGAGCAGTCCTTCAGTGCGGAGAAGTCACCGAGCGGTGAGGATATAGCCCAAAATGAGGCGACTATCAGCAACGTCAGGCTCTGGGACTCTCGCCCGCTAAAGGACACCTATAACCAGCTCCAATCCATTCGACTCTACTATGACTTTAATGATATTGATGTCGACCGCTATGTCATCGATGGTGAGTACCAGCAGGTCATGCTATCGGCTCGGGAGTTATCTGCGGAGAAACTGGCCGTAGAGGCGCAGACCTGGGTCAACCGTAAACTGCAGTTTACTCACGGCTACGGTATTGCCCTGAGCCCGGTTAATGAGGTCACTGCTGAGGGGCTACCGGTATTGCTGGTGAAAGATATACCCCCTGTTGGTGACTTCAATATAGAGCAGCCCCAGATATACTTTGGGGAAAAAACGAATGATTACATAATTGTGAAAACAAATACTGAGGAGTTTGACTACCCTATGGGTGATGAGAATATATACGGTTACTATGAAGGGAAAGGTGGAGTTAGCTTGGGTAGTTTTATCCGCCGATTAGTCTATGCCTGGCAATTCGGTGACCTTAATATCCTTATCAGTGGCGAGTTAGCCCCAGAGAGCAGGGTAGTCTATTATCGAAACATCCAAGAAAGGGTGAACCACCTGGCACCATTTTTGAAGTTGGATAGTGACCCCTACCTGGTGGTGATAGAGGGAAAGTTGTTCTGGATACAGGATGCCTATACCACCACTGATCGCTATCCCTATTCTGAGCCGTTTGGGGGTGGGCTAAACTATATTCGCAATAGTGTTAAAGTAGTTATTGATGCCTACGAGGGCAGTGTAACCTTCTATATCGCTGACCCTGAGGATGCTTTAATACAAACCTACCAGGCCATCTTTCCCAAGCTCTTCGTCCCTGCCGAGCAGATGCCCGAATCCTTGCGAGTCCACATCCGTTATCCCGAGGACATGTTCAATATCCAGGCATCAGTATACCAAACCTATCATATGCGCGATGTCCGGGTATTCTACAACAAGGAAGACATGTGGACTATGCCCAGAGAAGTCTATTTCGGTAGTGAGCAGCCTATGGAGCCGTACTATATCATCATGAGACTGCCCGGTGAGGAGAAGGAGGAGTTCCTACTCATGTTACCATTCACCCCGGTGAATAAGAATAATACCATTGGCTGGCTGGCTGCCCGCAGTGATGGAGAAAACTACGGTAAGCTGCTTGTTTACCTTTTCCCCAAGGAGCGGCTAGTGTATGGTCCCAGCCAGATTGAGAATCGGATCGGGCAGGACACCGTCATTACTGAGCAGCTTGCTCTGTGGGGTCGCGGTGGTTCTCGAGTTATCCGCGGCAACCTGCTGCTGATTCCTTTAGGTGAGTCCATCTTGTATGTAGAGCCGGTCTTCCTCCAGGCAGAAGCCGGTGGGCTTCCACAGTTGAAGCGAGTTATTGTGGCTGCTGGTGAGAATATAGCTATGGAACAGACATTGAGTGAAAGTCTTGCGGCTATCTTTGGTGCTGAGGCACCGCCGACCGAACCAGAACAGCCAGCTCCTGCAGAACCGGAGGAGCCAGTGGCTGCTGATATAGCTAACCTGATTGAGGAGGCTCAACGGCACTACAACAAGGCTCAGGAGTACCTCCAGGCAGGTGATTGGAATGGTTATGGAGAGGAGTTGGACGCTCTGAAGGCGGTGCTGGATCGACTAGCGGAACTCACTGCTGACTAGCAAAGAAAGCCTATTGGTTCGACAATCTGGATTCTTGTTACTTTCAGTATACCTACCACATTTCAATATGCCGCCAAAGTTCACTTGTGACCAGATAGAGTTGGGGTAGTAGAATTCTCTAACCAATTGTCCTAATGGGAGGTTACCTATGAATTTTATCGAAATTGCAAAGAAGCGGTACAGCGTCCGAGTCTACAAACCCCAGCCAATAGAGGACGAAAAGCTTCAGCAAGTTCTTGAGGCGGCTCGCCTAGCGCCCACCGCAGCAAATAGGCAACCCTTTAAGTTCATCGTTATCCATACAAAGGGCAGAGGTGAAGAACTCATGCGGATATACAGCGCTCCCTGGTTCGTGCAAGCTCCAATAGTTATTTGCGCGTGTGGAATTCCCTCTCAAAGTTGGACTCGTCGAGACGGTAAGAACTACTACGAAGTGGATGTGACCATCGCCATGGACCACTTAATCCTAGCCGCCGCTGACTTAGGACTCGGCACATGCTGGGTTGGAGCGTTCAATTCTGATGCTGCGCGTCAAGTGCTGGGACTACCGGATGAGGTGGAGCCGATTGTATTGACTCCACTCGGATACCCCGATGCTCAGGCTGGATATAAAAGCAGGAAATCGTTGGATGATTTAGTGCACTACGAACACTGGTAAGCAAGTGAATTGAATATTCTGCCTGATTGTTGGTTCCAAGATAAAAGAATAGCGCATGATGAGCGTCACTCGTAGCCTGATAGCCGTCTTTGGCAGGACAAGGTGGTTACTGTCGGCGAAGCCAAGATATTACTTAAAGATGTGGAAGTATCACGCTCTGAGGGCTTCGAACAACACTCGGAATAACAAATTCATGCTTTATCAAGCTCCGTCATAAGAGTTGAGACACTTCTCCGAAGTTGACCCCTACGGCTGAATACTTTAAATTTCTAATCTGTAGAGAACATTTGACCTGGTTTGAGGAAGACCTTAGGTATGTCAAGTACCCTGAAGCGAGCACTGTTTCATATATTTGTTGGGTTATCAATCCCTGTAGCCGCCCTCTTTTTGCCTACAGTGGTAGTACTATTAGCTCTCGGGTCAGCCACCGGCGTTTTCTTATCAGTTGACCTTATTAGATTAAGGGCTCCCGGTGTAAATAGATGGTTTCTCTGGCTTTTTAAGGCACTGTTAAGAGAAAAAGAAGTGTCACATCTGACCGGCGCCAGTTATTTGCTTCTTGCATCTTTGATAGCGTTACTAGCTTTCCCAATAGATATTGCGGTGTTGGCGCTTTCTTTTCTTGCTGTGGGTGACGCAGTGGCGGCACTTGTCGGTCAGTGGGCAGGCAGAATTAAACTCCTAGGTAAGAGTTTGGTAGAGGCATTGGCATGCTTTATTGCTTGTGTTACAATAGGATTTTGCTATTACCATGCGGGTCTAAATATCGCTTTACCCACCATCATAGTAGGCTCGGCATGTGCCACTTTTGCCGAAGCCGTACCCTTGCCTATAGATGACAACCTAACTATGCCCCTATTCGCCGGAGCGGTGATGATAATAATGCAAATCTAGTACCAATGGGCTTACGGAAATACACATATCTGCGATTACATATTTGGTACCAACACCCATACGAGAATTGAGATGAGAAAACAAATAGCTAGACTAACATCTGTCATATTTAATCCCCCCGTTACAGCTATCATATCAATCCTGCTAGTTTCCTTCGAACCGACAACCAGCGTATTCGAATCTTTGAAGTGGACACTAATTGTAATAGCTCTTAGCATACTACCTCTCTCCTTGGCTGTTGTCTATCTTGTTCGCACTAACAGGCTCGATAGCGTCTTTGCTGATATTCGCCATCAGAGAACTAAAATTTACATACTGTGGATTATTTTGGCTATTGTGGGCTGTGTCGTTCTTCAGTGTCTAGCAGCGCCGTTAGCACTAGTAGCGTTGTTTCTCACAGCATTTGTATCGGGGGTGATATTTGGGGGCATTAACCTCTGGTGGAAAATAAGCCTTCACACTGCCACCGTCGCAACCCTAATAACGGTAGCGGTTATTTCGTATGGCTTTATAGCTGCAGTAAGTGTAGTGCTACTCCCTCTAATGATTTGGTCAAGAGTAGAATTAGGATGCCACTCAGCCGCTGAGGGAATAACCGCTGCTTTCCTAGCAAGTTTGATTCTCATCTTAGTATTTTACTCTCTGGGTCTAATTTAGCCTCTATTAGGCTTGGCACCGGTAGTAAACCGTAAAAAGCGAGAAATACATCCAAGTTTAGTCTAGCAGTAATCACACTTCGTGACGGAAAGTTCAATATCGAGCCGAGCCACCTGATATTATTCATTTGATTATAACGGATCAGGTTCACTCTACCGATAGAATCCTGAATAATCTTCGATAAAATTCTTGCGGATTATCGACCATCATGAAATGCCCGCTACTGGAAATCTGTGTCTTGGGAACAGGAGCAAGCAGTCTTACTACGGCTGAGTTCCTGTTCAACTCCCCAAATATGTAATGCTTGCTTATGTCCAAATCGATAAACATTCGCAGCAGTTTCCCACTATCAGACCAGTTCACTAGAGATTCTGAACTCTTGTAAAACGCGTATGGGGCGCTTTTGGAAAGCCATTTATAGAGTAATCTCTGGCTCATTATCGTGGGACCTAGTAGCTCTTTGGTGCCACTAACCTTGGATTTCAAAGCCTGAAATGCCCTTGTCTCAAAATCTTCCAATGAATACCGGATGGCTTCTCTACTTAATGTGCAATCTTCCCCAACCAGATTTCCTTCCAAATTTGTAAATGATATGACTTTCCCCCCTATTTTCTCAGCTAAAAGTAGCCCGATTGCTCCGCCCATACTGTGCCCAACCAAATGAATCCTTTCAAGGTTCAGTTCTTCAATAGCTAGTTTGCAGATCTCGACATGTTCTTCCACGGTATAAGAGAAATCTTTAGGCTTGGAAGAATTGCCGAAACCTAACAAATCAAAAGCTAGGACTGTGTATTTCTCATATTCTGGAAACTTCCAGACATCTTTGAAAGAATCTTTAGAGCAACCTAATCCGTGTATGAGAGGTACAATCAAAAGGTGTGGAAATAGTTAGCGGTAGCGAGTACCCTTTCTGTAGTGAGAAAACAACAGAAGGAGGTACTAACCACCGCCATGGGAAAGCAAACCACAACAGGGAACCAAGCGTC
>DUEE01000013.1 GCA_011170285.1 Dehalococcoidia bacterium
TCAGCATGTCATTGCGAGTCCTTCGTTAGAAGGACGTGGCAATCTCAGGGTTTCCTTTTTAATTGAGATTGCTTCGCTTCGCTCGCAATGACGAGAGTGTGTGTGCCTCACATTTTTGTCATTCTGACCCTTCAATGGAAGGGGAAGAATCTCAGAGACCCTTCCCCTTCGCTTTCTCTCAGGATCAGGGTGACAACTAAAAAATCTCATTGATAACCTCTTGACATTTTTATCTGGCAAAGATAGTATAATGGTAATAGGTTAAAAGTACTAGGCAGCAGGTAGACAATGAGGATAGAACGCCGAAGGTCCAGTATTGAAGTAATAGCTGATATGCTACGGCTAGGTGAAGCGGGCAAGACCGAGATAATGTACAGCGCCAATATGAGCTATTTCCAATTACAGAAGTATCTCAAATTTCTGCTGCAACAGGGGTTAATAGATAAAGTAACCGTGGGAAATCCAGTTGTGACCTATAGAGTGACCAAAAAAGGGCTCAGGCTGCTAAGAAATATAGATAGTATCCTAGAAGTACTTGATTTAAGGGGAGAGGGCTGACCCTTAGGCTTGGGGAGTTTTATTAAATAAATGTGCAGAGAGGTAAGTAAGCGCTATCAATATTTATCAACCAGGGGTTAGCGCCAAATATTGTCCAGGTCATCAAAACACTACTGCCAACAAGTAAAACAGTTAAGGGAGAGAGTTTATGGCTGACAAAAGAATGCTGATAGTGCCGGCAGAGCTGGTTAAGAAGATTGATGATAACCGTGGCGACATGAGTCAAGCTGAATTCATTGAATTTTTATTTAATAGTCAGCTAAACCAGAAAACGCAAGAGCATGATGATAAGCAGTATGCCACCAAGGATGAGCTTCACTCTCTGGAGCTGGATATCAAGAAGCTCCTCAGAAACTTCCTTGACTTTTTTGTTAGCTATGGACTTGAACTTGGTAAACAATCACCCAAAACCGAGTTTGAAGAGCTAAGTAGCCGCCTGCAAGAGCTTGAAAATGACCTAGCCTCTGAAGGCAAGGGCAAAGAGGCTAAGATTAAATGGAAATAGCTAATTAATCCTCTCAAGTAGCCATAACATTTTACTAGAAAATCATTTTAAACCCCCTTCTCCTTTGAAGAAGGGGGTTTTTTATTAAATATAGGCGAGGCACCTTTTCTAGTTGTCATTACGAGCCTCTTTTCCATGTCATTGCGAGCCCTTCGGTAGAAGGGCGTGGCAATCTCGTGGTTGTCCTACGTCGGAGTTTGCTTCGGCACTTTGTGCCTCGCAATGACGAGATGGTGAATGCCGAACTTCATTGTCATTGCGAGTCGAAGGCGAAGCAATCCCACTCCTCGCAATTACACTCCCCTATTGAATAGAACATTGTTCTAGAACACAACACCTTCCCTTTATCAGCATAACCTGCCATAGTCAAAAAGAATTCTACAGACAACAGGAATTTGCCATTTGGTAAAAGTATGATTGGATGATTTACATAGTTATAGGCTGCCTCGGTTTCTTAATAATAAACCTTTTAGATATTGTCTCCCTAAAAAGGGTTCCAAGAGCAAAGCCTCTTACTTGGATTTTGGGCAGTGGCTTTCTAGCTTACTCACTTATAATGACATGCCTTGCTCCAGATAAGCTGCCACTACCCTTATGGTCAACCTGGCTAGGCTGGGCACTGCTTTTAATGTCTATCTTTCTGCTGATATATTCCCTGTTTATTAATCTCCCCTTCCGTAAGACATATATAACCACTGGGGTTGGGGGTAAGCTAATAACAACCGGGCTATATGCCCTGGTTCGTCACCCCTGGATTCACTGCTTCACTCTCCTCCTGCTATCGCTAGTCCTGGTTTCAAGGTCAAGTCTGCTGCTTATAGCATCACCAATATGGATTCTGCTAGATATCGTGCTGGTAGTTGTTCAGGACAAGTTCTTCTTCGACAGGATGTTTGATGGCTATGCTCACTACCGAAAGGAAACGCCGATGCTAGTGCCCAACAGAAGGAGCATAAATACCTTCATAAACTGCCTGAAGCGGGCTAGAGCCTAGAATCTGAACTTAAAGGAGGCGAAAATAAAATGACTACAGAAGCTGAACTTTTCAAGCAAGGTAGACACGAAGAGCTATGGCAGAGGTGCTGTGGCTTTATTGACCTTAGCCTAGGCGATTTTATGAATGTTCAGCAGCGGCTGCTCTTGGAGCAGCTAGAGCTACTGAAGAGATGTGAACTGGGTCACTACATTATGAACGGAGCCAAACCTAATACCGTGGCAGAGTTCCGGGAGCGGGTTCCCATTACCACCTATACTGATTACGCTCCCTACCTCCTGAAACGAAAGATGGATGTGTTACCCAAGAAGCCAATTTTATGGCAGTACACTTCAGGCAAGTCTGGTGAGTATCCTTTCCGGTGGGCGCCAGTTACCGCTGGGCAACTTGAAGAGATAGAATCCCTAATATTTGCTCTGGTGTTTTTCTCCAGTTGTAAGCAAAGAAAGGAAATCGTCTTCAATGAGCACGATAGGGTTCTCTACGGGATGGCTCCCCCACCCTATGCCACAGGCTCGATGGCTCGTGCTTTTCCTCACGAGCTGTTCAATTTCCTGCCACCGGTAGAGGAGGCGGAAAAAATGTCTTTTGAGGATAGGATACAACAGGGGTTTAAGATGGCTCTATCTGAGGGGTTAGATTTATGCTTTGCCTTATCCAGCGTTGCCGTAGCCATAGGCGACCGCTTCAGTCAAAGTAGCAGAAAAACAGACTTTGGGTCTCTGCTTAAACACCCCAGAGCATCACTTCGGCTGATAAGAGGACTAATCAAAAGTAAACTGGCTCGCCGTCCGTTACTACCTAAAGATATATGGTCACTTAAAGGCTTAATCACCTTTGGCATAGACGGCTCGGTATACAGAGAGAAAATCAAGGAAATGTGGGGTAGATATCCTCTAGATTTTCATGGCTGCACCGAGGCCATATTGATTGCCATGCAGACATGGGACTACCAAGGTATGACCTTCATACCTCATCTCAACTTCTTTGAATTTATTCCCGAGGAGGAAAGCATTAAATCTAGGGAAGACCCTACCTATCAGCCGTCAACTCTGCTACTAGATCAGGTTAAACCGGGTAAATATGAGCTGGTCATTACCAGCTTCCACGGCGGTCCCTTTATGAGATACAAGCTGGGACACCTGATTAAGATAACCTCGTTACGCAATGAACAGCTCAATATAGACATCCCTCAGATGGTCTTCCTATCTCGCATTGATGACCAGATTGACATTGCTGGTTTTACCCGACTATCAGAAAAGGTTATCTGGCAGGCTATAGAGAACACGGGAATAGCTTATAAGGATTGGACGGCACGCAAAGAGGTTAAAGACAAACCGGTACTGCACCTATACCTTGAGCTCCAGGAAAATGGGCGTGTTAATGCGGAGCAAGTAGCTGAATCTGTTCATCAGGAGCTTAAAAGATTAGATGCTCCCTATGCTGACCTGGAATCATTCACCGGTTTAAGACCACTGGAGGTTACGCTGCTTCCTGAAAGTTCCTTTAACCTTTATAAGCTGAGGCAACAAGCCGCCGGTACTGAGCTAGCCCATCTAAAGCCGCCTCACATCAACCCGTCTGATGATACGATAGATTTCCTAGTCAATACCGCTGGCAAAGTAGCGGTAGAGACAAGGCAGAAAGTAGAAGCCTAAGCAAATTTCATATTTTGAACTAGTTAACCACCATATTGCCTGATTATATGAGGTCAGCTAGACAGTGGGCAGACAGCAACTTTAACCTTGCTGCCTGCCTTACTTTATGTAAAACAACCTCTGGACAATGTTCCTATTGACAACATCAATGCTGTAATTCATAATTGAAGCAACAATACATAATAAATAATTGCGACTATAGGTCACGCTTATTCTAAGGGGAGAATTACGAAATGAATTTATGGGCTGTAATACCGCTTATCAGTTGTCTAGCCTTTACTGCCTTATTCATACTAGTCTTACAACAAGCCAGAAGACGAGTAGATAAGGTATTTGCTCTATTTCTTCTTGCTTCTGGCATATGGAGTTTTACCTCTTTTATGCTCGTCCGTAATCCCCAGGTCTCCTCCCCCTCCCCACATCTAATCTTCTGGAATGTAATGGTTATCGTCGCTATTCCATGGGTAACCATTTGTTACTATCACTTCGTCAGAGCTTACAATAATAAACCAGGTGGCATAGTGGTATATATCGGTTATACATTTGTTCTAGCTATACTGGGGCTTGGTTTGGCTGGTTATATCGTTAAGGATGCTTATATGATTGATGGGTATTTATACCATGACATTGCTCCTTGGGACTATGTCCTAGCTGGCATCCTCGTTCCATTTCTCGCTCTTATAATTTTAATGCTGGTACGGAGATACCGTAGTTCAACAAACCCCATTGACCGCAATAGGACAATATACTTAATTACAGGTTGGTGCATATTATTAGTTATCAGCTATATTACTCCCTTTACAACAACTCTAAAGGGCTTACCCACAGACCACCTTGGTAACCTTGCTAATGCTCTAATAATTGCTTATGCCATTTCCAGGTTCCACCTGCTTGATATTAGGTTTGTGGTACGGAGAGGACTGGCTTACTTCATCTTAATTATCGGTCTCCTTGGTGTATATCTAGGTACGGTATTACTCGGGTACAGGTTCCTCCCTGACCAGCCACTTTATACTATCTTGATACTTGCTTCTAGTTTAGCACTTTTACTGGCATTGCTGGCTCGCCCACTAAGGTATTTCATCCAAGAACGGGTAGACCGTTTCTTCTACCGAGAAACCTATGAACATCGTCAGATACTACTCGGCTTCAGCAATAAAATGGGCAATATCCTCAACCTGGATGAACTGGCCAGCGAAATGTTACCCGCAGTAACTAAGGCTCTAAATGTAACACAAGCCAAATTACTATTCCAAAATATGAGCAGTGGTGATTTTATTACACAGTTTAGGTACCCAGAAGTGAAAGGTGAGTCAGGTGATGAGTTTAGATTTAATGCTGATAACCCAATTGTAGCCTGGCTGATTAAAGAGAATACCGCTCTTAACCTAGAACAAATTGATAGCATTCCAGAATTTAAAGGATTATGGCAGTCAGAAAGGGAACAATTGACTGGAACTAATTTGTGGCTACTGTTCCCTATTAAAAATCGAGGTAATCTGGTTGGCATTCTAGCCTTGAGTAAAAAGAGGTCGAAATCCTTTTACTCTCATGAAGATATAGAACTAGTAATGAGCATGGCAAATCAAGCTGGTATTCTAATTGAAAATGCCCAGCTTTATGCCCAGGCAACAATAAGGGCAAATACTGATGGACTGAGTGGTCTATATAACCACCGCTATTTCCACAAGTGCCTGGAGCAGGAAGTTGCCCGAGGCTCGCGTTTCGGTAGCATATTCTCCCTAATAATGCTGGATGTGGACCTCTTCAAATCCTATAACGATACCTACGGGCATTTAGCCGGCGACCAGGTCTTACGAAAAATTGGGAGTTATATCAAAGGTTCAATCCGAACCGTGGATATGGCTTTTCGCTATGGGGGAGAGGAATTCACCATTATTCTGCCTGAGGCACAAATTGATGACGCCTACACCGTGGCCGAGCGCATTCGTAAAATAATAGAGTCAAATATGGCTTCTAGCGCAATACCAATAACGGTTAGTCTGGGGATAGCTAACTGGCCATCTGATGGCTTGATGCAAGAAGAAGTCATTGCCTGTGCTGATGCTGCCCTATACCAAGCCAAACAAACGGGTAGAAATCGGACTTGTTTATCCTCGGATATACTGAAACCAGAACTGCTGGTGGCAGGCGCTGAGCTTGAGACGCGACCAAAAGCCCTGAGTATAATCTACGCCTTAGCGGCTACTGTTGATGCTAAAGACCACCGTACCTATGGACATTCCAAAAAAGTCAGTGACTATTCAGTAGTTCTAGCCCAGGCGCTTGGTCTGTCCGGAGACAGAATAGCCACTATCCGTTCCGCTGGGCTGCTACATGATATAGGCAAAATTGCTATTCCCGATTCTATACTCAACAAGGAAGGTCCCCTGACTGAAGAAGAGTGGATACCGATTAAAGCTCATCCTAGGCTTGGTGTAGAGATACTCAGGCATGTCATTGATTTAGTTAATTGCTTGCCAGCTATCTTGCACCATCACGAACGCTACGATGGTGATGGCTACCCTTCTGGTTTAAAAGGGGAAGATATTCCCCTAGAGGCTCGTATTTTAACTATTGCTGATACTTATGATGCCATTACTTCCGCACGACCTTATCACCAGCAGCTATCATCACAGCAAGCATTTGATGAACTGAAACGCTGTGCCGGAACTCAATTTGACCCCGAGCTAGTAGATGTCTTCTGTAAGACTATGGAGCAAACCCTATCAACAGGGGTAGAAACAAAATAAAGTTACATGGTCTACTGGCTATGCCTCAAGCGGCTGTAACTTATCCACTCACAAAATATTGCTTTTCGATTTCGCTGATTGCTAACTCTGCCTAACTGACACCATTCACATTCATCCCTGTCGTTCCCGCACAGATTGGCGACGCTTACGCATCAGGTGTAGCTACACCCGTAATAAGCGATAAGTTCTGTGCTACATTGGCGGAAGCCCACAGGTACCTGTAGAGCAAGTAGGACAGCTTATCCCCGAAGACTGCGACGAACTTGAGCTCGGGCTGAAGAACGAGGATAACAACCGTTTCGGATTCTTAGCGTTACACTCAGGGCAATTTAGCTGAGAGCCATCTTCCCCTATAGACTGACGGACTTCAAATTTCCCTCCACACTGAGTACATTGGTATTCATAGATTGGCATGCTTCTTACCTCCCTTCTTTTCTGGCACTTTAATTGGTATCACTATTTACCTTTGGGTTAGATTAACCATTTCAGCCAGGGTAGCCGAAAAAGACTATAGCCAAGCTTCAACCCTTGTCCGTATCTCGGACTCGGGAACTGCTCCCACGATGCTGTCAACTAGTTCGCCGTCTTTGAAAAACAATTGCATGGGTATGCTCATAATCTGATATTCCATAGCTGTCTGGCGATTTTCATCCACATTTACCTTGCAGAATTTGAATCTGCCCTCATATTCTTCTGAGAGCTTGTCATATATTGGAGAAACCATATGACACGGACCACACCACGGCGCCCAGAAGTCCACCTCTGTGGGAAGATCTGACCTTAATACCACCTCTTCAAAATTCTGATCCACCACTTCAATTACCTTGCTGGCATTACCTTCTGGAGCGAGCCTCGACATAGTGAAGCCTGAGCCCTGAGGTGTTTCCTGGTAATCCATTCTCATTCCCTCTAGTGCCGGGGCTACATCAGGTCCTACAAGCAATAACTTTTTAGCGTCATCGCTTTCTACTACCTGGTCTTCTTCCTTTGGTTTGTCCAAAGCCAACTGTAGCTGGTCTGGCTTTGATGGAGAAGGAATAATCCTGATTGCCATTTGGGTATCGGCTTGCTCTTGCAAAGCCTCTTTGAGCTTCTCTTTTGCACTTGCGGTCACTGTTAACATGTCACCTCCTTCTTTCGTATCCTTTCCTCTCGGTTATATCTGCTTGAACTTTAACCCATTTTGTTAACATCACCACCTGGTAGATAAAGAAACCCCTCATTCCCAATATCCAGGGAGTTATGTTAACCTAGAAAAAGACTGTATAACGCCCTATTTGTTTTTAATTTTATCATACAGTATTGCACCATGCAAGGCTAAGTTAAATCTGATTCTACTCCTGAAAATTGCCGGATTGAGAGAAGTTCAAGGCAGCCTCGGCATGAATTCTAGTAGTATCAATAACTGGGATGCCCACAGCCTCTTCAGAAAGAATCAATGGTAGTTCCGTGCAACCCAATATCAGGGCTTCAATACCTTCTTTGTCAGCTATCTTCGTGGCAATCCGTGACAGCTCTTGTCGGGTTTCGTCAACGATATAGCCATTTACAAGCTCGGTCATAATTTTGTGGTGGATATAGTCTTGGTCGGCTTTTTCGGGAGTAATCACAGATATGCCGTATTTTGTCCAAAGAATATTGCTGTAAAAGTCAGCTTCCATAGTGAATTTTGTGCCGAACAAACCCACCCTGGCAAATCCTGAGTTTTTTGTCGTCTTGCCCGTCTCCTCAACAATGCTTAACAGCGGGATAGGTGACCTGGCAGCCACCTCGTTGAAAACTAGGTGTGGTGTATTTGACGCCATAAGGGCAAAGTCCGCACCTGCGTTAGACAGTGAATTTATTGCTTCACAAAGTAGAGTAA
>DUEE01000014.1 GCA_011170285.1 Dehalococcoidia bacterium
GGTAATATCTCAAAAAGGGACTTGTGTTGCTGGGCACAAGGTGGGCGATGAGTTCGCCATCGGACAAAAGACTCCGCCCGGCATGTGTTCATGGGCGTTCTATACCATTTTCCCTTTTGCCGAAGTGCTGCAGTTTGGTGGCTCACTCCCTTGGGAGGAGGACCCAAACAAGACTACCGTTGCCTGCCCTGATCCAGCAAATCCAGTGGTGTTTGAATTGAGGTGTAGCTTGCCTTATCCAGAGAGCATCAAGCTGGGTAACATTTAGTCAATTGGTTGCCTGATTCTCTAGTGGTTAGAGTTGTTTACTCCGGTTTGAATAGCTATACCAGGTAAGGACAAAGGGACAGACGCAGCTCTGCATGAGAAGTCTTTTCTAGATAGCCATTCACCCATAAAGGAACGAAATGGAGAAAGGCGAAACCAAAATCTTAACCTGTACCTGGGCTGATGCGGGTTATGTGTAGAGCGATAATAACGGAGCAGTTTTAGCCAACGAATATTATTTATGAAGAGAAGCATTGCGGACTGGGGCAAAGTTCTATTATTACTACTCGATGAAGCTGTCGTATTGTTGGTGCTTGTATTAGCATTACGATTCTTCGGAATATATGTTCCCTTACCAGTTACGATAATTTTGGTACTCGTGGCTGGTAGTTTTGTTTTTATAATACACAAATATGTTATAGATAGCTTTCATAGGAGGCAAGTCACCGGACGAGAAGGGATGATAGGGCTGGAAGGTAGAGTAGTGGAGCCGCTGACTCCGGTTGGGGCTATCGTCGTACACGGTGAGAACTGGAGGGCTCAAGCAGTTGATGGCAACATACAGGTTGATGAGAATGTAGTAATTGTAGAATTAGATGGATTAACCCTGAAGGTTAAGCGCAAAGAGCAACAGTTGATGCGTGAGACCAGATTCTGATTGAAATAAGCAGAGCTAAGCCTGAATCTGCCTTAAATGTTGATATTGTACGACAACAGTTAGTTTGATTAACCAACGCTTGGCTAATTGCTGCGTTCCACTATCTGTCTAGCTCATTTCGCTCGACCGAAAAACAGTTTTTAGCTTTATCTGACTGGCTGTGGACTCAAGTACATCTTCAGGCGAAAAGAGAAGGGGTATATCAACTATCTCTGTGCTGACTTTGAATTTACGTATTTCACCGGTATAGGTATCACGCACTATATAGTCAACACTACCCAACACCTTACCATTTCTATCTATTACCTCAGCGCCATATTCTATTTCCACTTTGCCTTCTATCTCCTTTGCTCAGCATGCTCCTGGCGATGGTTTGAGTGCTATAAAACTTTATCCTGCAAGTCAAGCGTCAAACCAGCCTACACACCAATAATGCCTCAGTATGCCCTCATAATGCAACCCATTGTCAAACATCTCATCGCATTGTTGTTAATGACCAACTCTCGCCCAAAATCCGAGCATATTATTGTTATGCTATCTTCCTCCTTCATATATACTCCATCGTGAAGAAAATATATTGTGCAGAGCCACCAGTTGCTTTACATATATGCATTAGTTCTGGTTTTTTAAACCCACTTCATCAGTTGAGCACAAAACCACGTAGTCAGGACTGATGGTAAACCCATAGTCACTTATTTCTTTCTGACAACTTGTTATATATCTTCTCGGGTGATATTTTGCCAGCGGATACAACCATTTTCAAGGCTTCATCTACCGGTATATCGGTTCGCACAACCTCATCCTCACTTACTATCTGCAAGAAGCCTGATGTTGGATTAGGAGAGGTCGGTATGAAGATACTGAGCTGTACCTTCCCGGATTGAGGGGGCGATTCATTGGTGATAAAGCCTACCGTCCATATGCCCTTTCTAGGGAACTCCACAAGCACTGTCTGAACTAGTCCGGTTTTACCTGATGATGAGAAGCTCTCCAGTATTTGTTTGATACTGCTGTAAAGCGGTCTAAACACAGGTATCTTTGCCAACAGGGACTCACCATACTTAATTAATTTCTTACCACCAACATTACTGGCTATGACTCCAACTAGATAAATCAACACTATCGTTATGCCAAAACCTACGCCCGGCACTTGGCGACCCACTATGAGCTGAATTACAGGTTGCAGAATATTATCAATACTTGTAAAAATCCAGACTAGTATCAATATGGTGGCACCGAGAGGTACTACGACGATTATGCCGGTGAGTAATTGTCTTCTCATTTTCTTGCCTATCAATCTCCAAGATAGCTGGCTTGTTTCCCTCACCGCATCTGCCTCCCTACTTCTCCGGTTATATTCAGATTTTCACTATTATCCATTTCAAACTTATTCTAGCACTGTACATTATTTTTAGCACTATAATTCATTGGCCGGCACGAGACACAGCAAGCATAGAACTACTCAAGAGCTATCTGCAAAATGGGGGCTGAGGAGAAAAACTGAGCGTCCTCTTTAATGGACAAATTGACAAAGTGTAGAAGTGGACTATATTAGTACTTTGATACGCCTATATCCACAATTTTCCCGGTCACGCTGAAGACGACCCGCTCACAAATGTTGGTCACCCTATCGGCAAAACGCTCCAGATTATGTGCTATCCAAATGAGCCATGTTACTTGCGTAATGGTCTCGGGGCGCTTGATCACAAACAGGATAAGCTCTCGGAAGATCCTGTCATACAGAGCATCTACCTCGTCGTCCTGTTGACAGATACGTTTTGCCTTGTCCACATCCCCCGCTGTAAAGGCTTCTAACCCGCCTCGAAGCATATCTATTCCCCTATTTGCCATTTGGAAGATATCCGCAAGTGGCTTCAAGTGTGGCTCATCACCTATCATCAAGGTGATATTAGCGATACCCTCAGCGTAGTCTCCCATGCGCTCCAACTCAGTGATAATGCCGAGTACAGCAACAATCGTGCGGAGGTCAGTATCCTCCGGACAATCCGTGGCGATGATTTGCATACAGTCTCTCTCAATCGTAGCGCGCTTCTGATCTAGCTCATCGTCATGCTCGATAATCTGTCTGGCAAGGTTAATGTCCCTTTTCCGTACGCTTTCAACCGAGCGCTCAATGGCCATCTCCACCATATTACCAAAAGACAACACCTCCTGTTTAAGCTGTTTCAATTTCTCTTCGCAGCTAACCTCTCTCATCTTCTTAGTGATTACCGGTTGATCATCTTCTTGATGTTGCTCTTTACCAGCTTCACGAACCCGTATATTAGATTCATCAAGTTCTCTTCTCACGATCCTAAGCCTTGCCCTTAGATTGATTCTGTCGATGATCTCGAATATTACCCACTTCAAGAGTATGCTCCCTATTATGAGATAGAACCACACGAAAGTTATATAAGAAGGTTGCGGCCAGAACAGATACATGGCTCTGGCCCAAAGTAGTGAAAAGCCGACCCCTACAATGACCTTGTAAAAATTCACACCCATTCTTGGCAATTTCATGTAACTCGCCTCATCACTCATTAGTCTACCACAGCAGTATTGACATTATACTCGCCCTATATAAGGCGTGGCAACGGAGAATTCATTCCAATACAAGATGAGCCTAAGAAATTGGGGCAACTCGTTTATGACTGGGACATACGACTGATCATGAACTACGGACAATTACAGGGCCATAATTCGGTGAAGACCAGAATATCTAAGATATAATAGATATAACGATTGCTGACTGACCAGATGAGGTGGTAGAATCCAAGCAGGCAATAGAGTGGAAGCGTCAAAATAATAATGACCAGAATGCACTGGCCTTACTACTACAATATAACAAGGAAGATACAATGAATCTAAAGACCTTGAGGAATAGGTTGTCCATTTCTACCTATTTTAAATCATTGGATTAAGGAGCCACTATGCCTATCTATTCTCATTCCCAGCTAAGTATGTATGAAAATTGCCCGCTAAAATATAAACTCCGCTACCGGGACAAGATTAAGCTAGACATTGAAGGCGTTGAGGGCTTTATGGGCTTAAGGGTCCATGAGACTCTTAAGAAGCTCTACGATGATATTAGGCTTACCAAGGTAGATAGCTTGACCGTTTTGCTTTCCTACTACGACAAAATCTGGCGGCAGAACTGGCATGACTCAATCCTAATTGTAAAAAAGGATTTAACAAAGAAGCATTATCATGCTCTGGGTAAGAAAATGATTGAGATCTACTATCAGCGATACTCCCCCTTTGATTCGGATGTGACTATAGGTACGGAGATGAGCCTTAATTTCGCTCTGGATATCGAGAAAAGATACAGAATGATGGGTTACGTAGACCGTCTGTCCCGCACTGTGGATGGAATATATCAGATTCGCGATTATAAGACATCAGCTCACCTATCCAGTCAGGAAGACGCTGATAATGATAGGCAACTGGGACTATATCAAATTGGAATTCAGAAGAAGTGGCCAGATATTAAGAACATAAATCTTGTCTGGCACTATCTGGCCTTCGACAGAGAACTCACATCCTCCCGTTCTGAGCAATCAATCTCTAAACTCAAGGAGAAGACCATCAGACTGATTGACGAGATGGCATCTGTTGAAGATTTCCCACCACGAGAATCTGGACTGTGTGACTGGTGTGAGTATCAGGACCTTTGTCCAATGAGAAAGCACTTCTATACTGTGGAAACCCTTCCGGTAAATGAATACTTAAAAGAACCTGGTGTTGTACTGGTTAATAAGTATGCTGAGCTTAAGGAAAAGGCTTCAGAAATTGATGAACAGATAGAGAAGGTTAGAGAAGCTATTCTTGACTATGCTCGGAGAGAGCAAGTTCAGGTGATAAAGGGAAGTGACCGAAAGGCTAGGGTTAATTTTATCAAGAAGTTGAAGTTTCCAAGCAGGATTGAAGAGGAGCGCCAGGAACTTGACAATGTGATACTGGAAGCAGGTAAGTGGATGGAGGTATCACAGCTTGACATAACGGCACTTACCCGAGCTATTGAGGGCAGCCTGTGGGATAAAGAGCTTATTGATGAAGTGCTTAAGTACGGCCGGATTGAGGAGACTAGTTCTATCTACTTATCAAGGTTAAAGGATGAGGGAAAATAGAGGAATATGCCACAGGTAACAATTTTCATTTTGTTACTTCACTGTTCTTTCTAGATTTCCATATTTGTCAAGCGTCATGTTTCTCCCGATAACCTTGGTGATTGCCAAGCCTTATACGCACCTGAATCCCTAGCTATAGAATTCCGCCAAGTTTGACACACTCGCGATTTTGTAGTAAATGTAGTAAATATTATATAATATATTTGTAACAAACATTATAGGCAGTTTTATAGACACTGGCAGGCTATAGTTGTATAATTTAGGTAGTAATCGTTTGGGCAAATTGAGGGAAGATTATTGTGTCCATTAAGCAAGTTTTAGCAGTATCTGAGCTATTTAACCGGCTGACCGACGACGAGCTGGACAAAGTAGTAAGGATATGCAGCGAACGAGTTTACGAACCGGGTATAACCATTTTTAAGGAAGGGGATGAATCCAAGGAGCTTTACATTATTGAAGATGGAAGGGTCGCTCTAGAAGTAACACTTCGTTTTGGCTCTGGATCAGCGAGACAGGGAGCAATTGATGTAATAACCAGGGGAGAAGTCTTCGGCTTAACACCAATCTGTGATGCAAAAATCTGCGTTACACAAACGTCCACTGTCTCAGCAAGGTGCATTGAAAAAACTAAGGTAATTATCTTGAATGGGGCAGAACTTTGCCACCTCTTTGAAGAGAATGCCTATGCCGGATATAAGATTATGCAAATACTTGCCAGTATATGGCGCTCTAGGTTCCAACATAGTGGAGACATGATAGCGCACGTTTTATCTATAGCTTCCCATGACCTAAAGGCCCCCCTAGCTGCAGTTGAAAGTTATCATCAAGTTATGCTTGATGGTTATACTGGAGAAATAACTGAGAAACAAAAGGAAATGCTACTAAGAAGTAGTGAGAGGATAACGGAACTCCTAAATCTCATTGATAATCTATTGGACATCTCCCGCATTGACTTTAGGGAGTTAAAGATAGAGGAAACTTCTTTGCTCGAAGTGGTAGAAAGCACTAGAGAAACAATCCAGCCTCTAGCTGAGGAAAAGGGGGTACAACTAAAGGTTGAGATACCTAAAGAGTTGTCCCTGATTGCTGGGGCTCCAAATCGCCTACTGCAGGTGTTTATAAATTTGTTGGGGAATGCGGTTAAGTTTACCCCTGACGGGGGAACGATAACCCTCAAAGTGGTTGAGGAAGATGACCGTATTCTGGTGGAAGTTTTGGATACTGGGATTGGTATTCCCTCTGAAGACCTACCCCGGATATTTGATGACTTTTATCGAGGTATTAGGGTGGACTCAGCGGGAGCTGGCTTGGGACTGTCTATAAGTAAGAGGATTATTGAAGCCCATAGTGGCAATATTTGGGTGGAAAGCCCCTGCCCCGAAAGTGGAGTAGGAACCAAATTTACTTTCACCTTGCCTAAAAATTTGCCTACAACCCAGGGTGAGAAGGAAGGAGTATGAGATTATGAAAGCGGGGACTAATCTAGAGAAGGTCTTAGAAGGCGGGGGATTTGCAGTGACCGCTGAAGCAGGTCCCCCAAGAGGAGCTGTGCCAAGCGTCATCCTAAGGAAAGGTGAGCTGCTCAAGCCTTGTTGTGATGCATTAAATGTTACCGATAACCAGACCGCCGTTGTACGAATGTCAAGCCTTAGTGGCTGTATCCTCCTAAAACAACTGGGCGTTGAGCCTGTGATGCAAATGGTTTGCCGCGATAGAAACAGAATTGGCATTCAAAGTGATATCTTGGGGGCGGTGGCTCTAGGTATTGGGAATATACTTTGTATAACTGGGGACCACCAAAGTTCTGGGGACCATCCTTCCACCAAAGGCGTTTTCGACCTGGATTCCATCCAACTTATTCAAGTACTAAGGCAAATGCGTGATGATAAGAAATTCCTGTCTGGAGAGGATATCTCAGGAGAGATACCTCTGTTCATCGGGGCTGCGGAGAATCCCTATGCCGACCCTTTTGAATACCGAGTCCTGAGATTAGCCAAGAAGGTAAAGGCTGGAGCTGATTTCATTCAAATACAGGCGATTTTTGATGTAGGCAAGTTTACCGAATGGATGGAAATGGTGACAGATCGAGGGCTGGACAGGGAGGTCCACATCCTTGCTGGAATAATACCAATTAGATCAGCAGGAATGGCCCGTTATATGCGAGACAAGGTTCCTGGGGTAGTTGTTCCTGACGAGATAGTCGCTAGGATGGAAGATGCTAAGAATGCTAAGGAGGAAGGGCTAAAGATATGCCTTGAGATAATAGAGCAAATTAAGGATATCCCCGCTATCCATGGTATTCATATAATGGCAGTCGGCTGGGAGGATATTGTCCCCATAATCGTGGAAAGGGCAGGATTGCTACCCAGGCCAGTAATATAGGAGGCTGAAATGCAAAAACAGGCAAAGATCTTGGTTGTGGACGATGATCCTGACATCATAGAAGCGATACGCACTGTTCTGGAAGCCCAATCCTATCAGATAATTACCGCTTGTGATGGTGAGGAAGGTTTATGCAAGTTAAGGGACGAAAGACCACAGTTGATGATCCTAGACCTTTTAATGCCGAAGATGGATGGATTTGGGGTCTTGAAGGAACTTCAAGACCCCCGGCGGTCTAAGTATAGTAATATACTAATTCTGATTCTAAGCTCGGTAAAGGAGGATGCCAGCCGTCGGAGGTACGAGCTGGAAACAGGGTTACAGCTCAACGTTGATGATTATGTGGAAAAGCCAATTAACACCCACACTTTAGTTGAACGAGTGAGCAAGCTTTTACAGAAGATGGCATAGCCCTGAGTTTCAGCGCGGTGGCTTAAGATAGAGGAAAGGAGTGAAAAGGATGCATAAGCAAGCCAAGATCCTTCTTGTTGATGACGACCCCGATTTTGTAGAGGCAACAAAAACCGTCCTAGAGAGTAAATATCAAGTCGTTATTGCATACAACGGAGACGATGGTTTAAAGAAGGTAGTAGAAGAAAGACCCGATTTGATTGTCCTAGATGTAGTCATGCCTGGAAAGGACGGGTTTGCAGTTTGTAAAGAACTGAAGGAGAATCCCCACTACTATTTCTTTTCCGACATTCCGGTGTTGATGCTAACTGTATTCCCCCGTGGCATAGAACAGACGAATATCCCGTTGTCAGCAGGGGTGACTACGGAAGCTGAGGGCTATGTTCAGAAGCCAGTAAACCCTGAGGAACTCCTAAGTCAGGCCGAGGAATTGCTTAAGAAATATGGTTAAATGCGGGAGGATATTCGGCACTCAGGCTTCCCAGCCTGGGGTAGTTCCTTCGGCTCTCCCGGGCTATAACCAGTGAGCACCTCAGACATATCCTTCTCTCTACCGAATCTAAGCGGCTTACCATTGACCAAATGTCCAGATTGTGTGATATTTCATAGAAGCTCGTTTTGTTATCCCGGTGCACCTCGTATCGCAAAGTCCAGCGGAATAGATTTTGGCATACCACAAAGCTGGTCGACAAACTGACCTAAACTACGCCGCCTATAGGTAGCGGGGATAACTCCGTAACCCGGCATGCTCCGCCAATGTGTGACGGAAAAGCTCTTTCCTAACTGTGGTTATTTATACCGCACTTTAGGCACTGCCTCTAATTCCAGTCACCAATCTCTCAACAGTAGGCTTGACAGCGAAAACAATCAGGTGGTAATTTGTTACCATAAGCTTTTAACAACTCGCAGAGAAAGTAAACGAAATTAGTGTTACCCACGCAGATGCTGGACACCTGATTAAGCCTAACGCCTTCACGCATAATATATAAACACTAGATCGAACCGTTGCCTTTGGAACGAGTAGCCCAGGGGATATTAGGAGTAGCTAAAGTGGTAAAACTGCTCTCCGGAAATGAAGCTCTGGCCTTGGGAGCCTACCACGCTGGTGTGGGAGTAGCTACATCTTATCCTGGAACCCCAAGTACCGAGATTCTTGAATATATGGCTCGCTTTGACGATGTCTATGCCGAATGGTCAACAAACGAGAAGGTCGCTGTGGAGGTAGCGTTAGGTGCAGCTTATGCTGGTACTCGCTCACTAGCTTCTATGAAGCATGTTGGGCTGAATGTAGCCAGCGATCCATTTATGGCTGCCGCAACCACAGGGGTCAATGCCGGGATGGTTATAATTTCAGCCGATGACCCGGGAATACACAGTTCTCAGAATGAACAGGATAACCGCCACTACGCCAAACTGGCTAAAGTGCCTATGCTGGAGCCCACCGATAGCCAAGAAGCCTATGACCTTATGGCATATGCCTTTGACATCAGTGAAAGATTTGATACCCCGGTGCTGGTGCGCACCACTACCCGTATCTCCCATTCAAAGTCAGTAGTGAAGGTAAATCGGAGCCAGGTTATACCAGCCAAGCAGCGAGGTTTCCAGCATAATGTGGAAAAGTATGTTATGCTGCCGGTTTATGCTCGCCTCAGGCGTCCATTGATAGAAGAGCGCTTGGTCAAACTAGCCGCTTTCGCCGAAACCTTTCCTTTAAATCAGGTACAGTGGGGAGAGCGATATCTTGGCGTGGTCACCACTGGTGTTGCCTACCAATATGCCAGAGAGGTTTTCCCCAAGGCATCCTTTCTCAAACTGAGTATGACCTATCCTCTCCCCCAAAATTTAATCCGCCACTTCGTGGACCAGGTAGACAGGATAATAGTTATTGAAGAACTTGACCCCTTTCTCCAAGAAAGTATCCAAGCTATGGGGATAAAGGTTACCGGAAAGGAGTTCATCCCCAGGTTGGGTGAGTTAAATGTAGGTATTATCGGGGAAGCTAGCGGCACTGCCCAGTTATTGACTAAGACCTCACCCCGGCAAAGTTTCGATACACTCCAGAAACTACCCCAGCGCCCTCCTCTATTGTGTCCCGGTTGCCCACATACCGGCCTATTCTTTGTCCTTAGTAGCATCGGACAGCGTGCCAAATCACCAAAGGCTAAAAACAAAGCGCCAAAGGAGCTAAAGTTAATCATCACCGGGGATATTGGCTGTTACACCCTGGGCGCCTATCACCCGCTCAATGCTATGGACACTTGCGCCTGTATGGGTGCCAGCATCGGTCAGGCTCTGGGCATGGTGAAGGCTGGTATCAGCAATAAGGTGGTAGCTGTTATAGGTGATTCTACATTCTTACATTCGGGCATAACTCCTTTATTGAACGCCGTCTACAACGAAGGACAAATTACGGTAATAATCCTCGATAACCGGACTACTGCCATGACCGGTCACCAAGACCACCCTGGCACTGGTATTTCGGCGCAGGGGAAAGAAACTAAAGCGGTAGAGTTGGAACACCTGGTTCGGGGTATGGGTATCAGTGATGTTAAGGTAGTTGATGCCTTTAATATAAAGGGCATCAGGAGTGCGGTAAGGAATTCACTGGATAGTCCTGAGCTTTCCGTTATTATAGTCCGTGGCGACTGTTCAGTACATGTGCCCAAGCGCTCAGAGCCCAGAGTCGTTGATACTGAGAAATGCAATGGGTGTGGAATTTGCCTCATGCTTGGCTGCCCAGCCATTCAAAGAGAAAATGAGCAGGTCTATATTGATACCGCTCTGTGTGTTGGCAATGCCTGCACTATTTGTCAACAGATCTGTCCCCAGCAGGCGATAGTTCCAGAATCCAAGACAAGGCGGTGAAATCACAATGAGAAAGTTTGACCTACTTATTACTGGTGTAGGAGGTCAGGGGATTATTCTAGCTAGTGACATAATAGCCGAAGCAGCTTTAGCCGCTGGATACGATGTTAAGAAAACGGACACCCTGGGTATGGCACAGCGAGGGGGCAGTGTGGTAAGTCATGTGCGAATAGGCCCCCGGGTCTGGTCCCCCTTGATCAAGGAGGGTGAAGTCGACATACTGGTTGCCTTGGAGAAGTTGGAGGCGGCTAGATGGGGTCACTACCTTCGTTACGGAGCCATAGCTATCGTCAACAACCATACCCTCCCGCCACTGCCGGTCAATTTAGGCAATGAGCGCTACCCCACTGATGAAGAGATAACTAATATCTTAAGGCAGCGGTCAGACCGCATTTATTTTATCAATGGCACCAACCTGACCAGAAAGTTGGGTAATATCAGAACGCTTAATATGTTTATGTTGGGATGTGCCTCGCTTTTCCTACCCCTCAAGGTTAATACTTGGAAGGAGATCATCTCTCATCGCCTACCATCCAATAAACGGCAAATCAATATTACTGCATTTGGCCAGGGTAGAAAGGAAATCCGAAGTGTCTGTATCTAACAGGATTAAGAGAAGTATGGCGCAGGGGTCATGGGTCAGGAGAATGTTTGAGGAGGCAGCGAGCCTTAAACAGCAGTACGGTGAGGAGAATGTTTTTGACCTTTCCCTGGGCAACCCGGTGATGGAACCTCCAATGGAGTTCCATCAGGAGCTAAAGAGGCTAGTAGAGAATCCCTTACCGGGAATGCATAGGTATATGGAAAACGCTGGTTATGCGGAGACAAGGACGGCGGTAGCGGCACAGCTCTTACTGGAAACAAGCATAAAATTCACTATGAACGATGTTGTCATGACTTGTGGGGCTGCCGGAGGGTTAAATGTGGTGCTGAAGACAATACTCAATCCGGGGGACGAAGTTATCATATTCGCACCTTACTTCCCAGAGTACACCAACTACATTGATAATCATGGCGGGATGGTCAGGATTCTACCCACGGATGAGCAGTTCATACCCAAGCTTGATACTCTCAACGCTGCCATTGGGGCTAAAACCAAAGCGGTGCTCATAAACTCCCCGAACAATCCCTCAGGCGCTGTCTATGGTGAGGATCTTGTGCATCAGCTTGGGGAGTTAGTCAGCAAAAAGCAGGCTCAATACGGGACCCAGATTTTTATCATCAGCGACGAAGCTTATCGCAAGATTATCTACGACGGCTTAAAATACCCGTCACCTTTGCTCCATCACCCCCAAAGTATTATCGTCACTTCTCATTCCAAGGATTTAGCACTGCCTGGTGAACGGATTGGCTACATCGCCGTAAATCCCGCCTGCAGCCAGCGAGAAGAATTGGTGGGCGGACTTATCCACTGTAACCGAACGCTGGGATATGTTAATGCCCCGGCTCTGATGCAACACTTAGTGAGCCGTTTGCAGTCAGTGACTGTCCCCGTAGTTGAGTATCAAAAGAGGAGAGATTTCTTATATAATCAGCTTAATGAGATGGGCTATTCGGTAATGAAGCCACAAGGGGCTTTCTATATATTCCCCAAATCACCGCTGGAAGATGATGTTGCCTTCGTCAGGAAGCTACAATCGTGGAGAGTGCTGACCGTACCCGGTCGTGGCTTCGGGGCACCAGGCTATTTTCGGATATCATACTGTGTTGATGATAAGACATTGGAAGGTTCCCTATCTGGTTTTGGTAAGGCTGCCCAGAAATTCAATTTGTGTTAGCTGCTATTAAAATAGGCGCTTCACCCCCTTTTAACTAGGACTGGATAGAAATTGGGCAATGGAGGAATTATGGATAAAATGTCAAAAGAGGAAGAGAGGTCGTCCAATAGTGTGGCGGAACTGATAGCCAAAGGGGAAAGAGAGCCTATTGCGTCCTTCCTAAAAATGAGGATGCTGGAGCTTACCCCAGGCTATGCTAAGGTAACGATAAAGCTAGTCCCCGAATACCAAAACTTTAATGGTCTAATCTTCGGTGGTATTGTTATGGCAGTAGCCGACCAAGCGTTTGCCTATGCTTCTAATTCTCTATCCCATCCCAGCCTAGCCTCTCAGTTCAACATCCATTTCATTACCGGTGCTGCGGTGAATGACGAACTAACTGCCGAGTGTCGGGTAATAAGGAGCGGACGACGGGTTGGTATCTCCGAGATGGTCGTAACCAACCAAGACGGCAAAGTCATCGCCAAAGCCACAGGCACTACTATTCCCGTAAGCTAGAGTTAGCCATTAAGCACTTCCCTCAGGGGAATGGCAGATATGCCAGAAGGGATGCGCTTGAGTAGAATATGGACTGCCATCCCTGAGAGTGCTTTGAGATTGTTTATTGACCTCACCCCCTTTATCCTCCCTCTCCTTAAAAGGAGAGAGGGGAAGAGATTTTGGAGAGGGGCTCCCAGGTTGTCTAATAAGTCCAAAAACCACGATTTTTTGAAACTAAGCATTTTCCCGCTCAAAGCTACAGTAGTAGCTTTTTGGACAACCTGCTCCGCCCCTCTTAAACTCCTCGTATTATAATCGAGAGTAGGAGAGTCTCCCCATACTCTAGCCCAAAGAAAAGAGAGTCTTCCCACATTATTAATTAATCCAGAACAGGGAGAAGCAAAGAGAGCGAAGCCTCCAAATATTCTTATAGGGAGTCTTAGAGGGCCTTCGTCCCTCTAACATAACCCTTCCCCTCATTAAGGGGAAGGGGATAGGGTTACCTAATAAAAGCATAGAGGTCAAGGGGATGGTTGCTAAACAATCTCTTGTCCCAAATATTGACAAGCTGATTTTCATTATGATAGACTATCACGCTGTTAGGATAATAGGCAGAAAGGCAATATTAATGTCCACCGTCTCTCGTCGATTGGAGAGAACTACCTTCATCTTTACCAGGCGCACCGGGGTGCGCTTGGGAGGTTTTAATGTATATATCTAGCTAAGAGAATATATTTCACTTATTTGGTGTTGATGTAGAGTACCTCCCGGGCGGATGGTACTCTAATTTTTTGTTTGATGGCCCTTTCTGAATATATGTCAGGGCAATTTAAGGAACATACAGGTTAATATGATGTCGATGGAAGCTGGAAATACAATTCCCCAGATTATCAAGGGTAACTATGAAAAGCGTGGACACAAGACGGCTATGTGCATGAAAAAATTCGGTATCTGGCAGAGGTATAGCTGGGAGGACTATTATGAAAAGGTAAAATACTTCTCGCTAGGCCTGGTGAGTCTCGGTCTTAAGCCAGGGGATGTGGTCTGTATTATCGGGGATAACGAACCTGAATGGTTTTGGGGGGAGTTCGCCACTCAAGCCGCCGGAGGTATCGTCACCGGGATCTTCGTTGACTCTATTCCATCTGAGGTAAAATATGTCGCCGAGCATTCTGAGGTTAAATTTGCCATAGTAAATGATCAAGAGCAGACGGATAAGTTTCTGGAAATCAAGGGAGAACTACCTTCACTAAAGAAGGTTATCTACTGGGACCCCAAAGGACTGAAGAACTACGATGACCCTATCCTTATCAGCTTCACTGAAGTGATGAAGCTGGGCAATGAATATGAAGAAACAAACCCTAGTCTCTTTGAGCAAAATGTAGACAAGGGCAAAGGGGATGACACTGCCTTTATTTACTATACATCAGGAACCACTGGCTTACCTAAGGGAGCTATACTTACCCACCGAGCCTTGATAAATACGGCTCAAGGTTTCATCAGTCGCTATCCCTTAAGCGAAAAGGATGATTTAATTTCTAACTTCCCGGCGGCTTGGGTAGGCGATAGTTTTTTTGCTACTATTCCTCATCTACTAACCGGGGCAAGAATTAATTTTCCTGAGGAGCCAGAAACTATCACCGAGGATACCCGAGAGGTTGGGCCCAACTTCGTGATATATGGTCCCCGGCAATGGGAAGGTCTGGTTAGTGAAATTCAGGTAAAGATGATTGACGCTAATCCATTAAAGCGTTTTTGCTATAACCTATTCCTACCGGTGGGTCATAAGATTGCCGATGCCAACTTCCAGAATAAAAAACCAAATCTATTTTGGTGGGCTCTTCACAGGATAGCCTATGTAATTGTATTCAGACCACTTAAGGATAGGCTAGGACTAAGTAAAGTCAGGTTCGCCGTCACCGGAAGCTCGGTATTAAGCCTGGATACTTTTCGGTTAATCCATGCTATAGGGATTGAGCTGAGGCAGAACTATGGTAGTACCGAAGCTGGCTTTATCTGTTCACACGGTAAAGGGGAAATAATGTTTGAAAGCGTGGGGCGACCAGCAGTTAATACTGAGGTCAGAATAACTGATGAAGGAGAACTCCTGGTTAGAAGTGATTGTATGTTTCATGGCTACTATAAAGACCCCCAGAAAACTGCGGCTACCTTAATAGATGGCTGGTGCCATACCGGGGACGCCGTCAATATTAAGGATAACGGACACATGATATTTATGGACCGGTTGGATCATATGGGTGAGCTAAGTTCAGGAATCAAATATGCTCCCCAGTATATTGAAGGCAGGCTCAGATTTAGCCCATATATTAAAGACGCTATGGTCATAGGGGGTAAGAATAGAGATTTCGTCTCAGCCATAATAAACATGGATTTTGTCATGGTAGGTAAGTGGGCAGAGCGTAACCGGTTACCCTACACTACTTTTGTTGACCTATCACAAAAAAAAGAGATTGCTGCTTTAGTGCAAAAGGACTTGGTGCGAGTAAACAGCCACTTGCCTGAGCCGTCCAGAGTGAAGAAATTTGTCCTGATGCACAAAGAGTTTGACCCTGATGAAGCCGAACTTACCAGAACTAGAAAGTTAAGAAGAGAATTTATGGAAGAGCGGTATAAAGACTTAATAGAGCGCATTTATAGCGATGGGGAAGAAATAAAAGTCGAGGCTGCAGTAACCTATCGAGATGGCAGAAAGGGAAGGGTGGCTACCAGTATTAAGGTAAGAACCGTATCGGAAGGACTCCCAAAGAATGGCTGAACTTCTTCAATTTGTGATTACTGGTATAACTGTGGGCATGATTTATGCCCTAATTGCTTTGAGCTTTGTTTTGGTCTGGAAATCCAGCGGCGTCGCCAACCTGGCATTAGGGCAACTGGTACTAATTTCTTCGTGGTTCACTTATGGGATGCTAGTTCAGGCGGGTCTTCCCCTCTGGGTTGGCTTTGTCCTGATTATCCTCTTTGCCCTGGCTCTAGGCTGGGTGATTGAGAGATTCATCCTGCGTCCACTTATTGCTCAGCCTATCTTATCCTTAATCACGGTAACACTGGGGTTAGCTTACTTTATTGAAGGCGCAGTGAGTTTTATCTGGCCAAAAAGCGTGGCTGCCTTACCTCGTTTATTCCCTCAAGAGCCTATCCACATCGGCACGGCGGTTGTTTCCCAGGAATACCTGTGGGCAGCAGCTATCTCCGTAGCCTTATTTGGTCTGTTGTCCCTGTACTTCAAGTATCACAAAATGGGTATTGCTATGAGGGCAACGGCTGATGACCAGATGGCTGTCCAAGCCTGTGGTATTCCCGTAACCAGAATCTTTTCCAGGTCATGGATGTTGGCCTGTGTACTGGCTGCTGTTGGCGGTGTTCTCATGTCCAGCATTGGCGGCATCACCTTTGGCCTGGTTGAAACCGGGCTCAAGGCGTTCTCGGTGGTAATATTAGGTGGCCTTAATTCCTTTCTTGGCGCTATCATAGCCGGTCCGATAATCGGGCTGGCGGAGAATCTTGGTGGCGGCTATCTAACACCGCTAACCTGGCCTGGTGTCAAGGAAGTTATTCCGTTTATTATTATCATAATTGTTATGTTTCTGAAGCCCTATGGCTTATTTGGAGAAGTCCGTATAGAGAGGATTTAGTAAATTGGATTTACCAGCTGGTACTCGTAATTATACCTATGCCCAGGATATGGCTATTTTCCGAACCAAAACCCACTGGGCAATGCTGCTGGCTCTGCTGGTCATCCTGTTTACCGCCCCCCTTTATTGGGGAAACCACTGGTTAAGTGTCGCCAACCTTATCGGCATTACCATTATTGCTGCTACCGGACTGAATATCTTAACCGGATACTGCGGGCAGCTATCTATCGGTCATGCCGGTTTCATTGCCGTAGGTGCCTATACTTCTGCTGTGCTCACCAATCGACTTGAGCTCCCCTTCATAGTAGGGTTATTAGCTGCCGGGATTATCGCTGGGCTCATCGGGCTCATCTTTGGCACCCCCTCGGTGCGCGTCAAGGGTTTTTACCTGGCAATCAGCACTATTGCTGCCCAGTTTATCCTTATTTGGGTTATCAATCACTGGACCAGCGTAACCGGAGGCTTTAGGGGTATAAGTGTACCGCCAGCTTCAATCGGCGGTATGATCTTCGTCAGTCAGTCCAGTCAATTCTACCTAATATTGGTAATTACCGTGCTGGTAGTTTTCCTTGCGAAGAATCTAGCTAGAACAAGGGTGGGTAGAGCCTTTGTCGCCATCAGGGATAATGACCTAGCTGCCGAAGTGATGGGGATTAACCTCTTCCGCTATAAACTCCTTGCCTTCTTTATTGGTTGTTTCCTAGCTGGAATCGCCGGTTCACTACTTGCCCACTGGATCGGTTTTTTAAACGCTGAGAATTTTAGCATAATGGACTCAATTCTGTATATCGGCATTATAATAATCGGTGGCTTGGGTACTACTACCGGTCCTATTTTCGGTGTCATTTTTATCCGGATGTTGCAACAAGGAATAACATTCATCGCCCCTGTCCTGGAAAGCACCTTCGCCCTACCCGCCGGATTTACCACTGGCATCGGACCAATGGTATTTGGGCTGGCAATTGTCCTGTTCCTGATACTGGAGCCTCGGGGGCTAGCCCACCGATGGCAATTATTTAAAGCTTCCTACCGGCTCTGGCCTTTCTCATATTAGTTTGATAAAGGAGGATAGAACAATGTAATGTAGCTCAATGACCTTGCCTAATAATCTTAAGAAAGGAGACAGGATAAATGAACTGGAAAAAACTACTAAAGATGGCGGGGATTGTATCTCTGGCATTAATGATTACCATAATACCCCTACTGAGCGCCGGCTGTGCAGGTACTGAGGAGAAAACGCTAAAAGCAGGCTTTAGTATTTGTTATACTGGTGTCGCCGCCGAAAAGGGACGCCCGATGGGTAATGCCAAGCTAGATTGTATGAAATACATTAATGAAGAGCTTGGTGGTGTTGCCGGATACCAGATTGAGGTGATATGGCGTGACAATCAATATGATGCGGCTAAAGCAGCTACTATTATTAACGAGTTAATAGCTGCTGATTGTCTGATGTTTACCACTAACTCTTCTAAGATGATGGCATCATCTATGGAGATTGCCAACCGGGCTGAGTTTCCTGGCTTTGCCGTCTTCAGCTCCCCGGTGTGCACTCATCCGCCGCAGCACATCTATGCCCAGATGCCTGATTACGGTGATGACTGGGCTGCCTTCGCCAAATACTACCTAGAAAATATCTGGCAGGGTGAGGGGCGACCCAAAATGGCCCTGCACCTCCTCAATAACCCCACCGGTTATGGTGCCCAGGATGCAGCTCTGGTCTTAGCTGATGAGCTGGGTATTGACATTGTGGCTATTGATGAGCATACCGCTACTACCACAAACGAAATAGAAAGCCTAACCAGGATTAAGGGACTAAATCCTGATATCCTGTATATATCCAGCACTCCTCAACCGACTTCTATCATTGTCAAGAATGCTGTTGAACTCGGTATGTATCCCGGTATCACTATTGGTTGTGGTCATGCTAGTCTCACCAGCGTCCTCATTGAGCTGGCTGGCGCTGACACTGAGGGTGTATACGGTGTCTATCCGACGGTGAACTGGGGTGATGATGTGCCGGCTATGGCCAAGATGACTGAATACTGCCAGGAATACCATCCCGAAGACTATGGTAACATGGACTACGTCACTTCGTGGGCAGAGGGCCTAATCGTGGCTGAGATTTTGAGACTAGCTATAGAAAATGTAGGTATTGATAACCTAACGCCACAGGCAATAGAGGAATACGGCTTCCAGAAGCTGGATAACTTTGATGTTGGTGGTCTGCACGGTCCGGTAACCTATACTTCAGGCGACAACCGTCTCTCCAAGTCAGTCAGGGTCTTCCAGATACTGGATGGTGAAATCACACCGATTACTGGCTGGGTAGAAGCACCACTAATCCCGTACGAATTTGAATAGTTTGGTAAATAAGGATTTAGGTAGGAGCCCCTGTCTGGAGCAGGGGTTCCTACCAATAGAAGGTTTGCTATGCTTAAACTGAATAACATTGAGGTCGCCTATCTTAATGTTATACGAGTATTGCATGGTGTGTCTCTGAGTGTAGAGGATGGCTCAATTGTTGCCCTGCTGGGGGCTAATGGTGCTGGCAAAAGCACCACCCTCAAGGCAATATCGGGGCTTCTGCATACTGAGGAGGGGGAAGTAACCGATGGCAGCATTGAGTGGAACGGCGACAGAATAGATAAGAAAAGTGCTGAAGGAATAGGTAAGCTGGGCATTATTCAGGCACTGGAGGGACGCCGCGTCTTTGAGCACCTCAGTACCGAGGAAAACCTGCTGGTCGGAGCTTTTCACCGCAAAGACCGTCGCGCCGTTAGACAAGACCTGGATATGGTTTATGAATACTTCCCCCGTCTCATGGAGCTTCGGCACAATACCGCTGGCTATCTTTCCGGAGGCGAGCAGCAAATGCTGGTCATTGGTCGGGCTATGATGGCTGCCCCCAAGCTAATGATGTTGGACGAGCCATCGCTGGGTCTGGCACCACTGCTGGTTGAAGAAATATTTAATATTATCCAACGGTTTAATACTGAACATAAAACATCAGTCATCCTCGTGGAGCAGAATGTTAGAATTGCCCTGAGTATCGCCCACTACGGTTATGTTATGGAAAATGGTCGGGTGGTTCTTGACGGTTCGGCAGATTTCCTCAAGAATAATGAGGATGTGAAGGAGTTCTACATGGGGCTGTCGTCACTAGGCACGAAGAAGAGCTACCGAGAAGTAAAACACTATAAGAGGCGAAAACGATGGCTATAGAGTCAAGGAAGCAAGACGAGTTCTTTGATGAATTGGAGATAATGCCGGCCGAGGTAAGGGAAAAGTATCTAAACCAGAGGTTATCTGAGACTGTACATCATGCTTACCGCCATGCACCCATAGTGAGGGAAATCTTTGATAAAGCAGGAGTAAGCCCAACCCAGATTCGCACCACAAAAGACCTGGAAAAGTTACCCATCATCAGAAAAACTGATCTGATAGAGTTACAAAGGATAAATCCACCCTATGGGGGCTTTATTACCATTCCTACTGAGGATATTGACCGAGTATTTATCTCACCCGGCCCACTTTATGAGCCTATCCAAACTGAGGCTATCAAATGGTTTACCAAGTCATTTTGGGCTGCCGGATTTAGAAAGGGAGATGTGGTTATTAACACATTCACCTACCATATGTCCCCGGCTGGTATTCTGTTTCACGAAGCCTTAAGGGATTGTGGGGCAACCGCCATACCCATGGGCACAGGTAACACTGAAATCCAGATTCAGACCATGTATCACTTGAAAGTTACCGGATTCGTGGGAACTCCTACCTTCCTGATGACCATTATTAAGCGGGCTGAGGAAATGGGTTATGATTTCCGTCAGAATTTTACTCTCCGACGTGCTTGGTTTACCGGTGAGATACTTACCGCCTCCTTGAGGAAAACCCTAGAGGATGATTACCTAATTGCTACCGCACAAGCCTATGCTGTTACCGAACCAGGTGGCGCCATCGCCTATGAATGCCATCAGAAATCAGGCATGCACCTTATGGACGAATATATAGTAGAAATAGTTGATCCCGGGACAGGAAAACAGCTAGGACCTAACCAAATAGGTGAAATAGTGGTAACCCCAATTCATAATAAAGGTTGGGGTCTTATCCGCTTTGGCACCGGTGATATGTCCTCCTATATTACCGAACCCTGCCCCTGTGGACGGACAGCCAACCGACTGGTGGCCATCGTTGGCAGAACTGGCGATGCCATCAAAGTGAGAGGCATGTTTGTCGTGGCTAAACAAGCCGAACAGGCAGTTCTCAGCTTTGAGCCGATTTCCAGATTCCAAATAGTGGTTGGGCGTAGGGGACAGCGAGATGAAATGACCCTCAAGATTGAGTTGAAGGATGAAGCCATAGACAGGGAAAAATTAGCCGATGATTTGAACAATAGATTCCAGAATCTGTGCCGGGTTAAGATAGATAAGATTAAATTTGTGGATAAGGGAAGCATCCCGGAAGAGCATCAAAAAATTGTCGATGAGAGAACCTGGGAGTGAGATGGCCGTATCAGGGACTACCCTGCCTCTCCTAGATAGGCTGATATCACTTGGGGGTTGGTTCTAATTTCAGCCGGAGTGCCCTCAGCGATTATTCGTCCAAAATCAAGAACCACAACCCTATCGGCTAAATCCATAACCACTTCCATATCATGCTCAATAAGAACAACACAACTAACTCCATCCCTCAGTACCGGCGATTCGGGATAGGTATCTCCCTGTCCTTCAAATATATCAACGATGAACCGGGCAATGTCTTCCTTCTCTTCTAGATTCATCCCCGCCATCGGTTCATCAAGAAGCAGGACTTTCGGTTCCAGAGCTAGGGCTCTACCCAATTCCACCCGCTTGCGCATTCCATAGGGAAGAACACCAACCACCCTCTTTCTAATTGGCTCTATTTCTAGAAAATCTATGATGTCCTCCACCGTCTTGCGATGTTCAATCTCCTCCTTATGAGCCCAGCCAAAATACAGGGCACCACCGGCGAAGTTCTGTTTCATAAGGACATGTCTCGCTGCCATAATATTGTCTAGAGTGCTTAGCCCGGTATATAGCTCGATATTCTGGAAAGTTCTGGCTAGACCAAGCTGAGCTGCCTTATCAGGACGGATCCGGGTAATTTTCTGGTCTTCATAATATATTTCACCCTTTTGTGGTTTATAGAAGCCATTTATGCAGTTTAACAGACAGGTCTTACCAGCACCATTTGGTCCAATAATCGCCAGAATCTCATTGCACTTTATGTCCAAGCTAACATCGATGAGAGCCTTCACACCTCCAAAGGAGAGGGAGAGATTATCAACTCGTATTTTCACTTGGTTGTCGCTTCCCACCTATGGTAACCTCCTTACCCTAAAATGGCAAAGCCGTTTCTCTATTGGTCTACTCTGAGTATCCTTGCTTAGCCTCCTCGGCAAAAAGCTTTTCCTTATACTGAGTTACTCTTTGACATTCCGGACCGGTACACTTTAACCGCCGTTTTGACTGCTTACTTTTTTTCTTGAGTAGACTGAGCATCTCTTTACTAGGCTCACCATACTTCCCGTAGCCAGTACACTTTATCGACCAGTCTTTGTACACCAGTAAGGTTACTTCTTCATCCACCGCATCACAATAAATAGTAGTTGCCGTTACTTGCCAATTAACCATACTTAACCAAGTACTCCTTATCAGCGTTTATCATATTACCATTATCTAACCTGGAGTTCAACAGGGCTCAGAAGCAGTGAATAGATAATACCCTATCAACTATTGACAAAAGCTATATAATGAATTCATTATTATAATAGTATAAAATACATAAATAAGGAGGTGGTAATGGCTTGCTACTTACAACTTGTGGTTCTTACCGATAAAGGAAGGAGGAATTTTGAGGAAAACCCAGAATGGATCAAGGAGCTAAATAAAGATATCGAGCTTATGGGAGTTAAAATACTAACTCAGTATGCACTTCTGGGCCAGTTTGATTTTGTCAACATCGTCGAAGCTCCGAGCGACGAAACTGTCGCCAAAGTAGCAATAAGATTGAGTGCTACGGGAACTGTTCAACCTATGACACTACCTGCTATTCCTCTGGACAAATTGATTGAGACTCTAAAAAAGGATCAGCATACTCCGTGGTAACCTACACTGAGCCTAACACATGAAATAATAGACTTAGCTTTTCCCAAGCGTGAATATTTTGATTTCACACACGAGCTAGATATATAGAATCCTCCTATGGGATGCTTACCGCTAGCTATGCGCTAGAGCGTCGCGGTCTCGCTCGTTGAACTGATAAAGAGATGCGCTGGATTCGGTATCGGTAGTTATAGGATAGAGAAAGTTAAAGCCAAGAAAATCATTGTATTGACGATCTTGTCCATCCTGCTCTTATCAACTTTCGCCTGTGGTGATGGAGAAGAGGTAACCCCTACACCAACGCCGTTTGCACCTAGAATGGTGATAATACCAGCTATCAGCCCGCCAATTGGGAATAAGCTACCTATCATGTCCTCTCTCCTTCCTAATTTTTAGGCTTGCATAGTATAACTTGCAACTCCGCATAGTAATAAGGAAAAATGGCACCATCCTGGGCACATAGCTATTGACATTATAGGTAGGAATGGTCTATCGTTCATAATCAAAAAGGGAGGTAGAACCAATGCAAGCATACTGTATGAAATGCCGAACCAAGAGGGAAATGAAGGACACTAAGGCAATAATCATGAAGAACGGTAAACCAGCAACTCAGGGTGTATGTCCGGTATGTGATACCAAGATGTTCAGAATCGGGAAAGGTTAAAATAGTAGGTATCAGGTTTCCAAATTCACGGGGGGCACACTGGAAGAGGTGAGTGCAGAGGTAATAAGGAACTATCCCTATGCTAGTTAGGGACTATGTAGAGTGATGTGCCTCGGCTAAGGCATAGTGGGATAGAAGTGTCCCTGTAGGACAAGTGGAAACGGTTGTTGTCATTGGCGATAGTTTGACAATGAGCGGCATAAGGAGCGAGGTAAGCAACCTCTGACCAACTAGTATGTCCTGGACACCGCACATAAGGGCATTGATTTTTAGTCTTGGTTGATGTAGAATAGCGCGGATTCAACAAACAGCTCGACTGCCATTATTAAACTATGACAGTGAGCCTGGATTAAAAGTGCTGGCAGATAGACCTAACTGGGTTATTAATAGTGATGATTGAAAGAGAGCAGAGTCTTGAATCTTATCTCAAGTTCTTGTGCCAGAAGGCGCTAGAGCTGGGGGCATCAGAAGCGGTAACCATACCAGTTACTGATATAGTAATAGACGAGAGGACAAGGCTAAAATGCTTGGTCCCACTGTGTTCCTTCTATGACATAAACCTGATGTGTCCGCCTAATGTAATGCCTATCTCAGAGTTCAAGGAAATACTTAAGAGGTATCACGGTGCTATTCTGATAAAAACAACCAATGCAGTATCCAGTCTACCTGAAGAGTTGACGAACCCAGTTGGGTTAGCCGAAGCATGGGAGATAGTCAAGTCTGCCAGAAAAAATGTAAGTGAGCGACAGACAGTAATTACGGACTATAGTCATGCCCTCAGAGACAATCAGGAGAGACTGTACAAAATAATCGAACAGATAGAGTCTCTCTGCATTAGAGAAGGATATCATTTTGCCGCTGGATTTGCAGCCGGTGCTTGCTTATTATGTGACGAATGTGTTGGCGTCAAATCTGGGTTACCCTGTCGCTACCCTTTTAAAGCCAGGACATCAATGGGAGCTTTAGGCATAGATGTAGTGGTTACAGCTAAAAGAGCGGGGTTAAAGGTGAACTTTGCCCACAACGAAGCCAGGAGCTGTATAGGTATGGTTCTTGTAGATTAAATCACGATTATTTCAACGCTACAGAGCCGGAACTGTGACAAAAACTTTCCGGCTCTTTAATTTAGTGAGGCAACACCACTCCACACCATAATAAAAAATGCCTTAACTAGCGTACAGCAATTTTAGCAAAATTATAACTCTGATACTAATATTCCGTCCGCTCTTGCTACTAATCCAATTTCAACAAGTAAATTTTTTGCCCGACATCGCCGGTTAGTCACTAGCTATTACCGCTATCCACAGCAGTTCTTATCCCAGTTTGCCATATTTCCTGGTGGCTGCCACCAGTGCCTCCATATTCTCCTTGGGTACGGTTGGCCACAGATCACACCCCGGCCATACGGCATTGACACCATCAGCGATAGCCTCCTTCACCGCATTATCAATATCCTCAGGGGTTCCTCCCACCATCAGCTTAAAAGTGTCTATATTTCCCAGGATAAGCACATCAGGTCCTACCTTCTTCCGAGATTCGGCTATATGGTTCTTTTGCTCTACGCTGATGCCATCAGCCCCACAGGCAACCATGTCCTCAACAATGGCATCTGTATCCCCACACATGTGCAATACCCTAGGCGAGGGTATAGCGGCAATGATTCGTTCTATATGAGGCTTTACTACACTTCTAAACATTCGCGGGCTTAATATTTCCCCACCGGCTGCCATCTCATGAATGGTTATATAATCGGCACCAGCTTCTTTATAAATCCTGGCCGTCTCAATTTCAACTTCATCCAAGATATCCAGCAGCTTGTGGACCATATCCGGCTTCTTAAACGCCAGCTTAGCCATGTTTCCGGGGTCGGTCACCTGCCCGGCTAAGGTATAGGGTCCTAGAATTATAGCTCCTACTGCTACTTCCTTGCCTACCTCCTCTTTTAACAGACGAATCGCTTCCGCCACTACGGGTATCCTGCCCGCCTTGGCTAAATCCGAGGGCACATGGATATCTATATCCTGTATATGCTCGGCTAGATTCTTCTTTATGGTGGGAAAGATAACATTTTTATCGTAATGAGGGTAAAAATTAATCTCGCAGCCAAGGGCTTGGGGTTCAACCCCGAAGTCAAAAGGTACTGTGGCACACTCTAAGCCATACAACTGAAATGAGGTTGCAGCTGCGGTCGCCATTTTGCGTGCGTCTGAGTGGAGGTCTATGAATCTTAAGCCACTTCTCTCCAGTCCATCTACTATTATGTTCCCCAACCCACTGAACACAGGGATGCGGTCTATCTCTTCCTTTCTAAAAAGTCTGAGCACTCGCTCTCTAGGATTTAGTTCTGTTTTCATACTATTCACCTCCTGTATACTGAATTTCAAACATTGCATTCAACACAGCTGAACGCAAACTACCACAGCCATTGCTGGCAAATTTTAGCAACGATTACTCCCAACATTGTATACTTGCTCGCCGCTGCCAGCAGTGCCTATGTTCTCCTAGGGAATAGGAGACCAGATATTATACCCCGGTCATTACGGCATTGACACCCTCGGCGATAGATGTCTTCACCCTGCCCAGTGAGTCCCAGGAACCGGGTTCTCGGGGTCACTGTATTTCTTGGCTGCTTCCACCAGCGCTCTTATATTGTCCGCCGGTGCTTCTGGCCAAATATCACAGGCGGGCCATAATGCATCAAGACCTTCGCCAATAACTATCTTCGCTTGCTTGTCAATCTCTTCCGGTGTTGACATTGCTATCAATTGGAAGACATCCAAGTTCCCCATAAGGCGTACACCAGTCCCCTTCGCAATCTCCCTGGATTTCCAGATATGATTCTTTTGCTCTACGGAGATGAATTCAGCCCCGGTTTTAACCATGTATTGCATAATGTCATCGGTATCGCCACAGGAATGCAGAATCTTTGGGGAGTCTATTTGGGAAAACAAGTCCTGCAAATGAGGTAATATTAAGTCTTCATAAGTCTTCGGACTTAATAGCTCAGTGGAGGCCGTCATCTCACGAACACATACATAGTCAGCCCCAGCCTCTCGGAAAAACTTATTCTCCTTAGCCAAGTAGCCAGCCAGAGCCTCCAGTAACTTATGTACCATGTCTCTATTCTTCAGTACCATTTTAGACAGGTCAACAACAGAGTCTACTGCCCCAGCTACACCGTAGGGTCCCAAAGTGTAAGCGCCGATTGCTACCTCGTCACCTATTTCCTTTTTCAAAATGCGAATAGCCTCAGCCACTAAAGGTATCCTTCCCGATTTAGATGGGTCTGTCTTCTTTATTGCCTCAAGGTCTATATCCACCATCTTCTCAGCCAATTCGCGCGATGCGATAGGATAGGTGATTCTCTCTTTCTTCTCCTCGTAAAACCTGACTTCGGTGCCTAAGGATTCAGCTTCTACATGGTAATCATAGGGAACCATGGCACACTCAAACCCAGTGGCTCGGTATGTAGCTGCTGACGCCATTGCCATTTTATAAGGGTCTCGGTGCAGGTCTCCGAAATACCAGCCAAGACGGTCTACCTCTTCTATCAGTACATTCCCCATACCACTAAAACAGGGGATGCGGTCTACCTTTTCCTTCCTAAGAAATCGAAGCACTCGTTCTCTAGAATTCAGTTCTGTTGTCATATTATTCCTGCTCCTTCTTATTTTGATAATTGCTCTACTACATCAGGGAAGAGTAGATTCAAAGGATGACCCTCACTGGGTAAAGCTGCTCCCTCGTCATAAGCCCAGGTGGCAAGCAGGCTGATAGCCGCAGCCACCGCAGGAAAGACCCGGCTTGAGCCAGTCATGGGACCGTAGAAAATAAAGTCGCTTCCCATAGCAGTTATCGCCTCTATCGCCGCATCCATCGACGGGAAGTGTCTTTTGCCCTTCTCTTCCGCCGCCTTCAAATACATATAGGTTCCATTAGAGGGGGCGCAGCCCACCGGTAATCCGAATTCCTCCTTAACAAGACGATTACCTATCAAGGAGAAAGCGGTGAGCGGTAAGCCCATCACCGCTGTATCCACCAAGATGCTCTCAAAGTTCCCTTTCTCTACCACAGGTAGCAGCTTATGAAGCGACTTCGGTCTACCTCGAGGACCCATATCCTCTACATCAAACGCCTGAACAACAATATGCTTGATACCCAGTTCCTTGATTTCCGCCACCTGAGCTTCAATGTCCTCATCCCAGGGAGTGATGCTGTTATAAAGGAAGCGGTCCTGCAATCCTAGCTCAGCTATATAGCGTGCTGCCTCCACTCTTGGCTTCTGGACCCACATGTCTATGGCGAAAGGCATATCGGTAACACTAGTGAAAAAATCCACATAGACCTTCATCTCGTCGGCTTTATTAGCCACCATAGCCACCATGCCAGGCACACCTGTCTCCTGGGAAAGCCTCTCCATCTCGTGGATCCGCTCCTCAGCTTCCTTTTTGTTGAACTTGCGATCCTTCCTGCTCTCAATAAGTGTGTCTCCCTTCTGGAACATGCTGCTGATTAGGAGCGGAGCATTCTCTCCTGGCTGCCCACCCACCTTAACGCCACCAATGTTGCAAACCTTTTGTTCTAAACTATATCTATACATTTGGTATACACCTCCTTTCACAAGCCATACCTAAAAGCTAGTAATACACCTCCTTTCTCAGGCTTACTTCGATGCCTTCTCAGGGAGAAGATGCTTTAAGTGAGGGAACTCATCCTTCATATGAGGAAGCCACATAGCCTTACTAAAAACCTTATCAAAATCTGTCTCCACGGTTAATTCTATATATTCCACCTGTCTTGCAATTTCGTCGGCTTCTTTCCTCTTGTCCACATCTAGCAGAGCTACCCGCGCTCCATCACCGGCGGCATTACCTACTGAATAGACATTCTCCAGATCACAATCGGGAAACATTCCAAGAACGGCAGCCGATTCCTTGTCAATGAAACTGCCGAAGGCTCCAGCCAGAATGACCTTATCCACTTTTTCTATACCTAGGTGACGCATCATCAGCTTGGCGCCGGAGTACATAGCTCCTTTAGCTAGCTGGATATTCCTGACATCCTCCTGGCAAGCTACAATATCCTGCCCAATAGAGGTTTCATTCGCCCAGGCAACTACGAACTCAGGACCCTGCTCAGTAACACGCGCACGAGGAGTGTCCAAATCCTTGTTAAAACGCCCAGTGTGGTTGATAATACCCGCCAGGAACAATTGGGGCACAACATCAATTATTGCCGAGCCACAGATACCATTAGCTCCCAGGCTGTCCTCACATTCCGTATTCCACTCCTCTCTACCGATAACCTTGAACTGCGCCTCCTTAGTCTTTGGGTCTATCTTTATCTTCTCAATAGCCCCCGGAGCGGCCCGACAACCAAACCTTATCTCAGCTCCCTCAAACGCCGGTCCAGTGGCACAGGAGGAAGAGATAAGCTTATCCCGGTTGCCCAAGATTAACTCACCATTAGTGCCGATATCAATGACAAGTTCCATAGAATCCTGTTCATAGGGTCTCTCGGCAAGTAGCACCCCCACATTATCCGCCCCGACAAATCCTGCCTCTATGGGAAGTATATGAACATAAGCCCCCGGTGCTATCTTGAGTCCCAGGTCTCTAGTCTTTATATCTACAGAGCGGTGTCGTGCCGGCGGGAAGGGAGCCATGCCGATGTACTTAGTATCAAGAGCCATAAGGAGATGGTGCATACAAGTATTGCCGACAGCGGTCATGTCAACGATATCACGTCGCTTGATGCCGGCTTGAGAGGCAGCTCTTCCGCAGACTTCATTGAGACCCTTGACAATCTCCCGGCACATTATCTCGGCGCCGTCTTTGTGGGTCATATTATAGGTGATACGGGACATTACATCTTCGCCGTAAATTACTTGCGGATTCATCATGGATTCGGTGGCTACCACCTCGCCACTAGTCATCTCACAGAGGTAAGCAGCTACGGTGGTGGTGCCTATATCTATGGCTATACCATAACTCTTTTCTACACGCCCGGGCTCAATCAAGATAATCTCTTTATCCATCCATACCGATACGGTTACCTTCCAGTCGCCCTCACGCACTACTTCCTGTTCAGTCAGCAGCACCTGATAATCAAGGTTGAGGTCTTTCAAGCCATACTGTTTAGTAAGTTCCGCATGCATGCGCTCAAAGTCGCCCAGCGTGTCCTCCAAGGTAGCTTTCTTTAGCTCCACATAGTATTTCTTCACCGCTGGGTTTGGCACAAGCCATGGTATCTCCCTGGCTGCTTTGCGTACCACCTGCTTTTTCACCCGGCTCTCCTCAGGGACGAAGACCATAACATCACCCTGAAGCCAAGCCTGACAAGCCAGACGGTAACCTTCTTTCGCCTCGTGAGAAGTGACAAACTTTTTCTCCGCTTCAGTTAGCGGAGAAAGATTGCTCTTTTTTGAGTCAATATGGTATTTCTCGAAGAACCCTTCTTCAATTCTAACCTTACACTTGCCGCAGGTAGCCTTTTCACCGCAAACGCCCTCTATGTCCACACCCAGCGCTACCGAAGCCTCCTTGAGATTTATCCCTGCATCCACCTCCCCTCTACGACCCGACGGTAGAAAGATAACTTTGTGCTTTTTGTTTTCCTTTTCTGGCATAATTCATCTCCTTTCTCCTTACATACTTGGTTGCGCCTTACTTGAGAGTATGCATACTATCGAACATCACCACCACATCACAAGGCAGTGCTAGCTCACACGCTGCCTCAGCCGCCTTAAGAATAGCCATGGGAACGGGGCATGCAGTATGCAAATGACAGTCTCCCGCCAATTTGTAAACCACAGTGTCCGCATGCTTTTTAAATATATCCCCCATCTCTATCTCAGGCAGAGCGTTACCCATCTCAGCGACCATCGGACAATCGGTATTAATTTTGACCTTACACTTTTTCTTGTCAACTTTCTCAACGTCTATTTTGGCGATAAAACCACAGATACCTGACTTAACAATTAAACTAGTCATCTATACTCCTATCCTCTTACTCTAGCCCCCATCAACTTCAATAGAACTATGTACTACTCCCAACTGGCAGGAGGCAAAACAACCTACCAAATTCTGCTGATTAGTCATACCAGCCGAAGTCATTGATTGCCTTGGTCATCATGTGAATATTATACAGAATCGAGTTGGGTAGCGACCCGCAGCTACTCTCTAAGAAAGAGCCTCTTGCATCCTTTTGCCCAATCTCGATACATTTTATACTAATTTCATAGATTTCATCGGGGGAAAACTTGCTAATACTCTAAAAAGATGATGGACAATGGGCATCTATCATTTTCATTAAGTGGGGAGCTACTTGATACATCATTTTATCCTGTCTTATTTCCCCACTTTTCCCGTCTCATTATTTAGGGCTCCATTACCTAGCACCTCAGTATCCTGTGAGGGCATTATTTCTTGCTCATCTCCTCTTCCTTCAGCATCTTAAGCAGTCCCATTGCTTCATCAACCGCAGTCCCAGCACTTTCAGCGTAGCCGTCAGCGCCGTATTTATCAGCAACCTCCGGGTTTATTGGAGCGCCACCTATCATGATGCGGATATTGGGATTTCTCGCCCTTAGCTTCTTTATCACTACCGGCATACCCAGCATACTGGTCGTCATCATTGCCGAGAGAGCCACCACATCAGAATCAGTCTTCATCTGCTCCTCAACAAACTTATCTAACGGTACATCCTTTCCCAGGTCATAGACATTCCAACCAGCCACATCAAACATCATCTTGACCAGGTTTTTACCAATATCGTGGACATCGCCCTCAACTACACCGATAACTAGAGAGCCTTTCACCTCGGATTTTCTCCCCGAGGCTAAGACGGCTGGTCTCAGCAAACCAAGCCCAGCATACATAGCATCGGAACACATCAAGAGCTCGGGAACAAAGTATTCCTTATTATTGTAGGCATCGCCGGCCTTCTGCATTCCAGTAGCCAGTCCTTCCATAATCGCCACGAAGGGGTCCACACCCTCATCCAGAGAAGCCTGGGACCACTTCACGGCATCGTCTTCTTCAAAGTTATATACTGCATCATCTAGCGCTTTCAGAATCTCTTTGGTTCTCTCTTCTGTTGCCATACTTGTTCTCCTTTCTTGATTAAAAATATAATACTTTATCAGGTGGATAGTAATTTCTCTCACTTTAAGCTTTTTTATTATCTAGATATAGCTGTCATCACCTCTCTTTCCGCTACTCAGCTTCATTGCCTAGGCGGCAATTTTTTGCAACAAAACGCAACCGCCCTCACCAAACAATGAGGACACCATTTATTTATAGGCTATACTTTCGTCTTGCCGCTCTAGCGTTATATCTAATTAGGTAACCAATCTCCTAATAGAATATACAACAGGCATATTCTTGTTGTCAAGAAAACATTCTGAGATTATTTCGCCATTCTTCACAGATATTAAGATATTTCTAGCCGAAAACCCAGAATCATACCTTAAGTTTAAAGTTTTTAGCCTCTTCGGCAAGGACTTTTATGTTATTGAGCGGCATTAATGCTTCCAAACCACAGCAAGGCTCAAGCATAGTTATACCAGCCTCGAGCGCTTTCTTAGCAACGGCTCTTACCTCGTCAACAGTACCATGGGTTAGCACCCCTTTTGAATCAACATTACCTAAGATTTTGACCTTACCTACGATTGGCTTGATACGAGCGATATCAACACTTGGCTTGATACTTATTGCATCAAAGCCAATATCAACGATTTCTGGTATAAATGGCTCGACATCCCCACAGAGATGTAGGATTCTTATTCCCTCTAGACTGTCGGCAATTCTTTTCAGGGCTGGCTTAATGTATTTTCTAAAAGTGGCGAGACCTATTATGTCAGGCGTCCCCAAGGGCTCACCAAGTGATACTATATCTGAGCCAGCCCGATATTGGGCTTTAGCATACTGTATGATGGCTTCGGTAGCAAAATCAATGAACTTTTTAGCATTTTCCGGCTTCTTTATGCCCCACCCCATAAATTTAGTTGGTCCAGCTAACTCACTAGCCAGCGAATACGGACCAAAGATAAAGCTTGTTACCGGAAGAAAATCTCCCACTTGTTTTCTCACCAGACCAATGGCTTCCATTATGACTGGAATTCTGTCTGTTTTCAGAAAATCATCTGGCATTTTCAGCTGTTCAGGGCTATCATACGCAGGTTTAATCGCGGCTGGTTTAAGGTCATTACGCTCATAGAATTTAATTCCACAGCCCAAAGCTTCAGGCAATATACTGAATTCGTGTCCAATGTTCACATTGCCCAGTCCAGTTATCTCCTGACTAGCAATAGCCAGTTTTGCCATCTTTTCAGGGTCTTGGAAAGCTTCGGGCCAGTATATTCCAGTAGCTTCTTGTATCTCTACTGTAACATTTCCCCCACAAGCCCCAATACAGGTTGCCGGTACTTCATCAACCTCCCCTCCCAATAATGCAGCTAAGACCCTTCGTTTTGGAGTAAACTTCAATATTTTCATACCTCCCAAATTTATTCAGATTTTCCCCACCTTTCTTCAATTTTTACACCATATCTCGGAGCCACTTGTTGCATTGCTCCGATTATCATGCTGTACAGAACATCCTCGGGTAACTTACTGGCTATCGCGTCAACCACGAGCCTGCCACCACTAAGGTTCTCCATATCGCCAGCGAAATCGACTTCTTGGTACAAGCTGACTAAACTGGCTTTAAGGAAGAAGTTCTCATCGCTGATGATTGCCTTTATATGATTTATCTCTCCTTCTAGGCTGGTCACCTTTTCGGCTATCCCCATTAACAGATGACTCAGGAAGTCCTTGACCTCAGATAGGCTAAGAGAGCGCTCGACCTCAATGGCGTACCGCTCTCCTCGCTCTCCTATTTCAGTCAACGACCTGACAAAAGTCTTAAACACAGTCATGGTCACCACGGGAAGAAATTCATGCCTTCCCTGAAGCACTACACTTGATAATTCATCTAAACCCATCCCCGTTTTTGCCGACATCATGATTAATCTTGCCCTGGGATTGACGTGCTGAATGATGGTTCGTATCGCCGGGAGTTGGTCCGGCACCACCATGTCCATCTTATTTATCACCACTACCTCCGCATCCTCTATTTGACGGGACTCAGGAAAGGGTAACTCTTCAACATGTCCTTGATAGGATAAAAGCCGCGGCGCATCAACGAGTATTATTACCGGCGCCAAGTCCACTGTCTCACCAAACTTTTTCTCGAAGGCGTCATACAGGTTTGAGGGTAGGAAATAAGCTACCGGCTCAATGAACAGCACATCCGGGACGAACCTCTCGGTTATGGTATCAATGATGTAACCAAGGTGGTCCAGGTAAAAGCAAATGCATCCACCTGTAATTTCCTCAGCCTCAAAGCCAAGACGTCTAATCATCTCTCCGTCAACATTGATTGCCCCCTTGTCATTGGATATTATCGCCACCTGCTTCCCCTCCTGGCTTACCTTTTTGCCCAATTCCATAATAGTAGTAGTCTTCCCCACGCCGTAAAAGCCACCTATGCTGGCAAACCTTACTTTCTTCATTGCTATGCTCCCATTAAAAGTCATTTTTGGCTGCTCTAATATATCTTAATTTCCAAAACTTGCCTAGCCCTTGCTACCGCTGCCATAATTGTATCCTTATTAGGCAACCAAGCATTCCCAATATTTACCAAGATATATCTTGGCAAATTCTACTATCTCCTCTGTTTCTTTCAATCTAAGGTCTTTTTTAAGTTCATCAGGAACAGGCACCGGCTCTTCTAGCTCTATTTTGACTCCAGTTACCCCAGCTAAGGATGCTAGCCAACCAAGAGCTACTACCCTCGAATCATAGCTATAACCAGAACCCACAAAATCAATAACCTTACCCTCACATAGTTCTTCAGCAGTTTCTTTCACTATATTACCAATCACTTTGATACCTTTTAGAGTTAATCCCATTTGCGTTATTCTATCGGTAAAGTGAGTATCGCTCCCGTCTATCATCATTATTATCTCTGGCTTAAATTCCTTAGCCAGTGGGACAAAAATACTTCTGAGCACATACTGATAAGCTGTGTCACTTGTCCACGGCGGCAGCGGTATATTTACTGAATAGCCTGCACCATCCCCTTCTCCTATTTCATCAACAAAACCTTTTCCGGGATAAAGGGTACGAGGATTCTGATGAATTGATATATGCAAGACTCTAGGCTCCTGGCAAAAGATATGATAAATACCATCACTGGCATGGGCATCCACATCCAGGATTAAAATCCTATTTATACCATGATTTAACATTAAGTTCTCAGCGCATAGTCCCACATCGCTAAATATACCGAATCCTTTCTCATGGTCTCTTCGTGCATGCTGCACTCCTCCTCCTATAACAAAAGCCTTGTCAAATCTACCTGATACAATAAGCTCACCGGCAAGTTTTCCTGCCCCGGCAAGGAGCTTTGCCGCCCTAACCAGACCCGGTGAAAGCGGGGTATCATGTGGGTCTTTTGATTCACATCTGTCTACTCTTCTAATATAGTCCTCAGTATGGACAAGTTTTAATTCAGCATCGGTGGCATTTGAGGGTTCAATTATCTCGAAATCAGGATTTCCACCCAGTATATCCCTAAATAAGCGCATAAAATTTTCATATCTTTCGCCAGTGAGCACATGACCTAAATCATACTCCTTCATTTTTTCACTATATAAAATCGCTGCTTTCATAATCGCAACCGTTCACCAGGTGTCATCAAGAGGGAGCGTAGCGACCGAACAATCCTGTAGACCCTTCGCTTGGCTCAGGGTGACAAAGAAAGTAACTGAATGCTTACTCATAATCTTCCGGCTTATTTTACTACTTCAAAGACCGCCACCAGCCCATGCCCACATCCCAGTCCTTGCTGAAGTCCCATCTCCAGCTCCCTGAGACAGTAGCCCAATTGCGGTTCGACCAGGCTAGCCCTGGGGTTGCCTATTCCTAATCTTGATGCCACCCTGACTACCTTCCTCATTACACTAAGCGCTCTCCTAAGAGGTAGAGGCGTCTCGTCCAGTGCTTCCGGGAGTTCGCTACCCTCAAGTAGTGCCTTGGTATAAGTTACCAAGTAATTCCAGCAATCAGCTAGCCTCTGGTGGTAATTGTTTGCCTCGGGGAAACCATCTCTGGGGACATAGAAAATCAATATATCATCTAGATTGGTGCACAAGTTAGGCTCAAAAAGAGAATTGACTAATCGGCGTAGGGGTTGACAGTGGGGATTATATTTGGCTGTATCCATGTGGCGCCCCACGAATGAGGAGCGGTCAGTTAGCTTCCGCAATACAATGCTACCTCCAACCTTCCTCTTTGCCTGGCGATAAATATGTAAAACCTCTTGGCTCCCAACAATCCTTAACGGGAAATAAGTCAACTCTGGCTGCTTTACCCAGTCGCCTGAGTATATGTAAGAGATGGCATAATCCATCCACTGGTTATTATCCAAATCTTTCGTCCATAGCGTCTGCCACTCATATGAGAAGCGCCCCAGCCAGTCAATCATGATAAGGGCACCATCTTGGCTGTGTTTGGCGATGTTGTTCAACAGTTCTACAGTCTGCTCATCGGTGTTGTGAGATAGCGTTCCATAGTTGGCTAGATACAGATCATAGGGTTCTTCGCTTGAGAAATCGTAGTCATTAAAGTCTGACTTGACGAAAACCACATTCTGTTTATCTCCATAGATAGCCCGGGCTTGCCTCAGCAGCCCCTCATTTATATCAATTCCTTGGTAAAACTCAAGCATGTCAGGCGGGATAACTATTGTGTTAGGCTCTGAAATCGAGGAGTTACTGGTTATGTTGGTAACGATCCCCAAGCCATCCCCACTACCACAGCCAAGGTCCAGTAGGCGAAGCTTTTGACTACGCTCCGTCTTTTGGGCTACCAGCCGCTCCAGATATGGTCTCAAGTAGAGACCAAGCTCTTCATCCTCCCAGAATCGGCGCACATTATCGTATTTCCCTAGAAGCCCAGTTAGTTTCTGGTAATGCCCGCTCTTGAGCGCCTCATTGTAAGCATCTACCTTGGTCATAAATCCTCTCAACCTTCCACATTAGTGCTTAAAGCCTCCATCACCCTTACTGCCTCAAAGCCATCAGCTCCGTAACCATCAGCACCTATACTTTGAGCGAATTCCTCTGAGATAGGCGCCCCACCAATAATGACCTTCACCTTGTCCCTCACCCCACTCTCGGTGAGTAATTCAATAGTTTCTCTCATGCGTATCCTAGTACTGGTTAGCAGCGCTGATAGCCCAAGGAATTGTGGTCTTTCCTTCGCCACCGCATCCACGATAGCTTGAGGAGTGATATTATTCCCCAAGTCCTCGACCGTATAGCCTGCCCCTCGAAGCAATATCGATACTATGTTCTTCCCGATATCGTGAAGGTCTCCTTTTACCGTAGCCACAATTATCTTGCCCTTGGGCTTGATGCCACTCTTGACGAGATGAGGCTCCAGTATCTCCATGGCTGCCCCCACCGCCTCAGCCGAGGCTAACATATCAGGAAGAAAATATTCCTCAATCTCAAATTTCTGGCCCACGACGACCATAGCCTCGCTGAATCCCCTTTTTATTATATCCTCGGGGTTAATGCCCTGGGCAAGGGCTTTCTCAGTAAGCTCGCTGACCCCGGGCTGCCCCACCTTTCCCTCATCAAAGCCTTCATCATCCTGGGTTACCCTCCCCTGGATAACATTTTCTCGAATTAAGCTAATCATATCCTCTGCCATTCTTATTCTCCAACTTTTAGTAATTCATCATCCTGGTTAACAAGCCGGGTACCTGCTGAAATACCCTGTCTATGGTCACTTTATCTATATGGCGAGGTGGCAGTAACAAGACCTCCTCCATTTGTTGTTGCGCCCGAAGCAGCGTCTCATCTACCATATCTTTGCTCTCAAAGGGATATGGTGGTGTAATCTCACCGGAACGAAGCGCACTCCGCACAAACCGGATATAGAGCTTATGGGAGGTGCCCATAACCCTCCTTACCTGTTCCAGAGATTCCGAAATCCTATCCGCAGTCACTATCGGCTGTCTGACAAATCTCTTTACCATGCTTATATGGGCATTATCTAGTACCGCTTGAACCGGACAAAAGGTATTGGTTCGCTCCAAAAGCCCAAAGGCGTAGTGAATATATTGTGGACCGGCGAGTGTCACCAGGATGTGGGAAAACAACCTCTCCACTGAAGCCTGTATCCCAGGCACCTTCACATCGGAGACACCTCCGGTGGAGTAGCAGGGTAGACCATAATAGCGTGCCATCTGGACACAATCAATGTTATACTGGTTGAACTCAGGGACTCCATAGGAGTCATAAAGGTCATCCATGCGCGCCCTTACCGGTACGCTACCATAGAGTACAGGCGTACCCTTGTTCACCAATTGAGTTAGGGCTACTCCCACCAAAATCTCAGCATTGATCTGAGCTACCATGCCCTCTTCTCTAATGGGGGCAGTGGAGCCACCCTGGGGTGAACTGGAGATGACCAGTGGGATGTTCCTCCTGGCTATCTCTATCGCCGTCTGTGTAGTATCGTCCACGAACTGAAGGGGGCTTTTGACCACGCAGGTGATAAAGGAGATGATGGGGTTTTCCTTGAACCTGTCCTCTCCGCCAGCTATAATGCGGGACATCTTGACCACATTATCCAGTTGACTAAGCTCAGTTAATCCGGACATCACATGCTTAGTGGTATTGTTCAGTGAGGCAAAGAACTTATTAACATCCTTGTTATCGTCAGTGATGTCATCATCCTGAATATTGACGGGGCGCAGGAAGCTGTCCCAGGAATCCAGATGCTCGCACATACGAGCCGCCTTGGCTAGCCTGTCCACAGTACCCTTCTGCACCCTGAACACGGGAAACTTAACCTCATAACCTGGCTCACGCTTACTGATGAAAGTTTCCACATCCACATCTAGCCAGTTGTTAGCCTCGGAGCCTGAGGCAAAGTGCACCCTCGGTTCCTGCCCATCAAGGATAAGGCAGTTATTCTCATCCCGTGCCCCAAGCTTGACCACCTTCGGTGCCGCCTGCACTGCATCGGTGATTATCTTCCCGGGTATCTTGAGCAGCCAGCAGTCGGCACTGCCCTGACGCATGGGTAAAACTTCAGCACCGTGGTCACCGAAGATGTCAGCCGCATTGCGGTTGAAACACAACACGCCAGGGTCAGCCAATATGGCTAGAGAAGCTCTGTGAATCTGCTCCACATGCTCCAGTTTGAGCCTCTGGTACGGTTCCACCAGAATTCCTTGCCGTGGCACTGCATCCCTCCTAGTCTACTAAAATTCCCTTCCGATGAGCCCTGATGTATCCCCTGGGAGTGCCCTTACCCGTAAGCATATCAGCCACCTTGATAAAGCTCATCATTTTAGCGTCCAGCGGATTTAGTATCACTGCATCGAGTCCAGCGTAGGCTGCCATTAACAGGAAGGCACGATTGACCAGCCTCCTATTGGGCAATCCATAGGAAATATTACTCAAACCTAATACAGTCCTGGCCTCCGGATAGCGGGATTTGATCTGATCTATGGTCTTTAGGGTAACTAATCCCTGGCTGGTATCTACAGCGATGGGGAATAATAGAGGGTCAAAGAATATCTGCTCTGCCTTCACGCCCAAGCGAGTCAGGTGTGTCATTATCAGCTCACAGGCGGCTAGACGTTCTTCAATATCTTTGGGCATTCCGTTGTTTCCCATAGCCAGCGCCACCAGCCAAGCTTTACGCCCTGCTGTCAAGGAGCCAATAGAGTCTAGCTTCTCAGGCTCGGCAGTGACAGAGTTGATTATTAGCCTTTCACCTCGGTATTTGTGCAGAGCAGCCTCTATCACACCTGGAATGTCACTATCAATAGCCAATGGCTTGTCCGTAGCTGCCTGAACTACCTCCACCAACCACTCCATAGTCGCCATTTGCTGTTCACAAGAGCCCTTTTCCATGCCAGCGTTTACATCAATAAAATCAGCCCCAGCTACAGCTTGAGCTCTAGCCAAATCTTGCAGGAATGGCCTATCCCGCCTAGCGAGGGCTTTAGCCACCGACCTGTTTGATGCATTGATGTTTTCCCCGATTACTAACATATCTCAGTTCACGATACCCGTTATTTCCGAGAGTACCCGATGTCTTATCGCTGGGGGTAGACTGTAGTTATGGTTAGCAAGAATATCCTTTACCCTTTCTGCTGCTCTCTCCCAGGTGGTCTTACTCCCCTTAGCTGCCCATTCCTCCCGGCTATACCTATCGCTCACTGAGGGCTGGTAATGCTCACTACGCATGAAGTCCCTGGTGTGCTTAGCGGTAACGAAATTACCCCCTGGACCCACCTCCTTAATGAGGTCAAAGGCCAAACTGTCATCGTCAACCTTTATGCCCTCAACGGCTCTCATCACCATTCCCAGTATATCGTTGTCTATAACAAACTTCTCGTAGCACGCTGTTAATGCGAATTCCATCAATCCGGCAGCGTCGTGGATAAAATTGGCGCCTGCCAGAGCACAGAGCAGGCTGGTGAGCGCAGACTCATAGCCACTCTGGGCATCCAGAACTTTAGAGTCGGTCATACCGCCAGTAGCATAGAAGGGGAGTCGGTAAAAATGAGCCATCTGGGCACCAGCCGCATTAAGCAAACCCATCTCAACTGAGCCGGCAAGATACTTGAAGCTTTTGAGATCTGCACTACTGGCTACCGAGCCAAAGATGACCGGTGTCCCTGGATTGACAATCTGGGTAAGCATTACACCCATTAAGGAGTCCACAGTCTGGATCACCAGGTTTCCGGTGAGCGTCACTGGCGATGTTGCCCCACATAGAGGTTCAGCGGGGCACACCAGAGGAATACCAGCCTGGGCGATGGTCACTACCAGGTCACCATATTGCTTATCTATCTTCAGGGGACTTATGCTACAGGTTACCATAGAGATGAGGGGATGCTGCCGAAGTGTTTCAGCAGAGCCAGTGATGATTTCTGCCATCTGTATTACCTGGTTCACCCCATCTAGGGTGTAAACACCTCCCATGACATGCTTAGTGGTATTGTCTAGCCCGGCGAAGAAGCGGTTTACATCCACCTGCTCTACGGGTAGCTCATTGGGATAGGTAGGCAGCATAAACAGATGAATATTATCCAGATGATCAACCAATCTGGCAATGCGCTTCAAGTCATCTAGACTTGCCAGTCTCCTCTGTCCCGTGTCTGGGTGATAGATGTAGAGGGCAGTGCCACCGGTTCCGGTGCTTACCCGAGACCCGCCGAGGAGGATATCGTGCTTCTCATCTTGTCCGCATAGTCTAACCTCAGACGGTGCCATCTCAATAAGCTCCATAGCTTTTTTCTCAGACAGACGCACCTGACGCCTTTCCCAATCCACCCGGCCACCAGTCACCTCAAACAATTCCAGCGCTGCTTGGGAATTTACCTCAAAACCAACCTCCTCAATTACCCGCATTGCTGTTTGGTGAATTCGGTATATAGACTCTTCGGTAAGGGGTTTAAATCTGCCCCCAGCCAACCCCTCCCGAATCATACCTCCCTCCTACTCGGACAATCGTATTTAGGGCAGGTTTTACAGGGATTGTAATTCTCTACATTATTACAGGGACCAATACCAATAATGCCTGATACTGACTTACCGGGAAGCATCAGACAGTCCTCGGTTAAGTGAATTCCTGCTGAATCTCCGCCTACAGCCTCAAAGACCAACTTCTGTTGACATAATCCCCAATCACAATAACCTGGGCTGAAGCGAAGGCTTATGCAAAGCCCCTGAGCCCGAGCCACTTCGCCTACTCTTCTTTGGACAAAATCAGCTACCGCCTCAGCAGCAACTGACCCTATTGCGTCCAGCACAGTCGCCTGGAGTATGAGCCCATCGTTAGCCATCTGGCGGACCGTCTCCTCCAAGTGAGTACCTATTGTCAATAAGAACACGGCAACCTTTTCACATTGCTCCATTATCTGGGCAATGACCTTGCTTTGAAAGGTCACCGAACCTTCAATAACAATACGGGATCCCTTCACCGACTTGATGTCCCTGATGACACCTGAATATGACGGTTCAATAAGGTTGCCAGCGTGCTCTATATACTCATTTACCAAAGGCGCGATACGAGCCGACGGCTTACAATCATTACAGTACCCAATATTAAGCAATACCTGTCGGCTATCGATATTTATCCGGTCGCTTATAGCCTGCATATTTCTTTCACCATTACCTCATCTGAAATGCAAAAAATAGTTGTACACTATTACCAAACGCAATCAGAATGGAGAGGATAGAGTGTCAACGAAGAAGTAATTTAGGGGGCACCACAAGGGGAAACGAAAAACCACTAGAGGTTCCAGAAGAGTTAGAAAAGAGAGCAGTAGTAAATGAAGTCTCAGTCTATTGGGGAGGGGATATTGAGTTTGTATCCATCTGTAAGGGGAAATAACAGACAGACAACCCCCACCTCATATATAATACTTCATATCTCTAACCCACTACCTTACCTCCTTGTGAGATTTGTAGCTCCTTCACTACACTTGTTTATTTTTAATAATTTTATCACATCATTCGCCCATTGTCAAATGCACCACCTCGGCTGTCTGTTAATGTTCTATGTTCGCTTGCACCTAAAGGGGCTAGAGCCTATAATGGACAGTCTGGAGGCAACAAATTGACCTACTCCGACAATATACTATATCAGGTTACTAAGCCCGCCCGCTATACAGGTGGCGAGTTGAATAGTACAGTAAAGGATTGGGACAAAACCTACATCAAGATTGCCCTCGCTTATCCTGATTTATACGAAATAGGTATGTCTAATATAGCTTTGCCTATCCTTTATGAGCTACTCAATAGCCAGTCAGACGTTCTTGCCGAAAGGGTCTATGCCCCCTGGACAGATATGGCAACGATATTGCAAACCAAGAGTATCCCTCTGTTCAGTCTCGAATCTAAACACCCACTAAAAGATTTTAATATTATTGGTTTCTCCTTGGGCTACGAACTGGCCTACACCAATGTATTGAACATGCTTCACCTGGCTCAAATACCAGTCCTAGCCCGGGAAAGAAGTGATTACCATCCGCTAATAGTAGCTGGCGGTAGTTGCGCTCTCAATCCGGAGCCTATGGCTGACTTTATTGACCTTTTTGTAATGGGGGATGGTGAAGAGGTATTACTTGAGCTAGTTGATAGCTTCCGACATTGGAAAGAAAGAGGCAGAGGAGTCACCAAGAAAGAGTTGCTGTGCCAAGTGGCTACCATCCCTGGCATTTATGTGCCTAGCCTGTATCAAGTAGAATACCGAGCTGATGGTCTAGTTAAGAGCATCACACCCACTGAACCACAGGCTAAAGCCATTATTCAGCGACGGATAGTGACCAAGCTCCCTCTCCCGGTAACTAAACCAGTAGTCCCTTATATAGAGGTAGTGCATGACCGAGGGGCAATAGAGATTCAGCGGGGTTGTAGCCATGGTTGCCGTTTCTGCCAGGCTGGGATGATTTATCGCCCAGTACGTGAACGTCCACTAGGGGAGGTATTACAAGCAGTTGGAGAGCTTATCACCAACTGCGGCTATAATGAAGTGTCTCTGGTGTCCCTAATCACCAGTGACTACCCCGGCATTGATGAACTAATGACCAGCCTATCCCTAAGTCACCATAACCTTGTCCTATCGCTACCCAGCCTTCGTATGGATAGTTTTTCAGACAGGTTGAAAACCTCTCTTCCCACCCAAAAGAGGACGCGACTCACCTTCGCTCCTGAGGTAGGAAGTGACAGATTACGACGAATAATTAATAAGAATATCCCTGAAGATGAAATCCTAAAAACTGCAGCCGCTGTCTTTGATAGCGGCTGGACAAGCCTCAAGCTATACTTTATGCTTGGCTTACCCACCGAAACCACTGATGATATAGAGGGCATAATCCAACTAGTAACTAGAATTCGCTCACTGAGCAGGAAGGCTGAGAAAAGACCTCAGATAAAAATTAGCCTATCAACCTTTGTGCCCAAGCCACATACACCCTTCCAGTGGGTAGCCCAGGAAAGTGAGCCGCAGCTAAAGGCTAAGCATGAACTGTTAAAGCTAGGATTACACCAAAAAGGGATCAGGTTATCGTGGCAAGAGCCTAAGGTCAGCCTACTTGAAGCAGTATTATCACGAGGGGATAGGCGATTAGGTAAGGTTATCTATCATGCCTGGCAACTAGGCAGCACTTTTGATGCCTGGGGTGAGCACTTTAATTATGAAAATTGGCTTCGCGCCTTTGATGAGACAGGGCTTCAGCCCAGCTTCTATGCCCAGCGGGAGCGTGCCTTGGACGAACTCCTACCCTGGGCTCACATCGATGTGGGAGTAACTACAGCTTTCCTAAAGCAAGAATATCAACGTGCCATGGAAGGTAAGGAAACCCCTAACTGCCATTACCAAGCTTGTAATACCTGTGGACTAGAGCGCTGGCACCCCCAGTGCCAGCAAAAATGTCAGGGGCTCAGTCAAAGCAAGCGATAGCCACTACCTTGTCACCTCGTTTAAGCCTCATCAGCCGCACCCCCTGGGTGCTCCTGCCCTGGATGGTAATACCCTGTCTCGGGTCTTTCTCCTTAACCGGGGTGTGGATGACAATCCCATCAGCCGATATAATCATTAACTCTTGAGACAGGGACACTAGTTTGGCAGCAGCCAAGTCTCCTGTTTTATCAATCAGGTTGAAAGTCCTGACCCCGACACCGGCGCGGTGCTGCCGGGGATAATAGCCAACCGGAGTAAGCTTACCGAACCCGCCAGTAGTAACTACTAAAAGGAAAGCATCGGGAAAGACGACTTCCAGATTAACCACCTGGTCATCAGGTGTAAGGCGGATACCACACACCCCGCCGCTGGTTCTGGAAGTAGCTCTTAACTCGGAAACAGCAAACCTAATTGCCTGCCCTTTTTGAGTTACTAACATGACATCGTCCTGGTCAGTAGCTAAACGTGCTGCCACCAGCTCGTCTCCTTGTTCTAAATCTATGGAAATAAGTCCGCTACTCCGTACTGCAGTAAAGCTGTCTATTGCCGTCTTTTTTATCTCGCCACAGCGTGTAGCCATCAGTAGATAGGCACCTGGCTTAAAATCAGCCAGGGCTATCATAGCCGTAACCATCTCCCCATCAGCAACAGGGAAGAGATTAACCACCGCTGTTCCTTTAGCCGTGCGGGAGCTATCAGGTGGGATTTCATAGCACCTAAGACAAAAAACCTTGCCCCGGTTGGTGAAGAATAGCAGGTTATCATGGGTATCAACCACTGCCATAAGCCTTACCGCGTCTTCTTCCCTAGTTATCATGCCGATGATACCCCTACCACCACGATGTTGTGGCGTGTAAGCACGAGATGGTACCCTCTTGATAAATCCCCTGTCACTGAGGGTCACCGCCACTCTTTGATGGGGGACAAGATCTTCTTCCCGAAACTCCGCCAGCTCCTCCTCACTTATCTGGGTCCGCCGTGGGTCGCCATATTTAGACTTCAATTCCTCTACTTCTCCCTTTATCAGGAGCAGTATTCTTCCGGGGTTAGCCAGAAGCTCTTCCAGATAGGCAACCTTTTTAACTACCTCGGTATACTCATCAACTATTCGGCGCTGTTCCAGATTAGCCAAGCGGCGTAACTGCATATCGAGAATGGCTTGTGACTGAGCCTGGGATAAGCCAAAACCAGTCATAAGGTTCTGGCGAGCTATCTCGGCAGTTTCCGATTTTCGGATAGTAGCAATCACCCTATCCATATGGTCTAAGGCAATTCGAAGCCCTTCTAAGATATGAGCCCTGGTCTTAGCTGCTTTCAGCTCAAACCGAGAGCGCCGAGTGATAACCTCACTGCGGAAATCTATATAATACTGAAGCGCCTCTTTAAGGCTGATTACCCGCGGCTGTCCATCAACTAAAGCCAGCATATTCACGAAGAAGGCTGACTGCATCGAGGTATATCTATACAGGCTGTTCAAGATCTGCTGGGGTTGAGCTTCCCTCCTTAGCTCAATGACAATACGCATACCCTGGCGGTCTGACTCATCGCGCAGTTCACTGATGCCCCCAATTTTCTTATCCTTAACCAACCCAGCTATTCTCTCCACAAGGGCTGCCTTATTCGTCTGATAAGGAAGCTCAGTAACCACTATCTGACGACGTCCAGTCCCCAGAATGTCTCCAAGATGAGCCTTAGCTCGAACTACTACCTTACCGTGCCCGGTAGCATAGGCACTCTTAATCCCCTCCTGTCCCAGGATGATGCCAGCGGTAGGAAAATCGGGTCCCTTAATAAATTGGGTAAGGTCATCAATCGCGGCTTCAGGATTATCGATAAGATAAGAGATGGCATCACACACCTCGCCTAGATTATGAGGGGGAATATTAGTAGCCATCCCCACTGCAATTCCAGCACCGCCATTAACTAGTAAATTAGGTAAGCGGGTAGGTAGAACCAAAGGTTCCTTAAGGCTATCATCAAAGTTGGACACAAAGTCCACGGTATCCTTATCAATGTCAACCAGCATCTGTTCTGAAACGGAAGCTAGGCGTGCCTCTGTATAACGCATGGCTGCTGGGGGATCATTATCCATACTACCAAAATTGCCCTGCCCATCAACTAAAACATATCGCATAGAGAAATCCTGTGCCATGCGCACCATCGCCTCATAAACCGAGGCATCGCCATGGGGATGATATTTACCCAACACCTCGCCAACAATACGAGCGCTCTTCTTATGGGGACTGGTACTATTTAACCCCAGCCCATCCATAGCATAAAGGATACGACGGTGTACCGGCTTTAATCCATCCCGGACATCAGGTAAGGCACGGGAAACGATGACACTCATCGCGTAGTCCAGATAGGAGCTTCTCATCTCATCTTCTATGTTTACTGATTTTACATTTCCCAAAACCATATTTTATTGAACCCCCTACTCCTCATTATCTGCCTTATCATCAATGTCAAGAAACTCCTCAGGCAATAATTCTGAGTCTCCCTCACCTATGATGGTATAGCCTGGCTCTTCCACTAGCTCCTGCTCATACTCTATCTCACGCCTAAATATCATATCGCCAATATAAGACCGAAGACCCTCCAAATGCTTTGAGGGGAAGGAAAGTTGTCCTGCTTGACTGGGAGCCTGATATACCTCTCTGATAATGATAGTCACTCTGTCTTCGGCTGAGATGATAATAGCCGATGTGTACTCATTGCCCCCTTGCATTAATTTAATAAGTCGCTGCCCATGCTTGGGCTCAACTTGCCCTAAATAGTCCCCACGCCCATTTTCCACTATTAAACTAGCCCCGTCTATCCTCAAATTTACTTTATCACCAGCGATCGTTCCAATCAGGATCTCCCGTGGTGCCAGATAACAGAGATTAACTACCCCTGCCTTGCCTATCTCCTCAATAAAATGCTGGGGTTCAGCTTTAGAATCACCCTGTGAATTGGTCACAGCCTCCCCTAAATGGTCTAAACGGCGAAGGTTCTTTCCGGCAATGGTATTATAAGGGTCAAGTTGTGTAGCTCGGCTATAAGCTTCTCTCGCCTGGGAATACTCCCCCAGCTCCATATAGGCTCTACCCAACCGATTATAGGCATCAACATCATTAGGGAAGCTCTCTATTATATCCTTATTGACCACTACCGCCTCCCGCCACTGACCCTGCAAGGCTAAGGCTATTGCCTGTTTACTGCGCTGCCGTCTTAGTCTTACCTGCTCCTCTTCATGATATGTCATCTTCTATCCCCTGCCAGTCTATTCGGCTATTTCCAACTCAAAGGCTCGATGTAAGGCACGAACTGCACCCTCAACCCTAGCCTCATCAATGATACAGGTTATCCTTATCTCCGAGGTAGTAATTAGCTGGATATTAATGCCCTGTTCACTGAGTGCCCAAAACATCCTGGCTGCATAGCCAGGGACATTCTGCATCCCGGTGCCGATAATACTAATCTTGCCCAACTTGGAATCACTGGCGCACTCCCTGGCTCCAATAGACTCGGCTATAGGTTTTACTACCTCCATTGCCCTCGCCAACTGGCTTTCGGCCACAGTAAAGGTTAAATCAGTAATATTATTAATACTGGCGTTCTGAACAATGGTATCTATACTAATATCTGCCTGGGATAGAGGCTGAAAGATAGCCACAGCAATACCGGGATGGTCAGGAATACCAACCACAGTTATCTTAGCTACATCAAAATCGTGAGCTATACTCCTCACCTTGTTTCGCACTTCCATAGATACCCCTCCATGAATTAATGTACCTGAGCTACCAGTGAAGCTGGAGGCTACTAAAATAGGTATATTAAATAGTTCCCCCAGCTCAACCGCCCGGGGGTGTACTACCTTAGCTCCATAGCTTGCTAGCTCCAGCATCTCCTCATAGCCAATCTCAGATAGCGTTTGAGCTTCAGGGATAAGGCTGGGGTCAGCAGTATAGACACCGTCAACATCAGTGTATATCTGGCATATCTCTGCCCCCAGGCTAGCCGCCAGAGCCACTGCCGTGGTATCAGAGCCACCCCGCCCCAGGGTAGTTACATCCATCTCCTCAGTAATGCCCTGAAAGCCAGCCACAATGACAATATTCCCCTTCTCCAGCTCCCTGACCACCCTTTGGGATTCAATTCTCTGAATCCGAGCCCGGCTGTAAGTGGAATCAGTCCTAATTCCCGCCTGGGCACCAGTAAGGCTAATTGCCCCATAACCCATACCATGAAGGGCCATCGCCAGCAGGGTACTAGAAACAATCTCACCAGTGGACAATAGACGGTCAAGCTCCCTCATATCAGGCTGCCTAGAAAGCTGACGAGCCAGATTAATTAGCTTATCGGTAGTATCCCCCATAGCTGAGACTACAACCACCACCTGGTCTCCCTTATCCCTGGTGGCGGCTATGCGCTGAGCTACAGTCCTTATCCTCTCAGCATCCGCCACCGACGAACCCCCATATTTTTGAACAATTAACGCCATATCTAATCTTCTACCAGCCGGCCCATAATATTACACCCTTGTTCAATTAACAAGCCCGTGGTTTTTGCCTCGGCTTCGGTGAATCTCTTAGCTCCGTTAGTGGTAAATCCAACCCCCCACAGCAGAAAAGGAATCGGCTCATCGGTATGGGTCTGAATCTTAATTGGTGTTGGGTGGTCGGGCATAATTAGCATCCGAAGATTGTTAGTGCGCCAATTACGGAGTCGGCTTAAAACTTCTCTGTCCACCCTCTGGATAGCCTCTATTTTATCATCAATGGCGCCGGCATGACCAGCCTCATCCGGCGCCTCAATGTGGATTACTACCAAATCATGCTCCTCAAGGGCTTTTATGGCTCCGATAGCCTGAGCGGAATAATCATTGTCTTGCCCATCAGTTACTCCGTGTATATCTAATATCTCCATCTCCGTCATTTGGGCTAAGCCACGGAGAAGGTCAACCCCAGAGGTCATAGCGGCATCAACACCATAAATCTGCTTAAAGGGTGGCATATAAGGTACATTGCCAGTACCCCAGAAGAGCCAAATCATCGTTGCTGGAATATCACCGCCAGCCCGCCGCTCTACATTCACCGGATGGTCATAAAGCACAGCCTCCGAGCGTTTCATCAGGTCTAGTAACAGGTCGCTTCCCTGACCTTTAGGCATAAACTCATCAATAGGCTTACCTGGGATATCATGCGGAGGGGTGCAGGTAGCCAGCAGAGTATCTTCTCGTCCGCTTATCTTACATATATGTCGGTAGCTGACGCCGGGATAAAAGTGAACTTGCACACTACCAAGATTCTCCTCCAGAGCCAAAATAAGCTGCTGAGCCTCGCTGGTGCTAATATGCCCCGAGCTGTAATCCCACATTTTGCCATCCCGGACTGCCACCAGATTACACCGAAAAACAACATCGGCATCACCAATAGTAATACCCATGCTCTTAGCTTCAATGGTAGCCCGACCCCGGTAGTAGACCTTCGGGTCATAGCCCAGCACCGACATACAGGCGCAGGCACTACTGGGTTCCATCCCTGGCGGCACGGTGCGCGCCAGTCCCAGAACACCTTCTTGCGCCATAGTATCCAGATTTGGAGTATAAGCCAGGTCCAAACAGGTTTTGCCACCACGCTCAGGCAACGCCCAGCCGGCAGCACCATCAATTATCACAATGCAGTATTTCATCAATATCCTACCTTTCATTTATGAGAATTTTTGAGACCCCTTAATCCCCTCTCCGAGTCTGCAACGACCTCTCCTTAATATACGACACTAACCCTCCGGTTTACAATTTAGGTTAAATCCACCTATAATATCACTATCGGGGCGTAGCGCAGCCTGGTTAGCGCGCAGCGTTCGGGACGCTGAGGTCGGAGGTTCAAATCCTCTCGCCCCGACCAAGCATTAAAATCACGAGAGCTGACCCTCTATTAATTTCAATTTGTCTACGACCTCAGTAGCTGAATCCGCAAACGCAGATTTAGCTTTTTCAGTATTGCCTTTTATCCAAGTTTCTACCTCACCAAGTAAAGCTTTCTTCTTGTTTCTTTTTTCCTTTCTATCAGTGATCGATAAAATCTCTCCTGCCTTATCCTTAAACTCTTCTGGATAATAACTTTCAAAATCATGCTTGTCGAATTGCTGAAAATGGTCTTCTCCCCATCCGCTAACGCTATAGTTTACTCTCAGCTTCCGAACGATTTCTTTTTCCTTTGTACCATCGTCAACTATTACCCAAGCTTTGTTTTTATACGTCGGCTGGAGGTTAAGATAGCTAAATAATGTATTAAAATCATCAAATTTCGACTCGACCTCATCAACTGACCTAGCCGAGAAAGTTCTTAGCTTTGCTTGAAGCGACGGGACGAACCACGGTATTAGATATTCGCGGATAATCTTTTCCGCCGATGATTCTTCCAGAAACAGCCAAGCTTCCCATAGATCTAAATCAATTAGTTCATAACCCAGGTGCGCCAATAAACTCTGTCTGGGTTCAGGGTCGTTCTCTATCTCTTCAATCTTCGACGTCGGTACCTTTTCCTTAAACTCCATATCTACCTTAAAGATTTTTGTCCCAGATTCAGCTCCCAAAAACCTAGTAACTATATTTGAATGGGTAGTAATAATGAATTGGTTATCTCTTGACTTTTCCACCACAAGCTTTAGAAGCTCTTTCAAAGCTTTAGGGTGAATATCATTCTCTGGTTCTTCTATAACAAAGAGCTTATTGTCGGCTACGCACAAATCTACCAATAGACCCAATACACTCGCTACGCCTTCGCCCATATTGTCCAAGGTTATGTTCCTGAAGTTATCGACTATGTAACAGGCTTTTTTACCACTGGATGAGCTTGAGCAAGTAACCACAAAACCTAGTATTCCCTTACAAGCATCTACATATGAACTGTTGGCTGGCATTCCTGGATTAGATAACCTATCAACTTTTGCATAGAGATTCTGTAAATTGCCTGTTACCGCTAATGCAAATTGGGCTCTAACATCTTCACTAAAACCAGCAACCTTCCTTTTCGAAAGGTATGGATAGATAAAATTCGCGGGTTCTTTAGACTCAATGGGCTTTATACTTATACCGCTCCCACCCTCTCTAATGGCTTCAAATGAACTGCTGGTCTTGGTTATACCAAGCTTTACCGTTAATTTCTCGGTTAATTGATCATATTTGAAATACTCTTTAGCATCCTCCAGATGTATTTCTACATTGCTCTCATCTGCTCCTTGTCTAATATAGCTCGAGTTAAATTCAAACCCTCCTTGAACTAGCAGTGCCGTATAAGCAATTGTGGACTTGCCAGAATTGTTTGGACCTACTAGAACATTTATTCCTTTTGAGAGTTCTATAGTCTCATCTTCAAAACTTCTTATATTTTGCAGCCTAATTTTGGTTATCCACATAGATATTACCTCCCTCCAGTCGTCCACCCTTTTGCAGCTATTCCACTTCCTTCTTCGCCTCTTCCCAGAGGGCATTTTGTTCATCAAAGGATATCTCGCTTAAACTTACCCCTCGCTGGCGGCACATCTCCTCCATATAAGCGAAGCGGCAGTAAAACCGCTGGTTTGCCTGCCTCAATGCCGCCTCTAAATCCACTTCCAGCCGACGGGCGATATTAACCAGAGTAAACAGCAAATCACCAAACTCCCATTCTCTCTCCTCTTGACTATCAGCTTGCTTAAATTCCCCAACCTCCTCCACCAACTTATCTATAATGCCATCAACATCTTTCCAATCAAAACCAACCCAGGCTGCTCGCTGCTGAAGCTCCCGACTATAACTTAAAGCCGGCATTTGCTTAGGCACACTGGCTAGAATAGACGTACCGGGCGGTCTCTCCTTCTGTTTGAGAACCTCCCAGTTATGAGCTACCTCATCAGCATTCTTGACCTTCAATGAGCTAAAGACATGAGGGTGACGATGAATTAGCTTGGCGTTAATATTACCCACTACATCCTCCAGCTTGAATTCCCCGGCTTCAGTGGCAATCTGAGCATGGAGAACAACCTGCATCAGCAAGTCACCTAATTCATCGTAAAGCTTCCTTGGGTCGCCGCTATCAAGAGCCTCCAATACTTCATAGCACTCCTCCAGCAGGTTTTCCCTGAGAGAAGCATGGGTCTGCTTCCTATCCCAGGGGCAACCGTCAGGTGCTCGCAGCTTGGCTATAATATCTACTAGTGTGGCAAACTGGTTCAGGTTCTGTGGTAAAGACAAAGCAACCCCCTTCACTTGTTACCGTAGATTATACAGGTTGGTCTTAAGTCAGGCAATGTAGCAAACCATAGTCACAAGGGAACATAAATAAAGTAGAAGTAAGGCTATTACCTTCGTCCCATATCTACATTTAAAAGAACAAAATAAGACAGCTGAACTACTGCCTGAAGTAAGGCAGCTATATAGGTGAGAGCCGCTGCCGACAGACCAGCGCGGCATAATCTAGGCTAGCATGAAGATTAGCGGTGGTACCATAAAAGCAGATACATCATAATGCCTATCTTTATTCACCGCCTTGCTGAAAACCAATTTATCATTTTAACATAAGACTTTATTTAATTCAGAGGCAGTATCGCCCCGATAAACTGCCTCTGCCCTCTCAAGAACTCAGCCGATGATATAGCTCGCTTTCCCTCAATTTGAACCTTTAAAACGCCTAACATTCCATCTCCAGTACTGATGCCAAATGCAGCCTCTTCCCCTCCCCTGACTGGGGCCAGAGCTACCACCTGCCCTGGGTCAACTTTTCTTTCCTGAGGCAAAGGCACTGCCTCAATTATCTTAAGCTGCCTTCCCAGCCATCTGGTGTAGCCTCCCGGCCAGGGATGGAAGGAACGCACCTGCCGCCATATATCTATAGCCGGCAAATACCAGTCAATCTCACCTTCTTCCTTGGTGATTGGGCTACAATAGGTAGCTTCAGCTTCATTCTGAGGTTGATGGGCAAGCTCACCCCTTATCCAACAAGGTAAAACCTCCTGAAGCACCCTAGCTGCTACCTGAGAAAGCTTGGCGGTAAGTGAGCCAGTAGTATCAAGTGCCGAGATAGAAATCTGTGCCTTAGTTAATACAGGACCAGTATCTAAACCCGTGTCAATCACCATAATACTCACTCCAGTAAAATCATCACCGGCTAGAATGGCTGCCGCTACTGGTGAGGCACCTCTAAATCTAGGCAGTAAAGACGGATGGATATTAATACACCCGTATTTGGGAATCTCTAGTACCGCCTGGGGTACAATTTGCCCAAACGCAGCCACCACTATAATATCGGGTTGGAAGCTAGTCATTTGATCTACCGCCTCAGCCCTCCTTAAACTAACCGGCTGTACCACTGGCAGCCTCCAAGTTATTGCTGCTTTTTTCACCGGACTATAAGTCAGGGAACGCCCCCTGCCCATCGGTTTATCAGGCTGAGTATAAACAGCCACCACTTGGTATTCATTAAGAATAAGGTGATCAAGACACGGGACAGCAAACTCAGGGGTGCCCATAAAAATAACTCGCAATTTAATCCTCCTTCCACTCAATTCTAACATCAAAGATATTTGTTAACAATCAGCTCTTTTATATCTACCAGGCAAATATTAAAGAAATAAACAAGCTTCACAGACCTAACAAGGGGAAACAGGAGCTAACAATGACCAGCAATTAACACCAAAAACCTTGCCAGCTAAAAAGCCAGCTGGTATTATTAAGGCAAAATATAGACAGTCGTCGATATAGGAAGATTTTTCTATGCCCCACCATTTTATATCTACGAGGCAAATATTAAAGAAATAAACAAGACTGACAGACCTAACAAGGGGAAACAGGAGCTAACAATGACCAGCAATTAACACCAAAAACCTTGCCACTAAAGAAGCTCGGTATGATATGCTATTAGTATCTTTTCACAATCTCCCAACAAGCTTCGGCTAAATCTGCTATTGTTTCCAATAGTGTTGGCGAAATGGTAGCTCAGTTTTATGATGGAGCTTAAAGACTTAACGATAAGGTGGAGGTTTAATGAAAGTTGAGTCGGCGCAAGAAATTTGGGAAGCTGCCTTGGGTGAATTGCAAATCCAAGTCAGCAAGCCAAACTACCGGACATGGCTGGCAAAAACTGTAGGCTTAAGTTACCAAGATAATAAGTTAGTTGTTGGTGTGCCCAGCCCTTTTATCGCTGAATACTTAGACAAGAACCAGCGCTCCTTAATTGAAAAAACACTCATCGGTCTTACTCATCATGACGCCAATATAATTTTCCAAGTTGATGGGAGGTATCAAAATTCAGGAAGTAGTAATGGTGAGAGAGGAAATATCTCCTTTACCACAACACAAACCCCCAATTTCAATTCAAAATATACCTTCGATTCCTTCGTTGTCGGTAGCTCTAATTGCCTAGCTCACGCTGCTGCGCTGGAAGTATCCCGAAACCCTGGTGGTACCCATAATCCGTTATTCATACATGGCGGGGTAGGATTAGGTAAGACACATCTACTGCAAGCTATTGGTCATGCCGCTCTTGCTAGCCATATCCGGGTGCTGTATGTTAGTACCGAACAATTTACCAACGAGTTTATAAATGCTATTCAAGAGAGGAAAACCAGAGAATTCCGACACAAATATAGAAGTGTTAATATATTGTTAATTGATGATATCAACTTTATCGCCGGTAAAGGGCAGACAGAGGAAAGCTTTTTCCACACTTTTGACGAGCTACATAACGCTAATCGCCAGATTGTTATTACTAACCATTGTCCTCCTGAATCTATACCTTTGTTACAAGAACGGTTACGCTCCCGCCTCGAATGGGGATTAGTTACTGGTATTCAACCGCCTGATTTTAAGACACGCATAGCTATTCTACAGGCCAAAGCCAAAGATAAAGGGTTAAATGTTACTCTAGATGTACTAGGGCTTATTGCACAACGAGCTCATCGAAATGTAAGAGAGCTGGAAGGTTACCTCAACCGGGTTATTGCTTATGCCAAGCTGGTTAGAGCTTCAGTTAACTCTGAACTAGCCACTAAAGCACTTGAGGATATAACCAGTAAGAATACCAAACATCCTGCTATCACCCTTACTTTAATAATGGAAGCAGTAGCTGAAAGCTTCCAATTAAGTCCTTCGGACTTAAAAAGCGGGAGGAGAGATAGGAAAACTGCTCTAGCCCGACAGGTAGCAATGTATCTTATTAGACAGGAAACAAACTGCCCACTAGCTCAAATTGGCAAAGAGCTGGGGAATAGAGACCATTCCACCGTTATCCACGCTTATAAAAAAATAGAAAGTCATATTAATACCAACTCTGACTTGAAACGCCAAATTTTGGATATTCAACGAAGTATAGAATCTTAACTTAAGGCTGTGAGTTACTAATTAACTTTCTCCACACTATAATAACACTCTACAAAAAATCAAAGTAGCTACCAATTGTGAATAAATCCCGAGTACTGTTAGTAATTTCATCAAAGAACGCCTTCCAAAATATTATCCAAACAGGATTTCACCTACTCTTAACAAGTAGTATTATTAATATTACTACTAGTATAATTGTAATTGATTAATAAGAGCAGAACTATAATAAAGGTGTTAATACATAATGTTTGATAGAGTTGGAATTGTAGTGAAGGCAGGGGATGGGGGAAATGGAGTGGTGAGCTTCCGGCGGGAGAAGTTTATTCCTTTTGGGGGGCCTGATGGTGGAGACGGTGGGAATGGCGGAGATGTAGTAATTATAGCTGATTCTAGTGTTACCGATCTCAGTATATTCAAGCAGAAGGGGTTTTATAAAGCAGGTAATGGTAAGAATGGCAAGAGCAAAAAGAGGCATGGGAAGAAAGGGGAAAATCTAATATTAGCCGTTCCAGTGGGCACCGTGGTCTCGTATGAGACGCAAATAGCCGCTAATGCTACAGTAGCTGATTTAGAACAGCCTGGTCAGAAGGTAGTAATGGCTGATGGTGGTAAAGGGGGATTGGGTAATACCCATTTTAGTTCGTCGACTAATCAAGCCCCACAGATTGCTCAAGAGGGAGAGGTTGTGGGGGTGAATCGAATAATATTGGAGATGAGGCTTATTGCTGATGTAGGTATTATCGGTTATCCCAATGTGGGTAAGTCTACCCTATTGGCTACTGTTTCAGCAGCCAAACCTAAAATTGCTAACTATCCATTTACCACCCGTGAGCCTATCTTGGGTGTGGCTTATATGGGACAGCGGAGCTTTGTATTGGCTGAGATTCCTGGGTTAATTGATGGCGCGCACCTTGGTCGGGGTTTGGGATATGATTTTCTGCGTCATATTATTCGTACTAAAATAATTGTTCACTTGATAGATGGTAAATCGGTATCTCCGGCTGACGATATGGTACAGCTAAACTCGGAGCTGAGCTTATTTGATTCGGCTCTGGCTAAGAAGCCGCAGCTTGTGGTAGTAAATAAGATTGATTTGCCCCAGGTCCAGACTCAGTTAGATGAGATAAAGGAGGCTTTTAATAGTGCTGGAACCACTGTCCTGTTTATTTCCGCAGCTACCTCGGAGGGTGTTTCTGATCTTGTGGCTGAAATTATGAAGATGCTGGAGCAGGTTAGTGCTGAGAAAGAAGCTGGAGAGAGAATGCCCAGGAAGGTTTTCCGTCCTCAGCCGAGGAGGATTGAAATCAGTGTACATAAGGAAGGGAATACTTTTATGGTGGTGGCGCCTGAAGTGCAGCGCATTGTAGCCAGAACAGATGTAACTAGCTCTGAAGTACAGCGGCAACTTAACAGGCAGTTCCAAAGGCTAGGGGTGAGAAAGGCTTTGGAGAAGGCTGGGGCTAAGCCGGGCGATAGAGTGCGTTGTGGGAATTTAGAGTGGGAGTGGTATTAGCATGAATATAGGGGTGATGGGAGGTACTTTTGACCCGGTTCACAAGGGGCACCTTATTGTAGCTGAGGAGGTAAGAGTCCAGCTAAACTTGGCTGAGGTTCTATTTGTACCGGCTGGTCAACCGTGGCTAAAGGCGAATAGTCCTATTACTGATGCTGAGCACCGTATACAAATGGTGCGCCTTGCCATTTCTGATAAACCTTACTTCAAACTGTCCACTATGGAGATAGAGCGAGCCGGTCCATCATATACTGTCGACACCATTACAGAATTACAAGGTCAGCTTGGACTTGGGGATAATCTATTTTTTATTCTAGGTTGGGAGAATGTAGCCGAGTTACCTCAGTGGCGCGAGCCATCTCGGCTGATAAAAATGTGTTACCTGGTGGCAGTCCCTCGACCCGGCTATCCAGCTCCTGACCTTAACTCTCTGGAAGGGGATATCCCTGGGTTGTCTCAAAGCGTTATCCTGATTGACACACCAAAAATAGATATAAGTGCCTCAGCAATCAGAAACCAAGTTGCCCAGGGTCTATCTATTACTCACCTCGTCCCCGAGGCGGTGGAGAGATACATCAATCGGCATAAATTATATCACTGAACAGACTAACTAGAACTTAAGGGTTAGGTATTAAATATCCAGGTTTCTGACATTTTTGGCGTGGGCCTGGATGAAGGATTTGCGGGGTGGGACCTCGTTACCCATTAGCATGTGAAATATATGGTCAGCATTGGCAGCATCACCTACACTTACTGAAAGAAGGGTGCGGCTGGCTGGATTCATAGTGGTTTCCCACAGTTGCTCAGCACTCATTTCTCCCAGTCCCTTGTAGCGCTGAATCTCTACCTTTTTAGCCTCTTTTAGCTTGCGCATTACTTCTTGCTTTTCCTCTTCCGAGTAAACCCAGTGCTGGAGCTTGGGGGTTCTAACACTGTATAGGGGTGGCTGGGCAATAAAAAGGTGACCATGGTTAATTAGCGTCACCATGTGTCGGAAGAAGAAGGTCAGCAGTAGGGTGCGGATGTGAGAGCCATCAACATCAGCGTCCGTCATAAGGATAACCCGATGATACCGTAGCTTTGATAGGTCCAACTCATCATCTATGCCGGCTCCCAGAGCAGTAATGATGGCGCGGATTTCTTGGTGAGACAGCGTCTTATCTGGGGGGGCTTTTTCAACATTGAGGATTTTACCCCGCAATGGTAGGATGGCCTGAAAGCGACGATTCCGTCCCTGTTTGGCTGAGCCACCGGCTGATGGTCCCTCCACTAGATATAGTTCACAGTGGGACGGCTCTTTCTCTGAGCAGTCAGCCAGTATCCCGGGCAGAGTGCTTGCATCCAGGCTACTCCTTTTTATTATTAAATCACGAGCCTTTCGCGCTGCTTCTCTGGCTTTGGCGGCAGTAAGACACTTTTCTATGATTTTTCTGGCGTCATCGGGATGCTCTTCAAGGTAAAGGGATAAACCTTCACTCACCACGCTTTCCACTTCGCTTTTAACTTCAGGGTTGCCCAGCTTAGCTTTGGTCTGTCCCTCAAATTGTGGCTCGGAAAGCTTGACACTAATAATGGCAGTAAGCCCCTCTCTAACATCATCTCCTACTAGGTTAGACTCATCCTCTTTGAGAAGGTTATTTTTATGGGCATAGTCATTAAGAACTCTGGTTAATGCTGAACGGAAGCCAGTAAGGTGAGTGCCTCCATCTATAGTATTAACGCAGTTAGCAAAGCTAAAAGTGGATTCGGTAAAGCCTTCATTATACTGAAGGGCTGCCTCGACTATGGTGCTGTTTACCATTTTAGAGATATAAATAGGCTGGGGATGGCGGACTATCCGGCTACGGTTAAGGTGTCGAACAAAGCTACTAATTCCACCCTCAAAGTAGAAAGTCTTCTCGCTATCCTTTGTTTCATCCTTGAGACATATTTCCAGTTCCTTATTCAGGTAAGCCATCTCTCGCAGACGCTCGATTAGAGCGTCAAAATCATAGTTGACCTTACTGAATATCCCTTCATCGGCAAGAAAGGTGACACTAGTGCCAGTATCACTGGCTTGACCAATCTCGATAACTTCTCCTTGGGGTATGCCTTGCCTGTATTCCTGTTGATATAGCTTGCCATCACGTCTGACATTAACCCTGAGCCAAGAGGAAAGAGCATTTACTACTGAGGCACCTACTCCGTGCAATCCGCCTGATACTTGATAGATGTGACCGCCGAATTTCGCCCCGGCGTGCAGTGTAGTCATTACTGTCTCCAGGGCTGATAGATTGGTAGCCGGGTGAATGTCTAACGGAATACCGCGTCCGTTATCTTCAACTCTAACGGCGCCATCTTTTTGGATGGTGACTACAATTTTAGTACAGCACCCAGCCATGGCTTCGTCAATACTGTTGTAGACGATTTCATATAACAGATGATGCAGTCCGCGTTGGTCAGTACTGCCAATATACATACCAGGGCGGCGGCGTATCGCTTCCCGCCCGCCCAGGACCTGAATGTCCTCGGCGGTATACTCATTATTCAAAGGCTCAGTTAGAGAAGTCGTATCCTGTGTCATAGCTAGTCGTTGCTCCTTTACTAGTAGTGAGGACAAAAAGAGAACAGCAAATTAGGATTCTGGATAGATATGGAGAGACGAGAGTAGCTTCTAACTTTAATAGAAGAGGCTAGGTGATTGTATGCAGTTAGTAAAGCTAACGAAACGGTCATTTATTGTTATTATAGCACAATGCAGATATAAGGTGAAGCTGTGACATCTGGTATGGAGTTGAATATGGCTCAAACTTACTTAAGTAGCCCTTGTAGTTGGTTAATGAGGATGGTTTTTTGTTGGGCAGTGGTCATATCCCGCAGTATTACCGTGCCCGCCTTTATCTCTTCGTCGCCAATAATTACGGTGTGATGGACACCTAAGGTATTTGCCTGTCTCAATTGAGCTTTCAAGCTCTTTGAACCTATAGCTTCTATTACCCCGATACCGTTCTTTCTAAGCGTGGATGCTAACTTTACCGTCTCGTCCTTGGCTTCATCACCCACATTGGCAATAAAAACCCGTGGTCTGGGTAGAGCCGGGACGGGGATATTCTGCCTCTTTAGGTTGAGTATTATTCGTTCTATGCCAGAGGCGAAGCCAATAGCCGGGGTAGGTTTACCACCCAGTTCCTCAATCAGGTCATCATACCGTCCGCCACCACCGAGAGTGCTCTGCGCGCCTTCTGCCTCAGGCTGAATCTCAAATACTGTTCTGGTGTAGTAGTCAAGCCCTCTAACTAGGCAGTGATTTACTATGAAGGGAAGTTCAAGCAGTTCCAGGTATCTTTTCAATTTATTGAAGTGGGTATCACATTGTTGACAAAGGTAGTCAATGCTTCGGGGAGCAGAGTTAGCTATTTGCTGGCATAATGGCTTTTTGCAGTCAAGCAGGCGAAGCGGATTTCTCTTTAGCCTGGTTTTGCAGTCTGAGCACAGGTCACGGGTGTAGTTGGCGTAGTAATCCTTCAGGACGGTTAAATATCCTGGTCGACACTTTTTACAACCGATGCTATTGAGCTGGAGTGAGAGGAGATGCAGACCCAGAGCGAGGAAGAATTGCCATGCCGTATCAATGACTTCGGCATCAAGGGCAGGGTCGTCATCACCGATAGCCTCATAACCAAACTGATAGTGTTGGCGGTATCTCCCTGACTGGGGTCTTTCGTATCTAAAAATTGAAGTAATATAATACAGTTTTACCGGTTGTGGCAAACTGTGCAGCCCATGTTCCAGATAGGCTCGGCATATCGGGGCTGTGCCCTCAGGTCTCAGGGTTATCTGATTGCCGCCCCTGTCCTGGAAGGTATACATTTGCTTTTCTACAATGTCAGTTCCTTCGCCCACGCTGCGAGAGAAGAGCTGCGTATCCTCAAAGGCTGGGGCATCAAGACGCTCATAGCCATAAAGTTGACATATATTAGCCACTTCTTGCTCTATATAGCGCCAATATGCTTGTTCTTTGGGTAGAATATCTGAGGTTCCTCGCGGTACCCGATACATACTAACTTTCCCCTTTATTTTCTCTGTGCTTTTTAAGCTAGAATACAGTATTAGCGCTAGGGTTGTAAAGGTGAAACTAGATTTTGCACAAGTGACCCTGTTGCGTTATACTTGAAATATGACTTTTAATCAGCTTATAGATAAGGCTCGGGAGTATCTTCCACCAGAGAAGATAGCTATAGTTGAAGATGCCTATAATTTTGCCTCAAAGGCACACCAGGGGCAAGTACGTAAATCAGGCGAGCCTTATGTGGAGCACCCATTAGAGGTAGCTTTACTACTAGCTGAGCTCCAGCTAGATGCTAGTTCTCTGGCGGCTGCCTTGTTGCATGATGTTCCAGAGAATTGTGATATACCTATTTCGGAAATTGAAGCCAAGTTTGGCTTAGAGATAGCTAAGCTAGTTGATGGCGTCACTAAGCTAGGTAAGCTCTCTAGACAAACTCCGGGTGAGGTGGTGACTAGCGAACCGCAGGTGGAGAACCTGAGGAAGATGCTGGTGGCAATGGCTGAGGATCTCCGGGTGGTGTTTATCAAACTGGCTGATAGATTGCACAATATGCGCACCTTGGATGCCCTATCACCAGAAAAGCAGCGTAGCATCGCTCAGGAGACTTTAGAGATATATTCCCCCTTAGCTCATCGTCTGGGGATATGGGAGCTAAAGTGGCAGTTAGAAGATTTATCCTTCCGTTATCTGGAGCCAGAGAGGTATTACCAGATTGCTAACCTGATTGCTGCCCGGCGCACCCAGCGTGAGAGCTTCATCGCCCAAGTAATACAGATTTTGAGGGCGGAGTTTGATAAGGTTGCTCTCGGAGCTGACATATCAGGTAGACCCAAGCATATCTATAGCGTATACCAGAAAATGGAGAAGTATTCTGTACTGGGGAAATATTTTGATGATATACATGATCTTCTTGCCCTTCGGGTATTAGTTGGGACTGTGCCTGAATGTTATAGTGCGGTAGGCGTCATTCACAGTTTGTGGCGCCCTTTGTCTGATGAGTTTGATGACCTTATTGCTAATCCCAAGTCAAATGGATATCAATCGTTGCATACTGCAGTAATGTGTCTGGGCACAACCCCTCTGGAAGTGCAAATTCGCACTTATGATATGCATCATATTGCTGAATATGGGGTGGCGGCTCACTGGCGCTATAAAGAAGGTGATAAGCAGGATATACGCTTTGAGGAGAGAATAGGTTGGCTACGTCAGCTAGTTGAGTGGCACCGGGAGCTCAGCGGTGCTGAAGAGTTCCTGGAATCGGTTAAAACAGATATATTCATTGACCAAGTTTTTGTTTACACACCTAAGGGGGAGATAAAGGATTTACCCAAAGGTTCTACTCCCCTTGATTTTGCCTATCGGGTTCATACTGAATTGGGACACCGTTGTATAGGAGCTAAGGTAAATGGTAGGTTGGTGCCACTCAGTTATCAGCTAGGTAACGGTGATGTAGTAGAGATTATGTCGACTAAGGGGGCGAAGGGACCAAGCCGGGATTGGCTGAATCCGCATTTGGGTCATATTAAAACATCTCATGCTCGGGAGAAGATACGGCAGTGGTTTAAGAAGCAAGAGCGGGTAGAAAATATTGAGCGTGGTCGGGAGCTTTTGGAGAAGGAGACGAGGCGTCTAGGCATAAGACCCAGTGGGAGGGAGGAGCTGGCTAAGCTGTTCAAATATGATAACCCAGATGACTTTCTGGAGGCTATTGGTTATGGGGGTATTACCACCCATCAGATTGCCTTGAAACTAGCTGCTCAGCAAGAGCCACCTAAGGTAGTGCCTGGAGTTACACCACCTCAGCCACCGACATCAACTGTTCAGGTCTTGGGTGCTGGCGATATGCTTACTAATTTGGGTCGGTGTTGTCATCCTGTGCCTGGCGATAAGATTATTGGCTATATTACTCGGAGTAGGGGGGTGACAATCCATCGTCAGGATTGTTACAATGTGATTCATGAAGATGAGAAGGAGAGACTGATTGCGGTGGAGTGGGGGCAGACTGATTCGGTATATCCAGTTAGAATTCAGGTTGAAGCCTGGGATAGAGTAGGGCTGGTGCGTGATATCACTACTGTTGTAGCTGAAGAGAAGGTTAATATTGTGGCAGTGAACCTTATTAATCATGATGACTATACCATATCCACATTCCTTACTTTAGAGACGAGGGGATTAGCTCAACTAAGTCGGCTTTTAGCAAAAGTTGAAGGTGTCCGAGGGGTGATAAGCGTGGCTAGGGCTAGGGATGAGGCAGCTATGAAAGCTAGTCCCTAAGCCTGATTGGTCTATAAAAGATATATAAGGAGGTAAATATTGCCGGTTATTAAATCATCTCGAAAACGGGTACGGGTAACTGAAAGAATGCGATTACGTAACAAGTCTATTCGTAGCTTATGTAAGACGACCATTACTAAGGCGGAAAGGCTTATTTTCATGGGTGAGCTGGAATCGGCACAGAGTATGGTAATGGCTGCTATCAGCTCTTTAGATAAAGCGGCTGAAAAAGGGGTTATCCACCCCAATAATGCTGCCCGGCGCAAATCACGCTTAATGAAGAAACTAAATGAAGCTGTGTCCTTGGCTGAAACTGAGCCAGACAAGGTTGGATGATTCGCTTTCTAGGAACGGGGTATTGACAGGAGATCTTATTTAGTGTAGAGTCTTAACAGAACAAATGTTCGCTAAGGGGATGAAGACATTATCATCTAAACAACAGGATATTGTTGATTTTATTCGCCGTTTTTTGGTGGATAGTGGCTATCCTCCCAGCATCAGGGATATAGTAAGTGGATGTGGGCTTAGCTCGACATCGGTTGTAGATTATAACTTAAAAATATTGGAAAAGGAAGGGTATATTCGTCGGCATCATGAGGTGTCGCGTGGAATTGAGTTACTGGCTTGGTCTTCTGTCCTGCGGTCTCAAGTTCCTATCATTGGTCAAATAGCGGCTGGCGAGCCGATACCAGTGCCTACTCCTGATACCTGGAATGTTACTGCATCATCAGAGATTCTAGAGGTAACCGAAGACTTGACCCGGGGTAGAGAAGGGGTTTATGCTTTGAAGGTGAGGGGCTGGTCAATGGTGGATGCTTTGGTTAATGATGGTGATATTATACTGATGCAGTATATGAATGTGGTTGAAAATGGGGAGATGGCAGCAATATGGCTTAAGGCGGAAAAGGAGGTTACACTGAAAAAAGTTTATGTTGAGCCAGGTCGCATCCGCCTCCAGCCGGCAAATAGGGCCATGAGACCTATATACACTGACCCACAGAATATTGAGATTCAAGGTAGGGTCGTCGCTATTATCAGGCAGTTAGCTTGATTTTTATTGTTAATAAGTATGAATTAGCAACAGCCTAATCTGGCAGCGGAAGAGGAGATATGATTTTATCTCAGTTTCAGAGTATAGGGCGTGACCTCTCTACTAAGGGGTTGGTTTCTTCCAATAGCGGGAATCTAAGTATCCGGCTGGGAGAGCATATGATTATTACTCGGCGTGGTAGTCGGTTGGGTTATCTTGAAGAACATGATTTGATAGAGACTGGAATAAGTAAGAATGACAGGAATACACCTTTAGCCTCGGTAGAATTAGCCGTCCACCGCGCTATTTATCAAGAGACCACAGCTCAAGCTATTGTCCATGCCCATCCACCTCACGCCATTGCCCTGTCACTAACTGAAACTGAGATTGTGCTTGGTGATACTGAGGGTCAGTCTATTCTGGACCGGGCTCCTGTCTTGGGTTGGCATATGGATGTGAGGCCAGGGGGTCTGGCTGATATAATTGGTCAGGCATTAAAGCAGTCCCGGATTATTATGGTTCACGGGCACGGCAGCTTTGCCATAGGTCAGCTACTTGAGGAAGCCTGTAATTGCACAACTACGCTAGAGGGAAGCTGCCGTATCATTTGCATATTGAAGTCTTTGCAGGCAAGCTCAGATAAGAGATAGCTTATCTCTCTCCTCTTTTATGTTTGTCTCTCCGCAGTAGTTCATTGAGAAGTTTTTGTTTACTTCCAGCATTGGCTACAGCGGTGGCGGCTGTAGGCATAAAATGGAGAACTAACATTAGCAGTATAACAATGGTAAAGGCAACTTCTAGCCCTGATTTTTCCAGCAACCAGGTAGAGAGGGGCACCGAAAGGAGTCCGATGTTTATTGACAGGACAGGGTTTCGGGTAATTATTATAAGTATAAGCGTTATGGCGAGAGTAATTAGTATCTCCCTGGGCATCAGGACGGCTAGAACACCTATGGTAGTAGCTAGACCATTTCCCCCGGTGAATTTCAGGTAGACAGACCAAATATGCCCGGCAATTGCTGCCAGTCCGGCTAGTAGGACAAAGTTTTCAGGTGCACCTAGTGAGTATTGAGCTATGGTTATAGCTCCGAGGGGGACATTTAGTAACCACTGGGCTATAGCTACTGCCGCTGCTCCCTTACTAACATCGAAAATTCCTACAGCTACACCGGCTCCCCACCCCGCCTGCTGGAAGGCATTTCGACCGCCAACATTACCCCCACCCATCTGCCGGATGTCTTTGCCCTTTATCAAGCGAACCGCAATATAGGCTGATGGTATTGAACCGAGCAGGTAACCACCAACTACGGCAATAATAATAGTAATAATCTCATTAACTATCATTTAACCCTATGCTAAGGGTTTATTTTTGATAAGCCGCTGTGCACCAGTTAAGGTATTTTGGATTATTACCTCGTATTACCCCGGAATAGAGCTGTTGTAATTTACTGGTTATGTCACCAATTTCACCGTTGCCTATCTTACAGCGGTCTATCTCAGCTACAGGGGTTATATTGGCGGCAGTGCCGGTTAAAAAGCATTCGTCAGCATTATAAAGCTCAGTGCGCTCAATAGGTCTTTCTATGGTTTCGATACCCAGCTCATTTTTAGCCAGTTTTATTGTCGTATCGCGGGTAATACCCATCAAAATACTATTATAACTGGCTGGTGTCACCAATTTGCCGTTAATAACCAGAAAGATGTTCTCACCACTCCCTTCAGCGACATAGCCATCCAGGGTAAGCATAATGGCCTCGTCGAAGCCATTCCCAATAGCTTCCGTTTTGGCTAGGGCATTGTTGATATAAAGTCCGGAAAGCTTAGCCCGAGGTATTTCCTTAGGGCATCGCCAGGAAGAAACAGCACACCTGGCTTTGTCTACATCTAAATACCGTCCCCAGGGCATAGCCAGAATGAGGAAATCGTCTTCTAAATTATGTAGTCGTACACCCAGAGCCTCGGAGCTTTTATAAGCTAATGGACGGATATAAATATCTTCTTGGAAACCGCACTTTTTAACTAGTTCAATTGTTATCTGGCATAGCTCATCAATAGTATGGGCGAGGTTAATGTTCAACACCTGACAGCCCTGATGCATTCGCTGATAGTGTTCTTCAAGACGAAATAGGTAAATCTGCCTTTGCTCACTACTCCAGTTACCCCTGATGCCCTCAAAAACAGCAGTGCCGTAGTGAAGGGAGTTGGTCATAATCCCTATCTTAGCTTCGGCTAGGGGAATGAACTGCTGGCGAAAGTAGACATATGAAGACATTTCTAAAAACTCCTTTCTTGGATGGAGGTCTTATTTGACCTTGACTTGAATTAGAATATCTCCTGGCTGACTATCGGTTATCTGACGAGCATTGCTCAATTTTACTTTCATTCCAGTTTTTATTCTGGCTGGAATTTTTACCTTCAAGGTTTTTCCTTTCCGGGTTAAGTCCTTTTCTATTCCTTGAGCGGCTTGTTCTTTGGTAATGATTATTTCGTAGTGAACATCTTGAGGTTTAGCTTTCTGAGCTTGGGCAAATAATTCCGCTAAACTAATTCTTCCGGGCATCTCAAATCTCATTTCTCGACCGCCGAACCCTTTATCGAATTTCTTAAAGGAATACCCCCTGCCTCCCAGTGAATCGCTGAATATATCGTCCAAAAAGTCGAACCTGAGCCCGGCTCCACCAAAATCCTTTATCATATCTTCAAAAGTCCCTCTGGTAAAAGTGCTGCCAAAGATATCGCCGATATCGCCAATGGTGCCAAATTGGTCATATTGGCTTCTTTTTTCAGGGTCGCCAAGAATTGCGTAGGCTTCGTTTATTTCCTTGAACTTGTCATTAGCCCATTTCTCTTTTCCGGGATTACGGTCGGGGTGATACTGCATAGCCAGCTTTCTGTAGGCTTTTTTAATCTCGTCACTGGTGGCATTTCTTGATACCCCTAGAATTTGATAGTAATCTTTAGCCATTGGTACATCTCAGTCCTTACTTTGTTCCACCGTCGTCAATTATAGCATATTGGTTATAAGAGTTATAAGTCTCTTACAGAACTAGGCAGGTGATTGTGGTAAAATACAAAATATGCTAGCATAAGCGCTGCTGTAAGCAAATCTGAGGAATAGCGATGAAAGCAGTTATTCTGGTGGGTGGAGAGGCAACCAGGCTACTTCCCCTTACCTGCAATACCCCCAAAGTTATGGTTCCTGTGATTAATATCCCATTTTTGGAACATGTTATTCACTATCTCAGCCAGCATCAAATAAAAGATATAATTCTGGCTCAAAGACATCTTTCGCAATCTATCAAAAGCTATTTTGGCAATGGTAGTCGGTTTGAGGTCGAGCTTACCTGTACTATAGAAGATATCCCTCTGGGGACGGCCGGGGCAGTGAAAAACGCTGAACAGTATTTAGATGACACCTTCCTGGTGCTGAATGGTGACATTTACACTGACCTGGACATTGCGGCTATGATAGACTTTCACCTCAAAAGAAAGGCAAAGGCAACCATTGCCCTTACTCCAGTGGATGACCCTACCAGCTATGGTTTAATAGAAACTAATGCCCAAGGGAGGGTTACACGCTTTTTAGAAAAGCCTCAGTGGAGTGAGGTGACTACCAATATGATAAATGCCGGTACCTATGTTCTGGAACCTGAAGCCCTAAACCGCATTCCACCTCAAGCTAATTTCAGTTTTGAGCATGAGCTATTCCCACTACTTTTAGATCAAGGTGAGCCAGTTTATGCCTATACTTCCTCTGCCTATTGGATAGACATAGGCACTCCAGAAAAATACTTTCAGCTACATCGGGACTTGTTCAGCGGCAATAGCGCCCGGCATAGTTGCCCGATAGGTGACGAGGTGCTGGTTGGTGAGCAAAGCTACATCCATCCTACAGTTCATATAAGGGGACCGGCTGTAATAGGCAGTAACTGCATTATTGGGCATAAGGTTAAACTAACCGGACCTGTGGTTATAGGCTCTGGTGGCACAATTCAGGAAGATAGTGTGATTGAGGAATCCATTATCTGGAGAAACGCTCAGCTAGGGCAGCGGGTTAGCTTAAAGAACTCTATTGTAGCTGACAACTGCCGTCTAAATGACAATACCACTATAGAGGACTCAATCCTGGGTGATAGTGTAACCGTGGTCAGTGGCTGTAAATTGGAGCCGGGTAGCAAAATCTGGTCCGGGACGACAGTGGAAGTACCCTAAATAATCGGTAGTATATGGGAAAGGTCTTCATCAGAGGAAAGGGGTATATTGACAGTGAGAGCGTATCTGCTTTGACAACCTACAAAATAACGAATAGAATTAAACTGTAACCAAGAAAAGGAGGATGCGGCATAAGACCTTAAGGAAGGATGCTGGGGGTACATTTAGGCAAATGGGCTGGCAGTGTTGAGTTTGGGTTCTGTCGGGATAGATGCTAGAGGGGGCATTTCAAAGCCCTGTGTGGTTCAATTCAGTGGAAAATTGGCAACAAAGTAGGTGGATATCAACCTAGCTCCCACCGGGGGAATTACAAAGGAGGAATAATTAGAACCGATATAATCAATAAGATAGATTTAATGTGCGAGGAGTGTGGGCATCAATGGACTATAAATCCACAACCCCTAATGATGCCAGATCAGGAGTGGCTTGTGTTGATCTGCCCTAACTGTCTTAAGAGTACAACCAAATTAGACTGGAGGGGAGGAACTAAGTTCCCTCTGGAGAGTAAAGGCTATTGGGCCCATCGCTACTCGGAAGGGAAAAGGTTGGTGGTATTGTCTAGTACATACTCCACAGAGGAAATATAGATGTTGGTGGGGATATTTCAAAGCCCTATAGGGTTCAAGCCAGTGGGAAATTAGCAACAAAGTGGGTGGATATAACCCTAGCTCCTATGGAGCAATTATAAGGGAGGAATAATGAGAACCGATATCGTTGATAGGGTAGATTTAAAGTGTGAGGAATGTGGACATCAATGGACTATGAACCCACAAACTCTAATGACACCAGGCCAGGAGTGGCTTGTTTTAGTCTGCCCTAACTGTCAAAATACTACAGCTTTATTAAACTGGAGGGGAGCAAGTAGATTCCCTGTGGAGGGTAGTAGGAGAGGGCTGGTGGTGCAACCCAGCACCTACTCCACAGGGGATAAGTAAGGTTATTTTTACGGAAAGGCAGTAAGTAATGGATTTTATTCCTATGGTGGTGGCAAATATATTTGTAGAGAATGTGAAAGTGATGCCCCACTTGTAGGAAAGCATAATTGGCAACATTACTGATTTTGGTGGGGCTTGTGTTGATAACTAATAAAACAGTGCTATCCGGGGCTATGGAATAATAATAATTGGGTATGAAGAATTATGTTTGACCGGTTGGAAAGAATAGAGAAGCGTTATCAGGAGCTGGAGCAGCAGATGGCTATACCTGAGGTAGCGTCTGACCCCAAACAAGTTCAGCGCTTAGCCCAAGAAAGAGTCAGTATTGAAAGCTTGGTAACAAAGTACCGAGAATATAAAGCAACCACCAAGTCGCTAGAAGAAACAAGGAGTATGCTAGGCGATGGGCTGGATGAAGAGATGGCGGTTTTGGTCGAGCAAGAGATAGAGAGAATGAAGTCGCAGCAGGAGCGTCTCCGTGAAGAGCTAAGGCTTGCCCTCCTGCCCAAGGATGCCAATGATGACAAGGACATCATCATGGAAATCCGGGCGGGGGTTGGTGGTGATGAAGCTGGACTGTTTGCTGCTGACCTGTTCCGTATGTATAGTCGGTATGCTCAATCTAAGGGGTGGGAAATAGACATTATTGATGGGAGTGAAAGTGGCATTGGTGGCTTCAAGGAAATCATATTTGAAGTAAAAGGGAAAGGCGCTTTCAGCCGATTGAAGTATGAAAGAGGGGTTCACCGGGTGCAACGAGTACCAACCACTGAATCTTCGGGTAGAATTCATACCTCCACAGCTACGGTAGCTGTTCTTCCCGAGGCAGGTGAGGTGGATGTATCCATTGATCTTGATGATCTTAAAATTGACTTCTACCATAGTGGAGGGGCTGGGGGGCAGAATGTAAATAAGGTAGCCACCGCCGTCCGCATTACCCACCTGCCAACAGGCATAATAGCTATCTGCCAGGACGAGCGTTCGCAACTAAGAAACAGGACGAAGGCAATGTCCGTGCTTCGAGCCCGAATACTGGATATGGAGCAGCGCAAACAGGAAACGGAAATAAGTGAGCAGCGTCGTTCCCAAGTAGGCACTGGCGACCGTGCTGAAAAGATACGAACCTATAATTTCCCTCAATACCGTGTTTCTGATCACCGCATTGGTCTAACCCTCCATAACCTACCCCAAATCTTGGAAGGAGAGCTTGACCAACTTATTGATGCCCTGGCTACTCAAGACCGGGCGTTGCAGTTGGAGGAGCAACTGGTGTGACCCTGAAGCAGGCTCTTAATCGAGCTAAGCGTATCCTTGCTGCCAATAGTATTGAAGATGCCTCTCTCGAGAGCGAGCTACTATTAAGGCATGCCCTTGGGATAGACCGAGTGCAACTATATACAGAGCTTAATCATGAACTAGACCGTAAACAAGAGGCAATATTCCGGAATCTAATTAAACGCCGCCTATATGGTGAACCCACCGCCTATATCACTGGGCATCGTGAGTTCTATGGTCTTGATTTTTATATCGACTCCAATGTCCTCATCCCCCGACCGGAAAGTGAGCTATTAGTAGAAAAAGCTCTCAAATTGGCTCAGAATCACATCGTGCCTAGCATAGCTGAAATTGGAACCGGCTGTGGTGCAATTGCCATTAGCTTGGGGCTAAACTTACCCCAAGCTGAAATCTATGCCACCGACATATCAGCCTCTGCCCTTGAGGTCGCCCTATTTAATTGCCAAAAATATAGAGTGGGAAATAGGATTCATCTTCTTCACGGCGATATGCTCAAACCTCTACCTGAGCCTGTTGACTTAATAGTAGCTAATCTCCCGTATATTAAACAATCAGAGTTGCGTCAGATGTCTTCAGCCAATTTTGAGCCGTTGCTAGCACTAAACGGAGGCTCCGACGGGCTGGAGAAGATACAGCAGCTATGCTGTCAGGTAAGTAGCAAACTTTGCCCTCGAGGTTTCTTACTTCTGGAGTTTGGGCAAGGGCAGGGTAGAGCAGTAACCGCCCTTCTGCGCAGCCTCTTCCCTTTAGCTAAGATAGAAGTAACCCCAGACCTGGGAGGAATAGACCGCATTGTGAGTTTAACCTTACCTCATACTCCCCAGCCCATTGGACTTACCTTGAGTCCTGCCTCTAGGTGACATTTTCTCAGAACAGTTAGATGGTGACAAAATCATAGAACATTAACAACATTCACACTCTCAACTTGACAGCCCTCGCCTTAATAGTTATGATAATTCGAGGGGCATTTATCTTGCACCTTTTGTGTATTATTTGGGTTTATTTTTACTTGTCCAGGAGTAAGGATGAGCGAAACTTAAGAAGGTAATTATGGCTGGAATAGCTGGGATTCAAAAAGGCAATATGAATACCTTAGAAACCATGCTAGCAAGCCTTCGGTACCGGGACTCCTATGAGACATGGACGAGCCCTACACAATATACCAAAATAGGTTGCGGTAAGCTAGAAACAGAAAGCAGACAACAACGGCAATTAAGTAGCCATGCTAATGGCAAATTTGCTATCCTCGATGGTCACCTATATAATGCACCCCCCCATAGTCTTGCTGACACAGCCCTTCTGCTCTCTTTATATGAGGAATATGGGCTTCAATTTGCAGAAAGGCTTGATGGGGGTTTTCCCTGTGCACTACCAGATTCAGGGGAACAGGTTCTGTCCCCAGACCCTCTGGGGTTGGAACCCCTCTACTGCGGTTACCAGGGTTGGGAATTCTACTTTACTTCATGGACAAAAGCACTCACCGAGGTAGCTCAGGAGATGAAGGGATTTACGCCAAAGGTAAAAGCCCCTGATTTTGAGACTAAGGAAGAGGCAAAGAAAATCCTGGTCAATTTGCTTACCGATCAATCCGGGTTTTAAATATAAATTTGACTCTTTCCCCGCACCTCTAACGTAAGGAGTAAGTTCAGAAATGTTAGGAGCCTGGGAATATTTAGTAAAACATCCAGAAAAGCTGGCCGGGTGGGCCCTTGAGCACCTTTGGATAATTCTTGTTGCCATTACCATAGCAATCATTCTCGGTGTAATTGTGGGAATCTATATCACCGGTAGAGGTAAGGAACACATGGCAGATACCGTGCTTTACCTGGCGGAGATAATGATGACTGTTCCCAGTCTAGCTCTCTTTGGCTTGCTTATGCTCCTTCTTACTAGTGTTGGATTGAAAGCCATCGGTTTCCTTCCGGCCGTCATTGCTCTAATTATCTACGGTCAGCTACCTATATTGCGTAATACCTATATGGCGATTCGGGGGGTTGACCCAGCGATGATTGAGGCTGGGAAGGGGATGGGAATGACCGAAAGACAACTCCTTGTCAAGGTTAAGCTTCCCCTGGCTGTTCCGGTTATTATGGCTGGCTTGAGAAATGCCATCGTGATAATTATCGGTATTGCCGCCATTGCCGCTCTGATTGGTGCCGGAGGGCTTGGAGCCCCCATATTCCGAGGTTTGAGAAATGCTCGGATGGATTTAATTATTCTGGGGGGTGTATCGGTCTCTATTCTGGCTCTGCTGGTCGATGCCTTTATGAACCAGGTGGAGCGGTGGGTTACCCCCGAGGGACTAAAGAGGAGGTGAGATGATGATTAAGCTGGATTTGGTGACCAAGGTCTATCCTGATGGGACGGAAGCGGTAAAGGAGGTAAGCTTTGAGGTCGAGGCGGGAGAGCTCTGTGTACTATTGGGTCCTTCGGGATGTGGTAAGACCACTACCATGAAAATGATAAACCGGCTTATCCCTATTACCGGAGGTAAGATATATATTAATGGGGGGGACAGTACCAAGATGAATGAGAATGAGCTGCGAAGGAATATAGGCTACGCCATTCAGGATATAGGGCTCTTCCCGCATATGACCGTGGGGCAGAATATAGGGACAGTTCCGTCGCTAAAAGGCTGGCCGAAAGCCGAGCGGAATAAGAGAGCTGAGGAGCTTCTAGAACTGGTAGGGATGAATTCCGGTGAGTTCATAGATAAGTATCCTAGTGAGCTATCTGGCGGTCAGTGTCAGCGGGTGGGTGTTGCCCGAGCCTTGGGAGCTGACCCTCCGATATTACTGATGGATGAACCTTTTGGAGCTATTGACCCAATAACTAGGGTGAGATTGCAGGACGAATTTTTAAAGATACAGCAGGATATTAAAAAGACCATTATATTTGTAACCCATGATATATATGAGGCAATCAAGATGGGGGATAAGGTAGCCTTAATGAAGGAGGGGCAGTTGGTACAATATGACACACCGGCCAATCTACTTTATAGACCCAAGAACGAGTTCGTAGAGGATTTTGTTGGTGCCGACCGAGCCCTTAAAGGATTGCAATTGATACGAGTGAAGGAGGTTATGACTAGTTCTCTGCCTACAGTAAAAGCAGACGAGAAGGCGGAAGCAGCTAGAGAGCGAATGGAGCAAGAGGGGATTGATTGGCTGGTGGTAGTTAATGATGATGGAAAGTTTTTAGGATGGGTTGGCAAAGCAGAATTGGGAAAGGGAGAGTTGGTAAAGGAGGTTATGAACTCCTCGGCAATAACAGTCACGGTAAATACAGTCCTAAATGAAGCTCTCTCCCTTATGTTGAGTAGCGGGGCAAATAACCTGCCCGTAGTCAGTAAGGATAACCGATTGCAGGGAGTGTTGAGCTTCGACATTATTCGGAAGGCATTAACCGAGGTTAGCCAAAGGAGACAATCTGAGTGAGGCGTCGGGTTATCTTGATTGGACTTTTAATGCTCCTTGTTGGACTCACCATCTGGATTACCAACCTGGAGTGGATTAAGGAAGGGGTGTATAAGCCTTTTACCTGGGGCGATATAATGAGCGCTACAATATCTCACCTTGAGATGGTGGTCATAGCGGAACTTATAGCTATTTCCATTGGTGTACCCTTAGGTATTTTGGTTACTCGTCCTGGTCTTAGGAGGCTGGCAACTCCTGTAGTCGGTGGAGTTGGTGTTGGGCAGACCATTCCCAGCCTGGCGGTGATTGCCATTATGGCTCCCTTGCTCGGTTTTGGTCTTAATTCAGCAATCGTAGCCTTATTCATCTATGGACTGCTTCCTATCGTGCGCAACTCCTATGCTGGTATAAATAATATTGACTCGGCGATTGTAGAAGCCGCCAGGGGAATGGGAATGACCAGAGGTCAAATTGCTCGGAAGATAGAGCTACCCTTAGCCCTTCCCGTAATAATGACCGGGATACGAATCTCTACAGTTATTACCGTGGGGACAGCCGAGTTGGCGGTTCTGGTTGGGGGGAAGGGTTTGGGCTTAATTACATTAACTGGAGTGTTCTCTATGCAGCCTCTAACCATTCTGCAGGGAGCAGCCCCTACCGCAGCTTTGGCCATTACCCTGGGTTTCATTCTGGAACGTATAGAGAACTCTATGACTTCACGGGGTCTTAAGGTCAAGGCTGCAATGGCTTAAAAGGAGGTGAGGGATATGAAATGAAATGCGATAAATTTCTCAAAGGTGGAAAGCAGTAACATTTAATTCTTTAAGGAGGTAATAAGAAGATGCGTAAACTAAGTGTTACTATCCTGGCGGTAGTTTTGACCCTTGCTCTGCTCCTCCTGGGAGTGGGGTGTGGGGCACCGGCTGAGAAGGAGGTAACTGTCGGCAACAAGAACTTTACTGAGCAGTATATTATTGGTGAGATGATGAAGCAGTTGTTGGAAGACAACGGCTTCACCGTTAATTTGGAATCGGATCTTTCGTCTATGGTTCTTAGGGGAGGGATGGCAGCTGGAGACATTGACATTTGCGCTGATTATACCGGAACGGCGTGGATGGTCCACCTCGGTCACACCTATGAGGCAGGCGTTGATAACAACGAACTTTATGAACTGGTACAGGAAGAGGATGAGGTGATAGGAGGCTTCGTCTGGCTGGATCCAATGTGGAACAACAACACCTATGCTTTAGCTTCCTGGGCTGAATTCGCTGACGATAATGCTGTAGCGACTCTTTCCGATTTGGCGGCGCTTTATCAAGCCGAGGAAGGGAAGATCACTACATTTATCGATTTTGAATGGTCTACTCGCCCCGATGGTCTGCCGGCTATGGAGGAGTTCTATGGCTTTGAAATCGCTGCGGCTTCCATCCTGACCGGAGCTCCGGGAGCTTCAGTGCTGGGTTTGGAGAACCATGACTGCGAAGTAGCCATGGTCTTCGGCACCGATGCCAAAATCGCTGAGCATGGCTGGCATGTGTATCTTGACGATTTGTCTTTCTTCCCGCCGTATGACTTGACACCTTATGTCAGCGCCCAAGTCCTTGACGAATATCCCGAAATCGGCGATATTCTCAATGAACTGGCGGCTACTTTCCCCGGTGGAGGTGAATCTGCCACACCTGAGATAGTAGGTGAATGTCAGTCGGTATGGCAGGAGCTTAACGCTAAGGTGGATATTGATATGATGGAACCGGAAGAAGTTGCCTATGAGTATCTGGTTGAAAATGGTTTGATTGAGGGATAAGGGTAAGCTCTCAGATTTAGAGGGCTACTATTTTAGGCGGTTCAATTTCACTCAGCCTCCATTTAAGGCTGTTCAAGGTGTGGCGCGGGTCTTTAGACTTGCCCAGAGGTAAAGCTGAAGGACTGCGCCACTTTTTTTAGCAATTATTCTTATGCCGGGGCTTATCAAATCAATGATTCGGGAATACCCCTAGTCATGTGTAAAATTCCCGGTGTAGGGAGGTGTTTGGCTTAATATCCGAGAACATTAACATACTTACATAGTAATTGTTGACAGTTAAACTTTAGCTGTGCTAAACTTAGTGCTTAGTATTTAATAGCTCAGCTAATAGTTGACAGATTAAGACTTTTGTTTAATCTATCTACGCTTTAAATGGATGAGCTTTTGCTCATCCATTTAAATTGTCTGAAATATAATATAGGAGGGGGTTCAGTGCCTACTATTAATCAGCTTGTTCGTAATGGGCGTAGTAAGGTTACCAAGAAAAGCAAGGCACCGGCACTACGTCTTAGTTATAATACTTTGAAGAATAAGATGATGCAAGGCAAGGGTTCTCCCCAGAAGCGGGGGGTTTGCCTACAGGTTAAGACAACAACGCCGAAGAAGCCCAATTCAGCGTTGCGCAAAGTAGCCAGGGTGCGGCTGACTAATGGTATAGAGGTAACTGCCTATATTCCTGGTGAGGGGCATGAGTTGCAGGAACACTCCGTGGTTTTACTTCGTGGCGGGCGAGTGAAGGATTTACCCGGTGTTCGTTATCATATTGTCCGAGGGGCACTGGATGCCAGCGGTGTAGCTAACCGCCGTCAGGGTCGTAGTAAGTACGGAGCCAAGCAAGGCAAAGACTTGACTGAGGCTGAGAGTGTCTAAATAAAGGAGGTAAAATGCCGAGACGTACCCGGGCTTTAAAAAGAGAGATACCCCCTGATGCCAAACATAACAGTGTAGTCGTGGCTAGGGTAATAAATAAAGTAATGAAGTGTGGCAAAAAGAGCACGGCAGAGAGGGTAGTATATGGTGCTCTAAACATTGTAGAACAGCAATCGCCAGAACCTGGGGTTACTGTTTTAGAACAGGCGGTAAGGAATGCCACTCCCCTGCTTGAGGTTAAGCCACGTCGTGTGGGTGGTGCAACCTATCAGGTGCCGGTGGAGGTTTGTCTCGAGCGGGGTCTTTCTTTGGCAATACGCTGGCTGATAAAATCAGCCAGAGTCAGGGCGGGTAAATCTATGGCTGAGAAATTGGCGGTTGAACTTAGTGATGCCGCTAACAGGCAGGGGGCGGCTGTTAAGAAGCGTGAGGATACTCATAGAATGGCTGAGGCTAATAGGGCCTTCGCCCACTATAAATGGTGAGGGGTTACCATTATTAATTCTAATGTTATAATGAATAGTTCCATATCAGTAAAGTTTGAAGTAAAGGATACAACTATGCCCAGGAGATTTCCTTTAGACCGGGTACGGAATATAGGTATTATCGCTCACATTGATGCTGGTAAGACCACCATCACTGAAAGGATACTATATTATACTGGTCGTACCTATAAGATTGGTGAGGTGGATGCAGGAACAGCAGTGATGGATTGGATGGAGCAGGAAAGACAGCGCGGTATCACCATTACGGCTGCGGCTACCACCTCTTATTGGCGAGACCACTGCATCAATATTATAGATACCCCGGGGCATGTGGATTTTATTGCTGAGGTAGAGCGCAGCCTTAGAGTACTGGATGGGGGAGTAGTGGTTTTTGATGCTGTGGCTGGAGTTGAGGCTCAATCAGAGGTGGTATGGCGACAAGCTGATAGATATCATGTGCCCAGAATTTGCTTTATAAATAAGATGGACCGGATTGGTGCCGATTTTAACCGCAGTCTGTCTATGATTGAAACGCGGCTCGGAGCCAAACCTCTGCCTATACAATTACCTTTAGGCAGTGAAGCCTCTTATGGGGGTATTATTGACCTCGTGGAGAATAAGGCATGGAGTTTTGATGGCAAACCTGATTCAGAACCACTAGAGGTGGCTATCCCTGAATCAGAACAAAAAATGTGTACTAAATTTCGTCAGGGGCTAATTGAAAAATTGGCTGAATACGATGACCAGATTATGGAAGCTTACCTTGGAGGGGGTGGTATTACTCCGGCCGAGCTAAAGCTAGCCTTAAGAAGGGTAACCCTATCTAATAAGGGGGTACCTATTCTGTGTGGCAGTGCCCTCAAGAATAAAGGTGTTCGTCCGTTGCTTGATGCTATTGTAAACTATCTGCCCTCACCTTTGGATAAACCACCAATAAGAGCAATTGATACTAGGCTGGGGGTTGAAGTTCCTTGCCCAGCCAGGGCTGATGCCCCGTTTTCAGCACTAGCTTTTAAGGTGGTTTCTGACCCTTTTATGGGCAGGTTGGTCTATTTTAGGGTCTATTCGGGCAGAGTAAAAGCGGGGGCACAAGTATTTAACTCAACCCGTGGCAAGAGGGAACGCATTGGACGGATATTATTAATGCATGCCAATCGCCGTGAGGAGGTAGTTGAAGCTGATACCGCAGCTATCGTAGCTACATTAGGTCTTAAGAATACCTTTACTGGTGATACCCTGTGCCATTCCTCTCAACCCCTACTTCTTGAGTCCATTCGCTTCCCCGAGCCAGTGTTGTCTGTTGCCATTGAGCCTAAAACCAAGGCTGACCAGGACTCTATGGGAGAAGCCCTGCGCAAGCTGACTGAGGAGGACCCTACCTTTAAGGTAGATTATAATCGGGAGACGGGACAGGTTGTTATCTCAGGTATGGGCGAGCTTCACCTGGATACCATAGTAAGCAGGTTGCTCAGTGAATTTAGGGTAGGGGCGAAGGTAGGTAAGCCACAGGTTGCGTATAAGGAAACTATTACTGTATTGGTGCGAAGTGAAAATAAATTCATTCGGCAGACTGGGGGGCGTGGTCAATATGGTCATGTCTGCCTTGAGCTTGAGCCTGTGGAGCGTGGTAACGGCTTCCACTTTGTAGACCGCGTCAAAGGTGGGGCAATACCCAAGCAATACATGCCATCCATAGAAATCGGCATTAAAGAAGCTATGGAAACTGGGGTAATACCTGGCTATCCACTGGTTGATATTAAAGTGACTCTTTATGATGGTAGTTACCATGAGGTTGACTCCTCAGATCTAGCCTTTAAGATGGCTGCTTCAATGGCGTTAAAGGATGGCGTGGCCAAAGCTAAGCCTGTCTTTCTAGAGCCGATAATGAAGATAGATATAGTTACACCCGGTGGATTTCTGGGTGACATAATAGATGACCTCACTTCAAGGCGGGGGCATATCAATAGCATTGAAACCGAGGGTGAGATGTTAAGCATTTGCTCTCTGATACCCTTGGCTGAGACCTTTGGCTATGCCACCAGTCTCAGGTCATTAACCCAGGGCAGAGCCACGCATTCTATGGAGTTTCATCGGTATCAGGAGCTACCGGCTGAATTAGCCGACGAGCTTAAGGATAAAGCAATAGGTAGAATAGGTAGAAGATATGCCTAAACAGAAGATTCGTATCAAAATAAAGGGATATGACCACAAGATAGTTGACCGCTCTGCTCAGCAGATTGTAGAAGCGGTGGAGAGTACCGGGGCAGTTGTTTCCGGACCGGTGCCCCTGCCTACCCGTATTCGGAAATTCACTGTTATCCGTTCCCCGTTCATAGATAAGGACTCACGGGAACAGTTTGAAATTCGGACTCATAAGCGCCTTATTGATATTATAGATACAACTTCTAAAACAATAGACATCTTATCTAGGCTGAATCTACCATCAGGGGTTGAGATAGATATTAAGTTATAGAAGGCTAAAGATATGATTGAAGGTATTATTGGCAGAAAGCTGGGTATGACCCAGAAATTTAGAGACAATGGTAAGGCTGAGGCGGTAACCGCTATTGAAGCTGGTCCATGCATTGTAATACAGGTTAAGACTAAGGATAAAGAAGGCTATAGTGCAGTCCAGCTTGGATTTGGTGAAGCAAAACGGCTTAATTCTCCTCGGAAGGGGCATCTTAAGGGGCTGGGACAGTTTAAGTATCTTCGGGAGTTCAGGGTAAGTGCTAGTGAAGCTATTGAGGTAGGGGAGACGGTTGATATTAGCCTTTTTAAGATGGGCGACCGAGTGGATATTACCGGGGTGTCAAAAGGTAAGGGCTTTACTGGTGTAGTAAAACGTCATCGTTTTGCCGGCGGTCCCAAAACACATGGGCAGTCAGACCGACACCGTGCTCCAGGTTCTATAGGGGCTACTACCTCTCCGGGTAGAGTTTTCAAAGGGATGCGTATGGCAGGACATATGGGGGATAGCCGGGTGACGATACGCCATCTGGAGGTGTTTGAAGCGGATCTTGCCCGTAATCTATTGCTGGTTAGGGGAGCCGTACCTGGGGGCAGGAATGGGCTATTACTAATAAGGAAATCAGGTGGAGGTAAACAAGAAAGTGCAAGTTCCAGTTTATAACCTTGTCGGAGAGGTGGCGACACATATTGAAATAAGTGATGAAGTGTTTGGCGTGTCATTTAATGAGGCGGTAGTGCACCAGGCAATGGTAAGGCAGCGGGCGAATGCTCGTCAGGGAACGGCTGATACAAAAACTCGGGGCGAGGTCTCTGGTAGTAAGGGGAAGTTGTTTCGGCAAAAACACACCGGGCTAGCTCGGGCTGGCAGCAAGAGGTCACCACTGCGCCGGGGAGGGGGTATCACCTTTGGTCCTCACCCCAGAAGTTACCGGCAAGCCATGCCTAAAAGGATGCGCCAACTAGCTCTAAGGTGTGTCCTATCGGCGAAAGCTAGGGATGATGAGCTAAAGGTCTTGGAGAAGTTGGAACTTGAGACGACCAAAACTAAAGAAATGGTTCGGATTTTGACGGCATTGGGGGTGGATTCTTCGGCTCTTATCGTTACCGATGAGCCGGATGACAGTGTAGTTAAATCAAGCCGTAACCTAGTAGGGATTAAAACCTTGCCTGCCAGCTTACTCAATGTGCTTGACATCCTTTCCTATAAGGTGTTATTGATGACCGTGGATGCAGTGTGTAAAGCAGAACAGTTGTGGGGGAAGAAGTTATCAGAGGAGGGAAACAGTGCATCTCTACCAGGTGTTGCGCCGTCCATTACTAACTGAGAAGAATACAGAGCTTCAAGCTCAAGGCAAGTATGCCTTTGAGGTAGCCAGGGAAGCTAATAAGCATCAGGTTAAACAGGCTGTGGAAAAGGTATTTAAGGTCGAGGTGGTCGCAGTTAATGTAATGACAGTGCCTGGTAAAACGCGGAGGATAGGTAGACGGCAGGTGTTGACCCAGTCCTGGAAAAAGGCAATTGTCACACTCAAGCCAGGAGATAGCATTAGACTTGTTGAGGGTGTTTAATAATAAAAGGGGAAGCTTGAAGAAGGAGTCTGAATGGCACTAAAGGTGTATCGTCCCACTTCTCCCGGTAGGCGGGGGATGATCGGCTCTACCTTTGAAGAAATAACTAAAAGCGAGCCAGAGAAATCCCTACTCTTACCTCTTAAAAAGAAGGCAGGGCGTAATAGTCAAGGGAGAATAACAGTCCGCCACCGAGGTGGTGGGGCGAAGCGGATGCTCCGCGTACTAGATTTTAAGCGGGATAAAGTCGGCGTCCCTGGTAGGGTAGCGGCTGTTGAGTATGACCCTAACCGTTCGGCAAATATTGCCCTTATATACTATGCTGATGGGGAAAAGCGCTATATCCTCGCCCCCTTAGGACTTAGTGTTGGAGATAGCATAAAGTCGGGTGAGGATGTTGAGGTAAAAGCAGGGAACACCTTACCCTTAAAGCTAATCCCGAGTGGCACCTTAATACATAATATTGAGTTAAACAGGGGTAGAGGTGGGCAGTTGGTACGTAGTGCCGGAGTCGCGGCTCAATTAGTGGTAAAGGAAGGCGAATATGCCCTGGTTCGGTTGCCTTCCGGTGAGGTGCGGCGTATTCGTAGTGAATGTTTGGCTACTATTGGTCAAGTAGGAAATGTGGACCATCAGAGTATGAAATTGGGCAAGGCAGGTCGTACACGGTGGCTAGGCTGGCGACCTACGGTAAGAGGTTCAGCTATGAATCCGCGTGATCACCCTCATGGGGGGGGAGAGGGCAGGAGCCCGATAGGTAAACCTGGGCCTAAAACGCCATGGGGTAAGCCAGCTTTGGGCTATAGAACTCGCAAGGTAAAGGCTTCGGATAAAATGATTGTTAAACGCCGAGGCAAGTAAGCAGATGAAGGGGAGCTAAATGTCAAGGTCAACCAAGAAAGGTCCAGCCATTGATGCTAAACTACTGAAGAAGGTAGAGGCGCTTAATCGCTCTGGTCAAAAGGCGGTAATAAAAACTTGGTCACGCTGGTCTACCATCGTGCCCGATATGGTAGGGCTTACTATTGGGGTGCATGATGGCAGAAGGCATGTGCCTATCTTTGTCACCGAAAATATGGTGGGGCATAAGCTAGGTGAGTTTGCTTTAACTCGAACCTTTAGGGGGCACGTCTCTAGGGCGGAAAGAACTACTCAGATAAAAAAGGGGAAGTAGATTTAGGCAGGGAATAAAATGCAGGTAAGGGCAGTAGACAAAGACATTGGTATATCACCTCGCAAAGTACGCCCACTAGTAGATATGGTTCGGGGCAAGAAGGTGGACGAGGCGCTAACCATACTTAGGTTGACACCGACACCAATAGCTCGGGTTGTAGCCAAGGTGGTGAAATCAGCAGCGGCTAATGCCGAGAACAACTTTCAGATGTCATCTTCGGATTTGAAGGTTGTTAGAATTTTTGCTGATGAGGCACGAACCTTGAAGAGATTTCGCCCGCGGGCTCGAGGACGTGTAAGCCCTATCCTTAAACGTTCTAGCCATATTACAGTTATTGTTGCTGAGCAGGAGAGTTAATGGGACATAAAGTTCATCCTATAGGATTTAGAATTGGTTACATACGTGATTGGCAAGCAAAATGGTATGCCGATAAGCAGTATGTGGAGTTTTTGCACGAAGACATAAAGCTGCGGCAGGCTATCGGGTCTAGGTATACTGAAGCCGGTATCTCTCTGGTGGAGATTGAGCGTCAGGCAAATAAGGTCTCGGTAACCATCAATACTTCCCGCCCTGGAGTTGTTATTGGGCGAGGAGGACAGCGAGTTGATGAAATGAGGGTTTATCTTGAGGGACTTATTGGGAAGCCGGTTCAATTAAACATCCAGGAAATTCAACAGCCTGAGCTTGATGCTTGTTTAGTAGCAGGGTCAGTAGCCGAGCAGATTGGGCGCCGGGTCTCTTACCGCAGGGTAATGAAACAGACAATCTTTCGCACCATTCAGGCTGGGGCTAAGGGTGTAAAGCTCAGTTGTGCTGGTAGATTAGCTGGTGCCCAAATAGCTCGACGCCAGACTATGCATCAAGGGCAAGTCCCCTTGCATACCTTGCGGGCTGATATTGATTATGGATTTGCTGAAGCGTATACCGCCTTAGGTCGAATTGGGGTAAAGGTCTGGATATATAAGGGTGATATTCTTCCTGAACCTAAGGAGGTGGAAGTTGAGGAGAAGCAGGCTGAACCAGTAGTCGGTGAGGTGGTGGAGTCGGAGACCTCTACTGCTACGGAAGAAGGGGAAAAGGATGCTACAACCTAAGCGGGTGAAATACCGCAAAACCCATAAGGGACACCGACGGGGTAGAGCCCAGGCGGGGCAGACAGTTGTTTTTGGAGATTTTGCTTTGCAGGCGCTAGAGTCTGCTTGGATCAATAATCGACAAATTGAAGCGGCACGGCGGGCTATGACTCGCTATGTTCGTCGTGGTGGTAAGGTGTGGATACGTATTTTCCCTAGCAAGCCGGTCACTAAAAAGCCAGCTGAGACCCGTATGGGTGGAGGTAAGGGTTCTCCAGACCATTGGGTAGCTGTGGTCAAACCAGGGAGAATTCTATTTGAAATGGCTGGAGTTGAGGAGGGAGTGGCTAAAGGAGCGATGCGGCTTGCTTCATACAAGCTACCGATAGAAACTAAATTTGTGGTAAGGGAAGCTGGCGTAGGTACTGGCAGTGATTCTGGAAATGAGGAGTCGGCTTAAGTTGAAGGTTGAGGAAATTCGGGCTCTGAGCCTCAAAGAATTAGCAAAACAACTAGAGGAAGCTTATCAAGAGCTTTCTGACATTCGCTTTCGTTTGGCTACCAGGCAGTTGGTAAACCATCGCCAATTTAGAATGGTTAAAAAGAAGATTGCCAGGTTAAAAACCCTAATGAGAGAGAATGATCTAGGTATAAGGTAGGTTTTTTATGCAGGGGAAGCGTAAAACCAGGTTTGGTAGAGTAGTAAGTAACAGGATGGATAAGACGGTGGTTGTGGCGGTGGAAACGCCCAAGCGCCACCCACTATATAAGAAGACTGTCAAGAGAGTAGTTAAATATAAAGCTCATGATAAAAACAACGAGTGTAGACTGGAAGATATGGTCAGGATTGTAGAAACCCGTCCTCTATCAAAAGATAAGCGATGGCGAGTAGCCGAGATAATAACCAAGGGAGACGCTGTAGAGGTTCAACCTAAGGAAATAACCTGATTGGTTTCAGGATGGTGATATGATTCAACCCTATACTAGACTTAAGGCAGCCGATAATACTGGGGCTAAACAGCTTATGTGCATCGGTGTATTGGGTGGCACCAGGCGGAGATACGCCCGGGTCGGTGATATCATTGTTGCCTCAGTTAAACGGGCAAACCCGGGGGCAATGGTGAAGAAGGGAGACGTGGTCAGGGCGGTTATCATTCGCTGCGCTCAGCCCCATCGGCGTCCTGATGGCTCTTATATTAGATTTGATGAAAATGCAGCGGTGATTCTTACTGATAAGAATAATCCTAGAGGAACGCGAATATTTGGACCAGTAGCCAGGGAGCTGAGGGAGAAAAATTTTACTAAGATTCTATCGCTAGCACCTGAAGTTTTGTGAGAAAGTTATGAAGATTAGAAAGAACGATACCGTGCTGGTTATCACCGGTAAGGATAAAGGTAAAAAGGGTAAGGTGCGCTTTGCTTACCCCAAGGATGAACGGCTGATAGTTGAAGGCATTAGCTTTATTAAACGGCATACTAAAGCACGGGGAGCAGTTAGGCAGGCGGGTATGATAGAGATGGAAGCACCAATTCATGTGTCAGATGTTATGCTACTGTGTAGCAGGTGTAATCATCCTACCCGGGTTGGTTTCCGCTTTTTAGCCGATGGCAAGAGGGTTCGGTTCTGTCGCTCTTGTGGCGAGGTGATTGATTAAATGTCTCGACTAAAGGAAAGGTATAGGAATGAGATTATTCCCAAGCTGATGGAGCTTTATGGGTATGAAAATGTAATGCAGGTACCACGTCTAGACAAGATAGTGCTTAATATTGGATTAGGCGAGGCAATTGCCAATGCCAAGGCTCTCGAGGCAGCAGAGAGAGACCTGACCGTTATTTCAGGGCAGCACCCGGTGATCACCCGTGCCAAGAAGCCTATTGCTACCTTTAGGTTGAGAACCGGGATGCCTATTGGGTTAAAGGTAACCCTGCGGGGAGAACGAATGTATGACTTTTTTGATAAATTACTAAACATTGTCTTACCCCGTATGCGTGAGTTTTATGGGCTTCCCAGAACTTCCTTTGATGGGCGAGGCAATTATACCTTAGGGCTTAAGGAGCAAATCGTCTTTCCTGAGGTAAATTATGATGAAATAGACAGGGTGCGGGGACTAGAGGTGTCAATTATCACTACGGCTAAAACGGATGAAGAGTGCAGGTATTTGCTGGAATTATTGGGTATACTTTTCATTAAGGATTGAAATGAGGGATAGAGATGGCTAAAAAGTCAGCAATTGTAAAGTCGCAACTTCCTGCCAAATATAGAGTGCAGCAGCATAATAGATGCTACTTATGTGGTCGACCGAGGGCTTATATGCGTAAGTTTGGCTTATGTCGTATTTGCTTTCGTAAGCTAGCTCTGGCTAGTCAAATTCCTGGGGTGAGGAAATCAAGCTGGTGATTAGATATGCCTAATTCTGATCCAATAGCAGATATGCTAACGCGAATACGTAACGCCATAATGGCAAGGCATGATTTCGTGCTGGTGCCAGCCTCAAAGATGGCGCTGTCTATTGCTAGAACCCTGAAAGAGGAAGGTTTTATTAGTGATTATGAGGTGCTCAGGGGTAAACCACACCGGGTAATCAAAATTTACCTCAAATTTGATGAGAATAATCTGACAGTTCTTTCTGGGTTAGAGCGAGTAAGTAAGCCTGGACTAAGGATATATGTCCAGCGCAAAGAGATTCCTCGTGTTTTTGGCGGTTTGGGCATTGCTATTATGTCTACACCTAAAGGGGTGATGACAGGTCAGCAAGCCTGGCGCCAGGAGGTTGGTGGCGAACTTTTATGCTATATATGGTAAACCAGTGTTGAGGGGATAATTATGTCTAGAGTAGGGCGAATGCCTATACCGGTGCCAAAGGGTGTGGCAGTGGTTATTAACGAGGATGAGGTTATTGTAACCGGAACTAAAGGGGAACTTCGTCGTCGTTTCAACCCTGATATGTCTATTACCCTACAAAACAGTAGCTTGGTTGTGTCGCGTCCTAGTGATAGTAAGGTGCATCGCTCCTTGCACGGATTGACACGAAGCCTTTTGGCTAACATGGTGGACGGGGTAACAAGCGGCTTTGAGAAGGTTCTTGAAATTGTAGGTGTGGGCTATCGTGTTGAAAAAGAAGGTGATAAGCTGGTAATCCGTGTCGGGTATTCACATCTGGTGGAGGTATTACCGCTACCGGGTGTGGCCCTAGCTGTAGAAGGAGCCAACCGCATTAAGGTTACCGGTATTAACAAAGAAGTAGTTGGTGAGATGGCAGCCCAAATTCGGGCTATTCGCCCCCCCGATGCCTATAAGGGTAAGGGGATTAGGTACGCTGGGGAATTAGTTCGCCTTAAAGCGGGTAAGGCGGGTAAAGCTATAGGCAAGAGGAAATAATGGGAAAAGGTGGACCAAGGATAGCTCGTTACCGGAGACACGCTCGGGTCAGAGCCAAGGTAAAGGGCACAGCCCCCAGACCCCGGCTGTGTGTTTTCCGTAGCTTGAACCATATTTACGCTCAGGTTATTGATGACTTAAAAGGGCACACCCTGATCTCGGTATCAACCCTTGACCCTGAAATAAAGGGCGAGGTAGCAGGCAAAGTAAAGACGGTTAAGGCTGGACTTATCGGTTCTCTGTTAGCTAAACGAGCCCAAAGCAAAGGGATAAATCAGGTAGTTTTTGACCGTGGTGGCTACAAATATCATGGCAGGGTTAAAGCTCTGGCTGAGGCAGCCCGTCAAGCCGGATTAAAATTTTAAAGCAGGAGTTGAGGTTGATAAACAAGCTTAAGATAGACCCAACAGAATTGGTGCTGAACGACAAGCTGATCTATATAAACCGTGTGGCTAAGGTAGTGAAGGGAGGCAAACGCCTTAGTTTTAGCGCCTTGGTGGTAACTGGGGACGGTAATGGGCATGTAGGTATTGGGGTTGGTAAGGCTAATGAGGTGCCAGGAGCGATTAATAAGGCTGGAGTTATCGCTAAAAAGGATTTGATTGAAGTAGCGTTAGCTGGTACTACTATTCCCTATAAAATAAGAGCTAGGTTTAGTGCTGCCGAGGTCTTGCTAAAACCAGCAGCACCAGGTACTGGTGTTGTTGCTGGTGGTAGCATCCGAGCTGTGCTTGAGGCAGCCGGAATTAAAGATATTTTAACTAAATCGCTGGGTAGCTCTAATCGCGTTAATATGGCTAAGGCAGCGATGCTTGCCCTTAGCCAGCTTAAGGACCCGAAACAGGAGTTAGCCAGACGCAAATCAGATTTTAAGGTTAAGACTGAAGTGGAAGAGGGGTAGCCCTGTTTTAAGGAGGCGCTAACCAGTGGCTAATCTACATATTATCTTGGTGAAAAGTGGCATTGGCTATGCTGATGACCAGAGGAAAACTTTAAAGGCTCTTGGGCTTCGTCGGCTAAACCAGAGTGTCAGCCATGAAGATACCGCCTCAATTCGGGGTATGATTAATAAGGTGAGGCATTTAGTTGAAGTGGAGGAGGAAAGCTAGTGCGACAGAATGAACTTTCCCCCGCCTCTGGCTCCAGGAAGAGTCGGAAGCGGGTAGGTCGGGGGGATGGCAGTGGACGCGGTACCTATTCTGGGCGTGGCAGTAAGGGGCAAAAGTCCCGTTCTGGTTATAGGATGCGCCCGGGATTTGAAGGTGGGCAATTACCCTTAATTAAGCGCTTGCCCCGAAAGCGTGGATTTGTCAACATCTTTAGGGTAGAGTATAGCGTTGTTAATTTAAATAAGCTTAATATCTTTGAGCCCGGAAGTGAGGTAACGCCAGAAGGATTGGTAGCGGCTGGGCTGGTAAAATCTCTACGGCATCCGATTAAGATTCTAGCTGAGGGGGATATTAATCATCCCCTTATTGTAAGGGCAAACAAATTCTCGGCGGTGGCTAAAGCCAAGATTGAGGCTGCCGGGGGCAAGGTGGAGGAGATTGACTATGCGACCAAGGCAAGCTAGGCCACGACTCCTTCAGGCTATGCTTGACGCCTTCAGCTTACCCGACCTGAGGCGTCGGATTCTCCTTACCCTGGGTATCCTGGTGGTCTTCCGTTTCGTGGCTCATGTGCCTCTCCCCGGGGTAGATCCTGAGGCCCTGCAACAGGTATTTGAGAAGGTCCCTATGCTGGGTATGCTTGACATGTTTAGTGGTGGTGCCTTAAGGCGGCTTAGTGTAGCCGCTATGGGGGTTTATCCCTACATAACATCTTCAATTATTATGCAGCTACTGGTGCCTATTGTGCCGCGGTTAAGAGCTCTTTCCCAGGAGGGAGAGGCTGGGAGGAATACCATTAATCGGATTACCCATTGGGCGGTGGTTCCCTTGGCTGGTCTTCAGGGTTATGGTCAGTTAATCTGGCTCCAGCGTGAGGGTGTGGTTGGTGGTGCTGCCGCGCTACCGATGGCAACTATGGTCATATCAATGATAGCTGGTACCATGTTCTGTATCTGGCTAGGTGAGCTTATTACTGAATACGGAATTGGCAATGGTATATCTATAATAATCTTTGGTGGTATTGTGGCCGGTTTCTGGGAAACGGCTGGTCAGGGCGGCATTGAGGCGGCAACAAATCTTGGCGGCTTGATGATATATCTCCTCATAGCCTTAGCCACCGTTGTCTTCATAGTTATTTTTACGGAGGCTCACCGCCGTATCCCGGTTCAATATGCCCGTAGCGTGGTTCGCGGTGGTCGTATGTATAAACAATCAGGCTCAACCCACATCCCACTGCGAGTAAACACAGCGGGAATGATACCTCTCATCTTTGCTATGTCGCTGATGCTGTTTCCTGGTATTATAGCTAGTTATTTTGCCAATCCCGCCGGAGCTGACCCCAATTTGGCTAATCATATTATGAGCCTGTTTAATCCTAATGCGATGTTACCTATGGGCTTATTTTACTGGGGAATGTTTTTTGTGATGGTGATTGCCTTTGCCTTCTTTTATACTATGGTGATTTTTGAGCAGCAGGATTTACCCGGTGTTTTACAGCGGCAGGGGGGATTTGTCCCTGGGATTCAACCAGGGAAACACACCGCTAATTACCTTAATCAGGTCATTAGCCGTATTACCTGGGGAGGTGCTCTTTTCTTAGCCTTGGTGGCGATAATGCCATTCGCCGCTCGAGAGATTGGCAATGTTCAGGTAATCCAGCTATCTAGCATGGGTTTGCTTATTGTGGTTGGTGTTGCTTTGGATACTATGAAGCAGGTGGAGTCGCAACTGGTAATGCGGCGCTATGAGGGCTTTATTAAATAAGGTGAAAGGTGTATATTGTTTTTCTAGGTGCCCCTGGTGCGGGTAAAGGAACTCAGGCAGCTACTGTAGCTCAGGAGCTGAAATTAGTACATATCGCTTCTGGAGACCTGTTTAGGCAGGCAATAGAGCAAGGCACTGAGTTAGGATTGAGAGCCAAGTCTTATATGGAAAGGGGAATACTGGTACCTGACTCAATTTCGATAGGAATGGTTTTGGGGCGTATATCGGCTCCGGATTGTGAAGGTGGGGTAATCCTTGATGGTTTTCCCCGCAATCTCAAGCAGGCTGAGGCACTGGATGAAATCCTAGCCAAACAGGCTAAAACTATAGATAGGGCGGTATATATTCTGGTCTCTGAACGGGAGCTGCTAATGCGACTTAGCCGGCGCTGGATTTGTCGTAATTGTCAGACACCGTATCATACCATAAACTCCCCGCCTAAGGTTTGGGGTAAGTGTGACCGGTGCGGCGGTGAGCTATATCAGCGCCCTGATGATACCGTTGACAAAGCTAAAAAGCGGCTTGAGGTTTACTTGAATGAGACGGCTCCTCTCATTGATTATTATGCTGGGGCAGGTAAGCTATTGGAGGTAGATGGGGAGGGAAGTATAGATGAGGTGAGTTGGAGAATCATCACCGCCCTTGGTAAAGGCGAGTTTATTGCTAGGTGAGTATATGAGTATAATTATCAAATCTGATAGAGAGATTGCTGTTATGCGGCAGGCAGGTAGAATTGTGGCCACTGTACTGGAACTGCTTAAGGGGCAACTGAGACCAGGGATGAAAACTAAGGAGTTAGATGTTATTGCGGTTAGAGAGCTAGAAAAGCTGGGAGCCAAGTCTTCATCTAAAGGATACCATGGCTTCCCAGCTAATATCTGCATATCTGTGAATGATGAGATAGTACACGGAATTCCAGGGGAACGGATATTATATGAGGGTGACATTGTATCTCTTGACCTAGTAGCAAATATCAATGGTTTTCATGGTGACGCTGCGATAACAGTAGGTATCGGTGAGGTTAGCCCACAGGCTAAAGAGCTTATGGAAACTACTGAAGGTGCCCTAAAGGTTGGCATTGCTGCTGCTTATCCCGGTGCCAGATTAGGTGATATTTCGGCTACCATTCAGAATTATGCTGAGTCAAGGGGCTACTCAGTAGTCCGTGAGTATACCGGGCACGGTATTGGTCGAGAGATGCATGAGGAACCTTCAATACCTAATTTTGGCCTACCAGGCTCGGGACCAGTGCTAAGAAAGGGTATGACCCTTGCCCTTGAACCTATGGTGAATATTGGTGACTGGCATACTAGGCTTGGAGATGACCGCTGGACGGTGTTTACCGCTGATGGGGGTCTCTCGGCTCACTTTGAAAATACCATTGCCATTACTAATGCTGGACCAGAGGTACTTACCACTGTGTAAAGAAGAAGGTTTATGACTAAGAAGGAAACCATTGAAGTAGAGGGGACAGTAGTTGAACCTTTGCCTAATGCCATGTTTCGTGTTGAGTTACCCACTGGGCATAAGGTATTAGCTCACATTTCGGGGAAGATAAGATTGCATTATATTAAAATTTTATCCGGTGACAAGGTGCTGATAGAGCTTTCCCCCTATGACCTGAGTCGAGGGAGGATTACATATCGGTTTAAATAGAGAGGGCTAATTATGAAGGTGAAAGCTTCGGTTAAGGTTAGATGCGAAAAATGCAAGGTGGTAAGGCGGCACGGGGTGATTAGGATTATTTGTTCCAACCCTAGGCACAAGCAGCGACAAGGCTAAATTTTTCTTATTAGTAAGGAGGACTAGATGGCGCGTATAGCCGGGGTAGATATACCTAAAAATAAGCGAATCTTGATAGCTCTCCAGTATATCTATGGCATTGGTGCCACTCGGAGCCAGAGGATTCTAGCTCAGACTGGTATCAATTCTTCTACTAAGACGAGCGATCTGATTGAAGAAGAGGTTAATCGTCTACGAGAAGTGATTGACCGAGAGTATAGGGTTGAGGGTGAACTTAGAAAAGAGGTTAATCTTAATATTAGGCGTCTGGTTGAGATTGGTAGCTATCGGGGTACCAGGTATCGTCGTAGCTTACCGCTTAGGGGGCAGCGAACGCGAACCAATGCTCGCACCAAGCGTGGTCCTCGTAAGACTATAGCCGGTAGAGGGCAGAGGCGTGGCGTGACTAAGAAATAACTTAACATAATATATAGTATTTAGGAGATTACAATGCCACAAAAAAAACGAGCCAGAAAACGGGAACGCAAGTCTATCCCTGTAGGCAGAGCCTATATCCAATCCACTTTTAATAATACCATAGTGACTCTTACCGATCCTCAAGGAAATGTTATCGCCTGGGGAAGCTCAGGGACAGCTGGGTTCAAAGGCTCGCGTAAAGGCACTCCCTATGCTGCTCAATTAGCAGCTCGTGATGCGGCACACAAAGCTATGGAGCATGGCTTACGCCAGGTAGAGGTTTATGTTAGAGGTCCAGGCAGTGGGCGTGAAGCAGCTATTCGTTCCCTACAAAGCTCAGGACTCTATATTACCCGCATTAGGGATGTGACTCCCATTCCCCATAATGGTTGTCGTCCGCCAAAAAGAAGACGCGTGTAGGAGAGAAAAATGGCAAGGTACACAGGAGCAGTTTGTCGATTATGCCGGCGTAGTGGCGAGAAGTTGATGCTTAAAGGTGGCCGGTGTTTTACCTCTAAATGTGCGATGGACAAGCGAGGGAAACCGCCGGGACAGCAGCCTACTCAGCGCCGTCGGATTTCCGACCGTGCAGTACAGCTTCGGGAGAAGCAAAAAGCCCGCTATACTTATGGAATTCTGGAGCGGCAGTTTAAGCGTTTCTTTGCTAAAGCCGAAAAGCAGTCAGGCATCACCGGCGAAAACCTGCTGGTATTGTTGGAGATGCGGCTTGATAATGTTGTATACCGTTTAGGCTTTGCTGACTCCCGGGCTCAAGCTCGTCAGCTAGTTCGACATGGACATATTATACTAAATGGGCACAAGACTGATATACCCTCTTGTTTAGTTAAGGAAGGTGATACCATTAATTGGAAACCAGAAAATACCAAAAGCGAGTATTATCAACAACTGGTTCAAACTATAGAGGCTAAGTCGGTATCGGGTTGGTTGAGCCTGGATAGGCAGAATATTATTGGTCGGGTTTTATCTCTGCCTACCCCTGATGACATTGATGCTAAATTTGATGGCAAGAGCATAGTTGAGTTCTATTCCAGATAAGGTAATTAAAAGGAGGTAGTCTTTTGTCTGGTTTGGCAATACCTGAGATTGAGTGTGTCGAAGACAAGGGTAACTTTGGGAGCTTTGTGGCTAAGCCTCTGAGAAGGGGCTTTGGTGTTACCCTTGGTAATGCTTTACGTCGAGTTTTGCTTAGTTATCTTCCAGGGGCAGCTGTGACTCAGGTTAAGATTGAGGGGATTCAGCATGAATTCTCTGCTATCCCTTATATAAAGGAAGATACCACGGATTTTTTACTCAATGTTAAAGCATTAAGGTTAAAGTCCCTTTCAGGTCAACCAGGTAAGTTAACTCTGGATGTGAAAGGGGAGGGGCAAGTTTGCGCTGCTGACATTAAGCCCTCAACTGATTTTGAGGTGGTGAACCCTGAGCTTTATTTAGCCACCTTAGATTCAGATGAAGCTAGCCTTTCTGTAGAGTTTGATGTGGAATTGGGTGAAGGCTATAGGCGGGCTGAGCCTGGTGATAATCTACCCATAGGAGTGATTCCAATGGATGCCGTTTTTACCCCAATACGCAAGGTTGACTTTACCGTTGAGCCAATTCATATTGGTCGTGAGACTAGTCGTGAGCGGTTGTGCCTAGAAGTATGGACAGACGGCACTATATCACCGGTAGATGCAATCAGCGGCAGTGCCAGCATTCTAGTGGAGCAATTATCAGCTTTTGTTGATTATGCTAGTATATCGCGGATGGAGGCAGATAAGCTTATTCGCTTACCTATTTCTAACGAGCAGTATAATATACCCGTGGACCAATTAAAGCTATCAATGCGTACCATGAATTGCTTGCGGCGTGGTGGTATCACTACCGTGGGCGAAGTCATAAGCAGGGGGGATAAGGGGTTGCTTTCACTACGGAACTTTGGGCAGAAGTCTAAACGAGAGATAGAAGATTGCCTCAACGCATTGGGACTATCTCTTACCCCTCAGGTTGAGGAAAGGACAGAGGATGAGGCATAAAGTAGCTGGTAGAAAGTTAGGTAGGGATTCAGGTCACCGGAGGGCGTTGTATCGTAACTTGGTGACTGACCTTCTTAACTATGAGAAAATAACTACCACCGAGGCCAAGGCCAAGGAAGTGCGTGGCTTGGCTGAGCGAATGATCACATTTGGTAAGGAGGGTGGACTTCCTTCCCGTCACAGGGCGCTGTCATTTATTTTAGATAAAAAAGTGACCGCCAAAGTATTTAGTGATCTCGCCTCAAGGTATGCTGAGCGTCCTGGTGGGTATACCCGCATTATTAAATTGGGACCCAGATTGGGTGATGGGGCTCCTATGGTTCGGCTTGAGTTGGTAGAGTGACGGGGATACAGGGTTGATAAACAGACTTAGCAAAATTGTATTAATTATGGAATATGATGGTACTCATTACCACGGCTTCCAGTTGCAGGCTGATCTGCCTACTATTCAAGGGGAGACTGAGAAAGCCCTGTGCAAGCTTACAGGAGAGAGAATTCGGGTGATGGCAGCTAGCCGAACCGATGCCGGGGTTCATGCTAGAGGACAGGTGATTAGTTTCAAGGCTATGCCGTCCCTGTCCCTATCGGTATTTATTACCGGTTTAAACTACTATTTACCTGGGGATATTGTGGTTAAGGCGGCGCATAGAGGAGATGATTCTTTTAATGTTAGGCGTGATGCTCTTAGCCGGGAATATAATTACTATATATTAAATAGCTTGACCCGGTCACCAATAAGGAATGGTTTTTCTTACCGTGTTGCTGGTCATCTGAATATTGGGGCTATGAATCAGGCGTGTCAATCTCTTATTGGTGAGCATGACTTTGCCTCTTTTATAACTTGCCTTGGAGTTGATATAAGGAGCACGGTGCGGAGTGTGTATAGAGCAGAAATAGAGAAGGATGGGGAATTGGTTGTTTTTAATATAGCCGCTAACTCCTTTTTACCTCATCAAGTGCGCAATACAGCAGGTGCCCTAATCAAAGTGGGCAGGGAAAAGATGACTGTTGACGAATTTTATAGTATGGTTGAAGATAAGAAACCAGGCTTGGCTGGTCCAACGGCTCCTGCCTGTGGGCTATGCCTTATGGGGGTTAATTATCCACGATCTTTTGGAGAAGAGGTGCAATGAAAACCTATAGCACTAAGGCGTCTGATATTAAGCATGAGTGGCATGTTATTGATGCTTCGGGTGAGGTCTTAGGCAAGCTAGCCACTCGAGTAGCTACCTTACTTATGGGTAAGCACAAACCAATATTCAGTCGTAATCTGGATACGGGCGACTTTGTCATCGTTATCAATGCTGATAAGGTGTGTGTGACCGGCAATAAAGCTAAGCAGAAGGTCTATTATAGACATTCTGGGTATCCTGGCGGGTTAAAAAGTATTAGTTTAGACAAAATGATGGAGGCTAATCCTGAGCAAGTTGTTAAACATGCTGTCAAGGGTATGTTGCCTCACAATCGGCTGGGTGCCAAGATGATGAAAAAAGTCAGGGTCTATGTCGGTGATACCCATCCCCACTTGGCTCAAGTGAATGCTAGTCCCAGGAGGGCAGTTTTAGAGGATGAGGGAAGGGGATAGGATGCAAATGGAAAAGCAAGCTTATTTCTATGGAACAGGCAGACGCAAAACGGCTGTGGCTCGAGTAAGGCTCTTACCAGGTAATGGTGATATTATCATAAATGGTGTTCCCTATGAGGAGCTGTTCCCCCGCTTTGAGCACCGCCGGACAATACTGCAACCTCTTTTGGTTACTGATTGCGTCACCAAGTATAATGCTGTAGTCAAGGTAACAGGGAGTGGTATATCGGGGCAGAGTGGCGCTGTTTCTCACGGTATCGCTCGAGCCCTGATAAGAGCTGATGAAAGCCTTAGGTCTATACTGCGGCGTTACGGATTGCTTACTCGGGACGCTCGGGCAAAAGAGAGGAAAAAGTACGGTCTCAAGCGAGCTCGCAAGGCACCTCAATATACTAAACGGTAAAGTGCTTGGCGTGGGCAAAAAGAATCCAAATAAACTACCACCGAACCGGTATTGCCTTAATCTATTTTGTGTACTCCCTGTAGTCACCGGTTACTCTTTGGGTAACATATTTTATAAGTCAATTCCTTCCTGACTCTAGTAGCAAACAGGGAGAAAGCTTGTGGAGAAACCTGCGTTAGACAGCCTTATTGATAGAGTGGCTGACCTAATCATTAACGCTGGGAGAATAGTGGTCTTCACCGGTGCCGGGGTGAGTACCGAATCCGGGATTCCCGATTTTCGCAGCCCTGGTGGAATCTGGGACAGGTTTGACCCGGATGATTTTACCTATCACAAGTTCGTTAGCCACCCTGAAACCAGGCGAAAGCAATGGCAGATGCTTGGGCAGGGGGTTCTAACCACCAAGGCTGAGCCAAATCCTGCCCACTACGCCATTGCTGAGCTGGATAGATTAGGTAAGCTGGATTGTGTTATTACCCAAAATGTCGACAGTCTTCACCAAAAGGCAGGGGTTCCTCAGGACAAGGTATTTGAGCTACACGGTAATATGCAGTGGGCGAAATGCCTGAGATGTGGTAGGAGTTATCCTTTTGAATATATTAAAGCCAGGCTGGACGAAGGCGAGGAAATCCCTGACTGTGAAGCTTGCCACGGTATCCTGAAACCGGCTGCTGTTTTTTTCGGTGAGCCATTACCAGCCAAGGTGTTAGAGGAGGCTACCTCACGCTCATACAATTCTGACCTATTTATCGTAATTGGCTCGACCCTGGTTATTTATCCTGCTGCCTATATGCCAATATATGCTGTTCGTTCCGGTGCTAAGTTAGTCATTATTAACCTTAGTTCCACCCCTATGGATATGGAAGCTACAGTTTTGATTAGGGCTAAGGCTGGGGAAGTAATGCTAAAAGTAATACAACGGGTGAGACAGGAAATCAGCAACCACTTCTAAAAAATTGGGTAAGGAGTTAAGTATGGGAAAATTAGACGGTAAGGTAGCCGTAATTACTGGGTCGGCTAGAGGGATAGGCAAAGCTGACGCCTTGCTGTTTGCTCAGGAGGGGGCATGTGTGGTAGTCAGTGATGTTGACCGGGAGCCTCTGGTGGCTACAGCAAAAGAGATAGAGGCTGCCGGGGGCAAGGTTGCCTGGTGTATTGCTGATGTAACCAAGCCAGAGGATACTGATAAGCTGATGGATACCGCCGTGGATATATTTGGGGACTTGAATATTTTGGTTAATAATGCCGGGATAGCCAGAGATGCGCTATTACATAAAATGACTGATACCCAATGGGATATGTGCCTGGACATTATTCTCAAGGGAACCTTTAATTGTGTTCGCTCCGCCGCCAAATATATGATGAAAAAGGGGCATGGCGGTAAGATTATCAATACCGCTTCGGTAATGGGTTTGATGGGTAATGTGGGACAGGTCAATTATACGGCGGCTAAGGCGGGTGTCATTGGACTTACCAAAACAGTAGCCAGAGAGTGGGCGAGATTTGGCGTAAACTGTAACGCCATTGCCTATGGCTTCGTCCATACCAGATTTACTGCTGAGAAAGAGACCGGGGAGGAGGTTGCCGGTGAAAAAATGGGCATACCAAGGAAGGTTAGAGACAGGATGCTTCAAGAGATTGGTGGTAAGGCAATAACACCAGAGGATGCAGCCAAGCCAGCATTGTTTCTGGCCTCGGTTGATTCAGATTTTATCACCGGACATGTATTAAATGTGAGCGCCGGAATGTATATGTAACCAATTGAAGGCTTGGTTCAATATTCCTAGGTAGAATAAGGGCGATAGATGGCTGATTCGGCTACCAACTCAGCGATATCGGTAACCTTAAGCCATTCTTCAGCCTCCTTTGCCTTTATTGCGTCATCGAACATCTGCAAACAGAAAGGACAGGCAGTAACTACTGTCTGGGCTTTAGTGGTAATTATCTGCTCTATGCGCAGCTCACTGATTCTCTTGCCAATGTGTTCTTCCAGCCACATACGACCACCCCCGCCGCCACAGCAGAAACTCCTTTCCCGATTCTGCCCCGCCTCAACAAGGGTAATATCGGGCATACTATTTAATACCTGCCTCGGTGGCTCGTAAATGTCATTGTATCTCCCCAAATAGCAGGGGTCGTGGTAAACCACTACCCCACCACCCCCCTTGATAATTCTTAACTTGCCTTCTTTCAGCAAGTTGGCAATGAACTCGGTGTGGTGAATAACCTCAAAATTACCCCCAAACTGAGGATATTCATTCTTTAGCGTATTAAAGCAGTGGGGACAGGCAGTAACTATCTTCTTTACATTATACCCTTTCAATAGCTCAATATTTTTCTCAGCCTGCATCTGGAATATATACTCATTACCCAAGCGACGAGCTGGCTCACCGCAGCAGCTTTCAGCAGAACCCAGGATACCAAATTTAACCCCGGCTGACTTCAACAGCTTAGCCATAGCCTGAGCTATCATCATACTTCTCTCTTCCAGGGCATCGGTGCAACCTACCCAGTACAGAATGTCTATCTCACTATCTTCAGCAAGAGTCTTAATAGCAAGCCCTTGAGCCCAATCGGTTCTGGTAAATGTAGTTCCCCGCCACGGGTGCCCTCTGTCTTCAATGCTTCTCAATGCTCCCTCAGCCGTCTCAGGAATAGATGCCTGCTCCAGCACCAAGTTTCGTCTCAGGCCAATAATTCTGTCAACATGCTCACTATAAACAGGGCATACCTCTTGGCAAGCACGACAGGTGGTGCATGCCCAGATTTCATCTTCGGTTACCACTTCGCCAATTAATACTTTTTCGGGGTTAGAGGAGGAGGATTCTGCTTTGCCTTTGACTCTAAGCAAATCGGGACCTACCTCCAGCAAATGTTTTTTGAGGTTTAAGACCAGTTCCCTAGGGGAGAGGAGCTTACCGCTAAGTTGAGCCGGGCAAACAACATGACACCTGCCGCATACTGTACAGGCATAGAGGTCAAGTAATTGCTTCCAGGAAAAGTCTTGGATTTTCGATACCCCAAAGGTCTCAACCTCTTCCAGCTCGATGGGCTTAAGTGCTCCCTTGGGATGTAGGTCTTTGAAAGCCACATTGGGGAAGGATGCAAGTGGGTGCAGGTGCTTTGAGTGAGGGGCGTAGATTAAAGCGCCAAGGAGTATAACATAATTAAGCCACCAAACACCCTTGTATACCGCTATCAATGTAGCTTGCGATATACCTGTGTTAATTAAGAAGTTAGACAAAGCAATCCCTATAGGTGGCCAAGAAGCTGAAGTGTTGTAAGCGGCAAATCTAAAGCCCTCCATACAATAATGAAGAACCATAAGGCTAACTATGACGGTAAAAAGCAGGGGTCGGAGAATCTTTTCTTCAGCAGTTGCCTCCCTCTTTAGCCTGTCAGGTTTTATGATATAATACCTAATTGCAGCCCAAATTACAGCTAGGGTGATAAGTAATGCAGCTATATCCATAATTGAAGAATAGACTGTCTTAAATGTGGTGCCCTCAAGCAGTTTGTAGAGACCAAAGCCGTCTCCCAAACCGATAAAGATAATATAGTAGATAAGCAACAGGCTGAGACCCCAGAACATGAATGTATGCCCGATTCCAGCTCGGTCTTGACGGGTAACGCTCTTTAAGCTACACCATTGGGACAAGGTCACCACTAACATATATATGATTCTGCGAATTATGCTATTGAAGCGGTTTTCCTTCTGTCCGAGGAGTATGAGACGGAAAAGCAGGTAGACCCTTTGAGCGAATAAGACGAGGGCAATAGCAAATAAAAGCCAAAAAATCACATATCCTGGGATATTCCAATATATTGCACCAACTGGTGACATATTAACCTTTCCATAGTGGGGTTCATTGCCAGAATGCTTTAGCGCAAACGGGTAACAGCTACAAAAATACCTAGGGCTAGGGCTACCAGGGCAAGAATTATATTAAATAGACCGAAGGAAAGACCCCAATGAAAAAGAATATTAAACAAAAGGCTAACCAAGTAGCTTATTACCACAGCTATACCAGCGATAACGGCTAACCCTGTGCTGCGCTTACGATTGACCGAAAGGTTAATTACCTCCCCAATGGCATAGCCAATCCCAGGAGCTAATAACAGACTAAGGTAAAAGAAAGGCACCAACGACTCTATCAGTCCCCAGACAACACCACAAGCCATCGCCATGCCGAACCCAGTTCCTATAGCTATCAAATAATATTTAGTGGAAACACGATAGATAGGTAGCTTATATAGCTTGGCACAATCCGGGCATCTGGCTCCCACCAGAGTCTGCACCAGGCACTTAGGGCATATCGGTTTACCACACTTACCACACCTAAGGTTAGTTTCGACCTCAGGGTGAGTGGCACATTTCATCTCACTATAGTTAACCTTTCCCCTGTTTTTATTGTTGCTTAAAAGGTTTCCGTTTTATCCAGGCTTCCCTGTCCCTTATATCTCGGTCGAAAAGCAAGCGATTAATAATTAGCTGCCCCGGGGTTACCGAAGCAGAGAGTGAAGTCCGCGGTGCCGTTAATCGTCTAACCAGCAATATTATAAATATAGCTAAGAAACCTAGAGTAAGTGGTAGTGGTTCTTCAATACCAAACGGCTTACTGAGATGCCAGCTACATAGGGGCAGAGCTGCCATTGCCACGGTCGTTCCCAAAGATAGCTGTCGGAATGGAAAGAAAAGGAAAGCAACAGCTACCAATATCAGCGCCAACCATGGTGTTAAAATAAGAAGCACGCCTATGGTAGTCAAAGCACCTCTGCCACCGTTGAAACGAAGGAAAACTGGCCAGTTATGCCCAATAATTGCTGCTAAACCTACCGTTACCTGTTGAGCTACTGCCTCTGGACCTATCAGTTGAGTAGTAGCCCAAACCATCAATGCCCCCTTACCCACATCAAAAATGATTACCGGAATAGCTATCCACTTGGAGGTTATCGTCAGTAGGTTGCTTGCTCCCACATTGCCACTACCATATTGTCTAAGGTCTATTCCCCGGGACCACTTAGCCACTAGGTGATCGGCTGGCACCGAACCCACAAGATAGGCAGCTAATATTAGTAATCCAAACTCAATAGTCATAAGCTCTCCACATTAAGGTTGCTTATCAGCTCCACAGTATCAGGGGCTGGCTAATCTTATTTCTCGCTGCTCAGCTAAAGCTATAAGTTACTCCGCTGACTTTATTCCACCTCACGATAGATTCGCTCAATACTTATTGCTCGGCCACTATTATCATCTACCCTAACCATTACTGCGTTAAGCATTGTTTTTCCCTTGCCTACAGATAAACGATGGGGCATTGCGGTCAGGAAGCGGCGAATTACGGCTTCGGAATCATCACCAATAATTGAATCCATAGGTCCGGTCATACCAATATCAGTAACATAAGCAGTACCTTGAGGAAGCAACTGAGCATCAATAGTTCCCACATGGGTATGTGTGCCGAGCACAGCGCTAACCCGACCGTCTAGATATCGCCCCATTGCCATCTTCTCCGATGTAGCCTCAGCATGGAAATCAACAATAACAATTGGGGGCTTGTGCTTGAGCTCAGCCAGTAGTTTATCCATAGCTCTAAATGGGCAATCAATATCACTCATGAATATTCTCCCCATCAAATTTACCACTATAACCTGACCATTGATTATATAGCCCCTACCCGGTACTCCTGGGGGATAATTTAATGGGCGCAGGATAGGCATTTCACCGTCAAGGTGTGGAATGATCTCCTTCTGTGCAAATATGTGGTTACCTGAGGTTAGCATATCGACACCAGCATCCAGCAATTCCTTAGCTGTGGCTGAAGTTACCCCTATACCGCCAGCAATATTCTCAGCATTGGCAATAACCATATCGAAACTATATTGTTGTCGCAGGTATGGTAAAAGTTTATTCATTGCCTGCCTGCCAGGTTTGCCAATTATATCACCAATCGCCAATATTAACATTAGCTCCTCGATTAAACCTCCTACTTAGCATAATCTATAGCTCTTGTCTCTCTGAGCACAGTAACCCTTATTTGCCCTGGATATTGTAGCCCTTCCTCTATCTTCTTAACAATGTCTCGAGCCAGCCTCATTGCTCCCATATCATCAATCTCTTGTGGGTTAACTAAGATGCGGATTTCGCGACCGGCTTGAATAGCAAATGACTTCTCCACCCCTTTAAAACCATTAGCTATATCTTCCAATGCCTTTAGCCGTTTTAAGTAACCCTCCAATGACTCACGCCTTGCACCTGGTCTGGCACCACTGATAGCATCCGCCGCTGAAATGATGAAGCCCCAGATGCTGGTAGTTTCCGTCTCAAAGTGGTGCTCAGCGATACCCTTGACCACTTCAGGGGATTTCTCCCATTGCTTAACCAAGTCAGCTCCGATGGCAGCGTGATTTCCCTCCACCTCACGGTCTACCGCCTTACCAATGTCATGAAGCAGACCAGCCTTCCTGGCTATGGCAACATTGACTCCCAATTCCCCGGCAATCATGGCCGCTAAATGAGCTACCTCAATACTGTGGGCGAGGACATTCTGCCCGTAGCTAGTGCGATACTTAAGGCGACCAAGCAACCTGATTAACTCGGGACATAAGCCATGTACCCCCGCTTGATAAGCTGCTTCTTCCCCAGCACTGTAGATAGTTTTATCTACTTCCTCCTTAGCCTTGGCTACTATCTCTTCAATGCGAGCTGGATGGATACGACCGTCAAGGATAAGCTTGGTTAAAGCAATTCGAGCTACCTCTCGCCGCACTGTGTCGAAGCTGGACAGCGTCACCGCCTCGGGAGTATCATCAATAATTAGGTCGACACCGGTAGCCTGTTCCAAAGCTCTAATGTTACGACCCTCTCGTCCAATAAGTCGACCCTTCATGTCATCACTGGGAAGGGGAACAGTAGACACTGTTGTTTCAGATACAACCTCGGAAGCACAACGCTGAATAGCTTGAGACAGAATCTCCTGAGCTTTCTCATGTGCTTCTTCCCTTACCTTAGCCTCCCATTCCCGAAGGCGCCGTGAGGCTTCCTCTTGCATCTCGACCTCCATAGCCTCAATCAGTGTTTGCTTTGCCATATCACTGGACATACCCGAAATCAACTCTAGCTGTTTTAACTGCTTCTCTCTAACCTCCTCGAGATGGGTGCGAGTGGACTCGATTTCCTTCTCTTTGTTAGATAGGTTGCGACTGCGGTTCTCCAAATCTTCTAACTTGTGATCTAGGCTCTCTGCCCGCTGAGATACATAGCTCTCCTGCCGCTGTAGTTCAGTACGGCGTTCACGATACTCGGCTTCCACTCCTGACTTAATCTTTTCAGTCTCCTGCCTTGCCTCACGGAGTATATCATTAGACTCGGCTCTGGCTTCAGCTAGCATTTTGTTGGCTTTCCTCTCGGCAATACGCATTTGTCGGTTAATCATCACTCGCCTAAAGAGAAAGGCAGCCATACCTCCAAATACCACACCTATAATAAAACTAAAGGCAATAGCTAGAACAACATCTATTCCCATTTTTCCACCCCCTTCATTGTAGCTTGAGTGTCAGCTTCATGCTATTTAGGCTTAGTCTCCTTTTCCTGCCATAATTGTTGTGTAGTATGATTTATGACCCCGTAACTGAAGCCACGCCGCTTGAGGTATGCACCTAATCGGCGACGGAAACCCTGATAGTCAGCTAGGGATAAGCTACGAGCTTTACTTAGAGCTGCCCGATAGGCACTATGGTCATCGTCAACCGTATCAACCACTTGGTCTATGATGTCATTGGCTACACCTTTTCGCCTCAGCTCGAGCTTGGTTAGCCATCGGCTGCGTGGACTAAATGATTCCCGATTATCCTTCCAGAATTGGGCAAAGGTAACATCATCCACCAACCCCTGTTCCTTTAGTTTGGCCATCACCGCCTCTATGCTGTCATCATCAAAACCCCGCCAGTAAAGTCGCTCCCTTAGCTCAGACTCGCTTCGAGGTCGGTAGCTGAGGTAATGGGCAGCAGCACTGAAGCAACGGTGGAAGTGGTCAGACCTAGCTAGTGCCGCAATCTGACCCAAAGATAGCTCCTGCTCAACATGTAGACCCTCTCTTATTACCACCTCAGCTTCTAGACTGAAAGCGAACCTGCCATCGAGGAATATATTTATCCGCTTTCCCCCAATCCTCCCGACGCGAATTGCAGTAATCTTGCTCATTAGCATGCCCTTTCTAAGACAAAAAGCCGGAGCTTGCGCCCCAGCCTTACTTACTGTTACTACTTAACTAGTTGTTTAAAGTGCCATTAATTGCTGGCTAAGATTTAGTGCTGGTGACGGCTGAAGCTCTGATTTGTCGCTCAATTTCTTGAGCAAGCTCGGGATTCTGCCCCAGGTATTGCTTGGTATTCTCCCTACCTTGCCCCAGGCGAATGTCACCATAGGAAAAAAAAGCGCCAGCCTTGCTTATTAGCCCCAACTCTACACCCACGTCTATAAGATTACCCTCCATGCTTATTCCATGGTCAAACATGATATCAAACTCGGCACTTCTAAATGGCGGGGCAGTCTTATTTTTGACTACCTTAGCTCTAACATGGCTGCCTACTGCCTCATTTCCCTGCTTGATAGTTTCAACTCGTCTTAAGTCTATCCTTATTGAGCTATAGAACTTCAAAGCCCTGCCCCCCGGTGTCACCTCAGGGTTGCCGAAGATAATACCAACCTTTTCCCTTAACTGGTTGATGAATATTACCGCTGTCTGTGACTTACCAATAACGGCAGCTAGCTTTCTCAATGCTTGTGACATTAGTCGAGCTTGTAAACCAACATGGGTATCCCCCATCTCTCCCTCAATTTCAGCCCTGGGGACTAAGGCAGCAACACTATCAATGACTATGACATCAATAGCTCCGCTCCTGACTAGTGCTTCGGTAATCTCCAAAGCTTGCTCTCCAGTATCTGGCTGAGAGATGAGCAGGTCGTCAACATTAACACCGCAGCGAGTGGCATAGACTGGGTCTAGGGCATGCTCAACATCAATATAGGCAGCCACTCCTCCTAGCTTTTGCGCTTCAGCAAGTACATGCTGACCTAAGGTAGTTTTCCCTGATGACTCGGGACCAAAAACTTCCGTAATCCGTCCTCTGGGGATACCTCCCACACCTAAGGCCAGGTCCAACGACAATGAGCCACTGGGTATAGCCTCCACTGGTGACTTAGCAGTCTCACCCAGCTTCATCACTGAGCCTTTACCAAATCGCTTTTCAATTTGGCTAATAGCCAGCTCCAGCGCCTTTTCTTTTTCTGTGGTTACATTCACCTGCTTATATCATAGCACAGATACCCAGGCAAAACAAGACAGAAAGTGAAATTACATATAAAGGGAGTAGCTAAGCCTAAAAGCTAGCCACTGGGGGGGGCAAGCGCTTGTGGTTACTGGCGGCTATCATAGACTCAATCCTCTCTCTCAATTCATTACTGGCTTCGCCGGTAATCAAATAGCGATCGAGTTCATTATAACTGAGCCTCAGTTCACCCTCATCAGTTTGTCCTTGCCATAAACCAGCTGAGGGAGACTTGTCAATAATTTCCTGCGGAATACCTAGGAAGCGACCCAGTTCCTTTACCTGTCCTTTCACCAGACTGCCTAATGGCAGAATATCCACTCCGCCATCTCCATACTTAGTGAAGTAGCCGATGGACAGCTCACTCCTGTTACTTGAGCCCGCCACCATATATTTAAGCTGATTGGCAAAGTAGTAAAGGGTGAGCATTCTTAATCTAGGCTTGAGGTTGCCTTCAACTAACCGACTTATACCAGGGTCTACTCTATCACCAGTCAACGCTTTGAGCAAGGTATCAAAAACAGTATCAAGAACCACTGTTTTAATAGGGATAGAAAACTTGCTAACCACAGTCCGGGCATGCTCCGCATCCTGCTGGCTGCTGTAGCAGGGTATTAGCACCCCCAATGTGCTTTGAGTAAAAGCGCATTGACATAATACCGCCAATACTGAGGAATCAAGTCCGCCACTTATGCCTACAACTACTCCTTTAGACCCGGCAGTTAGTACCTTATCCCTTATCCATGAAATCAGATTCTCAGCTAACTGTTCTGTACTCATATAAAATTCAGTTGTAGTATACTACCCTATAGCTGATTGGTCAAAAACTGGGGATAAGCTGGCTGATATTATAGTATTAAGCAATGCCCTTCTAAATTACTCATCCGAAAGTAATAACCGGTTGCATTTTAGATAATTCAGCTCTTTTAACTTCATGACAATTAAGGGGTTTTTATCACCCTATTGTTTCCCGCACAATTCGTTATACAGCCGACTAAATCTTGATGTTGCCTTATTCTCTGTGATAGAATCGTTTCACTTTGCTTCGGTGAGGTGCAGATGAAACAAGACTCACAATGGGAACCAAGGATAGTTGGTTTCCTGTGCCGATGGTGTAGCTATGCCGGTGCCGATTTGGCCGGAACCAGCCGAAAAAAATACCCAGCCAATATAAGGATTATAAAGGTTCCATGTTCGGGGAGAATAGACCCCCTCTTCATCCTTAAGGCACTGCGATTAGGTTTTGATGGCGTGCTGGTCTCAGGCTGTCACCCAGGTGAGTGCCATTATCAAACAGGAAACTACTACGCCCGAAGGAGAATAGCTATAACTAAGAAGCTTCTGGAATACATAGGCATTGAGCCACAGCGAATTCAGGCTAGTTGGGTTTCAGCTTCAGAAGGCGGAAAATTCGCTCAAGTAGTCACCGAGGTAACAAGAGAGCTAAAAGAAATCGGGCCCAATGAACTATTTGCCGACAAAAAATAGAGATATGGAACAAAGGCTACGGGATGAGGCTAAGACACTGCTCGAGCAAGGGAGGGTTGACTATGTTATTGGCTTTGAACCGGGAAGCCTGAAATTAACTACTACCCCTTTAATAACCAATAACAAGGATGATGTTAATCGCCTGGTAATTAACCCCTTTATAGTGAACAATCTTAGTGTATACCTAACCGAGGTTAAGGGACGGGTCGGTATTGTAGCTAAGGGATGTGACAGCCGCTCTATCGTTAGTCTGATACAGGATAAGCAGGTTGCTAGAGAGGATATAATAATTATAGGCATTCCCTGTCCTGGGTTGATTGACCTAAAGAAGGTAGAGCGCTTGCTGGGTAAGGATAGGGATGAACTGGATGATATTACCAGGGATGGGGATAGGGTAGTAATAACGGTTGACGGGCAGAGAAAGGAGTTTCCCATTACTGAAGTCCTTTACGATAACTGTCTCGGCTGTGAGTTTCCCACCCCTCAAGAGTATGATATCCTTCTTGGTGAATCCACTCCCTTAGTTACTGATTTGGCGGCTAGCCGACAAAAGATAGAAATGCTGGAAAGGATGTCTCGGCAGCAGAGGTGGGAGTTCTGGGAAGAGGAATTTAGCCGTTGTATCAGGTGTTATGCTTGCCGAAATGTATGCCCGGCTTGTTTTTGTGAGCGGTGTTTTGTTGAGGAGTCTGAGCCACAGTGGGTGCTGCCAGTGCCACGATGGCAGGATAACCTTATCTTTCAGGTGGTCAGAAATGTTCATGTAGCTGGGAGGTGCACTGACTGTGGTGAATGTGAACGCGCTTGCCCAGTGAATATCCCATTAAGAAGCCTATCTAAAAAGACATATGACCTGGTGGACGAGCTGTTTCACTATACATCAGGAATAGACAAAAACGCACCACCGCTTATGACTGCTTATGAGTATACAGATACCCAAGATTTTATCAGGTAATGGGGAAGTTTGAAGGAGAGGGAGCAGACTCGCCTTGCGTAGCTCGACAGAGTCGCAGTCGGGTGACCTTTGGCTCGACTCGGAGAGGGGATAAAGGGGGTGAGGTAGATAAACAAGCCCAAGAAAATAAACAAAGGGGAGATAGAGGGACTCCTCAATAAGTGGAGCCAAGAGTTTACTGTATTTGTCCCATCGCAAGAAAATGGGGTGGCAATGCTGGCTAAGTGGGGTGGCAAGGATACCAGCTTTTTGGATTGGTACCGGAATACAATCACGCCAGCCAAGGCTAACTTCTTCCCACCTATGGAGGAAATGTTTAGCTTCCGAAAAGATAGGGAAGGCTACCGTATAGAATTACCACCCTCAGACGAAGGCAAGCAATTGATTTTTGGCATTCGCCCCTGTGATGCCAGAGCCCTAGCTATACTGGATATGACCTTTAAGGATGCCTATGAAGACCCTTATTACCTTTCTAAGAGGAATAACGCAGTACTGATCGGGCTTGGGTGCATTAAACCCTATGATAGCTGCTTTTGTACTTCACTAGGCATCAGTCCAGCCGAATCAACCGATGTTGACTTGATGCTTACTGATATTGGTGACCAGTTCTTGATTGAAGAGATTACTCAGAAAGGTAAAGAACTAATTGCCAGAGCCAGCGGAGTAGAAGATGCAACTGAAGCCGATGAAGCTAGAGCTAAAGAAGCAAAAGAATCATCCTATAATAAGGTAGCCAGAAAAATAGAAACCGAGGACATCAAGGAGAAGCTGTTGCCCAACTTTGACAATCAAGACTACTGGGAGAGAGTAGCGGCTAAGTGCCTGAGTTGTGGTATTTGCACCTTCCTTTGTCCCACTTGTTTTTGCTTTGATATTAGTGATGAGCTGGTTAAAAATCAGGGCGAAAGATTTAGGTGCTGGGATAGCTGTGCCTTTCCCATCTATACCAAGATGCCGATGGAAAACCCCAGGGTGGAGAAGTGGCGGCGGGTGAGACAGAGGGTATATCATAAATATCAATTCTACCCTATGAATTTTGGCGTTATAGCTTGCACCGGCTGTGGGAGATGTATTCGCCAATGCCCGGTGAACTGGGATATTACCCAGGCGCTAAATAGCCTGCCAGCCAAGGTAAAAGCGGAAAACTAAAATGACAATTACCGATATCAGCCATAGAAGAAGATATCTTAATAGGGGTAATATCTATCTGCCCCATATAGCGATAATCGAGAAGATAATAGATGAAACCCCCGGTGAGAGGGCTATCAGAACCTTTCATTTCAATTTTAAGGATGAGAAGCTGAGGGAAGAGTTCACCTTTGAATCAGGCCAATTTGCCGAATATTCTATTTTTGGTATAGGTGAAGCCCCCTTTTGTATTTCCTCCAGCCCGACTAGAAGCGACCACCTAGAGTTCGCTGTACTACGGTTAGGCAAGGTAACCAATGCCCTGCACCGGCTCAGTGTTGGTGCTGAAATAGGCTTCAGGGGACCTTATGGCAACAGCTTTCCCCTGGATTTGTTACAGGAGAAGAACCTGATATTTGTTGCCGGTGGCATCGGCTTAGCTCCACTGAGGTCTCTAATCTGGAATGTCATAGACAACAGAGATAAATACGAAAACATAGATATTATCTATGGGGCTCGCAGCCCATCTGACCTGTGTTTCAAATATGACCTGGATGACTGGGACAAGAATAAAACGGTAAATATGGTAACTACTGTTGATAGAGGAGATGAGACTTGGATGGGGAGAGTTGGTTTTGTTCCTGCGGTATTAGAGCAAGTGGCTCCTTCAGCCAGCAATACTGTAGCTATCGTTTGTGGACCACCGATTATGATAAGGTTTACCTTCCCTGTACTGGAAAAATTGGGTTTCACCCCGGAACAAATGATAACTACCTTAGAAAAGAGAATGAAGTGCGGTATCGGCAAGTGCGGGCGGTGCAATATTGGTAATCTATATGTCTGCCGTGATGGTCCGGTGTTCTCCTATGCCCAGATTAAGAGCTTCATCTCTAGCGAATATTAGAGTACAGCCGTACTCTTATTCTCCAACTATACCAGCATGCCTTCCATTTGAGCAACAATTTGCTCATTAGTAAAGTGATTAAGGGTTATAGCGTCACTGGGACAACCGCTGACACAGGCGCCACAGCCCTTACATAGAGCCTCGTTAACCCGACACACTTCCTTCTCCTCCTCAAAAGAAATAGCCCCAAAGGGACAAACGAGTTTACAGGTCTGGCATCCAGAGCAGATACTTTCATTAATAACGGCAGTAGCTGCCTCAATCTCTACCCTTCCTTTGCTTATCATAGCCAGAGCCTCAGCCGCCGCTGCTGATGCCTGAGCCACAGTATCAGGAATATCCTTGGGACTCTGACAGCAGCCAGCCACAAATATTCCGTCAGTCATGGTAGCTACCGGATCCAGCTTGGGATGTCTCTCGAGGAAAAAGCCATCGGCACTGCGACTGATATTAAATAGTCGGGCAACAGCCTCAGCATCTGGTTGCGGCTCAAGAGCAACACTTAGAATAATCATGTCCACCGGCAGGCGGCGCTGCCTGCCGATTAAGGTATCCTCAAATTGAATAATGAGATTACCTTCTTCTTCAGGCTTTTCGGCTATGTTGGTTATTTCTGCTGGGCGACCTCGGATAAAAATAGCCCCTTCATTAAGAACCCGATTGTAGAATTCCTCATAGCCTTTACCAAAGCTCCTAATATCAATATAGAATTCATAGACCTCAGCCGCGGTATGCTCCTTTATCAGGTGGGCAAGCTTCATAGAATACATACAGCAGACTCGGGAGCAATACTCGTGATACTTCTCATCTCTACTGCCGACACAGTGGATAATACCAATACTCTCCGGATGTGAGCCGTCTTTAAGCACGATTTCGCCATCGGTCGGTCCGGCTGAATTAACCATTCTTTCAAACTCAAGGCTGGTGATAACATTATCAAATCGCTTGTAGCCATATTGATAGATAGGAGTAGGGTCAAAGACATTAAAACCAGTGGCTAAAATTATGGCGCCAACCTCTACCTCAATAATCTGGTCTTCCTGCTCGAAATCAATAGCCTTTGCCTCACAAATCTTCTCGCAGAGACGACATTTACCCTTTAGGAAGTAGATACAGTGCTCTTTATCAATGACCGGTATATTGGGCACTGCCTGGGGGAAGGGAGTGTAAATAGCCTTTCTCTTGCCTATACCGGCATCAAACTCACTGTCAACCTTCGACGGGCACTTGGTTTGGCATAAGCCACAGCCAGTGCACTTATCCTCATCAACATACCTTGCTCTCTTCTTGATTTTAACCTTGAAATTCCCGATATAGCCTGAAACCTCCTCGACCTCACTATAGGTCATTAGCTCAATATAGGGATGAGAGCCGACCATGGTCATCTTCGGAGTGAGAATACAGGCTGAGCAATCCAGGGTAGGGAATGTCTTATCCAACTGAGCCATGTGCCCTCCGATACTGGGCTCCTTCTCCACTAAATAGACCTTGTGCTCAGAATCAGCAATTTTTAACGCTGCCTGAATACCAGCAATACCTCCACCTACCACCAGAGTATCCGCATTAACCGTAACTTCCCTACTCTGCAAAGGCTGGTGATAATAAACTCGCCTTACCGCAGCGCTGACTAATGCCTTAGCCTTCTCAGTAGCTTCCTGTTTATCCTCGGTTACCCATGAGCAGTGCTCGCGAATATTTGCCATCTCAAATAGATACTGGTTTACCCCTACCTCATGACAGGCACGGCGAAAGGTAGTCTCGTGCATCGTTGGTGAGCAGGAGGCAACAACTACACGATTAAGCCCCAATTCTCTAATATCCTTCTTAATTAACTCCTGCCCCGGGTCAGAACACATAAACTTATAATCACGAGACACCACTACCGAATCCAAATCCTGGGCAAATCGGGCTACCTCTTCTACATTAACGGTGCTAGCAATGTTGCTCCCACAGTGACAGACATATACCCCAATTCTAGGCTCCACTCTCAACTCCCTGCTTTACCTTGTATATATAATCCAGCATTTTGCTTGGTGAGACTATATTTGTGTTTAATCCCAGTGATATGGGGTCAATCCCCAAAGCAATGCCAATTAATTGACTGGTGAATAAAACGGGCAAGTTATAATGAGCCTTGAATTTACTATTTACCCTACTCTGATAGGCGTCAAGGTTTGTCTGGCACAGCGGACAGGGTGTAATGATGCACTGAGCACCATTCTCCACAGCATTCTCTAGTAATTTACGGATTAGGCCTAGAGCCAGCCCCTCTTCAGAGATGATTAAAGAGCCACCACAGCAGCGATTCTTTAATGGGTAGGGCACAGCCTCGCCGCCAAGGCTATTCACCAGAATATCTAGGGACTGAGGAAACTCAGGGTCATCAAAGCCATAATCAGGGCGAACCATCTGGCAGCCGTAGTAGGGGGCTACCTTAAGTCCGTTGAGTGATCGCTTAACTTTGGAGGTAATAACCTCAGGGGTAACTTCATTAAATACAACTTCTATTAAGTGCCTTACTCGAACCTCACCGTGATACTCCAAATTAATAATAGCCAAAGCTTCATTTACCTCTCCCATTAGCTGAGGGTGCTGTTTTAAGCGTAAATTCGCCCCATATAAGGTCACAAAGCAGGAACTGCAAGGCGTTACCATGTCCAGCCCGGTTTTCTCAGCCAGAGCCAGGTTGCGAGCTGCTACCAAAATAGCCTCTCGTTCGCTTAGTGAGCCATATGGAGTTGAGCCACAGCATGTCCAGTTCTCCAACTCAATTAACTCCATATCCAAAGTTTTGGCTATAGCCTGAACCGAGAGACCGAGACCTTTGGCTGTAGCCTCAGATGAACAACCAGGGAAATATGAATAGTTTTTCACTCACTACCTCTAATCTCTGCGAACTTTTGTATGAGCTTGGATAAATCCTCTTTACCTTTAACCCTCTTTGGTATTAACGGCATACGATGGCGCAGGAATAGCTTCAAGCCTACAGGTAGCATCTTGAGTGCCGCTAAGGGGTTAGTTGTCATATAGTACCTGAACATCATGCCAAGCTCATGGACTCGCCCATTACCCTTGATGGAGCTAACAAAACTCCGATACATAGCCGGAGTGCGGGTTCCTTTAACTCTAAAGCCTTGCTGATTTGCCAAGCATTCTAAAGTATGAGCTATCTCAGTTGGTTTGATTCCTCGTGGACAGCGCACTGTGCACATATAGCAAGAGAGGCAATACCACATAGAGTTACTGGATAATACCTCATTTCGCATCCCGGCTCGAATCATAGCGATAATCTCACGTGGTGGGTATTCCATTTCATTAGCTACAGGACAAGAGCCGGTGCATACACCACATTGAATGCAAGCTCGAATATTCTCACCACCAGGGGTAGCCACAACCTCATCTACAAAGCTCTTCATATCAACCCAAATGTTATCACAAACCTATGTGCTCGGCAAGGTTCCCCCTTATTTGCCTTTACTATCTCTGCCGTGATAAACTGTAAGGTTGAAATCAAAGGATTTTATATGAGAATACTAGTAACTAATGATGATGGTATATTTGCCCAAGGGCTATGGATTCTGGTCAAGGAGCTAAAGAACATTGCCCAGGTGATAGTTGTAGCCCCAGATAGAGAGCAGAGTGCCATAGGCACCGCAGTTACCCTAAATCGACCGCTAAGAGCACAAAGAGTGATGCCTATGGTGCCAGAAATAGAAACCTACTCAGTAGAGGGCACCCCGGCTGATAGTGTTATCATGGCTTTAGGTGAGCTGGCTGGAAACAAGATAGACCTGGTTATTTCAGGTATTAACCATGGAGTAAATCTGGGTGACGATGTATTTATCTCAGGAACGGTGGGGGCTGCTCTACAGGGTTATCTGCGTGGTTTTCCCTCCCTTGCCATATCAGTAGATGCCGGGGACAACCTCCACTTGGATAATGCGGCTAAATTAGTCTCACTGGTAGCTAAAAAGATTGACTCTGGTGCGCTGCCTGTGAATATTCTCCTTAATATAAATTTGCCCAGTTTGTCTCTAGCCGAAATCAGAGGGGCAAAGATTACCCGCTTAGCCGGCGAAAGTCATATTAACTCAGTTGAGGAAAGGCATGATGGCAGACGTAGATACTACTGGCTAATCCGTGACAGAATAAACAAAAATACGAGTAAGAAAACAGATATATGGGCAATCGAGCAAGGTAATATCTCTATCACTCCCCTGCATACTAATTTGTCTAGTAAGTCTTCATCCCCTATCAGGGCTAGCGTATGCTCTGACCTCCTTCACCAGTTACGCAAATGCTAGATGGTTAGAAAAAAGTGAAATAGCACTAAATAGGCTAGGTGAGTGCCATAGATTGACATTGGAAAGGGGTTAGAATGCCAAAAAGGACTTATCAGCCGAAGAGAATTCCAAGAAAGCGAGAGCATGGCTTTCTGGCGAGAATGAGCACCCGGAGTGGACGGAATGTGTTAAAAGCAAGGCGACTCAAGGGACGCAAGAGATTGACCGTAGTATGAAACAAGAAGCACCGTGGTGAGGTTATTTGTTAACCCCGAAATAGCTTGTCCCGTAAAAACGATTTACGGGGCTTGGTTATGGGTTCAACCTCATTCCTCTGTATAATTCGTCTTTTCAATTTTGCCTTGATAAATAGCCACTTTATTAGTTATTATTAGTAAACCGGTTAAGAGTAAGAATAATGCGCCGAGAAGAATATATTACCAAGTCACAACAGTATGCATTGGTTTATAATGAAGGTAGCTCATGGGCGAATAGCTTAATAGTGATGAAGGCTTTACCTAACTGGCTTGCCTTAACCAAGTACGGCTTCTCGGTAGGCAAACGAGTGGGTAAGGCAGTAACCAGAAATAGGGTAAAGCGTTTGCTCCGTGAAATCTTGCGACTAATACCACTTAAGCCGGGATGGGATATTATATTTATTGTTCGTACTGGGGCAGCTAACGCCAATTATACTACCCTTAAGAAATCGGTTGAGGCTTTGTTATTTCGAGCTCAATTATTGGCAGAGGAATATGAAGGAATTTGTCTTAAAGTTAATTAGACTTTATCAGTTGACACTATCGCAGGTTACGCCACCGTCCTGTCGCTTCACCCCAACTTGCTCTCAATATACCTATGAAGCTATCTCAAGGTATGGTTTCTCCAAAGGGGTGTGGATGGGGATAAAGCGACTAGCTTGTTGCCATCCCTTACATCCCGGTGGTTATGACCCTGTGCCATAATAGGGGGAGTAAATGGAGTTTAGGAGTAATAAAGTATTGTTGGTCAAGGTGCTGCTCTTTCTGGTAATACTTATGGTAAGTGGGCTAGGCGTTTTCGGCTGTGTTGGAAGAGGGTCTATACCTAAGGGATGGTCAGGGGGAGTAGTAGCTGAAGACACTCTATTTTTGGGCTCTATGAAGGGTAAGCTTGTAGCCATAGATATATTAAGTCATACTCGTTTATGGGAAGTCCCTCTGGAGACTTCGGAACAAGCCGGTGGATTCGGCTGTGCGCCGGCATCTACGGCAGTAGCTATATATGGTTCTCCGGCAGTGGCGGAAGAATTGGTTTATGTTAGCGGATATAATGGTAAGATATACGCCTTTAGCGTTGGTAAGGATGAGCCGAGGTGGGTATATCCTCGTGAGGATAATCTTCAGCCTATTGTGGGTGGGGCTATTGTTGCCCAAGGCAAAGTCTATATGGGTTGTTCTGACGGGAAAGTCTATGCTCTGGACGCTGCCGATGGTTATAAGCAATGGGAGTTTCAAACCGGAGATAAAATTTGGTCAACACCAGTAATAGATGGTGACACCCTATTTATAGCTTCCTTTGATAAGAAACTCTATGCTCTAGATGCTACCAATGGCAGTAAGAAATGGGAGTTTGAGACCGGAGGGGCTATTGCCTCTACTCCTTTCGTCTATAATAATACCATTTATATTGGTTCCTTTGATAGGCATCTTTATGCGGTAAATGCTACCGATGGTAGCCTGGTGTGGAAGTTAGAGGTTAAAGCTGATAAATGGTTCTGGACGAAACCGGTAATTTGTAATAATACCATATATGCCGGAAATCTTGACGGCAAGGTTTATATACTGAATGCTGAAACTGGTGATGAGGTAGTAGACGCCATTGACCTTGTAAGCCCAATTTCCTCATCGCCGGTTCTAGTTGATGATTCAGTTATTATTGCTTCGGAAGAAGGTAGGGTGTGGACTATAGATACTAGTAATAACCAGGAGAGTGAGTTAATAAATCTGGGACAAAAGATATATGCTCCTCTTTATGCTAGCGATGGGGTCGTTTATATTCATACGAGTGAAGGGAGTCTTCACGCTCTGAATGCACAATCAGGGTCTAAACTGTGGAGTCTTTCGTTAAGTAGTTAGTGAGGTAGATTTCGTTGGAAGTAATTGGTCAGGCGTGGAATCTAATTATCTTGGAGCCAATAGTAAATGTGCTCATTGTGCTGGCTCATTCTCTATTCAGTAGCTTTGGACTGGCAATTATTGCCCTAACTATTGTGGTTAATGGTTGTATGTATCCTCTTACCCTGAAGCAAATTCGTGCCTCTAAGGCAATGCAAACACTGCAACCAAAGCTGGCTGAACTTCAGAAGAAGCATGCTAAGGATAAGGAAAAACTGGCTAAAGAGCAAATGCAGCTGTATAAGGAATCGGGCGTAAGTCCTGCCGGTTGCATAGTGCCGATGCTAATTCAGATGCCCATCTGGATAGCTCTCTATCAGTCTATTATGAGGCTTTTAGCGGTAACCCCTGAGGATTTTCTGGGTCTATCTCAGTATCTTTATTCTTGGCCGGTAGTATATTCTGCGCTGCCCTTAGGGGATAAATTCCTATGGTTGAATCTAGCTATACCTGATAGCTATCTCGTGTTACCACTCTTGGTTGGTGGAACAATGTGGCTTCAGCAAAAGATGATAACGCCGACCACTGCTGACCCCAAGCAGCAGACGCAGAGCAAGATGATGCTGTGGATAATGCCGCTGATGTTTGCCTTCATCACTTTATCATTTCCTAGTGGTCTGGCTCTGTTCTGGGTGACCTCAAGTGCTATCAGGATTGTTATCCAATATTTCGTTACCGGGTGGGGTGGCTTAGTAAAAGGAACCACTCCCAAGCCAGTTGGCAGGGATAAAAAGTATATGAAACGCATTGCCCAGGTGGAGGAAAGACCTTCAGAGTATGCCGATACTGGTGCTGATATTGTTGAACCTAGTTCTGGGCAGGAAGAAGGGAAAGACTATGGGGAGTCTGGAGATAAGCGCCAAGACCGTGGACGAGGCGATTCAGAGCGCCTTAAAGGAATTAGGCGTCAGCCGGGAAGAGATAGAAGTCACCGTCCTAAAAGAAGGTAGACCTGGAATCTGGGGTTTGGGGAGTGAAGAGGCAAGGATTAAGGTGACGCCCAGGAAAGGGGATAATATCGCTGAGGCAACTAGGAGCGTGTTGGAAAAGTTACTAACTATGATGGGGGTAAATGCTGATGTGCATCAGGATATACCTTCTGGCGAGGGAATGGAGGAGACTGCTCCCATTGCCTTTGATATAAAGGGTGAGGACCTCGGTATTTTGATTGGACGGCGGGGACTAACCCTTTCTTGCCTGCAATATATTGTTAGGCTTATTGTAGCTCATCAGATCAAGTCTCGAGTACCTATAACTATTGATGTGGAGGGGTATAAACAACGCCGTGATGAAGCGTTGCAAACTTTAGCTTGGCGTGTAGCAGAACAGGTAAAGGCTAAGGGTACGCCATTTAGATTAGAACCTATGTCGGCTTATGAGAGGCGTATTATCCATCTTACTTTGGCTAACCATCCAGATGTTACCACTGAAGGTGTGGGCGAGGGTGAGGGGCGGCGGGTTGTTATTCTGCCCAGGCAAGACTAGCCTCAATTAGTTGATTGGGGAGTCTATCCCTGCCGAGTGGAATTTCTATAAGAAGGGTTTTTGTTATGTTCCATCCAGCGAGTAGTAAGGTGAATTTTCCACAGATTGAGTCAACCATACTCAGCTTGTGGAAAGACAGAAATGTCTTTGAGCGTAGTGTAGACAGTCGCCAGGGTTGTCCTCGTTTTGTATTATACGAGGGACCGCCTACGGCTAATGGTAGTCCCGGTATTCATCATATACTGTCTCGTGTCTTCAAGGATGTTATCCCTCGCTATAAGGTAATGAAGGGCCATTATAGTCCACGCATTGCCGGTTGGGATACGCATGGATTGCCGGTAGAATTGGAGGTGGAGAAGGAACTGGGATTTTCCAGCAAAACAGAAATTGAGGAATATGGTATTGATCAATTTAATGCCCGTTGTCGGGAGAGCGTCTTTGGTTACCTTAAGGAATGGGAGGCGATGACCGAGCGGATTGGCTTCTGGATTGACTTAAAGCATCCTTATATTACTATGGATAATAATTACATTGAAACTTGCTGGTGGGCAATAAAGCAGATGTGGGACAAGGGTTTAATCTACCAAGGCTACAAGGTTACCCCCCACTGTCCCCGCTGCGGCACCTCCTTAAGCTCCCACGAGGTAGCCTTGGGCTATCAGGATGATGTTGAAGACCCATCAGTTTACATAAAGTTTAAGCTGGCTGAATCATTATATTCAGAACCAGGCTTTCTCGATAAGTTGCGAGGCGGTTATGGTGAAAAGGTAGCCGATTTTGCTAAGTGGCTTCTTAACCTTGCTGGGGGCAAGGGTGTGTACTTGCTTGCCTGGACTACTACCCCGTGGACATTGCCTGGTAACAGTGCCTTGGCCGTGGCTAGTGATGCTGAATATGCGATTATGGAAGTTGATAATGAGTATCTCATTTTGGCTTCTGTCTGTCTTGAAGCGGTTGGATTGAGTGATGACTCCATAATCGCTAAGGTTAAGGGTAGCGATTTGGTGGACTTGAGGTATGAGCCACTGTTTAATCCGAAAGAGTTCAAAGTGCCTGTAGCTACAATGGGTATATTAAGAGAAACAGGAGGACCTTCCTCAGATATCATATGGAAAAAGGGAGGAATTTTAAATTACCCAGTGATAGCTACCGATTTTGTTTCTATGGAAGATGGGACTGGTATTGTGCATATGGCTCCAGCTTATGGCGAAGTTGATTATGAGGCTGGTATAAAAAATGTGCTGGACTTTGTTCATACCGTAGATTTACAGGGGAGAGTTATCGGGACTTATCCTTTTGCTGGTAAGTTCGTTAAAGACGCTGACCCTCTTATTCTAGATGACCTTAGGTCAAGAGGACTTCTCTTTCGTAGTGAGAAAGTTCGTCATACCTATCCCTTCTGCTGGCGTTGTGAGGCGCCCCTCCTCTATTATGCTAAGCAAACTTGGTATATCAGGACAACGGCGGTCAAAGAAAGCCTCATTGCTGGAAATAATGAGATAAACTGGTATCCGGAGCATATCAAGTATGGGCGCTTTGGCGATTGGCTGGAGAATAATATTGACTGGGCATTCTCTCGGGAGAGGTATTGGGGGACACCATTAAATATATGGCGTTGTGAATCATGTGGTACATATGAGTGCGTTGGCAGTGTAAATGATTTGAAGGAGAAGGTTGGGTTTACTGGACTAAAAGAGCCTTTGGATTTGCACCGCCCCTATATTGATGAAATAACTTTTACTTGCCCTTCGTGTGGTCGGGAAATGAAGCGTGTTCTTGAGGTTATTGACTGCTGGTTTGATTCAGGGGCTATGCCCATATCCCAGTGTCACTATCCTTTTGAGAATGAGAGCTTATTTGACGATGGGCGGTTTCCCGCCGATTATATTTGTGAGGCGGTTGACCAGACTCGTGGCTGGTTCTATAGCTTGCATGCCATATCTACCTTGCTCTTTAATCGTCCCTGTTTCAAGAATGTTATCTGCCTGGGACATATCCTTGATGCTAAAGGGGAGAAGATGAGTAAGGTTAGGGGGAATGTGGTTGAGCCGTGGGCGATAATTAATAAATATGGGGCTGATGCTCTACGTTGGTATTGTTTTACGGCGTCACCACCGGGCAATGTGCGCCGCTTCTCCGAGGATATGGTGGCTGAGGTAACCCGACGGTTCTTACTCACCTTGTGGAATGTCTATTCCTTTTTTATAACCTATGCCAATATAGACCATTTTACTCCTGATAATGAAGCGACCTTATCAGAGCAATCGGAGCTTGATAGGTGGATTATCTCGGAACTTAATCAGCTTATAGTTGATGTTGACTCAGCGCTGGATGGTTATAACCCCACTGAGGCGGGGAGGAGGATAGAGAGCTTTGTCAATGACCTGTCTAACTGGTATGTGCGGCGGAGTCGTCGCCGTTTCTGGAAGAGTGAGAATGACGCTGATAAGCTGTCGGCATACACTACACTTTACAAATGTCTGGTTACGCTATCAAAGCTGCTGGCTCCATTTATCCCCTTCTTAGCTGATGAGCTGTATCAAAACCTGGTGTTAACAGTATTATCTGATGCTCCAGATAGTGTGCACCTAGCTGATTTTCCGGTAGCTGATAAGGGCAAGATTGATAAGCAGTTGGATGCTGATACCAGATTAGTAATGAAAATATCAAGTCTGGGACGGGCTGCCCGGAGCCAGGCAGGTATTAAAGTGCGCCAGCCTTTGGCTCACGTTGTGGTTAGTGTGGCAGGTAGTAATGAACAGAGAAGTTTAGAGCGACTAAAGCCTCAAATTTTGGAAGAACTTAATGTAAAAGAGTTAAAATTTGATAGCCTTCAAGAAGTAACGAAACTTGATGGGCATGGTTATATAGTCAGTGGGATGGAGCTTGGCAAGGGACAGGAGTTAAAAGTTCCCGCGAGTGGGGGTGTCTATCAGGTGGCAGTACCCACTAACATTCCCTCCAAACTTCAGGCTGAGGGGATGGCGCGGGAGGTAGTGCATCGATTACAAATAATGCGCCGCTCGGCTGGATTTGATATTGCTGACTATATTAATACCTATTATCAAGGGGGAGATTATGTGAGGCAGGTGATGGAAACTTTTACTGACTATATTAAACAAGAAACACTATCCCGCCAGCTTGGTGAAGGGATTCCTGAAGAGGGTGTATTTACTGAAAGCTATAAGCTGGGTGGCTATCACATATTACTGGGAGTAAAGAGATTTGGCTGAATTAGGGTGGTGGGCTTTCAATAAGTATAGCATAAGTAGTGTTCTTAGTACTGCCCCGCCAATAGGTTATTTTTATCCTTTGCCCAATTTGATAGGAGTGTAGAGCTTGAACTAATTCTCCGGCGGTAGTAATTTCTCTATCTTGCAAGCTAACAATAGCATCACCCTCCTCTAATCCGGCTTCATCGGCTGGGCTGTCCGCAATTACTTCGCGGAGAAATGCCCCTTCATCTATTGCCAAGTCATACTTTCGTTTTAGATATTGATTTACAGTAGAGACCGCCACCCCAAGCCATGGGCGAATTACATAGCCATTTTGAACTAACTCCTCAATAATCGGCATTGCTACCTTGCCACTTATAGCCCAGCCCATACCCTCTACACCAACCATAGCAATCTTGACGCTGGTAATGCCGACCACCTCTCCCCTCATATTTACTAGCGGCCCTCCACTATTGCCTGGATTGATAGCAGCATCAGTTTGAATAAGGTCATATAGAGTTTGTCCCGAGGATACCGGTAAAGAAACCCCTAAGCAACTAACAATCCCTTTAGTAGCGCTTATCCCCAGCCCCAATGAATTGCCTATAGCTACTACCCAGTCACCGACCCTTAGTTCACAAGAATCTCCTATATTGGCTGGCGGTAGATTTTGAGCATTAATCTTGACTACGGCTAGGTCAGTAAGAGAGTCAACACAGACTGCTTCAGCAGGGAAGGTTTCGCCATTAGCTAGAGTCACGGTGACACTCTCGGCGCCTTCGACCACATGATTATTGGTTATGATAATTCCATCTTCGTCTATAATCCACCCTGAACCAGCGTGCTCCTCAGGTCGGTTGAAAATGTCGTAGATTATGGTATTGATAGCTACCACCGAAGGCTTAACTTTAGCCACTACATCGGTAATGTTTGGTAATACTAGGGCATCACTTTCTATAGGGGGTAATGTCCAGTCGGGATCGATTGGGGTAGCTGTATGGGAGGATGGTGGGTTTGGCGGCGGTAGTAAGTCTATATCGGGCAGCAGGTGGCAACCAGCGCCTAGTGTAAGCGATAAGATTAGGATAAGGGAACAGACTAAATATTTTATATTTACCCTTTTCATAACTGGCTATATTGTAGCACGAGGGTAAAATTAGGGCAAAAATAAGGGGCCAGGTATAAACCCAGCCCCCTTATCTCGCTACTTGGTTAAGGGATTATTTATGCCGTTGGTACCTGGGGCAATTCGAGTTGTGCCTTCCTTACTTCTTCCTCAGGATAGGCGTAGTCCTCAAGCTGCCCCGATAGGTAACGGTCGTAGGCAGCCAGGTCAAAATGTCCGTGCCCGCTGTGACATATCAGGATGGTTTTTGATTCGCCGGACTCTTTACACTTGAGGGCTTCATCAATACCTACCTTGACATTATGGCAGGGCTCAGGACCGCTGATAATGCCTTCAGTGCGGGCAAACTTTACCCCTCCCTCAAAGGCGGCAGTTTGCGGTACAGCTACGGCTTCAACCAGGCCCATTTTATGCAGGTGGCATATAGTGGGTGCCATCCCGTGATAGCGTAGTCCACCGGCATGAATCGGTGGCGGGATAAAGCCGTGCCCCAGAGTATACATTTTAATCAGGGGAGTCATCCCGACCATGTCACCAAAATCATAGGCATAAAGCCCCTTGGTCACACTAGGACAGCTTTCCGGCTCACAACAGATAACACGCATGTCTGGCTTGGCTCCGCTAATCTTATCACGAATCCAGGGAAAGAATTGCCCGGCAAAGTTTGAGCCACCACCAATGTTGCCGACGATAATATCGGGATAGGCGTCTGCCATCTCCATTTGCTTCCGGCACTCCTCGCCAATGATAGTCTGATGAAGCAGGACATGGTTAAGCACGCTGCCAATCGAATATTTATATTCTGGATGGTCTACCATATACTCTATTGCCTCGCTAATAGCCAGCCCTAAACTACCAGGACAATCAGGCCATTTTTCCAGCATAGCTCGCCCTGACTTGGTCTCGGTGCTGGGGCTGGGGACACAGTTCCCCCCCCAGGTTTCCATGGCGATGCGGCGATATGGCTTCTGGTCATAGCTAATCCTGACCATAAACACCTTGATATCTAGACCGAAGAATGCCCCAGCCAGACTTAGAGCACTGCCCCACTGCCCGGCACCGGTCTCAGTACTTAAGCCCTTGAGCCCTTGTTTCTTGGCATAGTATGCCTGAGCCGTTGCGGTATTGGGCTTGTGGCTCCCCGCCTGGTTTGTACCTTCATATTTATAGAAAATCTTGGCTGGCGTATCCAGGGCTTTCTCCAGCCGATACGCCCTATGTAAAACCGTTGGTCTCCAGGTACGGTAAACCGCCTGCAGTTCCTCAGGGATATCAATCCAGCGGTCTGTCCTGTTAAGTTCTTGCTCAGCACATGCTCTGGAAAATAGACCTTCTGCGTCATCTACGGTTGCCGGCTTTCCCGTTCCTGGATGCAGTACTTGTGGCATATCCCCGGGCATATCCGCCATAATGTTGTACCAATGAGTCGGCATGTCCTTTTGGTCAAGAAAATACATTCCTTTTTCCATTTTGTACTCCTTTTATTTTTAGTTCGTAAGTATAAGTCAACTTAGGTAAATATATCTAGTCCATATTCCCTCCCAATCTTTTTATTTCCACTTTGCTTTAACTCAAAGCCTCTCGTAAGCTTGAAACAAAGGCTTTAAGCGAGGAAAGGGTGGCATCCTCTTCCATTAACTGAATGAGGCGACTACCCACAATGACACCATCAGCTACTTTAGCTACCCGCCTGGCTTGCTCTGGTGTAGAGATGCCGAAGCCAACGCAGAGAGGTTGCTGTGCCTTTTGCCTGACTCTTTTGACGAAACCCTCTAACTCTGGAGGCAGAGCTTCTCTGGCTCCGGTAACGCCGGTGAGGGAAACCAGGTAAATAAACCCTTGAGACCTGTTGGCTACCATAGCTATTCTTTTCTCAGTGCTGGTGGGAGCTAACAGATATATGAGGTCGAGATAATGCTTCCGGGTTATGGCTTCTAGCTCTGTACTCTCTTCTAGCGGTAAATCAGGGATTATTAGCCCATCAATTCCAGCTGTAGCCGCAGCCTGACAAAAGGCTTCCACTCCGAAGTTAAATACTGGATTATAATAAGTCATAAATACCAGGGGCGTAGCCAGCTTCCGGTGTAACTGGTAAGCTACCTCTAGGCAGAGTTGAGGGGTGATACCTTGCTCAAGCGCGCGATAGCTTGCCTTTTGAATGGTGACGCCGTCAGCTAGAGGATCAGAAAAGGGGATGCCTAGCTCGATAATATCACATCCATTATTTGATAACACGGATGCTACCTCAAGGGTGGTGCTCATATTGGGGTAACCCACGGTAATATAGGCAATTAACGCCTTGTAATCTGGCCTAAAGATAGATGCAATACGGCTCATGATTCCATTCCTATTGCTTGGCAGGCAATCTCTAAGTCCTTATCGCCTCGACCTGAAAGATTGATGACTATAAGCTGCTCCTGCGGTAAATCGGTAGCTAGTTTGGCAGTATAATAAATAGCATGAGCTGGTTCCAGTGCTGGAATTATACCCTCGGTGCTACACAACAGTCTGAAGCCTTCTAATGCTTGGGTATCAGTAACGGCGACATAGGTGGCGCGACCTATATCTGTATAATAGCTATGTTCAGGTCCTACCCCTGGATAGTCAAGCCCAGGGGCAATGCTATGGGTGGTCAATATCTGACCATTTCTATCCTGCAGCAGATATGACTTAGCTCCATGTAATACTCCGACCTTGCCGGCAATTAGCGATGCCGCGTGTTGGTTGCTCTCCAGACCTTGTCCGGCTGCCTCAACGCCAATGAATTTGACACTTTTCTCGTTGAAGAAGGGATGGAATAAACCTATGGCATTACTGCCACCTCCGACGCAGGCAATCAGGTAGTCAGGCAGGCGGTGATACATAGCCCTGACCTGCTCCTTTGTTTCCTGTCCAATTACCGATTGAAAGTTGCGCACAATCATGGGATAGGGGTGCGGCCCTACAACTGAACCAAGAAGGTAGTAGGTATTGTGGACATTACTTACCCAGTCACGAATAGTTTCATTGATGGCGTCCTTTAAAGTACGACTGCCTGAGGATACAGGACGCACTTCGGCACCTAATAGTTTCATTTTGAGGACATTGGATGACTGGCGTTTAATATCATCTTCTCCCATATATACGATGCAGTTGAGATTCAGCATGGCACACACGGTGGCCACAGCTACCCCGTGTTGTCCGGCACCGGTTTCAGCAATAATTCGTGTTTTACCCATATACTTGGCCAGTAGCCCTTGTCCTAAGGCATTGTTAATCTTGTGAGCTCCGGTGTGAGTTAGGTCTTCACGCTTAAGTAAGATAGTAGCCCCACCTATTTTTGCTGAGAGCTGTTGAGCCGGGTACAGGGGCGTAGGGCGACCAATATACCTTCGACATAACTGGAGGAATTGTTGCTGGAAATCTGAATCAGTGATGGTTTCAGCGTAAGCCTGCTTAAGCTCGTTAAGGGCTGGTATTAATGTCTCAGGCACAAACTTCCCCCCAAACTGCCCGAAGTAACCACCAAGGTTAGGTAGCTGTCTATCCTTTGTTGTCATCAGCCCTCCTTACTGCTTCAATGAAAGCCCTGATTTTAGCTATATCCTTAGCTCCTCCTACTTCCACACCCGAGGAGACATCTACTCCCCATGGTGCCACTATCTCAATTGCCTGGGCTACATTCTCCTGCGTAAGACCGCCAGCTATAATCACTGGGAACTGCTCCGCTGCCTGCTGAGCCAGGCTCCAGTCGAAGGTCATTCCTGTACCGCCATACTTGTCTCTGACCTGGGAATCAAGGAGGCAGACACACCTTTGGCTGGATAGTATTCCTACCCCTCTAGCCAAATCCTCACTGATTTCCTCAGGGCGCTGCCCCGGCTTTATCCGAATTGCCTTAATTAGCGGCTTAGTAATCTGGTGGCAATATTCCCAGGATTCATCACCACTTAACTGAACCCAGTCCAGATTGCAGGAACTGGCAATCCTATTTACCTCATCGGCTGGCATATTGACAAAAACGCCAACTACTGCTGTAGCCTCAGTGTATTTTTTGACAGCACTGACTATCTCGTCTGCTTGGGCAGTAGTAACCTGCCGCTGACTGGGAGCAAAGACTAGCCCGATAAAGTTGCTCCCGGCTTCAATGGCGGCTAAGGCGTGAGCCTTATCTCTAATTCCACAAATCTTGACTTGGGTCATAATATTAGCTCCCTCACCTTGGTCTGGATATCACTAGCCGTGACCAGCGCCTCACCCACCAGCACAGCATTAACCCCCCACCCCTTCAGCTTTTCTACATCACTCCGGCTGCTGATGCCGCTCTCACTAACCACAATTTGCTGTTGCGGAATAAGAGGTCGCAAGCGGTGGGTTGTGTTAATGTCAATAGTAAAGGTATTAAGGTCTCGGTTATTGATGCCAATGATTTTTGCCTGGCTAAGCAGTGCCCTTTCTACCTCGTCTTCAGTGTGAACCTCAACCAGACAGCTTAAACCGAGGCTACGGCTAAGGGAGAGGAGTTCCACAAGCTGTTCCTGGCTCAGAATAGCCACTATCAGCAGCAGGGCATCGGTACCATAAGCCTTGGATTCATATACCTGATACGGGTCAAATACGAAGTCCTTCCTCAGCAGGGGAAGAGGAACCTCATCTCTAATTGCTGCCAGATAATCAAGGCTGCCTTCAAAGTAGTTTGCCTCGGTTAACACCGAGATAGCCGCCGCACCCCCTTGAGCATAGCTTTTTGCCAGCTTAACAGGGTTAAAATCGGGGCAGAGAACACCTCGTGACGGGGATGAACGCTTTACTTCGGCAATCAACCGGGTGTGGTTGCCATCAAGAGTAAAGGCAAAATCAAGCGACGCCTTACGTTGGGCAATGCTTTCCTGCAAAGCGGATAGGGGCATGCTTCTCTTCCTTTGCTCAACCTCTTCCTTTTTTTGGGCGATAATTTTATTCAGCATCTTCTTTCTAACCCAGGCTCTGACTGAGTCTGACCAGTCTGTCAAGTTTTTTTAGAGCTTGTCCACTGTCAATAACCTCTTCGGCAAGGCGAGTACCCTCTCTGAGGTCTAATGCTCGGTTACCGGCAACCAGTGCGGCAGCGGCGTTCATCACTACCACATCCCGCCTGGGACTTCTCTCTCCACCCAGAATACGGTGCAGCATCTCGGCGTTCTCCTCAGGTGTCCCACCTTTAATTTCTGCCAAGCTTGCCTCATTGAATCCAAGATCCTGGGGGGAAATCTGGTAAGGCGATAATGTCCCAGATTGATTGACATTCCATATCAGCGATTTCCCACTGATTGAGATTTCATCCATACCGTCTATGCCATGCACCACCAGGGAATGCTTTGTTCCTAAGCGGTGGAGGACCGAGGCAATCTTACTCCCTAGCTCCTGGCTAGGAACGCCGATAACCTGAGACTCAGCTCGAGCAGGATTGGTCAGGGGTCCGAGGATATTGAATACGGTGCGAATTCCAATCTCACGACGGGGGGCAGTAGCATACTTCATCGCTGGGTGGAAGACGGGGGCAAACATAAAGCCAATACCTACCCTCTCCACACACTCAGCCACTGCCTCAGCCCCGAGGTCAATCTTAACTCCTAGTGCCTCAAGGACATCGGCACTACCGCAATGGCTGCTCATTGCCCGGTTGCCATGCTTGGCTACCTTGAGACCAGCGCCAGCAGCAACGAAAGCGACGGCTGTGGAGATATTAAAGGTGGCTGAGTTATCACCACCGGTGCCGCAGGTATCCAACACCGGTGGGGTTACCACCACCGGGATTGCCCTAGTCCTCATAACGCTTGCCAGACCAGCAATCTCATCCACTGTCTCCCCTTTAATTCGCAGCCCAGTAACCAAGGAAGCAAACTGAGCCGGGCTCGCATCGCCACTCATTATCTCCTCCATCACCCCGGCTGCCTGCTCAAAACTAAGCGAACGACCGCTGACGATAATTTCAATAGCTTCACGAATCATTGCTGTCTCCCCGATTTAGGAAGTTCCTGAGTAAATCTTTACCTACCTCGGTCATTATTGATTCGGGGTGGAACTGGACTCCTTCCACTGGAAACTGGCGGTGGCGCAGTCCCATAATTATGCCGTTTTCTGTCCGGGCGCTAACCTCAAGGCAATCAGGTAAATCATCACCCATCACTGATAAGGAATGATAGCGGATGGCAGAGAAGGGGTTGGGTAATCTAGCAAAGAGACCCCTGCCATCATGGTAAATAAGTGATGACTTGCCGTGTTTAATTTCACTGGCGCGGTCAACCCTGGCTCCGTAGCTGTAGCCGACACACTGGTGACCGAGGCAGACGCCGAGAATAGACAGCCGACTGCCAAAGTGACGGATAACATCATTGGAAATGCCAGCTTGCTCCGGGGTGCCTGGACCAGGTGAGATGACAATATGCTGGGGCGACCTCGCCTCGATTTCATCCAGGCTTACCTGGTCATTGCGAGCTACCAATATCTCCTCCCCCAGCTCGCTGAGATACTGAAAGAGATTGTAGGTAAAGCTATCATAGTTATCTATTAGCAGGAGCATAACTAGCCTCCACCTGCTCAATGGCAGTAAGCAATGCCTTTGCCTTGCTCAAGCTTTCTTGGTATTCACGCTCAGGAATACTATCGGCGACAATCCCACCTCCCGCCTGGATATAGGCAGTACCATTAGTGATAACGATGGTGCGAATAGTGATAGCCGTATCTAGGTTCCCCGAGAAGCCAAAGTAGCCTACTGCTCCGGCATAAGGTCCCCTTTTATCTGGCTCTAGCTCAGCGATAATCTCCATAGCCCGAATCTTGGGCGCACCGGAAACTGTTCCGGCAGGAAAACAGGCACGTAGGGCGTCAAACTGGGAAAGCCCTACTCTCAGCCTGCCCTGAACATGGGATACCAAGTGCATAACATGGGAGTAACGCTCCACATCCATAAGCTGGGTTACCATAACTGTGCCTGGTTCGCTGATTCTGCCGATATCATTACGCCCCAGGTCAACGAGCATAATGTGTTCGGCACGCTCCTTCTCATCACTCCTGAGTTCCTCCTCTAGAGACAGGTCGTGAGCCATATCCTTTCCCCGAGGACGGGTGCCGGCAATGGGGTGGTTGGATACCACGCCATCCTCCACCCGCACCAGAAGCTCAGGGGAGGCTCCCACAATATGGAAGTCGTCCAGATGGAGATAGAACATATAAGGGGAGGGGTTGATAGAGCGTAATGCTCGATATATGGCAAAGGGGCTGGCATTTGTCGGCTTGGCTAGCCGCTGGGATAACACAACTTGGATTATATCGCCAGCATAGATATAATCCTTGGCTCGAGATACCTTGGACTCGAACTCCACCTGAGAAAGGTTTGATGATACTGGAGACCGAGGGGATGAGCCTATCTGTGGGACCTCAGCCGGGACAGGTTGCTTCAGCCTGTTAACTAGACTATCAATCTTGCTGGTTGCCTGAAGATATGCCGGCTCAATATCACCATCAAGGTAAGCATGAGAAACAACCTTGATTTTGTGAGTGAGGTGGTCGAAAACAAGGAGAGTATCAGCCAGCATCAGTACCGACTCAGGAAGACCTAGTGGGTCATGGTCAGGAGAGGGTAATCTCTCAAAGTTGCGGGCAGCCTCATAGCTCAGATAGCCGACCATCCCACCGTGAAATCTGGGTAAGCCGGCAATTGGCACCAGTCGGAACTGGCTAAACTTCTGCTCTACCAGTAGTAAGGGGTCAACAGGATTCTCACCCTTTGTCTTGAGGACGAGAGAAGGCTCAGTACCGATGAAACTATAGCGGGCCAGCCGCTCCCCTCCCTCAACACTCTCCAAGAGAAAGGAGTAATTACCTGCAGCTATCTTGAGATAAGCTGACACCGGTGTTTCTAGGTCAGCTATAATCTCACGGTAAACTGGTACCAGATTGCCGTATTTCCTTAACCGGCGAACCTCGTCTAGGCTTGGATAATACATGTCATCTCCTCGGTAATAAAAAAAACCCCTCGCCCAAAGGGGCGAGGGGTAATCCTTCGCGGTACCACCCTTCTTAGTCACCCTGGTATTTCAGAGTGACTATCTCTATCGGATACGGAGTTAAGCATTATGGTGATGCTTAATCGATACCCTGGGATTTGTTAACGCTTCCCTAGCGACAAAGCCTACTCATCTAACGATTTTTGGTTTGCAGCTCCCAAGCCCATTCAACTCCTGCGCCAGCATCGGCTCACACCTTACCCGACTCTCTGAGCTTCGCTTGAAGCCTACTAGTCTTGTTCACAGCCTTTACTCTATTCTATTAGACATAGATATAGCATAGTATTGCTTATTTGTCAATAGTTTTTTAATTCAGTACCTTAGTGACCCATTACCTCCTTTGCTTACTTTTCTTCTCATTGCGCTGTTACCTGGTGGAGTCTACCATAGTTTGCTTGGGGAAAATAGTAGGACTCTCATAACAAAGAAAGAGTAAAGATTGGTGAATAATATGTGTGGTGTTGTCGGTTGGGCGTATATCTGCTATACTTTTATACTCTGCCCCCATCGTCTAGAGGCCTAGGACACTGGCCTTTCAAGCCGGCAACATGGATTCGAATTCCATTGGGGGCACTTACCCTCACTCAGAATTTGCCCTCTAGTTTTTTATAGGTTTCAGCCAGGGCTTCAGGGACTACCCTTATATCAGATACTACCGGCATAAAGTTGGTATCTCCTTGCCATCGGGGCACAATATGAGTGTGAACATGCTCATCTATACCGGCTCCAGCTACCTTTCCTATATTCATGCCTATGTTGAAGCCGCCAGAGTTGAATGCTCGCTTCAGAACCTTGATACTTTGGCGAATTGTTTCAAAGTGCTCGTGGAGCTCTTCATCAGTTAGCTCTTCCAGGTTAGCTACATGGCGATAGGGGGCTACCATCAGATGACCCGGGTTATAGGGATAGCTATTCATAATAACGAAGTTTTTATCTCCTCTATACAGAATGTAGTTTAGGGCATCATTACTTTGCCCAGGTTTTTCACATAAAATACACCCCTCCGGTTTTTCCATCAGGATGTATTCTATTCGCCACGGTGCCCAAATTTGCTCTATTTCATTCTCCTTTCTGGGTTATAATGCTATTTTAGTCTCCCAACCTTCAGCAGTCAAAGGATATGAAGAAATTGTAAAAAATAAAGCTATAGTCTATAGTTAATTAGCCATGGAGGATAAGAGCCAATCAGGCGATACCATAACATTTCTGGGGACGGCTGGTGCCAGAATAATGGTGGCAAACCAGATTCTAGCCTCGGGTGGCTTGTGGCTGAGTTTAAGTGGTACTGAAATTCTCCTCGACCCTGGTCCGGGTTGTATAGTTCAGTCAACTAAAAGGAAGCTTAGAGCCAGTAAGCTAAGCGCTATTATTCTATCGCACCGCCACCTGGATCATTCGGCAGATGTTAATATTATGGTTGAGGCAATGACTCAAGGCGGATTGAAGCGGCATGGCTGGTTCTTTGCTCCGGCTGATGCCCTAGGCAATGAGCCGGTTATTTTCTCTTACCTGAAAGACTATATAGAGGGTATTGAGATTTTGCAGGAGGGTAAGTCCTACTCTGTAGGCAATATTTCCTTTACCACTCCAATCCGGCACATACACGGAGTAGAAACCTATGGTATGGTCTTCACAACTACTAATCATACTTTATCCTACATTACTGATGGACGCTACTTTGATGGATTGTGTCATAGCTATAGCGGCGAGCTGTTAATTATAAATGTAGTCTTTCTGGAGGCTGACCATCCCTTTGACCATCTGTCTGTGCCTGACGCTGAGCATATTATTAAGGAACTAAAGCCCAAGGTAGCCATTTTGACCCATTTTGGTATGACTATGTGGCAGGCAAAACCGTGGGAGATAGCCCAGAGGTTGTCTCAGCAGACTGGAGTCAGGGTGCTTGCTGCCAGAGATGGCATGAAGTTTGACCTATCGCAGTTGGATAATATATAAAAAGAGAGCATCTATTGCAAACAAAAAATATTAAGCTAGTCCAACCGCCTTTGGTTATCACCTGAGTATAACCGCTAGGTGTAACCTAATGGGGTAACCCTGAAGTTTATTACCTCCTGTGAGGACTTACGCTATGGATAGGGAAAAGTTTGAGTGGCTGGTGGCAAGGGCAGTTGATAGTCTACCTGAAGAGTTTAGCTCTAAGCTGGAAAATATTGATGTGGTGGTGGAGGATTGGCCGTCTGAATATCAACTGTCTCAGGTAGGGTTGAAGGATAACGAGACTTTGCTAGGGCTTTATGAGGGCGTGCCGCTAACTAGGCGAAGTAGTTATTACGGATTGGTGCCACCGGATAAAATAAGTATATTTCGGAAGCCGATTGAGGCTAAGTGCAGGTATGTTGCCCAGATTACTGCTGAGATACAGAAGGTAGTAAGGCATGAGATAGCCCATCACTTTGGCATTGGGGATGCTAGATTGGAGCAGATTGAACGGGGTGAAGACTAGCCCTCGAAATATAAAGCTACATATTCTTGACCATATACTCTCCCTGCGAGCCATAGCCAAGCTCAGAGCGATAGTATTCCTTGGCTCCAACCCCGCTCAAAACTACCATTTGTTGTGCTTGGAATTCATCGCCAGCAATTCGCTCAGCCTCCCTCACTAATGCCTTGCCTAAACCCTTATGCTGGGCTGCTTCTGGTTTCTGCTCAGTGAGGGAAACTTCGGGACCGTATATATGCAGCTCCCTTATAAGCGCTAAACTTTCCTCAACCTGCTTTCCTAGCGAGATTATGGGCTTAGATTGAATCCTCATCCGCAACAAGCCAAATAGTGTTTCATTTGCATCCTCAAAGGATAGGAAAATCTCCTTACCTCCTGAAGCTTCATAGTCCATCCTCACCAGGTGAGGAGAACCTATTTCCCAACCATTGCGTGCTCGGTGACCATACTCCCGACACCTGATGCACTTACATTCCATGGCTTGCCGCTCCATTCGCTGCTTAATCACATCCCGCAGTGAATCCTTTAAACCACCCACAATAAACTTGGCTGGAATGTCACGCAATACCCTTGAGATTCTAACGTATTTAGGCACAATGGACTTAATATCAATAAGTAAACTAATCATTTCGTCAGGCGGGTATGGGTGGTAGCGCCCATCCCGATACCATTTCTCCAACTCAGTGCCCTCCACTACCATAGTGGGATATAGCTTTAAGCCATCTGGTTTGAAGCTGTTATCATTAAATAACCTTGCCGATAGCTCTAAATCCTTGTCCTGGGTTGAGTCTGGTAACCCTGGCATCCAGTGGTAATGCACCTTAAAGCCATGCTCTTTGAGCAATCTGGTAGCTTTAACCACATCTTCCACCTTGTGCCCTCTTCTTACCAGTCGGTAAATTTCGTCATCTAAGGTCTGAACCCCAAGCTCTACCCTGGTAGTGCCAAACTCAAGCATCCTATCTATCTCTTCTTGCTGACACCAATCAGGTCTGGTTTCTATGCACAGCCCGGTACAGCGATGGTTAGCCATTTCGTTAAGCCGTTTTGCCCCTTCCAGGGTAGAAGATTCCTCACTATTTAAGGCATCAAAGCAATCCTTAATAAACTGGTATTGATAATCCTCAGGGTAAGCGAGGAAGGTGCCACCCATTACTATCAGCTCAACCTTATCTGTGGGGTGTCCCATTTCAGATAGAACCTTAAGCCTGAGCTCAATCTGCTTCTTGGCATCATAGCCGCACCTCTTAGCCCGTAGTACTGCTGGCGACTCTGGGGTATAACTCTGGGGTATAGATGGGTAAGTGGGACAATATATGCATTGTCCCGGGCACTTCATAGGCAAGGTCATAACCGCTACTGGGGTAACTCCAGATATAGTTCTTGCAAATTTCTTCATGTTATGCCATAAACAGTCTAGCAGATTAAAGCAACAAACAGAAATTCACCTGAAGGGCTCAAGCAACTAAATTAACTAATTCCCCTTCCCCTCAGAGGGGAAGGGGATAAATCCTTCACAGGTGAAGGATAAAGGGGATAGGGTGACTAGAGAAGTCTTTAACCAGATAGCCCCGGGTTGGTATAACTTCAGGCACTGGTCTATCTTCCGTGCCGAGCTAGAAGCACTGGCGCATAAGTGGCAGAAGGGCAAGCTACTAAACATTGGCTGTGCCCATGGTCCCGACTTTTTGCCGTTTAAAGATGGTTTTGATTTATATGGCCTGGACTTTTCACCCGAGATGCTGAGATTTGCCCAAAAATACTCCCAAAAATTCATTTTTACGGTAAAGCTGTCACTGGCAGAAGTTAGTTACCTTCCCTATCGTGATGCAACCTTTGACTGGGCAATCTCAGTAGCCACCTATCACCATATAAGAGGTAAGGAGGAAGGGCAAGCAGCACTAAATGAACTGAGGCGGGTATTGAAGCCGGGCGGTGAAGCCTTTATCACGGTGTGGAATCGGTGGCAACCCAGGTTCTGGCTTAGCCGCCGTGAGGTAGCTGTGCCCTGGCGAAAACGGGATAAAACCCTGTATCGCTACTACTACCTGTTCTCCTACCATGAATTAGAGCGGATGGTAAAGAAGGCTGGCTTTGAGGTAGTTAAATCCTTCCCCGAAAGCTCCTATCACTTTCCAATAAAGCTCTTCTCCAGGAATATATGTCTTCTGGTGAAGAAGGGGGATTAATTAAAATAACTAGTTTGTTTCTTTGTGGCTATATTGACAAACGGAGGGTAACTAAAATATTGTTAGCCATATGAATGGAACCGAATTAAGCATATGGTTCTCAACACCTCTAGTAATTATCTACTCAGTAGTTGGCAGTGTTATATTAATATTGTTACTAAGTCTATGGACTCATCACCTTGACCAAAAAGCGAAGCTAAAGTTTGATGTTAACCGAGAAATCCGAGATACTTACATCAATAATGGGATAAGCCTAATAATGTCTAGTCTGTCATATTACGGCAAATTGAGCTTTCTAACTATAGACAAGATAAATAGAGAAATCTTACTACTAAAGAAACGAGGACAGTTGGAGCAACTACCTCTCAAACTAAAAGAGATTCGTGAGATAGAGCCAATTCATGACTTGATATCATTTGACTACAAGCTAGCCTACGCTTCATTTCCAAAACTGCTGCCCTTTGGTATTCAAGTTTATAATGCTATATTATATGCCTTCTATATGTTTAGTTCGTATGTAGTCGAACTTACTGACTCTGACCGTCTTAGCCCTATCCTTGAAGAAAAGGAAGATCATAATTGGATAATAGCTAGTGCAAACCAGATTCAGTTTGTAGCAATGTATCTTGAGGAGAAGCTTCTATATTTAGAAAATTATGTAAGAAAAAAGCAATTCAAAAATTTTGATAATTTCAATAGAATTACCAATGATAAAGAAGTTATAGAAATATGCAAAGAGCTAAAAGAACTACATTCTATCCTTAGAGACCATATTTCCGCATCACCAGAGCAAAAGAAAGAGAAGAGAACTAACGAGAGATTACAGGACTTTATTCAGAATCATCCAACAAAATTTGACAAGGTGTTACAGAAAGTAAACGAATCTTGACCACCTAACTAATCAAAACAAAAAATACAGTTTATCCAGTTTACACTGATAAGAGAAAGTCCTCTAGCTTCTCTATAAACCTCACCCCCTTAATCCCCCCTCCTTCCCAAGGAGAGGGGGAATTGGTATGTAAGAGAGGCGAAGCCTCTCTTTAACTCTCTTTTATTACCTGCTACTTCGTGGGGGGGATAGGTTTCCAAACAACCTCCTTACAGCTAAATTGACAATATTACCCACCACAACTATGATGAGCCAGACAGCGGGGAGAAGTAAGATGAGTAAGAGCAGGAGGTTCCGGCAAATGCTTATCCCAACAATAATAATGGGCGTAATTGCCATTGTCCTTCTCATTATTGCCTATCAAAGAGGAGGCGGGGAGCATATCTTGGGGTTAAAATCAGCCGGGAACATACTACTACAGATTACCCCTCTACTAATTTTCGCATTTATTATAGCTGGTATGATTCAAATTCTTATTCCGGCTGAAATGATATCCAGGTGGATAGGCGTCGAATCTGGTCTCCGAGGTATCTTAATTGGCACAGTAGTTGGTAGTATTATGCCAGGTGGTCCCTATGTTGTCCTACCAATCGCTGCCGGACTATTACGCACTGGAGCCAGTATCGGCACTATGGTAGCCTTCCTAACTGGCTGGTCATTGTGGGCAATTACTCAGTTGCCTCTGGGAATAGGCATAATGGGATGGAAATTCTGGCTGATTCGTCTGGCATGCACCTTTTTATTCCCACCAATAGCTGGAATAATAGCTAATAGATTCTTTTCGGGTGTTGTGCTATTTGAGTAATGGCTAAATAAATGAAAGGAGTGAGGTCAAGTTATGATGGTCAAAATCAAATGCCCTAAGTGTGGCACCGAGGGTAGTTTTTCCCTAGCTGACTCAAGTTATGAGGGTCCGTACCGATGCTGGAAATGCAGGGAGCTATTCACTATTAAAATGGAGAATAACGAGCTTAAGTCTTGCCAACCTCTTAGCCAGGAGGAATTTGACCGACAGCAAGAAATAGAAGCCCTGAAAGCCAAATTCAAACAATGTTAGCTGATAAGGGAAATGCCGCTTCCCGATAGACTTCTTCTCCCGAAATATATGCCTGCTGGTGAGGAAGAACGATTGAATTTACCCAGCTTGTTGCTTAATTCAAAACAAATTTTATACTAAATTGTTAGAGGAGGAATCTGGCAACCGAATAATGAATGGAATAAAAATGCTCGTAGTTGGGATGATCCTTACCATATTAGTTTCGTCTAGCGGGTGCGCAACATCGCCTGGAATTACGGGTGAAGAAATTAGCATTAAGGAATTTACATTAATTACTGAAGACGGCATAACTATAAGCGTGAGCCAATTTCTATGTAATCAACCAAATGTTTGCATACTGGCTCATGGTTTTATGGGGAGTAAACACCGACCTTATATCAAAAAACTTGCGCAAAGACTGTCTAAATGTTGGGATATAATAACCTTTGATTTTCGTGGACACGGAGATAGTCTTGGTGTTTTCAATGGCTTGGATGAATTTTACGATATAAAAGCAGTTGTAGATTATGCAAAAAACAGCAAATACGAAAAAGTCGTCGTAGTAGGATTTTCTTTGGGCGGCATTGAGGGCATTTATGAAGCGGCAAAGTTTCATGATATTGATGCATTGGTCACTGTTAGTGTTCCCGCCAATACTGAACTAACCAAGCCCACGGCCAAATGGTTATTTTGGCTAGTTACCAATCGGTTCGGCAGAATGGTACTTCAACCATGGGTCAGATTAGACAATACTCCGGAATTTCCCCAACCGGTAGCAGTAATAGAGCAAGTTTCACCAATCCCATTACTTATAATGCAAGGTACAAAAGACTCCTTGGTTGATATTGAACAGGCAGAAATGCTTTATGAGAAAGCGAAAGAGCCGAAAGAGTTAGTAATTATAGAAGGAATGAAGCATCCACCAAAACTAACCGAGGAATTTTACGATACAGTAGAAAAATGGCTAGAAAAATTATTGAAGCAGTAGAAAGGTAGTACTTTTCCCTCCTCTTTGCTTTATTCTAACACTAAATTATAACTCTGATTGTCAAGATATTTGTCTATCACGCCTATAGACATAGCGTATAATACTATGGTTAAATTTAACCTTAGACCTGAGATAAGGGAGTAACCTATGGACTTTGACTGGAGTGAAATAGGTAAAGTTTTAGGCTATCTGGTACCAATAATTATTCTTATTTTGGTTAATGTGTTCTTTAGGAAGCAGCAGGAACAAAAAAGAAGGCTAACAGTGGTTCGTAGTCTGCTGTCCGAGATAGAGACTAATCAGAAGTATATAGAAGCCTTTGCCTTACAGTGGCAAACCAAGAAGTTTAAGACAGGAAACTGGAAGAGGAATAAGGATAAAATGGATTACATAGGCCAGAGTCTGCACGCTACCCTGGCTGGTGCTTATGAAATTGCTGAGGAGTTTAACCGGGAGATAGATGTAGCTAAGCAGCATAAATCGGTAAGTTACCTAGCTAGTATCCGGGTGGATAGATTAAAAGACCCGCTGGCTAAAAGCAAGCAGGGGCTTGAAGAGTGGCTACAGCTAAACAAAAGCAGGAAAGAGCCAGTCAGAGAGGGCGGTGGTTTTGCCTCCTAACACCCTATTGCCAGCTTATTTAACTTTGTCAGGCTTTGTAACCTATGTAGTGTAGCTATCGGGGAATCTAATAGAGGGTTATACCCCATTTTCTAGAGTGAGCTTGCTTTAACTGTTGAAGGCGTGCCTGAAATGAGGCTGAGGTGATATTTTCGGCGGACATTAAGGTGGCATCTTCTTTGACATCTGAGTAGTAGCCACGGCGCAGACCTACCCGGGCAAAGCCATACTTGTAATAAAGGCTCTGGGCAGCGGTGTTAGAGGCACGCACCTCAAGGGTCATTAGTTGAGCATGTAGCTCGGTAGCCATGTCTATAATTGATATAAACAGTAACTCTCCTACTCCCTGGAGGCGGTAGACTTCCCGTACTGCAATATTGATTATGTGGGCTTCACCGGCCATAATCCAGAAGCCAGCAAAACCGATAATATATTGTTTACCTGACGGGGGCACTTCAGGGGCAAAGAAACGGTTATGGTTAAATAACTGTCTCACCTTGGACAGCAGCCCAGAGCGGTGTTTCTCCGGTACAGCTTCTGTATTAGGCTCGTCAACCGTTTTCTCCTCATTGTAAGCTACGATATAGTGGGCTAACCGGTTTTGCAACTCATGCTGATAGTTAGCCGGTGCCCATAGGGTAGGGAAGGCTTCACGGTCAATCTCGGTAACCTGGGCAATGTCTTCTTTGCACATTAGGCGTACAGAGTAAGGCAAGTTTATATCCCCCACAAAGCTTTGCTTTGAAGATTATTGTAGCACAGTCTATTTCCTGAGGGTATTTAAAATCTATCTTTTCAAGGTTACCTTCGTTATACTATATGCACAGGATAACACCATAATTGTGGTTAATGGCCAGGGGGTTGTCAGGTGCAAGATGAGGAGAGCCTAGTCCGGCGAGCACAACAGCGAGACCAAGGGGCTTTCGCCCAGTTGTATGAGGAGTATTTTGACAAGATTTATCGCTATGTGGTTCTCCGAATAGGGAATGAGACAGAGGCGGAGGATGTGACTCAGCAGGTCTTTCTCAATACACTGCAGTCCATTTCTTCCTTCAGATGGAAGGGAGCACCCTTCTCAGCCTGGTTATTTCGTATTGCTCATAACCAGGTGGTTGACTACCTGAGAAAGAAAACGAGGCAGGCTACTGAGTCACTGGATGAGTCGTTGATTATTAGTAAGAGTGACCCCCAGCTAGTAGTTGAGAAGAAGCTTGATATTGAACAGCTAATGTTAGCTACCAAGCGGTTGACCAAGGCACAGCAGGAAGTAATTGCCTTGCGTTTTGTTAGCGAGCTGTCCACTACCCAGGTGGCAAAGGCTATGGGTAAAAGCGAGGGAGCGGTAAAGGCACTACAGCATAGCGCAATAGTGGCTCTGCGTAAAGTACTATCGGTGGGATAGGATAATGAAGAAGTCTAGAGATTTCAATGACATCCTGGATGAATGCCTAGAGCGGCTGGTTAAGGGTGGTACCATAGAGGAGTGTCTGGCGAGTTACCCTGACTTAGCCGCCGAGCTTGAGCCACTACTCCAAACGGCTGTGGCAGTTAGGCAGGCGTCAGTTATTCAACCCCACCCGGACTTCAGAGCTAAAGCCAGATACCAATTCCATTCGGCACTTCAGGCAATGGAGTCTAAGAAAAGTCGCTCCTTCTTTGGCTGGCAACGACGGTGGGTAACAGCAGTAACTGTAGTCTTTGTTCTCCTGTTGGCTGGAGGTGGCACAGTAGCAGCGGCAAGTAATAGTATGCCCGATAATCCTCTCTACCCAGTAAAGCTGGCAACAGAGCAAGTACAGTTAATACTAACCCCCTCCGACATAGGGAAGGCAAGGCTATGTCTCAGGTTGGCCGATAGGAGAGTGGCAGAGATAGTTTATATAGCTAATAAAAACAAGCCAGAGCAAGTGGAGAATGTTATCCAGCGCTTGGACAATCACCTTGTAATGATAGCAAGCTTGATTTCAGGTCAGAGGAAGGATGGTAGCATTCTAATGGTACCATCTGAGCAAGCTGGCGTTGACAATGATGTCCATATTCAAGCTAATGGTCGAGTTAATCTCAGGATAATGATAGCTAGTTATGCCATTAATCACCCGGCTGCTCTTCGAGCGGCGCTGGAGAAATCACCAGACTCGGTTAAGCCTGCCCTCCGTCGGGCAATTGCTATATCGGTAGCTGGCTATGAGAAAGCCCTCATGGCTTTGGATTAGCCACTAACCAATTGACGACTTCTTCGTTATATAGTAGTAGAAAAGAATTATAAACAGGAGGGTTAAGATGAAAAAGAATTGGTTTCTGGGGATAAGTCTGGCATTAGTGTTAGCCATAGTTGGCTTGTGTGGCTGCGCCACCCCAGCACAGGTAAACTTGGTCAGCCAGCAGGAGGGCATCCAGGTCACCGGCGAAGGAGAGGCGATGGCGGTGCCTGACATCGCTACCTTGAGGCTAGGCATTGCCGCTCAGGCAGCAACTGTAGCTGAGGCTCAAATGCAAGCGACTGAAGCGATGACTAAGGTAATGGACAGCTTGATTGATAATGGCGTGGCTGAAAATGACATTCAGACGCAGTATTTTAATATTCGCCAAGTAACAAAGTGGAATAGAGAAAGAGAAGAAGAGGTGGTAATTGGCTACCGAGTAACTAATAAGGTAACTGCCAAGATAAGGGACATAGACAAGGCTGGCGCCATTATTGACGCCGTAGTTGAGGCAGGGGGAGACCTCACCCGTATAGATGGCATAAGCTTTTCTGTAGATGAATCCACTGCCTATTATGAGGAGGCGAGACAAAAGGCAATGGCTGATGCCAAAGTTAAAGCGGAGCAACTGGCTGAGCTAGCTGGGGTTACTTTGGGTAAACCGACCTATATCTCAGAGGGTATCCCATACCCTATCTACCCACGCGATTACATGTATGAGACAGCAGGAGCAGTACCTGAGACACCAATTAGCCCTGGAGAGATGGAGCTTAGACTTACTGTTCAGGTGTTTTATGCTATCCCAGGCTGATGGATAATTATTAAACAGGAGGTAAGGGTAGAACTATGAAGATATCAACGATAGCTGGAGTATCAATACTGGCTCTCGGTTTGGTATTAGGTATAGCGCTTCCCGGGCTAGCAGCCTCAGATTCGGCACCGCTTCAGGCTAGTGATATACCAACTGAAGTATTGAGAGGTAAAGTAGTCAGCATTGATAAGGGCCAGGAATCCTTTATTATCCAGTCTGGCGAGCAGAATCCTTCCATATCAGTAAATAACGATACCAGATACTTCAAGCTGTATGTCCCGGGGAGGCTGGTGGCTTTAGTTCGGCATCGAATGCAACTGAAGCAACCCGAAGTCCAAATAGACTCAGCGATAAACCAGATGTCTCAACTAAAGAAAAGGGCTATGGATATGCTTAAGCAACAACCGAACCTGAAGCAACTTCGTTTCCTTGGCGAAAAGGCTACCTTTGGTGACATTGCCGTCGGCACTCATGTAGCATTGAGAGCGGTGGGAGGAGAAAATAGCTATCTGGCAAAGACAGTAGTAATTATGAAACCAACCACTTACGCTCGTGTCAGTGGTACTGTGTTTAATATAAATAAGGCCGCTATGCAAATTACTATTTCGCCGCTGTCAAGTCCAAGTGCCGAAGATGGCGACGTTACCCTCACCTATAATAGTCATACCATTTTTGTCCTGTGTGGCACTCCCGGTTTGCAAGAGGGCGAGAAGGTAGTGGCTATCTATGTGGAAAGGGATGATGGCACTCTGTTAGCTAAGAGAGTGAGGTTAGGAGTGGAACCATTTGAGCTAGCCTAGTAAGGCAACCTATATATCTCAACTATCAAGCGGGGGATCTCAATTGGAGATTCCCCCTTACTTTGCCCATCATTCACTCTATCTTTATATTGGCATAGCGTTCCCACTCACTATAAACGCAGCCGCAGTATTGTTGGCGGTAGAGATTTAGCCCCTTAGTCATGTGGCGGCTATCTGAGTAGCGTTTTCTGAGGTCAGCATACATGAAATCTACGCCCTTTTCCTCAACCACCTTATTGCCAATTTCCCGGAGCAGGTCATGTTTCTGGTGGGGACTGATAAGTAAAGTGGAGGTGATGGCACCAAAACCCATCTGGTGAGCAATTTCAGCCGTTTTTGATAAGCGAAGCTCAAAGCAGTATTGGCAGCGCTGGGATTCATGCCCTACCACCTGGCGAAAGTAGCTAATCATATCATAACCCTCAGTTATAACGAGTGGTAAATTCATTTCTTGAGCCAGAGACTGCATTGCTTCCAGACGGTGCTGGTGCTCCATGTAGGGGTGGATATTGGGGTTATACCAAAAGGCAGTAACCTCATATTCCTGCCGTCGAAAGTAGTCAACTGTATAGGCAGCGCAATGAGCACAACAGCTATGGATTAGCACTGACTTCATATTTATATCTTAACTCTATCAACGGCCATTTATCAAGGAATTGTTTGAAACCTATCCCCCTCAATCACTGCTCTCAACCCTTCCTGACGATTTTCCCTATTACGCGCAATTGGCGAAATCCCGTAGGCAGACCACCTATACCAATAATTTCTGTCAATTGTTCCAAAGCCTTGTCCTTTTCATCCTTTGCCATCCCAACATGAACTGCACCTTGGACATGCGCTGCATGCAGTATCAATTCTTTGATGGTAGTGACATAATTTCTATATACTAGCACTGGACGAGTGAGGTGGTCCCCGAAATTTGGACAGGTTGTTAAGAGCGGGTTCTGCTCCTAAAATAACAAAGGAAGGAGGAGCAGGACATGAAACAAAACCGAAGGAAACACAGCCCATCATTTAAAGCCAGGGTA
>DUEE01000015.1 GCA_011170285.1 Dehalococcoidia bacterium
ACCGTTAAAATGATTAGGCAGCCCCAGCCTGAACGACATATTGTGGCTTGATAAGCTACGAAGGGATGAATAGGTGTTAACCTGGTAGAACTTGACAAAGTCAGCGTTTTCAGGGATGAGTATTTGTTACCTGAAGTCGATACAAGGGAACGATACTTGGAACCTTTCGTAATCGTCGCCGCCTGCTTTCAGAAAGAGTCCTTTCAATAACCTTCGTGTAGTTTCCTACAAAGCCTTAAGAATTATCACCTTGATAATAGGCAACGACTTTACTAAACTATAATTAAATAAGCGCATATAGAGGTGCAGGCTGTGCGTGATCTAGTAAAAGCAGCTAAATCCTTATCTGATGAAACCAGGTTAAGAATATTGAACCTCCTGCTTGTAAGAGAGTGTTGCGTCTGTGAAGTAATGCAGGTGCTCAACGTCTCCCAGACTAGGGCTTCCCGTAATTTGAATTTACTATATGATGCCGGTTTCTTGAAAGTACGAGGAGAGGGGCTTTGGGCGTACTATTCAATAGATAAATCCAGTCTTCCAAATCATCTTTCTCTCTTTCTGAACGCTGTAGAGTTCGGGTTGGCGGACAATAAGCTAGCTTCTCTTGACCGGGAGCGTCTTAAAGAAGCGCAACGCCTTGGACCTCAATGCGCCAATCCATTAGCCGCGGAACAGATATCGACGTAATCATACTCTGGGGGAAAACATGAAAACGGTTCTATTCATTTTCGTGCATAATTCCGGGCACTGCTAGATAGAGAAGCTTTTTCCAACATAAATATACAATGGATTGATAAAAAGGAGGAATTAATGCCTGAAAAAGAGAGAAAACTCGGGATATGGGGTAAATACCTGACCTTGTGGGTAGCATTATGCATCGGAGCTGGAATCGGCCTGGGGAGGCTTTTCCCCGGTCTTTCCGATATCCTCGCGAAACTTGAAGTAGCGAATGTTTCTATCCCGATTGCCATACTGCTATTTGCCATGATTTACCCGATTATGGTGCAGATAAGCTGGGATGAAATAAAAAACGCCCTGAAATCGCCGAAACCCATCGGACTTACACTATTTGCCAACTGGGCAATCAAGCCCTTCACCATGGCGCTGTTTGCCTGGCTCTTCCTCGGCGTTATCTTTAAAAGTTCCTTAACACCGGAGCAGATTGAGCAATACCGTGCCGGGACGATACTCCTCGGAGTTGCCCCCTGCACCGCGATGGTGCTGGTCTGGAGCTATCTGGCTAAAGGGAACATGGGACATACCCTTGTAATGACGGCGATAAATTCGCTTACCATGGTCGTGCTGTATGCACCTTTGGCCGTACTGTTACTGGGAATTTCCGGTATAAGTGTCCCCTGGGATACCATCGCTCTTTCGGTTACTATTTACATTGTCACGCCGCTGATAGCTGGGTACCTAACCAGGAGATGGACAATTCAAAAGAAGGGGATAGAGTGGTTCGAAAGCAGGCTGGAATCTTCATTAGGGAAGGTCTCCGTGGCCGCTCTGCTTATTACACTGGTAGTATTGTTTACCTACCAGGGTCATATTATAGTTGAATTGCCAGCAATTATCGGGATGATTACCCTAGCGATACTGGTCAATATCCTAGTTGTATTCGGCGTTACCTACCTCGCCGCCCGGATTATGAAACTCAGGTATGGTGATGCAATTCCAGCTGCCATCATCGCTGGTAGCAATCATTTTGAGGTTGCCATCGCCGTTGCTACAACCCTCTTCGGAGTTGCTTCTGGAGCAGCATTAGCTACAGTAGTAGGGGTATTAACTGAGGTGCCAATAATGCTCTCATTAGTATGGATCTCACTTATTACCAGAAAGACCTTCGCAAAGCATTTAAAGTAGTGTCAGATAGATGAGTAATATTTATGAGACATAAAGAAGATTATAGAGTATGTGCCAGACCGCTGGCCTCTAATGTCCCTGAGAAACAGATAGTAGTTGCCGCTGGTGAAGGAGCTAAAGCCGCGCTTCAGGCCCATCGCTACCTACAACGACTGTCAACATAGCCTGTTAATGGAGTTTCACCCCTCCACTCTGCTCGGTACACTAACCCTGTTTCTTTTCTGCAGCTAGGTATTTCTCCGGGTTTTGGTCAAAGGCTTTCTTACAACCGACAGCGCAGAAGTAGTATTTCTTCCCTTTATACTGAGAGGTAGCTGCTGCCTTACTCTCTTCCACTTCCATCTTGCAAACCGGGGCAATTGACATTGGGATACCTCCTTTAATTAGTCTGCAAATTTGGCTGGCTTAAACCTTTTCAGACGCAGTGAGTTGGATACTACAGTGAGGGGCCAAACGAGACATGAAAAATGCCAAGAGCATAACTATGAAGAATGGTAGGCCGGCGACTCATGGTGTATGCCCTGTATGTAGAACCAAGATGTACAGGATAGGGAAGAGTCAAAGCTAATATTGCGCATGTCATGATTAAGGGAGAGGCTTGGTAAGTGCAAAATATCCAGTCGTCAATAAAAAGGCTTGGTATCTGCGTGCAGATACTGGCCAGCTCGGGATACCCGGAGACTTGTGGAAATCGATATTATACCTCTTGCTGCCCATCAGACTTCAAGGGTCCTGGCGATATCTCGCATCGTGAGCCTCTATGCATCCTAGGTTAATATACGATTTATATCGTTCTTTAACTGCTCAGTATCAAAGGGCTTGGGTATACAATGGGCTTTGATACTGTCCAAGAAATTCCGGGTACCGGGTGTCATAGTATCACCGGTAATAAAGACCACCCTCCTCTGTAGGGATGGGGCTATCTTCCTCATATGTCTATACAGCTCGATACCACCCATACCCTCCATCCTGATATCCACCAGGATAAGGTTGTACCGCTCACGCTCTAACCTTTCTAGAGCAGCACTAGCGTTATCTATGGTCTCTACATTATGCCCATCTTGGGTTAGCACCCGGGCTAAGAATTGACAAATGGCTAGTTCGTCATCTACTACCATTATTCTTGCCCCGGTTACCCTCCTCGGTTCCTCAACAACCGTTTCAGCCAATTTCAGTTGCTGGACTTCAGGCACTATAGGTAACTCTATAAAAAAGGTAGCCCCCTTGCCTAACTCACTCCTAGCGTAGATTCCTCCGTTGTGCTCCTTGATAATGCCATAGGAGAGACTGAGTCCCAGCCCCGTCCCTCCATCTACACCTTTGGTAGTAAAGAAGGGGTCAAATATGCTATCTAGGTTCTCCCTGGCTATACCGGGGCCATCATCTTCAAAAGATACCCTGATATTATTGCCTATCTGCTGGGTTTTAACCGAGAGTTTCCCTTTATTATGTGCCTTCGTCATCGCTTGCTCGGCATTTAGGATTATATTAAGAAACACCTGCTGGAGTTGGCCAGTATTAGCCATGGTCCAGGGCAGATCAGGGGTAAGCTGGGTGATAACCGCTATATTACTGAGCTTCATCTCGTAAGTACGTAGCTCGAGGACTCTTAATACAACGGAGTTAATATCTACATATTCTTTAGCCTCCTCACGCTGGCGGGCAAAGATAAGTAGGTTCTTCACAATCTTGGCTACTCTCTGAGCATTGTCATTTACTATCTTCAGATCCTGCTGTATGTCCTTAGGAATATCCCTCCCCATCAGCATCTGGGAGAAACCGATGACGGCGGTGAGCGGGTTATTTATCTCGTGGGCGACGCCGGATGCCAGTTCTCCAATGCTGGCTAATCGACTGGAGAGACTGAGTTCTTGCTGCATCTGTCGTTCCCTCTCCTCGGCTTGCTTGCGCTCGCTGATATCACGGGCTATCACCAAAATCTCAACGGCCCGTTCATCAGGATTACGTAGGAAACTACAATTAATCTCGACCGGGATTATGGAGCCATCCTTACAAATCAACTCAAGCTCCAGCGTCCGCGACCTGGACAGGTTCTTATTTTCCATGTTTTCTATGGCCACTTCTTCTGCGAGAGCCTTCATGGCAACCTCAAACGAGGCAGGGGTAAAGACTTCTTCCATCTTCTTGGCCATGGATTCCTGAACGCTGTAGCCTAGCAGGTGGGTAACAGAAGGACTGATGTAGGTGAGCCGCATATTCATATCCACGGTCCAAATAACATCTGCTGCATTCTCAGCCAAGAGGCGGTAGCGTTTTTCACTCTGCCGCAGCTCCCCCTCCGTCCGCTGGTGCTCGGTCATATCTATAAGGGTAGCTACATAAGACACATTCCCTGCGTCATCAGTTCTTGCACGTGTAAACATACATACCGGGATTCTTTCCCCCTGTTTAGTAAGCAACATTAGCTCCTTCCCCTTGAGGTAACCCTTTTCTACCGTCTCTTTTTCTACTTCCTCCGCTGTCGCCTCCTCAGCGAATATGACACGATGTCTCTGTCCCAGCAACTCTTCTAATGACCAACCAGTTAGTTGCTCTAAGGCTTCGTTGCCATCTATTATAATGCCTGTAGCGTTGACGACGTAGACAGGGTGCGGAATAGTACCCATTAGGTCAAGAATATATGAGGAAAGGTCTTCTAGGTCAACGGTTAGCTGCTGGATAATGTCCCGTTTCTTCTTCAAATCGTCTGCCAATTCTACCACCTGAGTACGAATTCGTGGCATCTGCCGTCTCTATGCATCCACTTAGTTTCTTCCAACCTTATCTGTTTGTGGTTCCCGATAACCAGGCCCATTGCCCCAACAAAGTAGCCCTCTAGATAGGGAAATAGTAGCCGAGGAATGTGGCAACTTTTCAAACAGATAAACACTGACTTATCGATAAGGCTCCCGGTGATAGAACCTACGGTATAGTTTTTGTCCCAGTAGGTTTGCACCCTCTCCACAAGTGTGCCTAGGCTGACAAAATACCGAAGCATCAACTTGGTAATAATTGAATATTTTGGTGCTGACCTGCCCATCTCCTTTAGCTGTTCATCATCCCAGTTTAGTACTTTTGTGATAGCAAGCAGGGAAATAAGACGAAGACCTATGGGATACCAATCCATCAGTTTCACTTTGCCATAATCTATAGGGTAGCCCATTTCTTCAGTCGCTTCCTCAACACGCCGTAGCGTTTTCTCGCCTTCGTGTCGCCGAATATACTCTGCATCGGTGTAAAGCAAGATCCCTCTCGCTTCACCATCATTACTAACTATTTCATTGATTTCCTCTTTGCTTATCGCGTACATCTCAGTTCCCCTTTCAGAAACACAACTCAGAATCCTATCAAAGCTAACAGAAGTTGAACCCCAGCTTAGCTTATCAGCGTTTCTCATTTCTCTCTCAAAGACAAGCGCCTGATCGATTAACCCTTTCGTGGCCCCAAATTGTTTAGTTTATTGATCTGGTTGACTTCCATCTTCAATCTATTTATTTCATCTTCAGTAAACAGCCTCCATCCTCTCCTATCTCTGTGTTGAGCTTCCTTCGAGATGCCTTCCTTGAACCAGCGAAATAGAGTATTTCTACTTATGCCAACCATTTGGCAGACTTCAGCAGTTCTATAATAGGTTTGGGTATTTATTATTACAGGCATATTGACGCACCCTCAGCACTACCTAGGTATACAATAATGTATTTTCCCCATCCGGTGAATCCCCCATTGGTACTTTTTGATGCGCACTTTCGTTGGATGACTATAGTCCCATTGCTATCACATAGCAGGTGCTCATGGGAGGTTGGATTTGGGAAACAGGATAATTGGCTCGCCCGGTGGGATTCGAACTCCTTCCAACCGTTTCCATTTTATGCTGACGGCTCTTCGGCGGCAAGGAAGAAGCAGTAAGTTAACAAGTGAACATTACGCTTGACATTTATTAGGATATCTAGATTGTTACCCACCAGCCGTCCCCTCAGGTGTTGGGGTAGATGGTTAGCTCTCGTAAGGGTATAATAAGGAGAGACATCGAAAATAGTTGGAAGTAAAGTTCGGTAAGGGATGCAGGGATGGCAATCAAGCTGTATAAAGAACCAAAACTGGAGAGACCAGACTTAATTTGCGGGTGGCCAGGAATTGGCAGAATCGGAATAATGGCGGTTCATTACCTAAGGCGCGCCATCGCTGCAGAAGAGTTGGGTGAGATAGAACCCTGGGATTTCTTCGATCCGCGAAAGGTCATCATCAGAGACGGTCTATTAAAAGACCTGGAGTGTATGTAGTCAGCAAAAGTGGGACAGTTCAGGCCATTGAGTTAACGGACACTCAGAGGCCATTGCCCTGCTCCCTGACGACTCTATTGTAATCCTTTCTTACCTGTAATGTCCTCTTTTTCGCCTCCTTTCTTCTCTGTATTATCTCAAGATGTTTGCCCGTGTACATGTCATAAGGTGTGACATTCCCCAGTCCTTCGTGATAGCGCCAGTAGTTGTAATACTCGACAAATGCCCTGATAG
>DUEE01000016.1 GCA_011170285.1 Dehalococcoidia bacterium
GGCAACTAGATCAAACTTGAATAAACCAACAAGACCCCAGTTAAGAGCACCCACCACTGCAAGTATTAAAGAAATAACTGCTATCACCTGCATTTGACTCCTCCTTTCTTTTCTGGATTTATCAAGTGGTTATGAACCATAACTGTCCATTAGCAAGTTGTCAAGTATAAGTCTCTTCCAATACAAGATGAGCCTGAAGAAGGTATTGATTTCTAAGGCAAGATGAGCCTTAGAAATTAGGGCAACTCGTTTATGATTAGGACATGCTACTGATCATGAACGATGGACAATTACAGAAGGTAGAACAAGTTAAAAAATTTCTGGAAGGGAGTAAGACACTAGAGTTCAGAGGTTTATCTGCTGAAGAAAAGTACAAATGGACAGAGACAGTGCTGGTCAGGTTTAGCTATCTTAGGCTAAAGAAAGCTGAGAAAGGGGTGATACAGCAGTATATACAGAAAATTACGGGGTATTCCAGGGCACAGGTATCCAGACTGATAAGAGAGTACAAACGGAAAGGATGGCTGAAGAAAACAGAATACAGAAGACACCGGTTCCCCAGGAAGTATATTCCATCAGAAGTTCAGTTATTAGCCAGAACAGATGAATTGCATGGGTGGTTAAGTGGTCCAGCCACCAAGAAGATTATGAAGCGAGAATACGAGGTTTATTGGCATTTGGAGTTCGAGAATATCTCCCGGATATCTGTCTCCCATTTGTATAATCTACGAAAAAGCAACACTTATCGGGGCATGACCAGACGATTTAACAAAACAAGGCCTACTGTATCCAGCATTGGTGAGCGGGCGAAACCAGACCCCAAGGGACAGCCGGGTTACATACGACTAGATACGGTTCATCAGGGGGATATCAACGGTTATAAAGGGGTATACCATATCAATGCCGTGGATGAGATTGTACAGTGGGAAATATTAGCCTCGGTGGAAAGGATATCGGAAGCTTACCTGGTGCCGGTACATGGTCACCATTTATTTTGGGTATTCCTGTAAATGAAAAGGATATGGTCTCACCACATCTGCATCACGGCGCAGCTAATCGTCCACCTACCGGAATTATTATGACTAGTTTGAATGGATATAGAGACGGAATATCTGGTGATGGAACATTGTGGTTTATATCTACTGCAAATGAGGCTACACCTACGCAGAGTTACTATATATTGTGTCGTAAATTACCATCATTATTGATTTTCGGTGTAGATGGAGGTCGTCAATACAAAGCAACTTTTTAGTATTTTGTTGACCGTGAATAAGTGCCTGATTGAAGGTCCACTTTGGAATTCACTATAGATATGGTTTCTTACGATTACTGTCTAGTAAATGCTTGCCGAATATTTTTAGATCATCTGGCTATGACTCTTGAAAATTTAAACTATACGCCATATCTATCTTCTAGATATTCACGCCATTCTTGATCATACCTGCCCTCTGAATCCAGCTGTTGCATTATCTGTTCGACAGTGACCTGACGTACTGGAAGAGCTTTCAGCAATATACGATTCCATAGGGTGATGATGTTATCATTCTCGGAAGAAACTAAGGGTTCCAAATCCGGTGGTACTTCAAGCAGGGCAGTATTACCAGCGAACGAAATCAAGAGAACTTCGACGAAATCCGCCACGTGATTTTCTCTCAGGTAGGCAGCCAATATGCACTGCCGCATTATTTGATAGAGTGGAGTCCGGAAAGGGCAACCTGAAACTACACTTAATTTATCCAGTGAAATTCCCGATGTTTTCATGTGTTCCCAGTAACGGCGGGAATTACCCTCACGTTCAATCGAAAGGGGACATATCAGGGCAGGATTCTCTCCCGATGAGAGATTAACTTGGTCGCAAGCGATCCTGTGTTGCTTTGATGAGTACATGCTGCACGATCCGAAATTCCTCTCGGTGTATTTCCATTCAACTAAAGAAATATTTCTTTTATTGTCTTTGTCTGTCCAGAATATTGCCGCATCAATACTTGTACGATTCTGGCCGCGCATTCCTTTAGTAGGTTCACCTAGCCACTCTGTGATGTCAGAGGGGCCGGTATATTCAAATTCGATATTGTCGATGGATTCGACGTTTGGCAGATAATGGTTGAAGGCTGATTTTGCCAATACTAGATTCTGTTTCATAGGATACAGAATGTTAAAACAAGCTGCTTGTGAACTCTTCAGGTTCCTTACCCCAGAGTGAATTTTTATATTTTCCTTTGACAGGTAGCTGAACAGGTCTATCGCGATAGACTTATATATTGAAAGATATTCGCAACCAGCGGGTAGTATATGACAATATGAATGAGTCGGATTATTTGCATCCCGGCCGTCTGAGAGACCAGGCCAATGGGTGCGTTTAAACGAAACCTGTCTTTTTATGACTTCCTGTTCGAAAGGATTCTGTCGGTAAAACCATCCTGTCTCGCCCTTCTCACCAGGCAACACGTGTTCAAACTGGCTCATATTCACCTCTATTCAAATGGCTGTTTAAATATATATTTATTAGGCTTAGTTTTCTCGGGAATATAGAATTGACGGGTAGATTTCCCCTGATAAAAGCATCCATAGGCGATGTCTTTAAGGGCGTTATTCAATCGTTCTCTTTGCTGATTTATCCACTCTTGAGCACAATCACCAATCAACAGGATAGGTTTTTCCTCAAATGTAAAATAATCAAGTGCATCCAGGCATTTTAATCCTGAAGGTAAGATACCCAGTTTTTTCTTAACTTGAAATACTCGTTGATAGTGTGAAAGCAGGACATTCTGATGGTCTTTGATAAAATCACTGTATTTCTCTAATTGTAGATCAATTTTGTTGTAGTTTGTGCTTTGCTTGCTTTTATCACTGATATATAACCTCTGGTCTCCAATGGTCTTTAACTCAACTGCAAACAATGTCTTCGTGTCAACGTCAGCCCATATGAGATCAAATCTTATGCCGCTTGCATGCTGGAATTCAGTGTCGAGGAATTGATCGTTCTTCAATACGAAACTGGCTTGTATTCCTTTTTCTGATGATGGTGGATAAAACTTGGATATGCGTTTTTTGATTATCCTTAACTCGTTTTCAGAAAAATCCTGGAATTCCAGGATTTTAATAAGGTCATTATTAAGGCTTATGATATCCCAGGTAATATCTAAAGGTAGGTAGTCATTTTGACTCCGTAACGGAATGTATTCGAAATGAATTTGCCCTTTGAATTTGTTGGTAAACGAGAGATTCAGTAACCTCCCTCCGTTATAATACACGTCCAGGTAGTTATCTTTCCTGACCTCGATATATATATCCTTGTCGTTAACCAGATTCTGCCACCAGATAGGATTCCGATCCACAAGATTTTTAAACAGTTTGTGATTTGGGTCGAGTTTAGAAAAATACTTGCTCAAAGATTATCTCCTTCATAATAATTATTAGTCTATGAATGTCAACTACGTATGTCAAATTAACCATAAGTCTTAGGTATTTGATAGAGGTAACAAAAAAGTAAATTGTGATGCGAGGGGCACAAAAGTCCATCAAATTATTCAACCATTGCACGATATAGCGAAAAGTTCAATCCGAATACAATGCTTCTACTTCGCCTCCTTGCCGGACGTATCAAGTCTGAATGGTTGACAGATGGCAGTGTTCACGTTATATTAGTGGCAATCTCAATTCAATAGATAATACTCAGTAGGTTTCACCGAGTCACGTGACGAGGTTAGGTATGGCTAAATTGGTCTATGTGGCTGCTCCCTTATTCTCAGAAGCCGAGAGACAATTTCTCGAACTCATGGCCGATGCTCTTGCAAGGGCTTCGGGTCTTGTTCCACTCTCATATTTCCTCCTGCCGCATCGCGATGGAGGTGAGTTGGGGAAATGGCCCAGTAAAGGAGGAAGCATAGCATGAAAAGAATAGTTGTATTCTGTTTAGTGTCGCTATTCATATTGTTGCCAGCCTTGAGTTGCGGGCCCGCACCCGCACCTACCGAGATATTATGGGACACCTGGGGCGTGCCGCACATATACGCTGAGACTGAGGAGGACCTTTTCTATGCCTTAGGCTGGGCACAGATGCAGAATCATGGTAACTTAATACTGGAAAACTATGGCAAGTCACGCGGCTGCGCAGCCGAATACTGGGGCGAGCAATTCCTCGATTTAGATATGTATGTATGGACTATAGGTGCTCAGGTACTGGCCGCGAAGACTTATCAGGAAGCTTCCAGCGAGGAACTCGCTGAGATTGATGCTTTTGCCGAAGGGATGAATGCCTACGCCGAAGCCCACCCGGACGAGATGGACGACCGCCTTGAAGTGGTGCTGCCCCTGAGTGGTCAGGATGTGCTGGCATACATCATGTACGCCGCCTATTTTGGAATTTATGTTCCGCCAGACATGATAGACGGCTTTCGTCAGCAATACCTGGGGAATGACCAGGCATCTGGCACTGAACAAGTGGTCTCACCGACTTCGAATGCCTGGGTAATAGGGCCGTCCAAGTCTAAGAGTGGCCACTCGCTTATGCTTTCCAATCCCCATGCACCATGGCCTAACCTACCGGGTCAGGAACATCTGATTTTCTACGAGGCCCACCTAGTGGGACCGGATGTGGATATTTATGGGATTGGCTTGGTCGGCATTCCAGGACTTGGCTTCGGTTTTAACGATTTCAAGGGCTGGACCTTCACATCAGTCCCATTCGACGTCGTTGATTTTTACGAGCTAACCCTGATTGAGGATGGGTACCTTTTTGACAGCGAGGTCAAACCCTTCGAGACCGAGTCCTACATTCTCAAGGTCAAGCAGGAGGATGACACCATGCGGGAGGAACCCCTGGTGGTACGGCGCAGTATCCATGGCCCTGTCATCGTGGAGAAAGGGAACAAGGCGGTGGCGGTGCAATCACCTATACCAACAGACCCTCTTAAAGACCAGTTCTGGAACATGGCTAAAGCCGATAACCTTGACGAATTTTTGACAGCGCTTGAGCCACAGGAAATTGGCCCAACTAACATCCTCTACGCCGACAGCGAGGGGAACATCATGTACACCCTGGCAGGCATATTTCCCGACCGCCCTGAAGGCGATTACGACTGGAGCGGTGTGATTCGCGGCGACACCTCCGCCACGCTGTGGCGAGGCAAACTTCCCTATAGCGGTATGCCGAGGGTGATCAATCCCGAAACTGGCTATCTCCAAAACGCTAACGAACCCCTGTGGACCATCACACTGCCAAGCGGTCTCGACCCAGCGGATTACCCTGCAGACTGGTTGGGTCTTAAGATGTACCCGCGCGCGGCGCGTTCCTTGGAGATGATTACAGCTAGAGACACCTTTAGCATGGAAGACATCATGGCCGACAAATTTTCTACTCATTCGCTGATAGCAGACCGCGTGCTGGATGACCTGATTGCCGCCACGGCTTATTCAGAAAGCGAACTGGTTAAGGAGGCTGCCGATGTGCTGGCTGCCTGGGACCGTTCTTTTGATGCCGATAGTTACGGCGCTGTGCTCTTTACCTTCTGGGCTATGCAGTACGAGCCCAACATACTGGGTAACGCCCTGCTTCCTGAGGAAGCCTACGCCGTACTTACTGACCCTACTCAGCCTTTCGATACACCGATGGGATTGGCTGACCCAGCTACTGCGGTGGCTGCGCTTGAGGCTGCTGCCTACATGGTGCAAGGAGCTTTCGGCTCAATGTACGTTCCATGGGGTGAGTTCTTCCGTTTCCAACTGGGTGACCAGAACTTGTCTGGATTCGGCGTCGGCATCGGACCTGGCAACTTCGGCTCGTTTACTCCTAACGTCGCAATGCCGCAGGCGAATGGAACACTGGCCACGGTTTACGGCGATACCTGGGTTGCGGTAATCGAATTCTCTGACCCGGTGCGAGCGATGGCGGTAATGTCTTACGGCAACTCTACACAGCAGGACTCACCTCACCTTGGCGACCAGCTACCCCTGTATGCGAACAAAGAGTACCGCCCTATCTGGCGTACCCGCGCGGATATCGAAGCCCATCTGGAATCGCGCCAGGTGTTCGAGTAAACGAGAACCTTTATCCATAAGTGCGATGCACTTTGATAGGCACTCTTCGGTGAACAAAGTGGCGTTTTGTCACATTCTGATTTTTTAGTAATAACCTCACGGTTAGATGTATAATAACCGTTGACATGAACCAAGCCGCTGAAGCGCATACGGTTGCCGTTTCTGAGATAAGCAAGTCTTTTGATAATACCCTGGTAGTCGATAACATTTCCTTTGATGTAAGACATGGGGAGATATTTGGCAATCATTTATATTTGTTGCAAATGAATCAGTATAGTCTCTTCAAGGAGAGTGAGGAACAAATGGACAAAGAGAATAAGGGAATTGACACAAAGCAATATGTGCTTAAACTAAATCCTGCGTTGGCGGAAAGTCTAACACGCTTTTCACAACAAATGTCTCAAGCGACAAAGAATATAGGATTCGTACTACAATCTGTTGGGGAAACGTATAGCAAGTTTATAGAGTCCATTAGTCCAGCACTGGCTAGGTTTGCTCTCCAATATCAAGAATATCTAAATCGCCAGAACCTATCTACTCCATTTATTGAGTACGGGCTTTGGCTCACCCCATCTATGACTCCTGCTCTTGTAAAGTCTGTCGTAGATAAATACGAACAAGGGAATAAGCAAGCTATTCCTGCTATAGTTGAGGGATTCTATAGGCGTAATAATTATGAGAATCTGAGACGTGCTGTTAACGGGTGGAGTCATTACGAGTTTTTTTCACCAAGAATGCAAATATTTCGTGATGCTTTGGATGCACATATAGCCCAACAATGGACATTGACTGTTCCAACTTTGTTACCCCATGTTGAGGGTATCGCAGGTGAAATACTCTTAGCAAACGGACTTCCCCTAAAAAACGATTCAATTGTCGTTGATAAAGGATATAAAACTTATCCTAGTTACTTGTACGGTAATATGGCATTGTCTAAAGTAACACCAACTATGGATGTTATTATCAGCAGTCTACTTAGCTATTTAGAAGGGACTTTGTATGCCTATAGTAATTTTAAGGATTATCCCAAAATCAGGAGGTTACCAAAACTGAATAGGCATGCGATACTGCATGGTTATCAGGTTAATTATGCAACGAGGCTCAATTCACTGCGATGTTTCCTAGCTTTGGATAGTCTTTCAATGCTGAAAGGTAACTTGCCCAAACTGGTGTAATACAAACCGTGATTATGGTTATTATCCGTATTGGTGCGTGCTCTCCTATTCCTATTTGTCCTTACCCATAGGCAAATAACCAATATAACCATTACCCCCATGTAATAGCTTAACATCAAAGCTCCACGTAGGGTAGAACATAGGCTGTATAGAAGCGTAAGGCACGTGTTCAGAGCAAATTCTGAGAAATACGTCCAGCGTGACTCTCAGTTCTCTGTCCAGCAGACCACTTTGCTTAATGTCCTAGACAGTTAAAGAAGAGCAAAAGTCCCCCACTTTTTACGCTCAGCTACTTTCACAGAATCCAAAATAAGAGGGCTGTTCTTTGTTACCTATGGTTTACTATTCATTTAATTTGTTAGGTTTAAAAGTGCCAGAAGAATAACCCCTCAGATTTTGATTTAATTTAGACTATTACCCTTAAACATGGCAAAATAGTAAACAGAATCTTAATAGGAGGTATTATGGATAATTCAGTAGCATTATCTGTTGGAGACATTCATCGCCTGAGATTAGGCAAAGACCGTATTGTTTATGCTGGTATGCCAAACGAAAATGTTTTTTCTTTCGTTCAAATGAAATGGGAATTCTTTTACCGAGGATATTCTTGGAATCTATATTTCCCCAAAGGTCAGAGCACAATAAGAATAGACGGAGTTAATATTCAAGTAGAAAGCGTTACTCCAGAAGAAATTAGATTGCGAGTATGATGGCTGTTCAGCTTATACGCTTGGTGGGGTAAATTAACTGTTATTTGAGTATAGCTCTAAAGCATCATCTTGAGATAATTGCTCTGAATACTTCTCTCCCATAGCAATATTTTCCCAACCACCCAACGACTGCACAACTCTAGTTGATAATCCTCTTTTCAGTTGATAGATTGCAAACCCACGCCTAAAACAATGTGCATTACAGGTGATACCTGTTTCTTGCTGTAATCTGGTCAACATTGTTTGTATACCACTTCGGTTTAGCTCAAACGTCTCATGCTCGCTAAACCATTCTCTCAACATTTCCCCTGTTTCTTTGGTGAATGGTGCTTTTCTTTGCTTATTCCCCTTGCCGATTACCGTAACAGTTCCCCTATCCCAATTAAAATCAGTATCTTTAATCCCCACAACTTCGGCTAATCTACACCCACTATCAAAAAGAAACCTTAAAAGACAAGCATCCCTGAGATTACTAACGGAACGTATCAGAGTAACCAACTGGTCTTTTGTTATTGCGGGTAGTAGTTTCTTGCTTACCTTTGGTCTATCTACAAGAGTAATAGGATTCTTTAGTATCTTCTTTGATTTGAATAACCAGTTACGAAATACCTTCATTGCTCGGTAATAACTGAATTTAGCATTACCACAATTGAGGTTCGTGAGCCAGTCATTGATTCCCTTTGGAGTTAGTTCAATATCTATAGCACGGTAAAGAATATCTCTGTAGAATTCGAGAGTTCGCATAGATAAACCCTGTCGTCTGCTGGCGAGGAATTCATCTATCCACTGTTGTTTTGCTTTTGGAGTGCCTAGCTGTAACCCACCAATAGTTAGAAATTCGGTGATTTCTTCGGGTTTCTCTTGAGAGTAAACCATAGCTAAAATTTTGTTAACAAAATCATTAACAGAACTAGAGGATTTGAGTGTAGGCCGTACAGGTCTCGAACCTGTGACACCCTGATTAAAAGTCAGGTGCTCTGCCAACTGAGCTAACGGCCCATATTTAGCTTTGGTGTGCAGTCAAGTTGGTCTTTCGAGGTTTCTGACACCCTGATTTTAGCAAATCGGTGGCAGCAACACAAGCAAGCTATAAAAGAGCCAATTTCTTACCGAAACTAAGCCGCTTCCTAGTTAGTGGATTCAGCCAAGGGTTGATGGCAGGTAATTTATCTCCCATCGGGATTGCTTCGGATCCAGAAAGATTTCACCTCAATGGGTTGGCTATAACCGATAGGATCCCAAGGTATAGTGATTATCCGCCATATAGAACACAGAATTTTCAAACTACTCCTGATTGCCGAAAGACCACATAGCCAGAATGGTCATAGCTACCCCAAACGCTGCCAGCACAGCAACATTATCCCAGATTGACATAGTATGCCCAAGCAGGTTGATGCCAAAAGGAGAGTCAGCCGATGCTCCCAGCATTACCTGGCGGATTGGGGCGACGCCGTAGGTAGCCGGATTTATCTTCACCAAGATGCTCATCCATACAGGCAGATCCTGCAGGGGAAAGAATGCTCCAGATAGGAATACCATTGGAAACATCAGCAGTTGCATCACTGCTGTAAATGCCTCCATGGATCTGATGCGTGCTGCTAATAGGATGCCCAGCGAGCCCATGGAAGCAGCCAGCAGGAACATCAGCGGCAACAGTGCCAGCACTGTCCATACGGAAAGGGAGACACCAATCAGGGGAGCGAATATCAGGATTGCGATTCCCTGGAGCAGTGCCACTGTAGCCGCACCCAGTGTCTTCCCCATAGCTACTGAGGCACGGCTGATTGGTGCCACTAGCACTTCTTTCAGGAAGCCAAGCTCTCGGTCCCAGACCACAGATATCCCAGCCGAAAACGAGCTCATAAGCACTGTCATTCCAATAATACCGGGGAACATGAACTGGGCGAAATCCACTCCAGGGACAAGGAAGCCCATCCTAGTACTGAGACCACTGCCAAACACGAACAGAAATAGTAGAGGGAAGATTAGGGAGCCAATCATACGCATCTTGTCATGCCAGAAACGAAGCAAATCGCGGTACCAGATGATGTACACTCCACGCAGATTATTCATTGCTCCGTCCTAACGCCGCCTGCGGCGACTGTGCTGATGAAGCATTGCCTTGAATATATCACTAACCTCCTCCTCCCGCATCTCCCGCCCGGTCAGCTTGAGGAAGACATCATCTAAGCTTGGGCGGCGCAGACTGACACTCAGTATCTTGGTACCGAACTCCCTGATGAAGGTAGGGAGGAACTCCTCCCCATTGGCTATCTCAAAGGTGAGACCATTGCTGTCATGCCTAGCATCCATTCGGTAGCAAAGCCTGATCTGTTCGGCGGCTTTATCATCATCGTCAGTTTTCACAGAAATGATGTCCTTGCCCACAATCTTCTTAAGCTCCTCTGGGGTATCAATGGCAACGAGCTTACCGTAGTCCATGATAGCAATGCGGTCTGCATTTTCTACCTCATCCATATAGTGAGTGGTCAGAAAAATAGTAGTCCCTTCACGCCGTCGCAACTCAAGTATGTATTCCCATATACGGTTGCGCGTTTGTGGGTCTAGCCCCAGTGTAGGCTCGTCAAGGAATAGCACCTTAGGGTAGTGTAATAAGCCTCTGGCTATCTCCAAACGGCGTTTCATACCTCCAGAATAGGTACGTACTTGGTTATTGCGCCTATCCCAGAGTTCCACCATCTTGAGCACCTGCTTAATCCTCTGCTCACGAACTGAGGCAGGAACGCTATACACCATGGCATGAAAGTATAAGTTTTGTAACCCGCTGAGCCGCTCATCAAGGCTGGGGTCTTGAAAGACTAACCCAATTGACTGGCGCACTTGGCTATGCTGGCGCACCACATCAAAGCCATCAATGGTAGCTCGTCCTGATGTTGGTTTAGATAGGGTGCACAGGATATTGATAGTAGTAGTCTTTCCCGCGCCATTCGGGCCTAAAAAACCAAAGATTTCCCCCCGTGCCACACTGAAACTGATGTCATCTACCGCAACGAAGTCACCAAATCTCTTGACTAAGTTTTCTACTTTGATAATGTAATCGGTCATACTATTCTAAAGGATAATACTAGTTAAGTGATAGTCGTTAGTGGTTGGTGTATTGGGCAACCTAATTGGATACAAATTTAACCCCATTTAATATTATAGCATTTTAGTCTCATTGTTGTTAACAAGCCGAATGACAGTATTTAAGGATATTAGGTCAGGATGTGTTTCGGTAGAAGTCTGGAAGTTTATTTTCCGTTAGTCACTATCTATTCTCTAATCGGTAAGCAAGTATATTTAACGCTCAATGGCTGTGGACTATTGACAAATCAAACCCGTTTAATTACTCTTTGATTAAATAGTATTGAAAAACTTATGGTATATTTGGTTTCGTTCAGATTAAGTTCTTGGAGTAGTGAAAGAAAACCAATGAAAGGAGGTGAGGTATTACTAATCACACAATGGGTACAATATTATAATTTTGAGTATGAGAATAGGGGATATGTTAAAAAAGGAGAATAGAATATGAAACAAAAAAGGGTGGGGAAGTTCTGGTTTGTTGTGGTGGCATTAATTCTCGTCTCTATGTTAATACCGGCATGTGCTGTGGAAGAAGAAGAAGAAGAAGAACCAGCGATTAAGAACCCTAGTACCTTCATCATAGCAGACATTGCCGATGTTGATTCTTTGGATCCTGCTTATGGCTACGATACAGCCAGCGGTGAGATAGTGAATGCCATCTACGAACCTCTAGTTTGGTGTGATGGCGAAAGCACCTCTGACTTCGTTCCTGTACTGGCTACCGAGTGGACTGTCTCCGAAGATGGTAAGACATACCGGTTCAAAATTAGAGAGGGGGTCAAATTCCACAACGGCAATGATTTAACCCCTGAGGATGTGGAATACTCCTTTGAGAGGGGTATGGTCCAAGACTATAGTGGTGGACCACAATGGATGTTTTTTGAACCACTCTTTGGCCCTCCAGCCTGGACTTCCAGAACTGATGATGGGTTGCTTCCACTAGAGGAAATGACGAGTAAAGTTGAGGTGGACGGTCAGTGGGTTCAATTCAACCTTGCTGTCGCCTATGAACCTTTTATACAGATTCTTGCTGGTTGTTGGGGTTCAATTGTTGATAAGGAGTGGTGTATTGAGAGCGGTGACTGGGACGGAACTCAAGAATCATATGAAGCCCTTAATGACCCTGCAGTCGGTAGTGAACCACTCCATGCGATAGCCAACGGCACTGGTCCCTATATGCTAGAGCGTTGGGAACGAGGGGTTGAGATATCGCTAGTGCGGAATGACAACTACTGGGGCGGACCAGTTAGTTTTGAGCGGGTAATTAACAAGAGAGTTGATGAGTGGACGACAAGAAAACTCATGTTAGAAGCTGGTGATGCTGACTGGGTATTCATCCTCCAAGCATACTATGGTGAGCTTGAGGGTGTAGAAGGAATTAAAGTCTATGAAAATCTACCCAACTTACAGGCCGATGCTTTCTTCTTCCAATTTGACATCACCCCTGAGAGTGCCTTTGTTGGTAGCGGACAGTTGGACGGCAATGGTATCCCGCTCGATTTCTTCAATGATATTAACGTAAGAAAAGGCTTTACCTACGCCTTCGATTGGGATGCACTCATTGAAGACGGTATGCAAGGTATTGGCCAACAAATACCTTCTCCGATAGTCGAAGGATTAGCCTACTACAACCCTGACTTGCCAATGTATAGCCACGACTCAGCCAAGGCGGAAGAATACTTAAGGGCAGCCTGGGATGGACAGGTCTGGGAGAATGGCTTCAGCTTTACCGTAGCTTACAATGAAGGAAATCTGAGGCGTAAGACTGCTTGTGAAATTCTACAGAAGAGCCTGTTTGAAATTAACCCCAAGTTCAGAATAGGTATCCAAGTCATGATGTGGCCAACGATTCTTAGTGATTTTAGAGCTGGCTTGTTGCCTATGTACTTGGTTGGTTGGGTAGCCGACTATCCTGATGCCCACAACTTCGTCCATCCATTCATGAGCAGTGGTGGTGCCTGGGCTGCGCATCAGAATTACGATAACCCTGAGGTAGATGCCCTTATTGAGCAAGGCATTCTCGCAACTGATCCGGCTGAAAGACAAGCAATCTACGACCGACTGGCAGAGATCTATTATGAAGACGCACCAGGCATCATGTTAGCTCAGATTATAGAGAACCGTTACTTCCGCGATTGGGTTCAAGGTTTTGTTTTCAACCCAATGGACCCCTCCGATGTTGGTCATTATAACACGTTGAGCAAGGGATATTGACAATGAAGTGGACACGGCAAGACAAAATGAGTTAACATCAGGTTGATTACGAGCATGTCTACTCATAATTAAAGGAGAGCCCCCGGTCTTGGAAACGGGGGCTTTCCTTTACAGGATATATAGGAGAGTTCCTCTTGGAATTTCGGGCTTATGTAGTTCGCCGGTTATTTCTCATTATTCCAGTTCTATTTGGAGTGAGCCTGTTAATATTTGGCGTATTGCAGCTATTCTCACCAGTAGAAAGAGCTTCTCTTTATGTCACCGACCCCAGACAGCTTGCCCACCTCGATCATATAATTGAGCTCTACGGTCTTGACCAGCCAGTATGGACACAGTATGGGACCTGGATTAACCAGGTGATACACGGCAATCTAGGTTGGTCCAAGGTCGTCTCTATGCCGGTGATTGATGCCATGGCAAATTTTCTCCCAGCTACCCTGGAACTAGCTCTATTTGCGGCACCCCTTATTATCGTCGGTGGTATCTTCCTGGGCAGTAAGGCGGCTGCCCATAAGGACAAGATGGCTGACCATGCTACCCGGCTAGCGGCTATTATCGGCTGGTCTCTACCCACCTTCTGGCTCGGTCTTATGCTGCTCATGGTCTTTTACGGCTATTTCTCTGGCTTACTGCCGCCCGAGAGGCTCAGTACCCAGATGAACGTCTTGGTGCATTCTGGGAGCTTCATCCAATATACTGGTCTTCATGTGATTGATGCTATTTTAAACGGGAACGTCCCGGTTTTGCTGGATAGTCTGAGGCACCTGGTTTTGCCAGTAATAACCCTCACCGTAGTTAACCTGGCTTTTATCATGCGCCTAATGCGTTCCAGCATGCTTGAGTCATTGGGCAAGGGTTACATCCTTACCGCCCGAGCCAAGGGTCTGGATGAAAACACAGTGGTCAAAAAACATGCCCGAAGAAACGCCATGATTCCAGTGCTTACCGTTTCTGGTTATATTTTCGCAGCTATTGTAAATGGTGTGGTCATAACCGAGACCATTTTTAACTACAAAGGGCTTGGTTGGTGGGCTTGGCAGTCGGCTGTTCATTTAGATATTCCGTCCGTCTTAGGTTTTGCCTTATTTAACGGGATTCTCTTTGTCCTCACCAACTTAGTAGTTGACCTGCTTTATGCCCGAATAGACCCTCGGGTAAGATTGGGGGAGCAGGCAAGATGACAGAGCTAAGATTTTGGCTGTATCAGGCGCGTAAGAATCCGCTGTCACTTGTCGGGATAGCTATTGTTCTTATCTTTGTTATTATCGCTATCCTGGCTCCATTTCTGGCGCCACCTCCCGAGGGGCATATTGATGCCTATCAGATACCCAGAGACGGTTATTCGCCTACACCCAAACCTCCTAGCCAGGAATATAAATTTGGCACCACCCAGGGTCAATACGATATCTTTTATGGGGTTATCTGGGGTACACGCTCCGCTTTTAAAGTAGGCTTACTTGTAATCGGAATGGTGCTGGTTATAGGCATCCTGCTAGGTAGTATTGCCGGATACTTTGGGGGCTTAGTGGACGAAATCATTATGCGGATAACTGATATATTTATGGCTTTCCCTCCCTTGATACTGGCTATGGCTATAACTGTGGCTCTCGGACCCAGCTTGAATAGCGTGATTATCGCTCTCACCCTTGTTTCCTGGCCAATCTATACCCGACTCATCAGGGGGGATATCCTGACGGTCAGAGAAGAAGACTATGTGGAGGCGGCCAGAGGAGTAGGCAGCTCACACCTCAGAATAATCGCCAGACACATACTGCCCAATTCTATCTATCCTACTTTAATTATGGCTTCTCTAGACATCGGGGCTGTTGTTCTATCTGCCGCCGCCTTGAGCTTCTTGGGCTTGGGGGCACCGGAGGGCTATGCTGACTGGGGACAGATGATACAGTTCTCCAGAAACTGGATTGTAGGACCACCCGGTAACCCCCTAGCTTACTGGTATACGGTTACTATTCCTGGTTTGTTTATCCTTTTCTTTGTACTAGGGTGGAATCTCCTGGGTGATGCCTTCCGAGATATTCTTGACCCCAGGTTAGCCAAGAGATAGCTATGGATGAATTACTGAGAATCAGAGGGTTGACGGTTAGGTTTTATACTTATGACGGCGTGGTTCAAGCGCTAGAGAATGTTGACCTTGATATCAACCAAAAAGAGACCTTTGGACTGGTCGGAGAGACAGGGTGCGGCAAGACACTAACCGCATTATCCATTCTGCGGTTAATCCCACCCCCGGGGCGGATAGAATGTGGCAGTATCTGCTTCAATATTGATGATGAAAACGAGCCGGTGGACCTTTTGACCATAAGCGAAGACGGAATCAGGGCAATTCGGGGTAGCAAAATATCAATGGTATTTCAGGAACCGAGTGCAGCGCTGAACCCTGTCTATACCATAGGTGACCAAATTTCAGAAGTAATACTCCTTCACCGGCGGCAGGAACTTGGGCAGAGGGCTCTGGAAGCGGTGAATGCATTACTGGCGGAAACACCGGGATTTATTAGCACTTTAGCTAGACCTATATGGTTAATGGAGAGGAAGCTTTACCAACAGGTTATCCAAGCCCCGAGCTCATTATGGCTAACAATTATTAGCCGTATTTTTCTGGTAAAAAGATTATTGTGGCGACTCAAGGACGAGGCTCAAAAAATTACCATCAGCGTGTTGGGAGAGGTGGAAATACCAGACCCGCAAAGACTAACTCGGCAATATCCTCACCAGTTGAGTGGTGGTATGGAACAGCGCGCCGTCATAGCCATGGCTCTGGCTTGTTCCCCCAAGTTTCTTATCGCTGATGAGCCGACCACATCTCTTGATGTAACTATTCAAGCTCAGATTCTGGAGTTGCTAAACCGATTAAAGGTTGAGTGGGAATCGTCTATCCTTTATATCACCCACGATTTGGGTGTAGCCGCTGAAATATGTGATAGAGTTGGCGTAATGTATGCTGGCAGTCTTTGCGAGATAGCTAAGGTGGATGACCTGTATGCCAATCCATTGCACCCTTATACCAAGGCTCTGCTGGCGGCTGTTCCTAAACTTGGCGAAGAGCCACATTCTATAGGAGGGAGTGTGCCGGATCCACTTGAACCACCTCCAGGATGCCGTTTTCACCCCAGGTGTTCTAGTGCTATGGAGAAATGTCGGGAACAGGTTCCCCTAATGCGTGAACTAGCACCGGGGCATTTTGTAGCCTGCTATATGTACTAGGGAGAAAATAGTGGAAGTTCTAGTTGAAACTAGGAATTTAAAAACACACTTTCCCATTTTGAGGGGAATGCTTAAAAGACCAGCAGGTGCAGTTAGGGCGGTTGATGGCATAAATCTGGCTATTCAACGAGGTCAGTGGATGGGTCTGGTTGGAGAGTCAGGCTGTGGTAAGACAACCTTGGGGAAGACCATCCTTCGCTTGTTGATGCCTACATCTGGACATATATACTTTGATGTCCCTGGCGAGATTAAAGCCGAAATAGACTTGTTGGAATATTCGGCAACCAATCCAAGAAGGTTGCAAGCTCTGAGGCAAGAGTATGACCTGGCTATGAATTCTGGTAACAAACTCAAGGCTTTTAGAAAAAAGATGCAACTTGTCCACCAGGATCCTTATACTTCTCTCAATCCCAGGATGAAGGTCGAAAATATTGTGGGTGAACCATTGGTAGTGCATAAGCTTTTGTCAGGAAGACAGGCAAGAGATAGGGTGGCTGAGATTTTGTTTATGGTCGGACTTACTGATAAGCATATGGATCGCTATCCTCACCAGCTTAGTGGTGGGCAGAGGCAACGGATAGCTATTGCCCGAGCTTTAGCCACAAATCCCAACTTTATCGTATTTGATGAACCAACCTCGGCACTGGATGTATCGGTACAAGCACAAATACTCAATTTACTAAAGCAACTTAAAAGAGAACAACAGCTAACTTATTTGTACATTACCCACGACCTCAGTGTTGCCGAGAGTGTTTGTGATGGAATTGTTGTTATGTACCTGGGAAAGGTGGTAGAAGTAGGTAACCCAGTCGAGCTATTCTGTGTTCCCAAGCATCCCTATTCCCAAGCTTTAGTTCTATCAACCCCCATAGCTGACCCTCAAAGGAAACGTGGTAGGATTGTACTACCAGGAGAAGTGCCTAGTCCAGCCCAACCACCCTCCGGCTGTAGATTTCATCCAAGATGTGTCCGAGCGACTGAGGAGTGTAAGCAGGTGGAGCCGGTACTAGAGTCAGTAGGGGAAACAAGTTTGGTCGCTTGCTGGCACCCCCTGAACTAAAGGCTCTTAATCTCTGCTCATTCATTGAAATGCTTAAATGAGCAATGATATAGTTGCAGACGAAAAACTTCCCGGCTATAAATTTACCCCGATGAGAATAGTCCCCAATCCCCATTGATCAAGCCCTTCAAAATAGGTATTCTTCAGAAAGATATCAGTGGGAGTGGTGGGGATAGCGTACATAATGGAACGATATGAAAAATCGCTTTCTTCCAGAACACGCCATTCTGCCGGGAAGGACGGAATCTCAAAATGGCAGAGCTTTTTCATGATATCCTGAGGGAAAGATATCTTGTCTTTGTAAACAACAAAATTCTTATGTATAAACCAGACATTTTCCTTTTTGGACAGCCTGGCGATAGTTTCCTCATCCGAAACCGCTTCGCCCACCACCACCTCACCCTTTTTTAAAGTCATGTAGGTACCACCTCCCCCATGAAACTCCTCGTCCATTAGCGCCACATATACCAAATCAAAGGTCAATACTTCCCTTACCCCAACACTAATAACCATACCCAGACCCATCAATGATTGCTTTTCGGCATCCGATTCAATGTTGATGACCTCCTGCTTATCTTTTTCGGAAAGAGGGCTGACATCCACAATTCCCTTCACCTTTTTAAAACATTGTATCATCAGAGTATCTACCTTCACCCTGTCAATGCTCATTTGTCCTCCCTACCGATGAACATCTACTTTATTGATTGGACTTAGCTTCTGAAGTAAGCCGTTTAATCAGGTCTAAGACTTCTAAGCTACATACCCTTTCACATCTCATACGAGCCACCCCATCACACAGAGCCAAATCAATAACGATGATATCGTCCTCCCTATGGAAGGAGCATCCTCAGAGTGCCTCTCAATACATCGCCACAGCCAATGTAGTCCTTAAAAAATATTTCTTTTCGTTCTTGATGTTAGGAATAATCTTCAGCCCCTTGACCCCTAAGTTTGGTATGTCACTCTTCACGGTCTTGATATGGTTTTCAATGATATACGGGATGGAGGGGAGTACGCAATATCTTAGAAAACGAACCCAATGCCCCAAAGGATGAGGGTGAGAAGTACTGACCCTATTAATACAGGGGTAGGTCTCGCTTTAGACAGGGTCATTAATGGCTTACCCAATTTGTAGCCTAAGGGAACAAAAAGCAAAGCTCCTACTGCAATCAGGCTTCCATTTACACCAATGTAGTCCAAGACCTTGGGTAATCCTACACTAGCCCAGTATTCATATTGAATAATATAGGTCATAGTAACTGAAAACAGGGCAGTGGCAAGGTAGGCTGAGCTAATCCCGGCTAATCCCTGCCATTTTGTTTTTTCCCACCGGGCGCCTAATAAACTGACCACAACATCAAATGAAACACCGATTAGAAATATCGCCCAAAGGTGGCAGTAAAAGTGACCGGCAGTAGCCATCCTGAATAGCAGCGCCACAGTGCCGATGGCAGTTGATGACCCTGGTGTCTTAACCAAGAACCGGGCCGCTGCCAGCACAGCCAAGCCCAAAATGGTGGGGATTACCGAGCTATGAGGAATATTCAAATACACGCTGGCAATGATCTCCATGCACCCCCACAGGGAACCAAAAACTAGAATGGTTAACAATATCTTTTTTTTCATCTATTATCATCCTCCACTTTAATTAGTGAGCGCTGAACAAGGGAAGTAATCTATAAATTACTCAGGTAAGTCAAGGTGGATTTCTACCACTTGTTTCACCCTTTGCCCCTTGCTTAATTCGGGACCAACTAATCGTAACGGCCCCCCTTGGCCAATGGGCTGCCCATCTACCTCATTGGCTAGTATAATATTATTGTTTGTGGTAATAGTCTGGCTGCTAAAGGTAACGCTATACCCATCAGAGGATATTACTATGATGTCGTAACCATTATTAGCTAACTCGTCATTAAAAGCGCCTTCGCCATGCTCTACTTCATCATCAACCTTGCCGCATAATATCCACAGTGGGATACCTGAATAGGTGTGGATTGACCCCTGATCATCTTCGAGTCTACGCTCAACCCCGTGGCAAGCGGGGGCAGCGCCCTCCTCAAACTCTTCTTGAGTGAGGGTTTCAATTGAGGCACCGCTCAGCTTGAGAGACCATTCTGTACCTACTGGTGGCGCTTCAGCACAGGCAGCCATTAATGCTACCATTAAAGCCGTTACCAGAGTTATTAAAGTTATTTTAGTTATTGACTTAATGGCGAACTCCCTCCTTCATTTGTTTTTAAGCATAAAAAGAGCACACCCAGGAGGATGCGCTCAGTGACAGATACGGTCACATATTGCCCCCCTTTCCAAACACGGGAGGAATAGCAATTTCCTGCCATTCCCTTCAGTTTGCTACAGTAAACAAACTGTCGGTTGCCGACCATGGATTACTCTTTAGGTGCAGCAACTCGGAGGAATCTTTATTCTTGTGTAAAACTCGCCGTCATTTTACCAGAACCAAGTGTGAAGTTCAAGAGAATATATTCAGTGACAGCCACAATCATTGGTTCCCTTCTTTGAGAGACTACACAACCTCTTCACCATTCTTGATTATTATCTCAATTTGTTTTAATTCTTCATCCTGTCTCCGAAGAGTAGCTATTATCCCCAGAATCACATTCTTAAAAACGCCCTGTACATAGATATTCAGCGGAACTGGCTTCTTATTGATGACAAGTGTAACTGATGTTTCCATACTGTCCTCCTGATTAAAAAGTTGCTCAATGAAGTCGGCAATACCAGACACATCATCGGGTTTAAATATAGGCTTTTCTACTTCTACCTCAAAGTCGCTTACCAAAGCTAGAATATCATCTTGCGGATAGGGGACCTGCTCACTAACCCCTTTCCTGAGCACAACTACCTTATCTACTCCTTTCTCCTTGCCAAACCCCTCACCAAACACGATATCAAAGTTATAAAAGTAGCTCTGGGCAATATCTCTTAGTGGGGGAATATGCTCTGTCTTCTCAATGAGACCAATCCGACCAGGGGATGCAAGAAATATTCCCTTCGCTCCCGCTTCCGTGAACCGCCAAGAGTCCTTTCCCTCCACATCCAAGTCGAATCCATGAGGACAGTACTTTACAGCGGCGACTGTACACTTTCTCTTACTGAATTCCCTGAGCAATTTCTCTATCAGTGTAGTCTTACCAGCCCCCGAGTTTCCCACAACAGAAACTAATAATGGACTAGGTCTGTTCATAGCCACAATCGTCAAAAGATACCACTAAATAAATAGATTGGTCAAATTGGGTTACCCTATCTGGTCTCCACAGCAAGCATAGTAGCTAGCTCCAGGTCTGATTGACAATTTATGTTGATAAAGCTTAAAAGCTGAGGGTCAAACCTCTGGCATTCTGCCTGTTCAACATATCTAACGCGAACTGTATCAAGGACTCGGCTAACTTCCAACTGGTCATGCTCCAATAGTGCTTTCATACTACCTAGGCAACTCTTAGAATAAATGGCATGGAGTGGTTCGACCTTTCCCTTTCCCAATTTGGGGACAACTGCATCAAAGTCTTGTGATAATTCAATCATATAGCACAGTAGTTCAATATTTAGAAAGGGCATATCACAAGCGACAACAAGGCTATGTGAAGACTCAGCAGCTAGCAAGCCGGTATATATCCCCACCAGGGGTCCTTTACCGGGATAAAGGTCTACCAGCACTTCTGCCTCGCCAGCGGCGGGAAGGTTAATCTGTTCCCGGGAGGTTACTATCAGGATTCGGAGGCTCACTGATTTGAGCTGATCTATAACCCGCTCAATCAGGCTTTGGCCGTTAATGGTCTCCAGGTATTTGTTCCTACCAAGCCGCAGGCTTTTGCCACCAGCAAGGACAATTGAGGTGATCATCTAATATACCTAGTTCACTTACTGCTTTATCTGAGGAAAACTCTGTCAAAAGTTTAGACGCTGCCTATGTCTAGAACTAGAGGGCGACTTCAACACTGCTGAGACTCAATTCTTGGTCGGTGACTGTCCTCAATGGAGGAAGTTCACTTACATCCATTCCAGGCTCATACTTGAAGATGCCAGCTAGTTCCCTATTAAGCATGAATATCAGGCGGGAAAGGGGGAGCTCCATAGGGCAAACATCTTGGCACTGCCCACAATTAACACATGAGTCCATAACATGGGTGATCCTTACCATGGGGAACATAGTGTCAGGCGGTACTTCCCCGGGAGGCACAAAGCCTCTATCTGCCTCTAAGACACAATCCTTGCAGTAGCATATGGGACAGGCATCACGGCACCCGTAGCATTTGATACAGCGGCTGAATTGAGTAGACCAGTAATTGAACCTTTCATCACCACTCATTTCTGTGAGGCTGGCAAAATCCTTCTCCTGCCATTGCCGTGCCAGTTCTATTGCTGCCTCATCCTTCTTCCTTACGGTTTCTATGGCATCGCTACTTGGTTGTTCTACCTTAATCTTACCAGCTTCAATTGCTTCCTTAATGAAGTCACTCCCCTTTTCCGAGCAAACCTCAATGAAGGTTTTATTCTTGTCTGTAGTTCCCCATTTGCCGCAGGCAATATCGGCCATAATCGGGATATTGGTCTCACATCTACGGCAATTCTCCCGCCTCCCATATCCTCGCTCCTCAAGTTCGGTCAGGTCCTTTTCCTTTTCTGTTCCATCCTTTAACCTGATTGTTAATTTATTATCTTCAATGTCTTCAGCAACGACATCAGCCGGGTCTGCTTCAAATTCAGTTTTAATCATCGTCTTGGCTTTTGTGGGAGACAGAGTACCGGTACAGTTCAAACCGATAAGGAGCAAGTTATCGAGATTAATCTGGATTCTCTTGGTGAGTTCAATAATTGCCTTAGCATCACAAGGCTTAACGGTAACGGCTACTTTCAAGTCAGAGGCACCATCAAGATATTCCTTGAGAAAGCGTGAGATATTAGGTGAGGCACAATGCAATGCTCCTGCGGTTTCTATAACTTCCTCCGGTTCAGTTATTAGGACGGGTACACCATCGTACCTGTTGCCATCCCTTGCTTTTATGGCAAGCACAGCGTCCACCCTCCCACTCTCCAGAGCAAACTTAAGCAGAGAAGTAACCGCTCCGCCGTACTCGGCTTTTTCTAGTATCTCCTTATCTGATGAACGAGCGATATACATATCTCCCTTCATTGTTTCACCTCCATCTTAACAGCACATACTTTGGTTTCAGCACACTTGGCTTTGGGGTCTAAGGTTGAGATTGTTAACACATTGGCAAGGGAATCCGGAAAGTGAAAGGGAACAAAAAGCAGACCGGGCGGTACCTCATCGGTTACCTTAGCTTCAGCTTCTATACTACCCCGTCTTGTCTCCAGAGTAACCACATCCTTGTCTTTGACCCCTGCCTTAATAGCATCTTCAGGATTGACTTCAACAAAGCTCCGAGGAACTTCATCAAGTAGCTTTGGGGTTCTTCGGGACATTGCCCCGGTGTGGTAATGGAAGATACTTCTGCCTGTAGTCAGGATATATGGATATTCGTCATCGGGTAACTCAGCCGGGGACTTATAATCTACCGCCTGGAAATGCCCTAATCCATCAGGAGTGCCAAATTTCTCTAAAAACATGGTTGGTGTTCCCGGGTGGTCCTCTGAAGGGCAGGGCCAGTGGATTCCTCCTACCGTATTCTTCAGCCGTTCGTATGTTATCCCTTTATACTGGGGAACACAACTTCTCATCTCATCAAATATCTCCCCAGATGAGGTGAAGTTAAATTTATCCTGGTAGCCCATCCTCTCGGCTAACTGGCATATAATCTGCCAGTCAGGCTTGGCTTCACCGGGAGGGTCAATAACCTTGTCTATCTTCTGCACCCGTCTATCTATCCAGGTGTGGGTAGCCTCCCTCTCCACCCAGGTAGCTGCTGGTAGTACCACATGGGCAAGCTTGCTTATCTCAGTAGGGAATATGTCCTGAACCACGAGGAAACTGTCCTTTTCTAAAGCCTTCTTAACATTATTAACATCGGGTATAACCATCATCGGGTCTGCACCGACAACATAGAGGTAGGGGCAGTTATATAGCATTTCTATATAGGTAATCCCAGGCTTCGCCGGCAGGTTGCTCACTTGCCATGCCTCTTCGAAGAACTTTGCCGATTCCTCACCAACACGCTTAAACCCGGGGTAGAAAACACACAAGCAGCCCATATCTCCGCTGCCCTCACCGTTTATCTGCCCTCTCATTGAGTTAATTCCACTCCCTGGTTTACCAGTATGTCCGCAGAGAAGGGCTAAGTTAGCGTGATTCCTGACATTGTCGGTGCCAACATAATGCTGGGACATACCCTGGTCATAGAGAATGCATGCCCTCTCTGCCTTGGCATAGGTGATTGCCGCCTCTTTAATCTTCTCCAGCGGAACACCAGTAATCTTCTCTGCCTCATTTAGGTCTACCTTGGATAGAGAATCGCGTAGTTCATCGAACCCGGCAGTTTTAGACGCAATAAATTCCTTATTCTCCAGCCCCTCATCTAGGATAATTTTCATCATGGCATTTATCAGGGCGGCATCAGTGCCTGATTTCAATGGGAGGTGGATATCAGCTAGATATCTTGCCGTGGCCGTCTTCCTGGGGTCGGTATAAATAACCTTGGCTCCTTTGGCTTTGGCGCGGAGTACCCTCCGCGTTATCATAGGAAAGGTCTCTTGTATATTAACTCCGGCAAGGAAGAAGCAGTCGGCAAGCTCAATTTCAGGTTGAGAGGTATGCATTGCTCCTGAGCCCATGGCAGGAATTAGGGCTGCCGCGGCTGGAGAGTGGCACAATCTACCGCAGTATTCCACATTATTAGTGCCCATCACCACCCGAGTAAATTTCTGCATCACATAAGCATCCTCATTGCTGTTTCTACACGAGGCAATAAAGCCAAACTTTTCCGGGGTAGCTTCCTTCAGCTTGGAAGCGATAAGATCAAGCGCTTCATCCCAAGAGGTTTCCTGAAGGTCGCCGTTCTTTCTCACCAGTGGCATCTTTAGCCTGTCTTCACTGTAGATGAAATCGTAGGCATTCTTCCCCTTGGGACAGTTTGTTCCCTCGTTTACTGGGTGCTCTTTCCACGGCTCCTGCCCGATTATCTTCCCGTCTTTGGTGATCAGGTAGATGCCACAACCACAAGCGCAGTAGGGACATATGGTGGGTACATACTCAATGCTCATTTCGCCTCCTGTTAAATACACTCGGTCCAAGTCCTTTTATGGTTTGGGTAAAGCTTTTTACTGTCTCAGCTACCTTTGGTCCCTCAGATGCCGATATCCATTCCAGCCTCAGCCTGTCCTTACCGATGCCTATGGCTTCAAGGAATGGTTTTAGTCCGGTAACTCTTCTTCTGGCACTCAGGTTGCCCTTTTGGTAGTGGCAATCTCCAGGGTGGCAGCCGGATACTAGGACACCGTCGGCACCTAAAGCAAATGCCTTTAATATCAGCCTCTCATCTACCCTGCCCGAGCACATTACCCTAATCACCCTCACATTAGGTGGATATTTTATCCGTGAGGTACCAGCCAAGTCTGCACCGGTATAGGAGCACCAGTTACAAAAGAAACCGACTATCTTTGGTTCAAATTCATCCATTATAATCCTCTCTTTAGGCAGAAATCTATTATCTGAGGTATGTTATGGGGTAAAGTAGGCTGACGGTCTTAGCCGGGATGTATCATACCCTACAGGGGGAGGGTGTGTCAACATAGTTGCTAGAGCCTAATTGGCTACAGAGGGTAGAATGACTCAAGAAATATTATCGAATGAGATCCTGGTCAATCGCCTCAAAAGGATTGAAGGGCAGATTCGCGGTATTCAGAAGATGATAGAACAAGGTCGCGATTGCGAGAGTATTATTACTCAGTTGGGAGCAGTGCGCTCTGCTATTGAGGGAGTTGGCGCATTGTGGCTAAGTAATTACATGAAATTTTGTTTCCGTGGAAGCAGCGAACCGAGGTTGGATAGCATCAATTCACTGGGGTGGGCTGTTGCCATTTGGGGCAGGGTGCGAGTTGGCGACTAGAGATAAGTCAGCCCTCTCCTTCATTACTCTTGGCTAGTAGCCGGGTTTATCTTTACCGAGCATACCTTGAACTCAGGGATTTTGGCTACCGGATCTAACGCATCGATAGTCAATCGATTGACTGGCGCCTCTTTGAAATGGAAGGTCATAAAGGCTACCCCCTGGGGTGACTTATCGGTTACTTTAACCTTAACTAGGATTTCCCCCCGCCGAGAAGCTAGTTCAACTAAATCTCCGTCAGAGCAGCAGAGCATTTCTGCATCCTGAGGATTGATTTCCACTTCAGCTTCAGGTCGAATTTCAGCTAGACCCGGTGAATGTCGGCTCAAGGTTCCACCATGCCAGTGGTATAGAATCCTTCCTGTGGTCAGAATAAAGGGGTAATCCTCATCAGGCAGTTCAAAGGGCTCACGGTAAGGGGTAGCATGAAACTTACCCAAGCCCCGGGTAAAGCGACCTTTGTGCAGATATTTCGTTCCCGGGTCATCCCGATTACGGCATGGCCATTGCAGCCCTTGTTGATTCAGTCTATCGTAATGAACACCACCGTAAATGGGAGTGAGAGACGCGATTTCTTCCATTATCTCCGCGGGGTGGTTATAGGTCATAGTGTAGCCCAATCTGCTGGCTAATTCTGAGATGATTTGCCAGTCGGGTTTGCTGTCACCTATAGGCTTAATAGACTTGTTTACCCGCTGGATTCGCCGTTCAGTATTGGTGAAAGTGCCATCCTTCTCAGCAAAACTAACCCCAGGCAGCACTACATCGGCAAATTTAGCAGTTTCGTTTAGGAAAATGTCTTGAACTACCAAGAAATCAAGGTTTTTCAGAGCCCTGACCACGAGAGTGTTGTTAGGGTCGGAGAGGACAGGGTCTTCGCCCATAATATACATACCCTTAACCTGCCCAGCCACAGCCTTATGTATCATTTCCACGACGGTAAGTCCCGGGGTATCCGGAAGCGAGACTCCCCAAGCTTGTTCAAATTTACCTTGACTAACTTCATCGGTAACCGATTCATAACCTGGAAAGAGGTCTGGTAAAGCCCCCACATCACAGGCGCCCTGAACATTGTTCTGTCCTCTCAAGGGACTTACCCCTGTACTTTCCCTGCCCAGGTGACCGGTCAACATCGCCAGATTAGCTAGAGCCAAAATGTTGTCTGTGCCAGTGGTATGCTGGGTTATTCCCATAGCGAACAAGATGCAAGCCTTAGGTGACTGAGCGTAAAGGCGCGCTGCCTGATACAGGTTGTCTACAGGAATCCCTGTGATTTGACTAACAATAGATGGCGGGTATTCTGCGATTGCCTCTCTCAACTCTTCAAATCCCTCTGTCCGAGCTTGGACAAAATCGGCATCGTATAAGTTCTCAGCGATGATGATGTGGAGCATGCCATTGATTAGGGCAACATCTGTGCCAGGCTTTTGCCTCAGCCAGAGGTGAGCATAATCAACCATTCGTACCTTGCGTGGGTCAGCTACTATTAACTTTGTTTTGCCATGCCTGACCCCTTCCATAATTTCAAGGGCGATTATAGGGTGGTTCTCTGAGGTGTTGGAGCCAATGATAAAGATGCAATCAGCATCCCTGAGTTCAGCGATGGAGTTAGTCATGGCGGCGCTGCCGAAGGCAGCCGAAAGGGCGGTAACTGTCGAGGCATGGCAAAGACGGGCGCAGTGGTCAATATTGTTAGTGCCCAGAACTGCACGAGCAAGCTTCTGCATCAGGTAGTTCTCTTCAGTGGTGCACTTAGCTGAGGACAGGATAGCCAAACTATCTGCACCTGACCGGTTCTTGAGCTCACTCAGCCTCTTAGCTACTAAATCAAGCGCTTCTTCCCAGCTCGCTTCCTTGAATTTACCGTCTCCCCTTTCTCCGTCTCGGATAAGTGGGGTGGTCAGCCTCTCAGGACTGTGGACAAAATCAAGGCCAAACTTCCCCTTGACGCAGAGTCGCCCTTGGTTTACCACCCCGTTGGCGGGGGCGTTAACCCTGACAATACGATTATCCTTAATATCTAATTCTATATTGCAGCCGACCCCGCAGTAAGGACAGACGGTGGAGACTTTTCTGAACTCCCACTCGCGCCCCTGGAATCTTCGGCTCTTCTCGGTGAGGGCACCTACTGGGCAGGCAGCCACGCATTGTCCGCAAAAGAGACAAGTGCTATCAAGTAATGACCTATCGTAAGGAGTGGCTACTTTGGTATTAAACCCACGGTGAGCGAAATTGATAGCCTCAACGAATTGGACTTCATTGCAGGCAGCAACACACCTCCCGCAAAGGATACACTTATTATAGTCCCTGACGAAGAAGGGGTTGGTCTCGTCCAGGGGGTAAGCGTGTTTCTCGCCCTGAAATCTAGTGGTAGGGACGCCCAGTTCATAGGCATATCTCTCCAAATCGCAGGCGCCACTTTTTTCGCAGGTCATACAATCAAAGGGGTGGTCAGAGAGAAGGAGTTCTATTATTAACCTCCTGGCTTTAATTACTCTCTCCGTATTGGTTCTGACCACCATATTGTTAGACACAGGGTAGGAGCAGGACGCTACTAGGTTTCTGGCTCCGTCGACCTCGACTACACATAGGCGGCAGGCACTAGTCGGCAGCATGTCTTCCCGATGGCACAAATGAGGGATTTCAATCCCAACACCCTTCGCCGCTTGAAATATCGTAGTCCCTTCCTCTACTACCACTTTCTGATTGTCTATAGTCAAAGAAACCTTTGCCACTTTGTTTTCCTTATTCCCTTTTTAGGTCGCACCTCAAACATCGCCTGGCTTCCTTAATTGCCATCTCCTCGGAGAAGCCCAGATTGACCTCTCTGAGGTCAGTGATTCGCTTCTCTGGAGGTAGTGCTGGCATCACTTGGCGCGTCCCTGTCTCAACTAGCTCCTCTTCCCAGGGGACATCAATGGATTTCTTGCTCTCCCCGAGCCGATTTGCTCTCATGTCCTCCCCCTTGAGATACTTATCTATGGAGATGGCAGCCTTCTTCCCAGCAGCCATAGCTTCAATCACTGTGGCTGGACCGGTAACATCATCCCCAGCGGCAAACACCCCAGCCCGCTGAGTAGACAGGGTAACCGGGTCAACAACAAAAGTGTTCCCCCTAGCTGTCTCCAACCCCTCGTCTCCCTTTAAAAAGGAAATATCAGGCGACTGACCGATAGCAGCTATTACCGTATCTACGCTCAATGAGAACTCCGAACCCTCAATGGGAACCGGGCGTCTCCGTCCGCTATCATCATATTCTCCCAACTCGGTGCGAATGCACTCCAGGCTTTCTATCTGGCCGTTTCTACCCGATACCCGGGAAGGGGTTGCCAGACAGAGAAGCTTGATGCCCTCGTGCTCCGCTTCCGAGATCTCCTCCTTGTTGGCAGGTATTTCATCCCGTGACCTCCGATAGACAATTGTGACCTCCTTGGCGCCTAGTCGGAGGGACGAACGAGCAGCATCAAAAGCGACATTGCCACCACCGATAATCGCTATCCTGTTGCCCAGAGTGACCTTCTTCCCTAAGTTAACACCTCGTAGGAAGGGGACGCCATCAAAGACACCTTTCAATCCCTCACCCTCGATGCCCAGTTTTAAACCCCTATGAGCACCGATAGCTAGCAGTACTGCTTGGTAGCCTCGCTGGAAGAGGTCATCCATAGGTAAATGGGAGCCAACAGGGGTATTGACCTTAATCTCCACACCCAGGCTGGTGATAAAGTCAATGTCAGCTTGCAGAACATTCCTGGGTAGTCGGTATTCCGGGATGCCCATGGCTAGCATACCGCCTGCCACTGGCAGAGCTTCAAAAATAGTTACTTGATAACCCCACCTTGCCAGGTGGTAAGCAGCATTGAGACCTGCCGGACCCGAGCCTGCAATAGCCACTTTTTCCTCACGGGGCTTGGCGACAGAGACTTCAGTCCGAAGGCCGGTTTTTGCCCCATAGTCGGCGGCGAAACGCTTCAGGGCAGCGATAGCCACAGGCTCATCTATATCACCCCGCCGACACTTAGCTTCACAGGGATGATGACACACACGACCACACACTCCAGCCAAGGGGTTATCCTGTCGGATAAGATTGAGTGCCTCCTCAAATCTCCCCTCACTGATTAATGCAATATACCCCACGGCGTCTGTATTAATGGGGCAGGTATGCTCACAAGGGGCATAAACCAGGGTCTCACAGGCTGCGGCAGGACAGCGCTTCTCTCTAATATGCGCCTCGTATTCGTCACGGAAGTATTTTATAGTGCTTAGCACTGGGTTAGGAGCAGTCTGCCCCAATCCACATAGGGCAGTGTCCTTAACTCCCTCGGCTAATTCAGTGAGTAGCTCTATATCCCCTTCAGTTCCCTTCCCCTCTGTAATCTGGGTCAATATCTCCAGCATCCTCTTGGTGCCCAAGCGGCAGGGAACACACTTACCACAGGACTCAACTTGGGTGAAAGCCAGAAAGTATCGGGCTATATCCACCATACAAGTATTTTCATCCATGACTGTCATTCCCCCCGACCCCATGATTGAGCCTACCCCGGCTAATGATTCATAATCAATAGGTAAGCCTAGATACCTTGATGGAATACAGCCTCCTGAGGGACCACCCGTCAGCACAGCCTTAAACCTTCTTCCCTTCGGTATGCCACCCCCGATACCATCAATAACCTCTCCCAATGTAGTACCCATAGGCACCTCTACCAAGCCAGTATTATTGACCTTGCCTGTCAGTGAAAATATCTTTGTTCCTTTGCTTGTTTCAGTGCCTAGACTAGAATACCAATCGGCTCCGTTGAGAATGATGGAGGGGACATTAGCATAGGTCTCTACATTATTGATATTAGTGGGTTTGCCCCATAAGCCTGATTGAGCCGGGAATGGAGGGCGAGGGCGAGGCATGCCCCTTCTCCCCTCAATAGAGGCTATAAGGGCTGTCTCCTCTCCACACACGAAAGCTCCTGCCCCTTCTTTTATCCTGATTTCAAAACTAAAACCTGAACCTAGAATATTTTTACCAAGTAGACCTAGCTCCTCTAACTGAGAAATAGCGGTTCTCAAATGTCTAACTGCCAGAGGATACTCTGCCCGGACATAGATATAGCCGATTTTTGCTCCGATGGCATAGGCTGCAATAATCATCCCTTCTAGGACGATATGGGGATTCCCCTCGAGGACACTCCGATCCATAAAGGCACCGGGGTCTCCCTCATCGGCGTTGCAGATAATATACTTGGTATCGCCGATTGCTGTCTTTACAAACCTCCATTTTCTACCAGTAGGAAACCCAGCGCCACCACGTCCTCTTAATCCAGATTCTCCAACAGCTTCAATAACCTGCTCCGGAGTTATGGAGGTGAGAGCCTTGCTTAAAGCTGCATAGCCATCATAGGCAATATAGTCCGAAATATCGGTGGGGTCTATTCTGCCGTTATGGCGTAAGACAATACGCCTCTGTTTATTATAGAACGGCACCTCATAATCAAAAACGATCTTTTTACCCGATGCCGGATCCGTGTAGAGTAGGCGTTCAACAATTTCTTCTCCTATGATAGTTTTAGAAACAATTTCTGGGACATCTTCTGTAGTCACCTGGGGATAAAAGATTTCTTTAGGGAGGATGACGACTACCGGCCCCCTCTCACAAAAACCATGACAGCCGGTTTTCTTAACCTCAACTTTATCTTTTAAGCCTCGTCCTTCGATCTCCTCGGTAAAAGCAGCTATAACGCCTTCACTACCTAAGGCAGTGCAACCGGTACCACTACATACTGTCACACAGGTCTTATTGGGGTCCCTATTCTTAAGTATAGACACTCGAAGAGATTCTAATTCTTCGGGTGTTCCTATTTTACCCATAGAAAGTTTCTCCATCATCAATCATATCGCTTTCAGCACGATCTTGGCTCTCGTGGACGTCATTTTGCCAAAGTACTTGCCGTTAATTACTACCACTGGACCCATAGCACACGCTCCCAGACAAGCAACCGTCTCCAGAGTAAATTTGTAATCAGCAGTTGTATTGCCCTCCCGAATTCCTAAGAACCCCTCCACTGTTCTTAAAACTGATCTCCCTCCCCGAACATAGCAAGCTGTTCCCCGACAGACCCGTATTATGTTTCTGCCGCGTGGGGTTAGGTAGAATTGAGAATAAAAGGTGACTACTGCGTAAATCTGACTCAGCGGAACCCTTACTTCCCGGCTTAAATGAACTAAGACTTCTTCAGGAAGGTAACCGTAGACCTGCTGGGTCTCCTGTAATATGGGGATAAGAGCCCCTTCCTCAAACTGGTATTTTTCCAAGACGGGGTCTAAAAGTGATAGGTCTATATCGTTAGATATTACCATTCTTCTCAAATCAATCTAGAGGCGTCAGGCAACACATCGGTGCCATTCTTCAACCTGCCCTTAGTGCCATCAATGGTCAAATAAATCTAGTCCATCCCGGATAATCGGTTGATACTTTGGGCAGATTGGTTAACAGGCTCCATTATACCAGGAGTTCGCTTCCTTTTTCAATACCCGTGTGCTGAGGTGTGTTTTGTGAATACTTGGGCTTTGGGGGTGCCCCTATTATTAGTACCACCTATAATAAGGCATACACAGGAACTTTGGTATGGGCTAAAAGGACAAGGAATCAAAGTCAAATTAGCAATGGCACCGTCCATTTGCGGACAGAGGGTGTCAGGACTGTCCTAATTGAAAAGGCTACCTTCACAAATTTGTGATTGCAACTAGGCTGCCCGAAGTGTTATGATTAAATCTACCATTATTAGTAGCTAGGGGCTAACTGCTCCAATATAAGCTCAAGGGGGGGTTGATATAATGGGTTACTTCTCAATACTGGCAGCCGTACCCGGCTTCTTTCTAAGCGCCTTCATCTTTATGCTTCTCTGGGGTGTTATTGCCCCAAACTTCGGGATAGAAAAGATAGGCTATCCTATGGCTATGTTGATAACCATCACCCTCTGGCTTGCCGTGGCACCTCTGGCAGCAGCGGCTGGTCGAAGAGCAAAAAAGTGGTAACTGCATATTGGGCTGAATTGGATTTTTACCTGAGGAGGCAAGTAGATTAAAGAAACCTATGCCAAGGCTGGCGTCAATATTGATATTGCGGCTAGAGCCAAGGAGATGATTGGAAAGCAGGCTCGGTCTACCCTCCGCCCTGAGGTCTTGAGCGGTCCAGGGTTCTTTGGAGGGCTTTTTGAGTTTAAGGGGTTCAAGCAACCAGTTCTGGTGTCCAGCGTTGATGGGGTAGGTACCAAACTGAAGATTGCCTGTGCCTTAGGCAAGCATAATACTGTTGGTATTGACATAGTTAATCACTGTGTTAATGACATTCTTGCCTGTGGTGCCGAGCCGCTCTTCTTTTTGGACTACATTGCTATGGGCAAGCTGGTACCGGAGCAGGTAGAGGCTATTGCTCAGGGGCTGGTTCAAGCTTGCCGTGAGGTTGGCTGTGCCCTTATTGGTGGCGAAACCGCCCAGATGCCCGGGCTATATACCGAGGGGGATTATGACCTCGTAGGTTTTATCATCGGTGTGGTGGAGAAGGAAAGGATTATCATAGGGAAAACGATTGTGGCTGGTGATACCATTATCGGCCTACCCTCCAGCGGACTTCATACCAATGGTTATTCTCTGGTGCGCAAGCTTTTTGGTGAAACTCAACCGGTATTAAATACTTATTACCCTGAGTTAGGCCGAACTTTAGGTGAGGAGCTTCTGGAGCCTCACCGATGCTACTATCATCAGTTAAAGCCACTACTGCCGGTTATTAAGGGTATCGCACATATTACTGGCGGTGGCTTGATTGATAATGTGCCTCGGGTTCTGCCTCAAGGCGTGGCGGCCCAATTTCACAGTCAGGCGTGGACGATACTACCTATTTTCCAGCTCATTCAGCAGCGGGGCAATGTTGCTCAAGACGAGATGTATCGGGTGTTTAATATGGGTATCGGTGTGGTGCTCATTTGCTCACCCAAAGATGTTGACCAACTCACCCAAGCCTTACCCGAGGCAAAAATTATTGGTGAGATGGTAGAGCAGGTGGGGAAGGCGAGGGTGATTATCCATTAGTTATCGGTGTAGTTTGAAGGGGCTTCGCCCCTTCAAAAACACTACTTCCCCTTTTCCTTAAAAGGAGAGGGGTATACAGGGGGTGAAGGTGAAACAGATAAACGGGGGTATTTATGCGAGCTATTATTAGTGTATCTGACAAAACCGGTGTAGCTGACTTTGCTCAAAAGTTAAGCCAGTTGGGATTTGAAATATTTTCTACTGGTGGCACCAAGAAGGCGTTAGCAGAAGCCGAAGTGCCGGTGAAAAGTATCTCTGAAATTACCGGATTCCCTGAGATTCTTGACGGCAGGGTAAAGACTCTGCACCCGGCTATTTATGGTGGCATTCTGGCAAGGCGTGACCTGCCTGGACATATGGCACAGTTAGCCGAGAATAATATTGAGGCTATTGACCTGGTAATGGTTAATCTTTATCCCTTCGTCCAGACGGTATCCGAGAAAGATGTTACCTTTGATGAGGCTATAGAGAATATTGATATTGGGGGACCGAGCCTGATTAGGGCGGCAGCTAAGAATTTTCCCAGTGTCATCGTACTGGTAGACCCTGCCGATTACCAGCCAGTTTTAGAGAAATTGGAGCAGGGAGGCGTGGAGCTAGCTGAGCGTAAACGGCTGGCGCAGAAGGCTTTCCAGCATGTAGCTATTTATGATACTGCCATTTCACAGTATTTGAGACAGGATGCGGAGGGTTTTCCTGAGGAGATGACCCTTGCCCTGAGGGAGCGCTATAGTTTGCGTTATGGCGAGAACCCTCATCAGCCAGCTGCCTTTTATGCTGAGCAGGTAGTAGGTAGGCGCAAGGATATTGGCATCACCGGAGCAAGACAACTATGGGGCAAGGAGCTATCTTATAACAACATTATGGATGCTGATGCTGCCTGGGAAGTGGTTACCGACTTCTCTGCATCCACGGTAGCTATTATTAAGCACACTAATCCTTGTGGTTTGGCTAGCCAAGATAATATTGCCGAAGCCTATCGCCGGGCTTTGACTGGCGACTCACTAGCTGCCTATGGCGGCATTGTTGCCTCCAATAGAGCCATTGACCTGGCTATGGCTAATGAAATTGGCAAGAGTTTTTATGAGATAGTTATTGCCCCGGAGTATGAGGCTGAGGCTCTGGAAACATTAAAGCGTAAGAAAGACCTCCGTATTCTTATCTCTGAACTACCGCTGTCTTATAATAGGGCAGGCTACCTTGATTTCCGCAGGGTTAAGGGTGGATTCCTGGTTCAGATTCCAGATTCTCTACCTGAGGATAGTGTCAGCCTACACACTGTAACCAGGCGTGAGCCAACGCCGGCTGAGAAGAAGGACCTGCTTTTTACCTGGCGGGCAGTTAAGCATGTAAAGTCTAACGCCATCGTCATAGCCAAGAATATGACACTACTGGGGATGGGGGCAGGGCAACCGAGTCGGGTAGTTAGCGTTGAGCTAGCTCTGGAGCGAGCTGGAGAACAAGCCAAGGGTAGTGTCCTGGCATCCGATGCCATGTTTCCCTTTGCTGATAGTGTGGAGATGGCAGCCAGGGGTGGTGTAACCGCTATTATCCAACCGGGTGGTTCAATAAGAGATGAAGAAGCAATTAAGGGAGCCAATGACTATAATATGGCTATGGTTTTTACTGGGGTGAGGCATTTTAAACATTAGAAGCACAGCTATGAAGGCAATCAATCCAATCATTACCAATCTAGAGGAAGTAATAGATTCGCTACCAGCCGAAAACAGAGAGGAAGGCTATGGCTAATGTAGTAATAGTTACCGATATGCTCCGGGGTTTTCTGGAGGAGGGCTATCCCCTGTATTGTGGGGCTAGAGCCCGTCGCATCATCCCCAATGTGCAAGGTCTTCTGGAACAGGAGCTGGCTCAAGGCTCCACGGTGTTCTTCCTTTGTGACCATCACACTCCCGATGACCCTGAATTTAAGATGTTTCCCCCGCACTGCATTGAGGGCACCGACGAGGCAGAGGTCATTCCCGAATTAGCTGGCTATGGTGAGGTAATACCCAAAAGGACCTATAGCTTATTTTTTAACACCCCGCTTGAGGAGAAGCTGCTTAGGCTCAAGCCAGAAAAGTTGATTGTTTGCGGGGTGTGTACTCACATCTGCGTATTATACGCTGTGGCTGATGCCAGAATCCGTGGTTATAAGGTTGAGGTGCCGGTTGACTGTGTTGCCTCCTTTGATGAAAAGGCTCACCGTGTTGCCCTACAGCAAATGGAGAGCATTCTTGGGGCGAAGCTAACCAGCTTTAAGGTTAGCCAGATTAAGCCACCTAAGTTTGAACCGGCTGAAGCCGTCCTCTCTGGTGAGACGTCTGATGTTTATTTTGCCCGCACTATAGATATATTGCGTCATGAGGCGCTTAATCCGGTAGCCACTATGGAAGTATTTCCCAGCCGGGCGGGAATATTTTGTGGTATAGAAGAGGTCAAGGCTCTGCTGGTAAGGGTTTTGCCCGAGGGTAATAGTGAGGTATGGGCTCTGGCTGAGGGTGAAGAAATGGACAAGAAGGAAGTGGTATTACGCATAACTGCCCCCTATCAGAGCTATGGGCTGTATGAGACGGCTATAGATGGTATTCTGGCTCAATGCAGTGGTTGGTCAACGGCAGCCAGGGAGTGCGTGAACGCTGCCCGGGGAATACCCATCACCAGCTTTGGTGCTCGCCATGTTCATCCTTCAGTGGCTGGGGTAATGGAGTATGCCGCTATTATAGGCGGTTGTGTTAGCTGTTCTAGTGTGGCTGGTGCCAGGCTAGCTGGGGTTGAACCAAGAGGGACTATACCCCATGCCCTGATTATAATTATGGGTGATACGGTTAAAGCGACTATCGCCTTTGATAAATATATGCCGCCTGAAGTAGCTCGTGTTTCTCTGGTTGATACATTCAAGGATGAGGCAGAGGAAAGTCTGCTGGTGGCTCAGGCATTGGGGGAGAAGCTCAATTCAGTTCGGCTTGATACCCCCGGTGAGAGGGGTGGGGTTACCGCTGACCTGGTCAAGGAGGTCAGAGCCAGGCTGGATTTAGCTGGCTTTAACCATGTAGGCATATTTGTTAGCGGTGGGGTTAACCCGGAGCGTATTGCCTACTTTACTGAGAACGGGGCACCGATTGATGGTTTTGGCGTTGGCAGTTATATCAGCGGGGCTAAGCCAATTGATTTTACCGCTGACCTGCATGAGGTAGAAGGTAAACCAATTGCCAAAAGGGGCAGAATCCCAGGTATTACCCCCAACCCCAGACTCAAGCGCATAATGTAAGGCTGGGCACCATCGAATAAAGGAGAAATATTATGGTGGAGTACATGGTTGGTTTCTTCGTCTCTGGGTTCATCTACCCTGGCATCTTGTGGAACCAAGTGCTCCTGGGGATTGGTCTGGCTATAATCTTTGGCGCAGTCTGGTTTGCTCCTTACTGGACACCAATACTTAAGAAACCAGGGGCCTGGGCAGTTCTTGTCGGCAGTGCCATTCTGACCTGGGTAGCTGCTTCCTTTATTCAAATCCCCCTCCAAATTTGGACCGGGCAAGCATTGAATCACTTCTGGAGCCAGGATGCCCTCATGCGCTGGGTTCTGCTGGCTGGGATACCAGCCATACTCCTCAGCGGGCTGGTTCAGGAGGGGGCAAAGCTGGTGCCGGTGGTTGTCTACTGGTGGCGTAAAGGTAGGAGAATTGACCCCAAACTGGGACTGGCTATCGGGGCTGTAGCCGGGGTAGGCTTTGGGATTTTTGAGGCACAGTGGGCACACAATACCATCTTTGCTGCTGGCTGGACTTGGGAAGCGGTGCAAACTGGCGGGCTGGTGGCGCTGGCTCCATTCTGGGAGAGGTTCTTTGTTGTCGCCTTCCATACTGCTTCCTGCGCTTTAGCTGGCTGGGGTCTGGCTAAGGGTTGGGGATGGCAGTTCTATCTCCTAGCTTCTTTCCTACATGCCTTCATAAACTATAGCGCCGTTCTCCTCATATCAGGGCTCATAACAGGCATTCAAATAGAAATATTTGTCGCTGTGTGGGCAATGCTAGTAACAGGTGGAGCCCTCTGGCTTCGCTGGAGAAAGCCGGCGGAGTTAGCCACATCTGAAGTTTAATACCGCTCAAATTTCAGGCATAGAATCCGTTTAGTATTATCGGTAACTTTTACCCTGTCATCTATGCGCCAGCCGACTACCCACAGGATGTGCTGTGGTGAGCAGACGATGGGGATTCGCTGGCGCCAGGCTTGAGGGATTTTGATATCAATCATAAACTCCCCCAGTTTCTTGGGCTGACTTAAACCCAGTGGTTGAAATCGGTCGCCGGGCTGGCGAGGTCGCACTGTTAGCTTATCACCAGTTTTATTACGGTCAAAGTGGGCGGTAAAGAGGTTATCTATCAACCACACCCCCTCGGTCCCCCTCTCCTTCCAAGGAGAGGGGGAAGAATAGTTAGTGAAGGGGCGAAGCCCCTTCACACTTCCCTTAATGAACGACGTGGTAGTAAAGTCCTCTCGGCTTAGAATGTTTGCCTCTATACGCCAGCCAGGTAGTAGAGTTTCACCAGGTATCTTTAGCTGGCACTCAGCACCTAGACTGGGGAAGGGGGATAAAATGGATGGGTCAGTACCTATTAGGTATTTATCGTATTCTATGGAGAAGATTAAGCCTCCGGGCAGGTTGAGCCTTTTTCCGGCTGGCTTGGCTAGGGCGTCTATTATTTCTTCAATATGGCGTGCCTCAATATCCTTGAGGTTGCCCAGCAGCTTTTCTATAGAGGCTCGAAGCAGGTGGTGCTTTAGGGCAGAAGGTAACCCGAGAAATCTTTCCTTGTCTAAAATAATTGTATTTTCCAGCTTTTGAGCAACTTCACCCCATAATTGACCAATTTCTTTATCAAGGAAGGCAAGGTCATCACTGACACTGCGGGCGGTGCGGAGCAGTGCTTCAGACACCCCTGGGTTATAGCTCTGCAGGAGGGGTAGGAGCTGGTGCCGGACTCTATTTCTTAGAGGTGCTAACGAGAGGTTGGAGACATCAATTCGGGGCGCAAGCTGGTGATGATGGCAATAATCTGCTGTATCATGTCGGCTTACCGGCAAGAGAGGCCTTACTATAGTTAGGCTATTTCTAATTTGCTTCGGTTGCAATCCACAAAGCCCTCTGATTCCAGTTCCCCGTATTAGGTGCATCAGTATGGTCTCTATATGGTCGTCAATGGTGTGCCCTACTGCTACCCGGTCAGTGCCAATAGACTTGGCTACTTGAGCTAGGAAGGTATAGCGCACCTCACGAGCCGCCTCCTCTAATGAAATGTGTTGCTGGGCTTGATAATTCTTTACATCGCGCTGTTCTATAGTAGCTGAAATACCGAGTTGATGGACTAACTCGGAAACATACTGAGCGTCAGCCTCAGCCTCAGCCCCCCGCAGTTGATGGTTAAGGTGAGCTATATGTAGTCTTATATCCAGCTCCTCCCTGAGCTTAACCAGGATGTGGAGTAAGCAGACTGAATCCTGTCCACCAGATACTGCCACCAGCAGCTTGTCCTGGCTTGAGACCAGGTGATGCTCGCGGATGAAGTGCAGCACTCTCCGCTCCAGTGCTGGTGGTTTATTTTCCCTTACCATTAATTTCCCTTAGCGGTGCTGACAGTAGTCCGTAGGTCACCGTTAGAATAACAAAGTAAATAGTAACTATTGGGATTAGCGGTAAGATAAGCAGCCCGGCTAGCCTCAGGAAAAGATCACTGAATGCTAAGAGCATCAGCAGGATACCACCCATCCCTAAGTCAGCGAGGGACAGGTATCGCTTGACTTTAGCGTATTCTTTAGCTGTCTCCTGTCTTAGCTGGTTCAAGTTTGATTCTTCTATACGGCTTTCATTAGGAAGGGACATATTATTAATTAACTTGTTTTTGGGATTAGTTTGGTGCGGTTGATGGATTGGGGGCGATGGCTAAAACCTAGGGCGGCGGTAACCTGCTCCGGTCTTCCTGAACCCCTATTATCACAATATAACCTCATACCTATAGTGCAATATTCATGGTGCCAGTCAATGAGCCACAGGTCATCAATTAAAGCCCTCAGGTCATACCTTCGGGGACCGGTATCCCTCTGGTGTTGCCACGGCAGGTTCTTTACTGAGAGTAAGCTGTTGATGGCTGACTCTACATCCTTTTGCTCTTTTTCGGTTGCTACCTCAACTCTGTATTCGGCATAGACAACCTGTGATTGCAAAGATGGCATGGTCAGGGCTATGGTATATACCTGTAGTATTTTGATGCCAGGCGGTAGCTGTTGGCTTACGGCGGCGGTGAAGAAGTGTGGCGAGACCCACTTGGTGCAAAAGATATCCATTAGCTCGGCTTCACTAGTTACTCCTATCGGTAGGGGTGCCGCTAGGGATATTCGGGGGTGGGGGCTAAAGCCTTCTGAGTAAGCCTGGGGTATCCCGGCTCGGTGAAGTGCTCTCACCCACAGGCGCATTATATCCAGGTGAGAGATGAACTTTACCTCTTGTCCTCGGCTGAATCTAATCCTCAGACGATGCATGTTCTTCCTTGGTCAATAGAATCTCCTCAATTTTTACCCCTCGCATTTTTGTTATCACCAGCTTCAAGCCCTTATACTTTAGCTGTTCCCCCCGTTTAGGTATTCGTCCTAAAAGGTCGAGGACAAAGCCAGCTACAGTCTCATAATCGCCCTCGGGTAACTCCAGTTCCATCTCTTCATTGACTTCCTCAATACGCATGCTGCCGTCGATTTGGAAGGTATATTCATTGATTGCTTCATAATCCTTTTCTACTGCGGCTAGCTCGTCTCCTACCGGACCGACAATTTCCTCAACTAGCCGGCTGAGGCTGGCTATGCCCGCTGTGCCGCCAAATTCATCCACAACCACGCACATCCGGTAATTCTTATCACGCATCTCAGCAAAGAGTTTGTTGATGTGCTTGGTTTCGGGGGTAAAATAAGCAGGGCGGACTAGGTCGTCAATGGTACTCTGGTTATTGATAGTACCATTAGCCTGAGCCATAAGCACATCTTTTACCGACAGGATTCCGACCACATTATCCATATTATCCTGATATACAGGGAAGCGAGATAGGGGAGATTCAGCATAGAGGGTAAGGAAATCGGCTAGTTTAGAGCCTTGTTCTATACAGACCACCTCCGGGCGTGGCACCATGACCTCACGGACGGGTCGGTTCCCAAAATCAAAAACCTTGTGTAGCATCTCAGCCTCAGTCTCCTCTACTGTCCCCTCTTTGTGTCCCACTGATATCATGGTGCGAATTTCTTCCGCGCTAGCCAAAGACCTGGGCACCGTTGCCCCTCCCAACAGTTTACTTAATCCTGAGGCTATCCAGCTCAGCACTGCCACAAATGGGGTAAATAGCCACGATATCACCTCTATTGGGCGAGCAAAGATTAGAGATAGCCTCTCCGCGTGCCGGGTAGCTATGGTTTTAGGTGTAGTTTCGCAGAATATCAGGAGTAGGATGGTTACTCCGATGGTAGCAATCAGTACCCCCCGCTCTTGCCCCCAGACAGAGACTGCCAAAATGGTGGCTAGGGCGGCAGCCGCAGTGTTGGCAAAGTTGTTGCCCAGCAGGATGGTTGATAGCAGTCTCTCTGGTCGCTGGAGCATCTTGGCTACTCGGTCTGCCCCGTTTACCTTGGTGCTAACCATATGCTCCATCCTTATCCTCTGCAAGGCAATAAAGGCTGTTTCTGAACTGGAAAAGAAAGCTGATAATAGTAGACAAACAAAAAGAAACACTATGTATAGTGTTTCAACACCGGACATGTAGCATCACCCCACTCTTAATAATAATTGAATAAGACCCCTCACTGTCCTTATAATCATCATATCATTGGCTAATAGTTGTGTCAAAGGAACAAGGTTGCGAGGCAACCTATCCTCCCTATTCTTGATTCTACTATAAGCCTACAATATAATCTGGCAACAAGAGTTAACTTGCTGCTGTTCTGGTCCGGACCTATTGGCATTGGTATTTTCCTTGCTCTCTTAGGCACCTTCCTCTGGCTGCTCGCGAAAGCTGATGAGGTTAGTAAGCATACCAAAGCAATGGTAAAGGAAAAGGGGCTGGAGAAGAAGAAGGAATGACTGCCTCCAGCGAAAGCATATTGCTAAATTCACGGTAAAGAGGTCGTCTACAGTATTTCGCCAGAGACTTATGCCTATTTCGCTAACAGTGTCTATGCTATAATCTGAAGTATGAAAATCCTGGGTATTGAGACCTCCTGTGATGAAACAGCAGCCGCCGTGGTAGAAGATGGGGTTAAAATTTTGTCCAATCAGATTGCCTCTCAGGTGGAGCTCCATGCCCGCTACGGGGGGATTGTGCCCGAGGTAGCCTCCAGGCAGCATATTCTGGCTATTATTCCCATAATAGAGCAGGCGATGTCTGAGGCTGAGGCTACCTGGGATGATTTGGATGGCATTGCGGTTACCATTGGACCGGGGCTGGCTGGCTCACTGCTGGTAGGGGTAAATGTGGCTAAGGCTATTGCTTTAGCTCACGGCTTGCCTATTACTGGGGTTAATCACCTTGAGGGTCATATTTATGCTAACTGGCTAACTAATTCTACCCCTCGCTTCCCTCTGGTGTGTATCATTGTTTCTGGTGGACATAGTGATTTGGTACTGATGAGAGGGAACGGCGATTATGTGGTATTGGGGCGAACACGGGATGATGCTGCCGGCGAAGCCTTTGACAAAGCCGCCAGGATATTGGGACTGGGCTACCCCGGTGGTCCAGCCATTCAAGAGGCAGCTAGAAATGGAAATGCTAGCTCTATTCAGCTACCCCGTGCCTGGCTAAAGGGGACTAGCGACTTCAGTTTCAGCGGTGTCAAAACAGCCCTGCTACGCCTGGTGGAAGGGGGTAAGGTTTTATCTAAGGCTGATGGCGCTGCTAGCTTTCAGGAGGCAGTGATTGATGTCCTGGTTACCAAAACGATAGCCGTAGCCAAAGAGCATCGGGTGAAGCAGATTTTGCTGGCCGGTGGGGTAGCATCAAATGAGCTACTTCGTGAATGGTTAGTGAAAAATTCATCCATTCCGGTTCGGTTTCCTGAGCCGGTATTATGCACTGATAATGCAGCCATGATTGCTGCCTGCGGCTACTTTCGGTTCAAGGCAGGTAAGGTAGACGGCTTAGACTTGGATGTGATTCCCAGCCTCAGACTGGGTTAAAGGGCAACAGTTACACCTGCCCTGAGTGCATAGTGTATTATAGATATGGATTAGTCCTTGCTGCCGCTGGGCTGAATTAACCAGGCTACTGCTTAGCCCAAGCTGGCCGGTCATATGTCTTACTATGGAGTTTACTACTAGCTTAGGGTAGCGGTGATAAAGGTCAAAGACTTTCCTCTCAATTTCTGGTCGGCAGGTAAGCCGGCTCCAGGCAACCATGAAGGGAAGGAGCACATTCACGGCAATATCAGCCGCTCGACTACTACCGAGTAGGGTTGGACTTTTAATTCTACTACCTGAGCTAAAGTCAAAGTGGCTTGACCAATAACCACTGGCGGTAACCACTAATCCCTTTTCTAATATGTAGGGGTTTTGGCTGAGAGCTGCTTCCTTTACCGTATTTACTACCCCGTCAAATATCCCTTGTTGCCGGTAGCGGACTATGATATAGCTCATGGCTACTAGGCGACGAACCGGGAAGTTGCTTGGTCTGACCTTGAACAGGTGCCAGTCATTATATGACATTGCCCCCGTATGGTAAGAAGAAGCCCATAGCCTAGCCAATTTGTCTATCCATTCACCATCTAATTCACCCTTCTGGTGCCAATGGGAGCGCTGTGAGGGCAGTAGTCCAGCCGTTCCCAGTAATAGAGCCTGTTGTCGGGCAAGACATTCCTCGTCTGATATTTCCCCTTGAGTCACAGATTCTAAAATCTGGAGTGGCAACCTTCGAGCCAGCTCCAGGAAGGGGAGTTTATTCTTGGAGTAACCTAGAGCTCCCATTATCCCTTGGTAAAGGCATTGACTTGCCTCCAGTTGAGCTAAATTGGCTTGAAACTTGGTAGCCTTGAATAAAAACCGCTCCGTCCCGGCACTGTCTAGAAATTCGGCCATTTTATCTGTGGACACATGTTCTATGTTTTTGAAGCCAGGCATACCCGAATTGGTTGGGTTATATACCCGGTGGAACCGCTGGCTAATTGGGCTTTTTATGTATTTATCTAGCACCAGAATAGGAGCACCTTTACCATTCTCAAGAATGGTAGCCTTACTGTCATGCCACATCACTACATGCAGGATTACCCGGTTATAGGCTGGGTCGTGGTGGTGTTGATGACTCTGCCAACCGCTAGATTTAACATGAACTTCTATATCCCCCTTTATTAACCCTTGACTGGTGGTAATAACCGCATCTCTGAAATCAGCACCTCGGTCATCATTAATTCTTCCCGGGTAGATTATCTTTATTGGCTCGCCCCCTTCAGTGGTTAGCTCGGTTCTATATCGTAACAGCCGCTGCCAGATTTTAATAACTTGACTCTCCGGAAGATTGTTTATCAACCTACCCCCTTTACGAGGCTGTCTGAAAATTACAGAAAACATACCTTTGTAATTCCGAGCCGAAGCTCTGACCCTGAACAAAGTGAAGGGGAAGAGGCAGCGTGGCAATCTCACTAAGCTTTTTGGGATTGCTTCAGGGATTCGCCCTTCACAATGACAAAAGAGAAATAGGATAATTTCTGGACAGCGTCTAAAGCACCCAGAAAACTCTTCATTTCCCTGGGAACCCGCTCTATCCCCCACCTTTATATCAGGGAAGGGGAATCATTCATATACTAGTAGTCCTACCTCTCTATAAATTCCCTATTACGTAACACGCTATCGTGTATTGCCAGTCTAATGAAGACGGTTTAGCCAAAGCAAACCGCCTAGTTTACAGCTGATTTAATTAACACCCCTTTAGTTTAACGACATATCAAGCTCCTGCTTAAATGCCTGGTAAGCTGGCTCATCAAACAGGGTAAAAATTACCCTTTTTAGTCCTGTTTTTCTGGCTGAGTGCTGGCGCACTTCACCAATCATTATCCTAGCGCATTCATCTATGGGGAAACCGCCGACACCGGTGCCTAAGGCAGGGAAGGCGATGCTCTTTATACCAAGCTCATCAGCTCTAAGTAGACTATTTTTGGTTGCCTGTCTAATGTATTCCGCATCAGTCTTCAGGTCTTGCCCCATCACTGCGGCATGGATAATGTACTTTGTTTTTAGCTTACAGGCTCCGGTGACTATTGCCTCTCCGATAGGGATAGGTCCCTTTTTAACCGCCTCGTCCTCTATTTCTTTACCCCCGGCTCTCCTTATCGCTCCAGCTACCCCGCCACCCATCCACAGCCCGTTATTAGCCGCGTTTACCAGAGCATCAAGCTCAAGTTGGGTAATATCCCCTTTGTAGACCTCAATTTTAGTCATTTATTATCACAATTATACACGAAACCGTGTATAATGTCAAAGTATTTGGGGTTTGTTTGATGGGGTAGCCTTGTATTCGAACTGGGCTCGTTCGGCAACAATGGAAAGAAGGGTAGATGAGGCACCGCGGGGTTCATACCTACCCGTCTCCCATTCACTTATTGTTTGCTGACGCGTGCCCAGTTGGGCTGCCAGTTCACGCTGGGTTAGACCAAGGTGATGCCTTAAGGCTTGGATGTGCTCCCTATCCCATTGTGGCCTGTTCACTTTGCGGTTACTCATAATCAAATTTTACACGTTACAGCGTATATTGTCAAAATAAGGCATATAACTTAATTATAGCCAAGATAGAAAATTATAGTAAAAGAACTATTAATAGAGAAATAAAGGTTAAACTAGGCTGTAAAATACCTCCTAGTAGATGACACTGACTGTAAATAGACATATATGGGGTTGCGACATATGTTTGCCTGCGCTATTATTATAAGGCTGTTAGCAGTCTCAGGGTGAGAGTGCTAATAATCGAGTTCTAAGTGGTTAATTGAACTAGAAAAGGAGGAATGGAATGGAGGTTAAGCTTCAACCACTGGCTGACCGGATAATAGTCAAGCCTATTGAAAAGGAGGAGGTGACCAAGGGAGGGATTGTATTGCCTGATACAGCTAAGGAGAAACCCCAGGAGGGGGAGGTTATTGCGGTTGGTCCAGGCAGGTTATCCGATGATGGAAAGCGGATAGCTATAGATGTTAATGTAGGTGACAAGGTAATTTATGCTAAGTATGGAGGCAGCGAGATTAAGATTGATGGTGAGGAACTGGTGATATTGCGTGAAAGTGATATTTTGGCTAAGAGAACTTAAATAACAAGTCAAGTTAGGAAGTAAGGAGGAAAAGAATGGCTAAACAGATTATATATGATGCGGAGGCTAGGCAATCTCTAAAGAAGGGGATGGATGCGTTAGCCAATGCAGTCAAGGTAACCTTGGGGCCTAAGGGCCATTGTGTAGTTCTGGATAAGAAATTTGGTTCACCAGTGGTAATTAATGATGGGGTCACTATTGCCAAGGACATTGAGCTCCCTGAACCCTTTGAGAACGTTGGTGCCCAGTTAATTAAGGAAGCAGCTAGTAAGACAAATGATGCTTGTGGGGATGGTACTACTACATCGACGATTCTGGCTCAGGCTATGATTACTGAGGGCTTTAAGAATATAACGGCCGGGGCTGACCCCATGGCGATAAAGAGAGGTATTGAGAAGGCAACAGAGGCGATTGTTGACGAGCTTAAGAAGCTATCTACCGAGGTGAGCGAGAAGGAGCAGATTGCCCAGGTGGGTACTATCACCGCTGTTGACCCAGAGATTGGCAATTTAATAGCTGAGGTGATGGAAAGAGTAGGCAAGGACGGGGTTATTACTGTTGAGGAGTCCAAGGGTATAAAGTATGAGATAGAGTATGTTGAGGGGATGCAAATAGACCGTGGTTACATTAGCCCTTATTTTGTAACTAATGCCGAGCGGATGGAAGCAGTGATAGATGAAGCCTATATACTTATCACTACCAAAAAACTCTCATCTATGTCCGAACTTTTACCGGCTCTGGAGAAGATATTGCAGGTGTCAAAGAATCTGTATATTGTAGCTGAAGATATAGACGGTGAAGCCTTAGCTACGCTAGTGGTTAATAAATTGCGGGGCTCGCTTAATATTTTGGCAACTAAGGCTCCCGGTTTTGGTGACAGGCGTAAGGACATGCTAGAGGATATGGCAATTCTTACCGGAGGCAAGGTGATTTCGGATGAGCTAGGGCGTAAGCTGGAGTCGGTTACGGTGGATGATCTAGGCAGGGCTCGTCGGGTAAGTGCCGACAAGGATAATACTACTATTATTGAAGGTAAAGGCTCGGAAGAGGCCCTTAAAGGGAGAATCAAGCAGATTAAGGCTCTAATAGAAGATACTACCTCTGATTATGATCGGGAGAAGCTCCAGGAGAGGCAGGCAAAGCTGACCGGCGGAGTGGCTTTAATTAAAGTTGGAGCGGCTACCGAGGTTGAGCTTAAGGAGAAGAAGCACCGAGTTGAGGATGCACTATCAGCCACCCGAGCCGCAGTAGAGGAAGGCATTCTGCCTGGTGGTGGCGTCGCTTTACTCAATGCAGTTAAGGTGTTGGATAAGGTAGAGGTTATTGGAGACGAAGCTACCGGGGTTAATGTGGTTAGGAAAGCCATAGATGAGCCAATTCGCTGGATTGCCATAAATGCCGGTAAGGATGGATCAGTAATAGTGGATGCGGTTAAGAAGAGCCCAGACGGGTTCGGTTACGATGCGGCAGCTGACCAATTTGGTGATATGGTAAAAGCAGGCATCATTGATCCAACCAAGGTAGTAAGGTCTGCCTTGGAAAATGCAGCTAGTATTGCGGCTATGACTTTGGTTACTGAATCAGTAGTTACCGATCTCCCGGCGAAGGAGAAAACAACGGAAATGCCTCCTGGTGGCTATGGGGGATATTAATTAGGATTACTTATTAACCTTATCCCCTTCCCCTTAAAAAGGGGGAGGGGATAATAATTTTGAGAGGGTAAACCCCTCTTTAGCTCTTGGCTCTTACAGCTTTAGCAGTTCTTCCTGGGGTTCATTATTAATAGTGGAGCCAACTACTGCTAAGCGTAGTCGGCTACTTACCAATAGCTCTCGGGCTAACTGATTAAGCTCGTCAGCAGTAATGGCATCAATAATGGATATTACCTGGTCAACACTAAGAATGCGCCCGGTAAGAATCTCTTGTCCACCCATCCAACCGGCAACACTGCGACTATCCTCCATTCTAAGTAGCAAGTGTCCCTTGGCAAATTCCTTTGCCTTAGACAGTTCAGAGTCAGGGATTACTTCCTTGAGCTGGGCAAGTTGCTCCAGGATAGCCTTGATGGCTACTAGTAGGTTTTTGGGTTCTACTCCGGCATACACAGTAATCGAACCGGAGTCAAGGAAGTGCTCAATATAGCTATGAATGTTATAGGCAAGCCCCAGCTTATCACGAATCTCCGCAAATAAGCGACTACTCATACCCTCTCCGAGAATAACATTAAGTAGGTTAAGGGTGAAGCGTCTGGGGTCAAAGAGAGATAAGCCAGGTAGTGCTAGGCACAGGTGAACTTGCTCGGTGTCTCTTACCTCAATAAGTAATCGCCGAGCCTGGCGTTCCTTATAAGCCAAATATCCAGAACGGGTCTGATGGTTAGACCAGTTAGCCAAGGCTTGGCTGACAGCAGTTACCATCTCCTGGTGTTGGATGTCGCCGGCAATAGTAATTACTGTGTTGTTAGGTGTGTAGTGATTTGCCCGGTAGTCAAGCATCATATCCCGGGTAATGGCAGTCACTGATTCCTTGCTGCCAGCTATATCACATCCCAGAGGATGATTGGGCCATAGAATCTCATCAACGAGCATATTAACTCGCTGTATCGGAGAATCATTGCTCATATGAATCTCCTCAATGATGACCTGGCGCTCTCTTTCTATGTCTACCGGGTCAAATTTGGAGTGAAGCAATATATCTGCCAGCACATCCAGGGCTAGGGGAAAGTGGGATCGGGCTACCTTACACCAATATAGGGTTAATTCTTTGTCGGTGCCCCCATTAAAAATTCCCCCCACACCTTCTATGGTTTCGGAAATTTGTCTGGAGGTTGGTCGCTTTGGCGTACCTTTAAAAAACAGGTGCTCAATAAAATGGGAGACACCTGCCTGGGAGTCAGTCTCGTATCTGGAGCCGACCCCGACAAAAATGCAGATGGATACCGAGCGAGTATGAGGCATATTGGCGGTGATAATTCGTAGCCCATTATCCAGGGTTGTCTTTTGATACAATAATTCACCTCTCTAAATTTAAGGGCATTCTAGCGGTATTCTTAATTCAATGTCAATTTGAGGGGTAGTACAGAGTGGGATAAAGGCAGTGAGATAAAAGGGAGGGGATGTAGTTATAGGCGGAAAAAAGTGGAGGGCACTTCTTAAAGTGTCCTCCACTGATTGACTTCTTTCTCGAGCCCGACTCACTTACGGTGTTCACCACCGAATAAGGCATCTCTTTCACGAGATAGACCTCCAACTCACTCTACCGAGCCGATTTCGAGTTCCTTCTTCCCTGCCGTAAGGCAGGGAATTAAGTGTCTACTTGCCAAACTCCGAACATAGCGTGCAACCTCATCATACACCCCCTATTTTTGATTTGGCTGCTACCAGTCGACCTTATAGATTTATTAAACCATAGTTTGTCTCAATTGTCAAGTTTTGTTTCTGGCATTCACTGACACCCTTCGCCATTCTGTTCATCATCCTTGAAAGGCGCAATAAGCACCTTAAATTGACTTCACTGGTGGGCACTGGTAACATTGAGGAAATGGTGTCTAAACTTCCAATTTTTCCATTAACCGCTAGGGTAAGTAACCAGGGTCACCTCATAGTTGGTGGCTGTGATACCGTGGAGCTAGCCACCGAGTTTGGTACGCCGCTATATATCTTTGATGAATTTAGCTTGCGCAGTAAGTGTACCGAGTTTAGGGAGCAGTTTGGTCGGCGCTATAAAAATATCTTGATTATTTATGCGGCTAAGGCCTTTATAAATCGGGCTCTGGCACTCATCCTAAACGAGGAGGGGCTGGGGCTGGATGTAGTCTCTGGTGGAGAGCTTGGTATTGCCCAATCGGTTGGCTTTCCCCTAGATAGGGTCTATTTCCACGGTAACAATAAATCAGCCGAGGAAATCAGGCTAGCCTTGAAATGGCGCGTTGGTCGCATTGTGGTTGATAATTTTTACGAGCTTGCTATGCTAGATAAAATGGCTAATGAGCAAGGCTATATACCTGATATATTGCTGCGCTTGTCTCCAGGGGTAGACCCTCATACTCATAAGTATATTGCTACCGGCGTTGTTGATAGTAAGTTTGGTTTTCCGTTATCTAGTGGGGAAGAGGCTATAGCTCAAGCTATGTCAGCATCTAACCTGAATCTGGTAGGATTGGACTTCCACCTGGGCTCTCTTATCTTTGACGCTGAGCCATACCAGCAGGCTATTGAGCTTATAGTCAACTTGGCTGCGGAAATGAAGGATAAATATGGTTTTGAACTTAAGGAACTAAATGTTGGCGGTGGATTTGCCATTCAATATAGCCTGGATTCTCCGGCTCCACCAGTATCTCTCTATGCTGAGGTAATAACATCTAAGATTGTTAGTAAATGCCGGGAGCTAAAGCTGATATTACCGCGGCTTATCATTGAGCCGGGAAGGGCAATAGTGGGACAGGCTGGGGTGGCACTATATAAGGTGGGGGTGGTAAAAGACATACCTGGTATCAGGTGCTATGTTTCGGTGGATGGCGGCATGGCTGACAATATCCGCCCTGCCCTTTATGGGGCTAAATATGAGGCAGTGGTGGCTAATAAGTTGTTGGAAAAGGAAGCAGGGGAGGTTACTATTGCTGGCAAGTTTTGCGAATCTGGTGATATAATAGTTAAAGGTATTAATCTCCCCCCGGTTTCAGCCGGTGATATTATAGCTATACCTAGTTGTGGCGCTTATTGCCTACCACTGGCAAGCAATTATAACGCCTCACTTAAGCCGGCTGTGACTTTGGTCAAGGAAGGTAAGGTGCGTCTTATTCGGCAACGGGAGACCTTTGATGACCTAACTAGGTGTGATTTAGTTTAGAGGTTGTTTATCAGGGAAGTTTGAAGGGGGTGAGGTTGATAAACAACCTCTTAATTTGAGCATAGGTAAGGGGGTGTTATTTTAACACCGGCGAAAGGAGTATAGAGTAAAGCTAATATATGAAGTGTGTGGTAGGCAGGAAGTTAAAAAGTTGTTACTATCAATTATGCGCAAGGAATTTTAGGATATGTGGCAACTAATTGGGCAACCTAGGGTATTATCCTTACTCCAGTGCAGTCTGGAGAGAGGAATGGTGAGTCATGCCTATCTTTTGGTTGGGCTGCCTCATGTGGGTAAGATGACCCTGGCTCTAAATCTGGCACAGGCAATGAACTGCCAGGCGGCTGAGCCTCCGTGTGGGGAGTGTGCTGCGTGTCAAAAAATAGCTTTGGCTAATCATGCTGATGTCCAGATTATAGGTTTGACCCCAAACAGGGATTCAGCCAAGGCTAATACTCGGGTAGAGATTGGTATTGACCAGATTAGACAAATGCAGCACTCAGCTAGCTTGCCACCATTTGAGGGCAGGTATAAGATATTTATTATTGATGGGGCTGAGCGCTTATCAACTGAAGCGGCTAACTGCCTGCTTAAAACCCTAGAAGAGCCTGTAGGCAAAGTAATCTTTATCCTGCTAACTACTAATGACAGACTCCTGCCCGCCACTGTGGTTTCTCGTTGCCAGCGGCTGGAGTTATCACCTATGGCGGCTAGTGAGGTAGAGGCTGCCCTTAATAGTGGCTGGGGTATTGAGCCCCAAAAAGCTAAGCTTCTGGCTAGGCTTAGCCACGGCTGCTTGGGTTGGGCAGTATCGGCCGCTCTGGATGATGATTTACTCAAGCTTCGTGCCCAGAAAATAGATAGATTTTTTGATATTACTGAGGCTGATTATGAGGAGCGTTTTGCCTATGCCTCTCAGTTGGCAGTTCAGTTTAGCCAAAATAGGGAGATGGTTCAGGGGGAACTAGATTTGTGGCTTGACTGGTGGCGTGACCTGCTATTAGTTAAGGTAGAGTGCAGTGATATTATTACTAATGTTGACCTCGAAGCCAGGCTGATTGAGGTGGCTAGGAGTTATAGCCTGGCTCAGATAAAGGCTGTTATTAGTAGCCTTCAGGCGGCTGGAGAGCAGCTTAGACAGAATGCCAATCCGCGGCTCGTGCTGGAGGTGTTAATGCTTGATATCCCTAGGAGGTGTATTTCAGTAAACTATGGCTGAGATTGTTGGTATACGTTTCAAACAAGCCGGGAAAGTATATTACTTCGACCCGACAGGTATCGACCTTGAGGTAAATGACTGCATAGTAGTCAGTACAAGTCGTGGCCTGGAGTTGGGGCGAGTAGTTATTTCTCCCAAGCAGGTATTGGCCCATGAGGTGACCACGCCGTTGAAGCCGATATTACGCAAGGCAGAGCCTGAGGATGTTAAACGAGCTCACGAATTTGAGGCTCAGGAACAGGAGGCTTTAGCTGAGTGCGGTAAGCTGATTGAAAAACTAGGTCTGCCAATGAAACTACTGTCTGCCGAATATAATCTTAATGGCAGCCGACTTACATTTCTGTTTAGTGCTGGCGAGAGGGTTGATTTCCGTGAACTGGTTCGAGAATTAACCAACCGTTTTAAGATACGGGTGGAACTAAGGCAAGTGGGACCAAGGGATGAAGCCAAGCTATTAGGTGGCTTTGGTAGGTGTGGTCGTCCTCTATGTTGCATAAATTTCTTAAGTGAGTTTGCCCCGGTTTCTATTCGGATGGCTAAGGAGCAGGATTTACCCCTTAACCCGATGAAGATATCAGGTATTTGTGGCAGGTTACTGTGTTGCTTAGCCTATGAGAGTGAGCAATACCATGCTATGAAGGGGAAATTGCCTAAGGAGGGTCAGCGAGTATCTACACCTATGGGGGAAGCGAGGGTAGTCGGCGGTAACCTATTCAAGGAAATGGTAATAGTTAAGCTGGAGAGTGGGACTAATGTGGAATTGCCTCTTAGTGATGTTTCTAATATAAACCACTGAAGAACGCAGTTTTCATTGTGGGAGATATTTTTGCCATTCGTTCTGGGTTTGTAGGTAGTGGTAAGGGATGTAGAAAGCCATGCTCCCCCGTGGCCGATTAGGTTGACGGATTAATATCATCTTGGCTTCTTCAGGGGTTCTGCCCGCCTTACGACGATTACAGGGCATGCAGGCACTAACCACATTTTCCCAGCTATGTTTGCCGTCTTGGTACCGGGGAATAACATGGTCTAAGGTAAGTTGCTTGGTTTCCTTACCACAGTATTGGCAGGTGTATTGGTCACGGTTAAAAATCTCAAGGCGAGTTAGCTTTCTCTCGGGTCGGGGACGCTTAATCATATAAGCTAGTCGGATTACTGACGGGAGGGGGAGAATGTTATTGGCTGAGCGTATAAATCCTGAACCATTCTCTAACATATCAGCCTTACCGCGGTAGAGTAACACTATTGCTCGCCGAGCTCGACATATATTGAGAGGCTCATAGTTCTGATTTAGCACAAGGACGGGAAGATCTATCATATCCAAGGCTTCTCTCTGTACAGAAACTGGCTCATTTTACTAAAAAAACTCTGGTTATGCAAGCTTTAGCTTGAGCTGCTTAGCTCCAGCGACCCTTCCTGCCGCCACGAGTTATCTTCTTTCGGCTAGCTGTTGCATCAGTCCGGTAATCAGGAACAATGATATTCCATACTACGGTGATTTTGGGGTCGGCTAGCCGGGAGCTAATTGGGCTATCAATTTCATCCAGTGAACCGCGGGCAGTAATTACTGTCGGTAGCTGAGCATTATAACGATAGTTGATAACCTGATAAAGCTTTTCCCGTGCCCATGGTGTGGTTGTCTGCTCACCAAAATCGTCTAAGACAAGCAATGGGGCGTTCTTTACACTTTCGAAAAGCTGGTCATAGGATACCTTGCTCTCCGGGGTAAAGGTAGAACGTAGATGGTCAAGGAAATCAGGTACTACTACAAATAAGGCAGGCTGGTTGGCTTCATAACGATAGTTGACGATGGCAGCAGCCAAGTGGGTTTTACCACAGCCGGTATCACCCAGTAATACTAGCCAACCGTCAGGTGATTTAGCAAAGTCAAGAGCGGAGTGGAATACTAGCTCCAGGTTCTGGCGCTGCTCTGGCGGCAAGTTAACCCGCCTCCAGTCAAATTTACTAAAGTACATGTTTTTTTGCAGTTCAAACTCTGGACCCCAGCTATATTCTAATAAGACTTGTTTTTCCTCAATGACACATATTTGACATAGTCCAGAGTCAGTTAGGCGAGTGCGTATTCGGTCTTCGAGCTGTTCAATGGGAATGATAGCCACAATCACGGTAGGTAGTTCACCGTTACAGCGATGATTTAGTAGTTGGTCTAACTTTTCCTTAGCCCAAGGTGTGCTGGTTTGAGCACCTAAATCGTCTAAAACCAGTAGTGGAGCATTGCGTACCTGATCAAAGAACTCGTCATATGGTATTTCGCTATCGGTGTTAAATGTGGAGCGTAGGCGGCCCAGGAGGTCAGGGGTAGAGATAAAAAAGGCAGGCTGACCCTGGCTAACACGCTCGTTAGCGATAGCTGCTGCCAGGTGTGTTTTACCACAACCACTGGGACCAGCTAGGATTAACCAACCTTTGGCTTCAGTGGCAAATGTCTTGGCTGCCTCATAAACGAGGTGGAATTGTTCCTGGCTTATAGGATTACCGCTTCTCCCCTGGGGGAGCAGGTTATCAAAGGTTAGGCGAGTCAACGCTCCGAGGTTGCTATATCGCTGTAATCGGGCTTGGCTCTCTTTGTCTGATTCCTGCTGGGTGCAGCGGCAGGCAACAACTTGGCTAAAATCTGGCTTGCCTGAGGGTAGAAGAGGGTGGACAAATCCTGCCCCTTTGCAAATAGGACAACTTGAACTTGGTGAAAGTTCTTCTGTTTCCTCAGCGTCTGACCATGTGTCCATATTTACCTTTGATGTATTTATCCGGGTCTTTCTTAGAATCTCGCTGATATGTTCCATCGCTCCTGCCTTCTGCTGACCAGCGCTCTAAAATTGCTGAAATATAGCTCCATTTGCGTTTATTTTGGTTAACTGCCCCTTTGATGGCATCCCTAATCCAAGTCTCAGGATATAACTTCTCTGCCTCACGCAACTCTTCGGCAATCATCGGGGTTAGCATACCAATGTTCTGTTCATAAAGGGTGAAGATATCAGGTAGTTCCTCGGTCTCAATATCGATTTGTCCCTCAGCTTTTAGTCCCTTCAAGATGAGTTCACCATTTTGAATTTTAGCTACAACCTGTCTTTCAGACTCACTATTGAGAAAATAGACATCCTCGGGTACTCCATCTCTATCTAAGACAATATGAATGATAGTTCCCCGCTGTGTAGCCATCTCTAGGGCTGTATGCAACACCTCGCTAGGTGGATTTGCTGCCTGTGCGAGGCTGCTACTTAAGCTAGCATTACCTAAGAGTTCTCCATAGGTGATGAAGCGGGGATAGCCTTTTTTTTGGTAAAGTGCCTTAAAAATGTGGAGGGTTAACTTCAGCTCAGCAATATCGCTGATTTGGGGGAGTAGCCGACTGAAGAAAAGATTGGGTAGGGGGGTAAACTGCATCTTGGCTGGGAAACCTTGAAACTGTTCCATAGTTTACTTACTCTTCTTTTGCTTGATATCTTCCGACTTAGCTATCGGCATCTGAAGTGAAGTTTAAATGCTTCATAATAAACTTGGTTCTTCGCTACCAATATTTTCAAACTTAGCCAAGTCATGCCGGAAACGCAATTTTATTCGACCCGTAGGTCCATTGCGGTGCTTGGCAATTATTACATCAGCTTGCTCTCTAGGATATTCCCTACCACCATGCTGGAGACTTCCCCACTCTTGCGCATTAGGAAAATAGTACTCTTCACGATAGATGAACAAAACAACATCAGCATCCTGCTCAATGCTGCCGCTTTCCCTCAGGTCGGAAAGCTGAGGTTCATGTGAAGCCCGTCCCTCCGGTGCACGGCTGAGCTGTGATACCGCCAGCACTGGCACATTGAGCTCACGGGCAAGTCCCTTAAGGGAACGGGAGATTTCACTGACCTCCTGAACTCGGTTATCGAACTTTCTGTCTCCCAGCATCAGTTGCAAGTAGTCAACAATAATGAGGTCGATACCGCGCTCATAGTTTAGACGAACAGCCTTACCTCGCATTTCCGCCATACGCAGCATCGGGGTATCATCAACATAAATTGGTGATTCAGACAGGATACCGGTAGCCTCCATAATTCGCCTTTCATTATCTTCCCATCCAACATACTCTTCCCTCTCCTTGCCATATCCTGTATGTAGACGAACCATTTTTGAGTTGACTCCAGATTCACTAGACAACAGACGCAAGACTAGTGAATCCCGTGCCATCTCTACACTGAACAGAGCCACGCATGCCCCTTGCTCCACGGCCGCATTTCTAGCGATACTGAGTGCCAAGCTGGTTTTACCCATGCTGGGTCTGCCACCGACAATAACCAGGTCAGAGCGCTGAAATCCGCCTAATAATTCATCCAGACCCCTATAACTGGAGAGCACATAAGGCAACTCCTCAGGACGTTCCTCGGGTGAGGTAGGCGCCGCCTCAAAGTACTTGTCCAGTACCTGGCGGATATGCGTCAAATCTCGGGCACCCTGTCCACGACGAAGTTTGAACAGGATGCTCTCCGCCCGCCCGAGACTGTCCTCAACGTCCGGGCCGGCCTCATAACCAATGGCAGCGATATGGTCACCAGCACTAATCATCTGACGCATCACTGACAGGCGATAGACAATTCTAGCATAGTGCTCAATATCAAGAGAAGTCGGGCATATGGATATCAGGTAACTTAAATGGGCAGCACCGCCACACGCCTCTAGTTTTTGTTGTCGAGCCAGCTCTTGAGCCACTGTAATCTGGTTTACCGCCTCATTGTGCTGATAAAGTGATAGGCAGGCTCCATATATCCATTGACTTTGTTCGTAATAGAAGTCCGCATTCTGAAGGAAGGTAGCAATTTTATAGATAGCTGTGCCATCTATCAGCAGTGAGCCAATAACTGCTTCCTCAGCATCCGTATCATGTGGCGGCAGTTTTTCGCCATACACTTTAGTCTGGTTCCTTTTCGGTAACAGTAACCTTAATTTTGGGTATTATATCCTTAGCTAATCTAATGGCTACCTCATAGTTGCCAAGTTGACGGATAGGCTTACCTAACTCTACCTTCCTTTTATCAATAACCAATCCAGCGCTGTTGTTTAGCTCGGAAGCAATATCGGCGCTGTTGATTGAGCCAAACAGGCGGTCTTTGGCACCAACCCGAGCTTTAAGGATAATCTCTTTACCTTCTATCTGCTGAGCTAGTCTAACTAGTTCAGCCTGGGCATCAGCTTGACTCTGGGCTTTTATTTTGAGCTGTGTGATGCTAGCTGCAGACCCGGCTAACAAGGCTAATTTTTGGGGGATGAGAAAGTTCCTACTATAGCCACTAGCCACTTCTTTTACCTCACCGGCTCGAGCCACATTGGGCACATCTTGCAGAAAAACAACCTTCATATTTTCCCCTTTTAATAATTATACTTCATCTGGTGGCGAAGTGAAAGGTTATCAGGAAAGAAATTTTTGGGCATAGATGGCAGCAGTAGCGCCATCACCAGCGGCCGTTATTGCTTGTCTAGCGGAGTCGTGGCGTATATCGCCAGCAGCGAAAATTCCGGGTATTTCGGTCTCCATCCTGTCATTGGTAATAATATGGCCATCATTATCTAATGATAAAATGCCCTTGACATAGTCAGTACTAGGTTTGAGGCCGATAGATATGAAGATTCCGGCTAAATTCAGGACAGATTCTTCTCCAGTTTTGACATCACGGAGCTTGATTCTTTTAACCAAATCTTCGCCCTCAATTTCGTCAACAATGGCATTCCACACAAATTGTATTTTGGGTTCAGAGAAAGCTTTCTCTTGTAGAATGCGGATGGCGCGGAGCTGGTCACGGCGGTGTATCACTATTACCTTGGAGGCAAACTTAGCAAGATGCAGGGCTTCAGTAATAGCGGCGTCGCCACCACCCACTACCGCTACTGGCACCTCTCTGAAGAAGGCAGCATCACAGGTAGCGCAGTAGGAGACACCCTTACCGGTAAATTTCTCTTCTCCGGGTATGCCTAATTTGTGTCGTTCGGAACCGCTGGCTATAATCACTGCTTTAGCTACAAAGTCGCCTTTAGTTGTCTTTACTACTTTTTGCTTCTCTTGGAGCTCAATACCAGTAGCCTCAGTGATAATAGTTTTTAGCCCATATTTTGTTGCTTGTTGGTGTATTGACTGTCCCAGCTCGAAGCCGCTAATGCCTTCAGGGAAACCGGGGTAATTATCTACCAGCTCACTTTCTGTTATTAGTCCCCCTACCAACCCTCTTTCTACAAGCAAGCTACTTAGCCTCGCTCGCGAGGTATAAACTCCGGCGGTAAGTCCAGCCGGACCTCCTCCAATAATAACTACTTCATTCTCCTTATTCATAGTTATTCACCCAGGACAGCGTCCAAATATCGCTTTAATTCTGCTTTGGGTTTATAGCCAACTATCTGTGAAAAGGGCTTTCCATTCTTGAAGATGATGAGATTGGGAATCGCCATTATGCTATATTTGGCAGCCACCTTTCGGTCCTGGTCAACATTGAACTTGGCCACGGTTATCCTACCGCTATATTCTTCAGCCAGTTCTTCTAGTACAGGGGCGGCCATAAGGCAAGGTCGACACCAGGGTGCCCAGAAGTCCACCACCACTGGTGTCTCGGCTTTAAGTACGATTTTATCGAAGTTGCTGTCATCTACAGTAATCGGTTTATTCATAGCTTTCCTCCCTGATTATTTGTAAGATACCTCGCTCCACTATCTGTTTGGCTAAACCAATGGCATTTTTAATAGCCCGAGATTGACTACGTCCGTGAGCCATAATGACATTTCCATTTACCCCTAGCAGACATGACCCGCCATATTCTCTGTAATCCATTCTTTTTACCAAGGAGCCTAAGCCTACATCATAAAGCAAGGCACGCCCATGAAGATGATAGGCACTGGAAATAAGTTGCCCTACTTGTCGCAGGTTTATAAAGGTGTCGCCTAAACCTTCAAGAGTCTTGATTACTATATTTCCGGTAAAGCCATCGGTAACGACGATATCTACGGTTCTCTTGGGTATGTCTTGTCCCTCTAAATTGCCGACAAAGTTTAAATTGGTCTTTCTGAGAAGCTTATGGCTTTCCTGAGTTAGACGGTTGCCCTTGGTTTCCTCTTCACCATTGCTAAGTAAGCCAACCCGCGGTGAGCTGATGCCGAGAATTTCTTTAGCGTAGATAGTACCCAGTTGAGCAAATTGAACTAAGAAACTGGGTCGGCAATCGGCATTAGCACCAGCATCAATAAGAAGAATGGGGGCAGCGGCATTGATGTGAAGAAGACTACCCAAGGCAGGGCGTTGGAGACCCTTTACCTTCCCCAGATTGAGAAGGGTGGCACCGACCACCGCTCCGCTATTGCCGGCGGAGACAAAGGCTGAAGCAGTGCCATTCTTTATCATGTTAATACCAACTACTATTGAAGAATCTGGCTTATTGCGGATAGCATTGAGCGGTGACTCACCAAGCTCAATAGTCTGGCTAGCCTCAACAATGTTGAGGCCCGGTTTGTTTAAATGGCGACCCGCCAGCACATGGAGTATGGATTTCTTGCCTACCAGAGCAATATCTACCTTGTATTCTTGGGCTGCTTTTATGGCTCCCTTAACTATTTCGTGGGGAGCATACTCCCCACCAGTGGCATCAACTGCAATTATCATTTACTTTCTCGGATAATGTTTTTAACTGCTGGGGCTCCTCTCCCAAAGGTCACATCGACCTCCCCAACGGGCAAGAACCTGACCATTAAGCGAAAGCTGGGCAATCTCGCATAGGTTAGGGCAGGCTTTGCATTGAAATGATGAAGTATGATACTTTACTTCACTTACGCCAAATCCTTTGAACTTGCTTCCATTGTTGTTATTTAGTAACTCTTCATGCACCAGTAGGGCGGCTCCTATTGCTCCCATAATCTCATGATGAGGTGGTACAATAATTTGGATATTAAGTTCTTCTTGAATAGCCTTCACTATAGCCTGGTTAAAAGCAACCCCGCCCTGAAAAACTACTGGCGATTTAATATCCTTACCTAAGCCAACATTATTAAGGTAATTGCGCACTAGTGCTTGGCATAGTCCATAGAGAATATCCTCAGTGCGATGCCCCATTTGTTGTTTGTGAATCATGTCTGATTCAGCAAAAACGGTACATCGCCCGGCAATGCGCACCGTGGTATCACTAGCCAATGCCCGCCGGCTGAACTCCTCAATGCTCATATTAAGGCGCAATGCTTGATGGTCAAGGAAACTACCAGTGCCGGCAGCACATACCGTGTTCATACCGAAGTCAATTACCACCCCGTCTCTAATTATGATAATTTTACTGTCCTGTCCCCCAATTTCAATAATGGTTTGCGCTTCAGGCAGATATTGCAAAGTAGCTACAGAATGGCTAGTAATCTCATTCTTAACCAAATCAGCACCAACGATAACCCCAGCCAGATAGCGGGCGCTGCCGGTAGTAGCCACACCACAAATATCAACATCCTCAGGCAATTGCTGTTTGATTTGCTTTAGCCCTTGCTGCACCATTTCAATGGGCTTGCCTTCGGTTAAAAGGTAAAGGCTGGCAACAAGCTCATCATTTTTATCCAGCATAGCCAATTTAGTAGTTACTGAGCCAACATCAATACCCAAATAGGCTTCCATAAACTCTCCTCAGGCTGGCGCTCATCTATTATTGCCCTTTCTTCGTTTGCGTTCTAGCAGGTCGACGAATGCCTCCAGTCGGGTCAACATACCTGCTTTGGCTACTTGCTCATCACAAAGTATAGTTAATACCGGGATATTTTCTTTGGTTGATGGCATTATATTTTGAGCTATTATTTCAGGCATACAGGTGAAAGGAGCCAAGTGTATCAAACCGTCATACTCCTTAGCGTGGAGTACCTTTTCCCCCACCGATTCCCAGCCATCGCCACCAATATCCCGCTTGAGGTAGGGTAGAGCTGCCTTGTGGATTCTGGCTTTCTCATTCACGCCCAGGGGATTAAGAAACAGGCTGAATTTTGTCCACTCTGAGATAAAGGTCGTTCGTCTTACCTCTACCCCCAGCTTGCCCAACTCGCTCTCCACATCTAGATTGGAGAATGGCTCCAGAAGTACATAAAACTCCCCGGTAATACCAACAATCAAAGGCTTATACTGGGTATCCTTATCTATTTGGTTGAGCTGGTCAATGTAGTCTATTTGCACCTTCTTCAGGGTAGCATAATCGTCTGCCTTGTCAATAGCTTTAATTGCTTTAGTAAATAGACGATTAGCTGCCCCCGTTATCCGCTCTACAGGGCGCACCTTTTGAACTACCCGCTCTATTCTATCCAGGGCACTTAGTTTAGCCAGACCAAAGCGGAAGGCTGATATAATCTTAAACCAGGAAGCATAGTTTGACAAACGCTTAATTATTTTAAGTAAGCCAAATAACTTCTGCTCAGAAACCCCCAACTGGACCATTTCACAATTATATCCCAGGTCATGAAGGATTTGTTCCTGTATTTCAGCGTAGTAGCCCAGGCGACAAATGCCAGTGCCGCCGGCCATAATAAGGGTATCGGCTCCTAACTCGACAGCTTCAATCATGTTACCTAGAGTCAACTTAAACGGTATACAAAGCCCTTCGGGGGAGTGTTTGATACCTAAAGACAGGGTGCGCTGGTTATTGACTGGTGGTATCACACAGTCAACATTAAGCCTGTCAAATAGAGCCTTAAGCGGTATATAGAGGTTGCCCATATGGGGTATGCCTACACGCATACTTTTACCTGTCTCCGTTTCTTTTTGCGGAGCATATCTACGAAGGCTTCAAGGCGATTTATTACTCCTGCCTTCGCTGTGTGCTCATCGAAGATGAGATTAAGTACCGGAAGTCCATCTTTTATTGACGGCATGATATTGCGGGCCATGGTTTCTGGTAGACACCCAAACGGTTCAACGTGAACGAGTCCGTCCCAGTCTCTAGCGTGGAGCACCTTTTCTCCTACCGATTGCCAGCCATCTCCAAACACATTCCGGGAAAGATAGGGCATAGCTGCTTTGTGGCTTCTATCCTTTTCCCGTAAACCAAGAATGATAGGGACGGGGGTGAACCTGATCCATTCCCCTACACTGAGGGGGCGGCATACCTCAGCACCTAGCCTTCCCAGCTCGACGTCCATATCCATGTTAGCAAAGGGGTCAATCGCGATGAAAAACTCACCAGTAATACCGATCTTTAATGGGATGGGTGGAGACACTGTGGGTAAATTCTTGAGTGTTTGTAGATACTCTTGCCTTACTCGTTTAAGTTCTTGATGGTCAGCAGCGTTTTCAATGGCCTTAGTTCCATCTCTATGGATTCGGCTGACTTCTCCTCTGTCTCGCTCTACAGCCCGTTTCTTATGTACCATCTGCTCGAGTTCATGCAGCACATTCATTTTGGTCAGACCGAAGCGGAGGCCTGTTATTACCTCCCGCAGCGGAGTCCCTCGGGTAATCCGTTTCACCATGTGCATTATACCAAGCTCTTGGCTTACCATCTCAAAATCGTAGCCTAGCTCTCGTAGAATCGCTTCCTGAGCCTTGTGGTAATAGCCAAAGCGGCAACCATAGAGCCCCCCTGGCATTATTATAGTGTCCGCCCCTGATTCTAAGGCCTCAATCATGTTGCCAAGGGAGAGTTTGAAGGGAAGGCAAACCATCTCCGGTGAGTATTTAACGCCCAAGGAGAGGGTGCGCTGACTTGTCGGTGGCGGAACAACAACGCCAACATTCAGCCACTTAGCCATAGCAGCTATCCCTACATAGATATAGCCCATATGAGGAAAGGTTACCTGCATGACTCTGCCTGTATCCTCCTCTTTCTGTATATCATATCAAGGAAGGCTTCTAGTCGAGTAACTATACCAGCTTCAGCAGTGTGCTCCTCTAGGGTAAGGCTCATAAAAGGAGTAGTCTTTAGCCTGCTAGCTTGACGACGCACCATATCCATCATTAGCGAATCAGGTCCGCAACCAAAGGCCATTATGCCAATAATACCATCTACTCCATTTTGTAGATAGTGTCCTCCAGCACCGACAACCTCTTCTTCATATGTCCAATAGGCTCTGCCCACTAATCTGGCGGTGGCTAATTGAAGCTCTTCTGCGCTGAGCATCTCCGGGGTTAATACCCTATTATGAGCCTGCTCAAGCCGAGAAATAAAGCGGTGATTTATATGTTCATCATAGAGGAGATAGGGGTGACCAATGATGGCAATGGTGGCTCGGGTTGAACTTAGGTAGCTGGAATTTGCTTCTGCCTCAGGTATGCCTGATATTATTTCTATTGCCTGCGGCGGCGTTAAGTTATGGCTGGACATTAGCTCGTGGTAATTTAGGTGAGCTTGCCAGGCGGCTAGGCTGGCTTGCCTGACCTTAAATGGATTCCAAGTAAAATGTCGTCCCAGTTGGTAAATGGCTTGATACAGCTTACGCTTCCCCTTATTAACGTCTACATCCATATCCAAGATAGGTGGCGATTCAGGGATAACTGCATTGGTCATATCAGGCAAGCCAAGAAACTTGGAGCAATTATAGACTTTGCTTTTCACACTGCGGATGGCAGGGATAAAAATATAGTCGCACTTTCCTACCAGGTAAAGAACATGACCCAAGAAAACCTTTACTGGCAAACAGGTATCAGCCACTACTCGTGACGAGCCTGATACCATCATGTCTTGAGTGGTTGGTGGTGAAACCACCACTTCTGCCCCCAACTCCTCAAAGAAGCGCTTCCACACAGGGTAGTATTCGTAGTAGAGTAGAGCTCTGGGAATACCTATCCTAATCATTTATTTTGCTCAAACTCTTCTTTAACCCTGATAACTATTTCGGGATTGGCTACCAAGTCAACAACAGTCATGGCTAGAGCTTTGGCGGCATCAAGCATCCCTTGAATACCTGCCTCTGAGGCAGCCGCCGAGGCAAATTGGGGAGAATGGGCTACTACTTCCACTGGGGCTATGGCTACGAAAGGGTGGATGCTGGGAACTAGCTGACTAACATTACCCATATCGGTGCTACCAAAGAATTTATTGGGGTCAAGGGCTTCTACCTTGCGTCCCAGAGATTGCATGTTTTGAGTAAATAGCTGAGCTAGAATTAGATTATTACGCAGGGGAGCATAGCGTATTTCCCCCCACCTATATTCTAGGCGAGCACCACTAGCCGTGGCAGCTCCGATAAAGCAATTCAGAACCTTCTGTTTCAATTCATCAAGATAGTTATCATCCTCAGCACGTATCAGAAAGCTTCCAGCACTGTGAGACGGGACGATATTAGCCGCCTCCCCACCATCGGTAATAATACCGTGGATGCGAGCTTTATTCTTAATGTGTTGCCTGAGCGAATTTATGGCGACGAATGAGTTTATCATTGCCTCTAGAGCATTAATTCCAGCTTCTGGTCGAGATGCGGAGTGAGCTGCCTTGCCAAAAAATTCGACCTCTAGAGCTAGGCAGGCAAGGGCTCGGGTAATGGCGACATCACATACTCCTGGGTGCACCATCATAGCCATATCCACATTATCAAAGGCTCTCCTCTCAGCCATTATTGCTTTGCCTCCATATTGCTCCTCAGCCGGTGTCCCAATGACCATTATACTACCCCCGAACCGGTCTGTAGCTAGCTTAGAAGCTACACCGGCACCAATGGCACAGGCAGCTATTAAATTATGACCGCAGGCGTGACCAAGATTAGGTAGGGCATCATACTCAGCCAGAATAGCAATAGCCGGTTTGCCTTGTCCATAGCTCCCCCTGAAAGCAGTGGGTAGCTCACAGATGCCCCTTTCTATAGAGAAACCATTTTCCTCCAGGTACTGGGTTAACCAGGTGCTTGCCTTAACCTCTTGGAAAGCTAGTTCAGGGTTAGCATGGATTATTAGGCTTAGCTCACTGAGTTGGTGATGGCGAGCGTCTATTCCACCTATGACTTGAGCCTTTAGTTTTTCTATATCCAAATTCTCTCCATTCTGAGGATAGCTTTCTAATAGCACTCATTATAGCTTAATGTAACTAGGATTTCTAGGCTTTAACACCCTGTCCTCAGGGGAAGGCTTGACTCTCTACTTGAAAATAATTAAACTAATAATAGAGGAAACAAGATGCCGATTTATGAGTATGTTTGCTCCGTTTGTAATCTAAAGTTCTAGCTGCTACGAATGATAAGTCAGGCTAGTGAGGGAGCTTCCTGCCCTCGCTGCCAAAACAATGCTAAACGGGTATTCTCCATATTCTCCTCCTTTACCACAGATGAAAGCGGACTAACTACGCATATAGCTGGCAACAACCCCTGTTCTAGCTGCAGTGCCTTTAGTTGCGATAGCTGCCATCTTTAATTAAGGTGGGATATGCTAGCCGGATGTCAGCCAAGGTAGATAGCTCCGCCGTTCAGGATGGCTAGCCGCTCTACCACCATAGCTTCTCGTTTAATACCAGTGGCTCATGGGCAGTGGTTCAGCAGGGAATGAATGAAGCTAACCGCTATGCCCGCCGCTACCGCTGGCTGGGTGAAGCAGTCAATAGCTTTGTCAACGAGTCCCACTCTGCCATCCTGTCCCAGGCAAGGGGACAGGCACTAAATCTGGTTGCCAGTGAGAGCAACCCCGCCCGAACTACTATCACGGATATAGCCACTAACCAAAAGCCAGAGCATATCTTGTCCGACTTAAAAATTGGTAACTCTGAACCTACCTCCCCATCACTATCAAAGCACCAATGACCTCCACACCGATAGCCTAAGTCGGATTCTGTTAAGTACCTATGAGTGCCAGCTGCAGGACTGTGAGCAGTTGCTAGGGCTAAAGGGAGTAGGACCCAAGACCATCCGTGCCCTGAGCCTTATTTCCGAGCTGGTCTACGGGGTGGCTCCCAGCTACCGAGACCCCGCCCGCTACAGCTTCACCCACGGCGGTAAGGATGGCATCCCCTACCCCGTTGACCGCCAGACCTACGACCAGTCAATCGAGCTACTCTCCAAAGCCATCCACAAAACCAAACTTGGTGTTAGAGAGAAAAATGAGGCGATGGGTAGGTTGGAGAGGGTGAGGATAGAATAGTTAAGATTATAGTTTGAATCCTCTTTGGGGAACGGATTGGCTATTTCCAAATCTGACAGATGAAAGATAATTTGCTATAATTAGATTGGGCGTATGGAAAGTTTGCTTATTTGGATGTTAAACGCTATAGCTTATTATTTTGAGTAAGGCGGTTTAGTGGTATGAACGCATTTGAGGATATTACACGAAAAAGGTCTATGCTCCTAACTGCCAGAATGCGCTTCTCTCCTCAGATCCAGCCAGTGAAGGAAACTGCTATAGACAAAATAATCGAGCAAATCTTATTTTTTGTGACCCCTACTGAAAAAGGCTTAAGCGTAGAAGAAATACAATATATCTTTTCTTCTGGAAGTGTTGGTTACGCAATTAGCTCTTCTGATGTGGAGAATTCCTGCAAACGGCTGGGCAGAAAACAAAGAATTGTGCCACAACAAAAGGGAGACCTTGAACTGTATAGATTGTCGGAGAAGGCCAGCCGTGAGCTTGGTGGGACGCATCATCGAACCGAAGTCCGCTTTAATTCTGTTGTAAATAGGCTTTTTAAGAATGCGAAAGAAGGAGCTTCTGCATTTAGGGCTCCTTTTTTGAAACTCCTGTGTATCATCTTTTCGCAACTTGCAGAGGAATATGTCCGCGTAATTAAAGGGGACATTAAGGCCGACGAGTTCTTATCCTTCCCATTTGTTTCCTCCGCTTTGAAGGAGGTCAAGAAAGAGTTCGTTTCAATTGACGGCTCCCTTTTTGAGAGTGCTACCCTATCTTTCTTTCGAGATAGCGATCCAGAATATGATGCCATAAAATGGAATATGGTGCAGAATTATTATATTGCAAAAGCACTTGGCTTAGACCCTGGCGGCGTTCTCTTGTCCAAGGAAGCATTCGGGCACGCAATATTCTATCTGGATACTAACATCATAATCGAAGCCCTAGAACCAAAAGACAGGTATCATAAGAGCTTTCTGGCTTTTAATAAAGCATGTAAGCAACTGGGTATTACCCTAAAGGTATGCCAAATTTCACTCGATGAGCTACGAAACTGGCTTGCGTATCAGCGTGAACTCATGGAAAAAGTCATTGACCAGATCCCGGATGAGGCAGCATCAGAGGTGAGCTCCATCTTTTACGAAATCTACTGTGAAAAGAAAAGAGCAGGTGAAGCTATTAGCGTTGGTGAATTCTTTACAAGTTTCGACTCCCCAATGGATCAGCTGAAAGGTCTCTTTGAAGTGGAATTGGAAGACGATATATGGTTTGATGAAGCAAAAAACAAAGCAGAGGCTATAACCTTTGCTGAAACTTTAAGGTCCAAATTTTTCGCTATGCGTAGGCGTTACAAATCGCGGGGGGCTGCTATTCGCGATGCTCTGTTGCTCCTTTGGCTTCAAAAATTGAGAGAGGAAAATGGCGATAATATTTGGCTAATTACTACGGATACATCTCTTCCCACATGTCCACCGCCAAACGCTTCTTCAGGGTCACTTGCTATCACTTTGGATGCAATCTTGCAATGGATTTCGACAATGGTTGTTCCAGAAGATGCAGTAGCTGACTTCACAAGTATATTTGCAGAGATGCTAAAATACCGACTTCTACCACAGGACAGGATTTTTGATTTGGAGGATTTTCTAATATTCCACGAAATGCACCTGTCATGTAAGGAACTGCCAGCAGAAGATGTTGAGAACTGCATTCGATATATTAGGGTTAATGCCCCTATGCTTGACCCCTCAGACCCGGCTGATAGAGAAAAGCTTGCTTACGAAGTATCCAAATTCTTCGCTGATCCCGGGAGGAAATACAAACAGGAAATAGCAAGGCTGGAAGCCAAGAAAGACGAGGTTGAGCAAGAATATAAAAAGGACCTTGAGGAGCGCGATGGAAAAATTGAAGAACTGGAGAGAAAATTTTCGGAATATTCGGAAAAGACCGGAAAAGAGTCTCTGAGAAGATCGGCACAGCTTAGGCTAGGCATTACTACAATCGTATTCCTAGTGTTGGAAGGTTTAGTCGTTATTCTTGCCAGCCAGTATGGTGAAGGGTCAAATCTATTCCAAAAAGTATTGAACTCGTGGTATTTTCTGGTCGGAGGGTTTGCAATAACTATCGCGCTGGGTTGGTTTTTTCTTGGGAAGAAAAGACTCGAAGCTCTTGGCTGGTCATTCACGAAAATATTTAGGTCTGGAATGTCATAACCATGAGATAACCTCCCTCTCTTGTTAAGCCTACGACAAATCAAACCCCCGCAAAAGTTATGTTTTTCCCTTATTGAAGAAGCCTTTTGCTTTATTGATATATCAAGACATTACTTTACTTCTGCTAAACCATAAATAACCCCCAGCCACCCCACCCAAGATTATAGCCAGTCCTGCGGTTATACCAGCACAGAACATGGTCGCATCATACCAGAAGCCCCGGGGGAAGAGCATTATCAGGTAGTCTTTGGTCGGGTCAAGCTGCCATAGCTCATTGGTGAAGCTGATGAGGTGAAACTGGTAAAATAGACGGTCAAAACCTAATAGCGTGCCTAATCCTATAGCCAGCATCAAGGCAAGCGTAATACCACCTCCACCAACCACCCCCCGCGTCAGCCACCGCCAATATCTTCTCTTGCGCCATAAGAGGCAAACCCCGACATAAGCTAGAGCATAAATCAGCGTGCCCAATAAAACCCAATAATCTAGCCAAATTAGACTTTTAACATCCTTGAGGTGAATTACCTCTTTCTCATTAAATAGCTCAAACGGCTCGCCATCCTTCACCGCCGTAAGGCTGATATACTCCTCATTAGAGTTAAAGTAACTAATTAGCTCGGAGGCTGCTTTCTCTAGCTCTGAATCAGCCAAACCGGTAGTCCGGCTGACATTGTATTTACTAAAGCCATAGTTATACAACCAGTGGCTATTTACTGCCCAGCCGATGCTTACTGAGAGTAACAGAATGGGTAGGCAGAGCGTAAAAACCCACTTAGTGGCAATGCCAAGAATTTTCAACCTTTTATATATCCCCACTGGCTCGTATCCAGATTTTACACTGTCAGGGCTAAAAAGAGTAGTATTCTATCTACCTCATTCCCTTAGGTTTTCTTACTTGGAAACCCACCCCCTTTATCCCCCTCCCTTGGTAAAGGGAGGGGGAATTATATGTAAGAGAGGCTCCGCTCACCAGAGGCGACTCTGTCGACCTCTCTTTGACTCTCCTTACGATATCTCCTCCTTCAAAGGAGAGAGGGGAAGATATCTGACATGGGGGTTTCCAGGTTGTCTAATAAGTCCAAAAACCACGATTTTTTGAAGCTAAGCATTTTCCCGCTCAAAGCTACAGTAGTAGCTTTTTGGACAGCCTATTTCGCCCCTCTTAAACTCCCCAAATACTATTCTGAGAAGAGTGAGTACAACAAACCTGGTAAGGCAAAAACCTTTTAATTGAGGCTGCTTATTGAGGGTAGTTTGAAGGGGCGTTAGCCCCTTCAAAAATAATTACACCCCCTTCCCTTAATAAGGGAAGGGGGTCAGGGGGATAGGTCACCATATTAAATAATGGATAAAAACCTTATCTATTTCGGTGGTAAATCCAACCTTGAAAGAATACGCAAGAAACCAGCCCTGTGTTATAATTATTTAAATGCTGAGTTAGAAGGTGCCATGTTTACCCACCTCCATGTCCATACCGAATATAGCCTGCTTGATGGCATGTGCCGTATCCCCCAACTGGTTGCCAGAGCCAAAGAGCTGGGGATGGATAGCCTGGCGATAACTGACCATGGTGTTATGTATGGTGTTATGGAGTTTTACTTGGCAGCCAAGGAAGCCGGCATAAAGCCTATTATCGGCTGCGAGGTTTATGTCGCTCAAAACAGTCGCTTCGACCGTAATGCCAGCGATAGGAAGAACTACCACCTTACTCTACTAGCTAAAAATCAGACCGGATACCGGAATCTAATTCAGCTCACCACCAAAGCACACCTTGAGGGTTTTTATTATAAGCCAAGGATGGATAAGGAGCTTTTTGAGCAATATCACCATGGTCTTATTGCTCTCTCTGGCTGCGTTGGCGGTGAGGTTCCCCATCTCATCTTAGAAGGGCACCTTCAGGAAGCAAAACAGGCTGCCTTGTGGTATAAGCAAACATTTGGCGATTTCTACCTGGAAATACAGAGACATCCTACCCCTGAGCTGGAGCAGATAAACCAGCATCTTATCCCTATGAGTAGTGAGCTGGATATACCACTGGTGGCTACCAATGATGTCCACTATGTCAACCGGGAGGATGTTTCTGCTCATGACCTGCTGCTGTGTATTGGCACTAACTCTTCTATCCATGATGAGAAGAGAATGAGAATGGCAGGTGACTTCTTCTACCTAAGAAGCCCACAGGAGATGGCAGAGCTATTCAAAGATATCCCTCAAGCGCTGGAGAGCACCGAGCTTGTTGCTGAAATGTGCAACCTAAAGATTGAGTTTGGGCGTCTCCACCTACCCGAGATAGACCTATCTGAAGGCAAAACGGCTGACCAGTTCCTAACTGAACTGTGTCATCAGGGTTTATATCAACACTATCCCCAGCCTACCCCAGAAGTACAGGAGCGACTCAACCATGAACTGGAGGTAATAAGACAGACTCAGTTCGCCAACTACTTCCTTGTTGTCTGGGATATCATCTCCTTCGCCAAGGAACACAATATTCTGTTCGGGGTTAGAGGTAGTGCTGCTGCTAGTATTGTCCTGCACTGCCTGGGTATTACCGAGGTTGATCCTGTTCAAAATAAGCTGGTCTTTGAGCGTTTTCTTAATGTGGAGCGCAAGGAGATGCCAGATATAGATTTGGATTTTGAAGACAACCGCCGTGATGAGGTTATCTCTTATGTATCACGGAAATACGGACACGACCATGTCGCCCAGATAATTACTTTCGGCACATTAGGCGCCAGGGCAGCCATCAGGGATGTGGGTCGGGCCCTAGGTATGCCCTATAGTGATGTTGACCGTGTAGCCAAGCTGGTGCCATTTGCCCCAAGTATGACCCTAGAAAGAGCCCTGAGCGAGAACAATGAACTGCACAATATTTACTATGATGATGCCACAGTTCGCAATCTGGTTGACTCAGCCCGAAGAATAGAGGGTATTGCTCGTCATGCCAGCACTCATGCCGCCGGCATAGTCATATCTAAAGAGCCTCTCACCAGGTATGTCCCGCTACAGCAGGTAAGCAAGGGTAACGGCGAGACTATGGTTATGACCCAGTTCACTATGGATGATATTGCCCGGATTGGACTACTAAAGATGGACTTCCTTGGATTAGGCAACCTCACCATCCTGGGTAAGGCCAAGGAGATTATCCTCGATAACTGTGGCATTAATATTAACCTGCACCATATTCCTATGGCTGATGCCAAGACCTTTGAGCTACTTTCCTCAGGGGAAACGGCTGGCGTGTTTCAGTTAGAGGGGGCTGGCATGCGCCGCTACATCAAGGAGCTTAAACCAACCTCCTTCAGCGATATTGCGGCTATGATTGCCCTGTATCGCCCTGGTCCTATGGAGCACATCCCTACCTTCATTAAAGCTAAGCACGGCATTGAGCCAATCCGCTACCCCCACCCCGCACTATCAAACCTCCTTGAGGAAACCTATGGGGTGATTGTATATCAGGAACAGGTGCTATTTATTGTTCAGGCTCTCGCTGGCTACAGCCTGGGGGAGGCTGACATCTTCCGCAAGGCAATGGGTAAGAAGATTCCAGAGGTTATGAAGAAAGAAAGGCGTAACTTTGTTGCTAAAGCCAGGAAGAATGGATACTCGGCTGAGGTAGCCGCTGAAGTCTTCAATCTAATTGAACCCTTCGCTGGCTATGCCTTCAATAAGGCTCATAGTGTAAGTTATGCTCTTATTGCCTATCAAACCGCTTACCTCAAGGCAAACTATCCGGTAGAATATATGACTTCTTTCCTACTTACCAATGCTGACCAGTCAGAGAAAGTAGCTACTGCGGTTGCTGAATGCCGCCGCCTGGGCATTACCGTGATGCCACCTGACATAAACCGCAGTCAAGCCAGCTTCTCTATAGAAAAGGACGCTAAAGATAATACTTCAGCCATTCGCTTTGGGCTAGCCGATATTAAGAATGTTGGACCAGGGGCTATAGAGTCTATTATTACCGAGCGAACTAAAGGAGGCGAATTCGAATCCATAGAGGACTTATGCCGTCGTTGTGACCTACGCGGTATGAACAGGCGAGTGCTAGAAAGCCTGATTAAGGCTGGAGCCCTGGACTCCTTGGGTAGCCGTGGCACTTTACTCCATAACACCAATCGTATCCTTTCCCTAGCTCAGCGGGAGCAGCGCCTCCGAGAAACAGGGCAGTCTACTATGTTCGATCTGTGGGGTGAGGTAACACCAGCTCCTCTACCTAGCCTTGAACTGGCACCCTCCGATATTTCTGATAGGGAGAAGGGTACTTGGGAGAGAGAATTGATGGGGGTTAGTCTTTCCGAGCCCCCTTTCAGCCCAACAGCCAAGGGGACAGATGCAAAAAACATTTTCTGCGGTCAGATTGATGCCGAATTGGTGGGGCAAAACATTGTTGTCGCTGGCAGGGTCGCTTCGGTTCGTTACCTCTTCACTAGGGGTAATAAAGCCTTCGCCAGTACCATTCTTACAGATTTTAGTGGCGAGGTTGAGATTATGGTCTGGCCCAAGGTCTATACCAGTAGTAAAGACCTGTGGCAGGAAGGTAATGAATTAGTGGTTGAGGGTAAGGTAAGGCTAAGAGATGACCGAGTTCAGCTAAACTGTGACAATGTGGGCCGTTACCAGTCACTAGCCCAAGGTGAAGAGGTTGTTACATCTCAACCCAGTGAAGCCGCGGTGGTAGCTGAAGAGACCACGGCCTACACGACACCAGCCAAGGGTCGCCGACTGGTAATAAGCATCAGTCAGACCGGTGATGAGGCTAGTGATATAGCCTATCTACATAAACTGATTGATACCCTCGGAGAATTCCCGGGACAGGACGAGGTGAACCTCTGCGTTATCAATGAAGAAAAGGTTATTAACCTCAAGCTGTCCAATGTGTATACTAACTATTGCCCAGAACTTTATCAGCGGCTAGTAGAGTTGGTAGGAGAAGAGGGGCTGAGGCTAGAACCCCTTGCTCCATAGTGCTACAATATGCAACCAGGGAAAACTCTAAAATGCCTTCAGGTGATACATTACCGGGACATAGAAAAAGACTGCGGGAGAAGTTCAGTAGGTCGGGTCTGGCTGGCTTTCACGACTACGAGATTATTGAATTGCTCCTGAGCTTGGGCACGCCGCGCCAGGACTGTAAACAGCAGGCAAAAGAAGCCATCAAAAAATTCAAAACTCTGCGTGGAGTGCTGGAGGCTCCCCCTGAGGAGTTACAGCAAATAGATGGTATCGGTGCCCATAGTGCCTTTGGCATCAAGCTGATGCAGGAAGTAGCCAGGGAGTTTCTTAAAGAGAAAATTGTTGATAAGCCCATTTATAAATCCTCACAGGAGATCTTTGATTACCTATACCATTCAATGCGAGACCTCAAGAAAGAGGTGTTCAAGGTTATTTATCTAAATAGTCAGAATCAGATTATTGAAGCACAAGACCTCTTTAAAGGCACCATAAATAGCAGCTCAATCTCCAACCGTGAGGTTATTGAAGGTGCCATTAAATATAACGCTGCCTCGCTAATTTTCGTTCATAACCACCCTTCAGGCAACCCTGAGCCCAGCCAGAGTGATAAGGAAATAACCAGAGGCTTGGTTTATGCCGGAAGCATCATGCGGATTAAGGTTTTAGACCATATTATCATCGGCGATAATAGGTACTTTAGCTTCGCTGGGGAGGGACTGATTGAGGAATATGAACTGGATTTCTTTAACTCGAAAGTAAGAGGAGCTTCCGAGGCTAAACGAAGACCCACAGCTAAGCTATTTAACTCCTAACTTCATTAGCGCTGATAGCCACAAGCACAACAACTTGTTGTCCCAATGGTATTAGTTTTATCCGTACATATGTCTGCTCTTATTCAGATAGGTTGCAATTTTGAAGTGTGGTGTATGTTTGGCTTTGAGTTCGGTTCACAATGACAGCCGCTTCTTATCATTGCGAGCCAAAGTTGCGAGGAACCAAGTGACCAAGCAGGAAGCGAACCAATCTCATGATTGATTCGGCACTTCAGGGTCTTCTCTATATACTTACTATACCCGTAACCCAAAAACTGTATAGTATGTCCTGGACACCGCACAATAGGGGCTTGACTTTTTTAATGGACTATGATAGACATTGAGCATCTTTAATAGACTCTAATAGTCTGTGAGTAACAAGCATCTGTTGTCAGAAGCACACAGAGCGAGGTCAGTATATAAGAATATGCTGGTCAAAGAAAGGAGGTAACCGATGGTTAACCAAAAGCCCAGTATCCTGATTGTTGATGACGAACAGGTGGTATGTGACCTTCTCAATGACGACCTCAGTGAGCGGGGCTATCTATGCACTTCAGTTCTCAACGGTAAGGATGCTCTCGCTAAACTAGCAACCAAGGATTTTGATGTGGTTTTGCTGGATATTAGGCTACCTGGAATGTCCGGTATGGAGGTGCTACGGGAGATATGGTTAAATCATGGCAATACGGCAACCATCATGATAACTGCTATTAACGATGTTAATACCGCTGTTGAGGCTATGAAGCTGGGGGCTGCAGACTATCTGGTTAAACCATTTGACCTTAATAGAGTAGCTACCAGCATACGCACCGCCGTAGAAAGCAGGCAGGCTGCTAAAAAAGCCTCTACTGAAATGGGGGCTATCGCCCGTGGCGTAGAGGCACAATTTGACCCGTTTTCCGTTTTATCAAGGACGGTGACCGACAGAACTATTGAGATTGCCCGGCAGCTTAACGTAGCTGACGAAGAAATTCAGAGGTGGGCAGCAGCAAAAGCAGTGGTTGATTCCGAGAGGAACAAAATAATCAAGCCTAGACCAAACAAATCCAAGTAAACTTCACTTGTCCAAGAATAGGGGTATCAAGGGTTACATATATACAAACCAAAGTCCAGTGAGTACCGGAATTGAGCGAAGGAAGGCAATATGACAGAACTTATGATTGTTCAGGAAGTGGCTGATTATTTGCGGGTCACCGAGAAGACCATATATAGGCTACTAAAGCGGCGTAGCATCCCGGCAACCAAGGTAGGACATCAGTGGAGATTCAGCAAGGACTCAATTGATGGGTGGCTGCAACAAAGCTCAATCGTGACAAAGGCAAATATCCTTGTCGTCGACGATGAGGAGACGATTCGTTTATTGTTTCAGGAAACGCTGGAGGAGCTGGGACACTCAGTGATAACTGCTGAGACTGGTTCTGAAGGACTGGAATTGGTGAAGCAAAGTGATTTTGACCTGGTTTTTCTTGACCTCAAGATGATGGGAATGGATGGTGCCACGCTTTTTAAGCATATAAAAACCATCAAGCCCACATTACCAGTAACTATAATAACCGGTTATCCTGAGAGTGATATAATGGCGCAGGCACTGGCTCACAGTCCTTTTGGAATTATGAATAAACCCTTCGGTGAAGCCGACATTATTACGGCTGTCAACACTTTTCTTCGAATTACCAGGCAGCAATTTTAATGCGTTTTTACACTAATTATAGTGTTTGAGGCAGTATGAGCTTTAGTAAGAAACTAATGCAGACTTATTTTAATATTGCTTATAATCAAGTGTATGATTTTACCACTGCCCGACTCAATCGTTATCGCAAGTTACAGGAGAGATGTGTTGGTAAGCTTGAGCTCAAGGACAATGACAAAGTACTATGCGTAGGTATTGGTACTGGCAATGAAATCCTTCATATCTTGGGAATAAGCAGAAATGTTAGCATCACAGGGGTGGATTATTCTAGTGCAGCACTTCGTAAGGCGCACAAGAAAGCATTGAGATTGGGTAAGGAAATCGAGTTGCTTCTTATGGATGCACGGAAGTTTGAATTTGCCGCAAGTAGCTTTGACAAGGTACTATGCTTTCATGTCATGGACTTCATACCGGAGAACACGGAAGTCACCAGCGAGATTCTTCGAGTGCTGAAGAAGGGAGGGCAATTTGTAATAACCTATCCATCAGGCAAGGAAGGTCCAAAGTTAGGATTCAATCTACTGAAAGAAGGTATTCATCATTATGTCGATTCGGGTAAGCACCGTATCAGAGCCTCTTTGAAATTCGTAACACAAATGGTGGGGGGAATTGTCTACCTGCCCCTTCTTTTCCGTCCAAAGAAAGGATTCTATTCACGCAGCCAACTAGAAGCAATAATCACTGAATCAACGACTGGGGATTTTCGAATAGAGGAGGACACTGTCTATCAAGATTTTATAGTCTACGGTAAAAAATAAAGAATTGAAAGGGGATAATCAAATGCTTTCCGAGGACAAGTATTTCCAGACCTTGACCCAAGCTGAACTGTGGCAAAGGTATTGTGGTTTTCTCGACCTGTCTATCGATGAATTCATAGCAATCCAGAAGGAACTCTTAATGGACCAGATAGAGCGGGTAGCTGATAGTACATTGGGTAAGAAGATTATGGGTAACCGGAAGCCGAAAACAGTGGAAGAATTTCGCCAAATGGTGCCCTTAACTACCTATGAAGACTACGAGCCGCACCTAAGTGAGCAGCGAGAGGATGTCCTGGCGGTTAAACCTTATTTCTGGTGCCATTCCACTGGTAGAGGGGGACAATTTAAATGGGTTCCCCATGGTCCCGAGAATGTTGAAAAAGCAGTTAAGCGCTATATCTCAACCATGATTCTATCCACATGTGAAAACAAAGGGGAGATTAACATTGCACCAGGTTTTAAATTACTGGTAATTTTTGCCCCCCCACCCTATACATCAGGTAGCATAATTACCATGTTTGCTGAGCGATTATCTGTAAATATAATGCCACCTCCTAATCAAATCGAGACTCTGGGGATGCAGGCGGCAATTAAGAAAGGATTTGAGATTGCTCTTAAAGATGGGGTAGAGGTCATCGGTGCCCTAGCCAGTGTTCTGGTGAAAATGGGAGAGGCAATGAGCCAGCAGGCGCGTGGTATGAAATTATCTGTGTCTATGCTGCACCCAAAAGTGATTCGGCGTTTATTGAAGGCTTGGTTACGTAGCAAGATTGAGAAAAGGGCAATCCTACCTAAAGACATATGGCAAGCTAAGGGCATAATAGTCGGTGGTCTGGACACGGCTATTTACAGAGACGACGTGGCTCATTATTGGGGTAACTACCCGTCTGAACACTACGGTGGCACAGAGGGGCTTGTTTACGCTTTGCACAGCTGGACTAAAAAGGGGCTGATATTTGTCCCTGATCTTTTGTTTCTCGAATTTTTACCATATGATGAAGTCCTTAAGCTACAGGAGGATAAAAACTACCAGCCTACCACTATTCTCCTTAACGAAGTTGAAGAAGGGAAATTATATGAGGTCATTATCACACAGTTATACGGAATGCCGCTGCTTAGGTATAGGCTGGGAGATATCATTAAGGTTATCGTCAAGAGAGACGAAGAGGCTGGCATAGACCTTCCTCATATAGCCTTTCAGCGTAGAGTTGGTGAATTGATTGAGCTTGCCGGTCTAGCCCGATTGGATGAAAAGACGCTGTGGAAAGCAATTTCTAGTACCGGAATAAAGTACGCCGACTGGGTAGCCTGTAAGGAATACGACCGTAATCAGGCATTTCTTCGCATTTACCTTGAGCTAAATGAGGAGATAAAAACCTCTCAGGTAGCGAGCATGATTGATGAGCAGCTCAAGATAGTTGATACGGATTACAAGGATATTGATTCTTATCTAGGCTTACAACCAGTAAGAGTAACCCGTCTTTCACCGGGAACATTCCAACATTACACAGAAGAAAGAATAAAGGAAGGCGCCAGTATAGCCCACCTGAAACCCACTCATATTAACCCTGATGAGACAATCATAAAACAACTTCTTAAACTAAGTGATACAAGTAGTGAGCAATGACAGACATTCTTTCTAATCCGTCTTATTTCCTACCGCCACTGATTGGTGTAGCCATTACCCTTGGTCTTATCATAATGGCGCTCCTCTGGTCTCGCCGGGATTTCAGCACATGGGTATTTTGCGGTTTTCTGGGCAGCATAATAATATATAATCTAGTTATTTTTTTTATGAGGGGAAGCCCTGATGCACATAGCGCTCTTCTCTGGGAGAAGGTGTTGGGTGTCCCATCCCTTGCTATATTTTACTTGTATTATCACTTCACACTTATATACACCAATAACAGCGGGCAGAGGTATATTATTCGTGCCTGTTACTTGCTTCTGATATTGGTTGCTATCATCAGCCCCACGGACCTGTTAGTGAAAGAGATGACGGTTGAGACTTATGGGTATGCTCCCATTTTAGGCCCGTTGAGTTATCCCCTGTTTGCCACTATTCCCCTTGTGCTATTCGCGGGAGCGTATAATTTGATGAAGGCTTATAAATTATCCCCCTGGCGCGAAGAAAGAAGGCGTCTCATCTTGCTCATCGTTGGCATGATATTTCCTCTCATTGGATTAGCCTTAGACAGTTATAGCAATTTACCCCCAATGGCTATCTGGGGCAATTTGATACTCTCGATTATCTGTACCACAGCCATACTAAAGTACAACCTGATAGAAATTCGTTTTGTTGTTCGGAAAAGCCTGGTTTACGTTCTCGTAAGTGCTGTCGTGGCCATCCCCTACGTGGGAGGACTTTATTTACTCTTTAACATATTCGGAAATGGGATCATTCCCTGGTGGCTGCATATTATCGCTCTGTTACTTCTGGCTATAGTTCTGCGACCTCTTTACGGTTGGGCGCAACATTTGGTGGACAGGGCGTTCTTCCGTGATAGATATGATTACCTCAAAGCGCTTGAGCAGTTCAGCCACCAGGCTCAAAGTATCTTGAACCTAGAGAGGTTAGGCTCCAACATGGTTAAGTTAATTAGTGGTGCATTTAGGACCTCAAGCGCCTGCCTCTTACTCATGTCTGAAGACAGCGGTGGTTTTGTGATGGTGTCTTGTATCGGTTTGGAGAACCCTCTTTCTGGAACTGTGCTAAGTGACCAAAGTCTTCTTGTCAAATGGTTAAAGCTTCACCCAGATACCCTGTCTTCTGAAGACCTTGCCATGATTCCTCAGTTACGGAGCCTTTCGCTCGCAGAAAAGACTAATCTAGAACGAATGGGGGCAAAACTTTGTGTGCCAATCAGAAATCACCAAGGTCAACTCTCTGGTATACTGGTTTTGGGGCAGAAGCTTTCTCAACAGCCCTATTCCAGTGAAGATAGGCAGTTGCTTGTGACCGTGAGTAGTCAGATGGCAATGACCCTCGAGAACGCAGAGCTATATGAAGAAAGAAGAAAGTCAGAGGAGGCACTGCTGGAGTCGGAGGAAAAACTATATCTTACGATCGAGTCTATGGTGGATGGAATTACAGTCTGTGACCTGAATGGGAATATCCAGCAGGTGAACCATGCTGTCGTTCGAATGCACTGCTATGATAGTAAGCAGGAACTTATTGGGCGAAGCATCTTTGAGCTTGTAGCTGAGAGGGACAAGGCCAAGGCTGTGGAGACGCTGCGGAGAACGCTAGAGAACGGACATTCAAAAAAGATTGAGTTGACATTCTTAAAAAGGGATGTAGGCGGATTTCCTGTGGAATTGAGTGCTGCTGTCCTCAAAGATGCCTCGGGTAATTACACAGGATTCGTTGCCGTTACTGAGGACATCACCGAGCGCAAGCAGGGAGAGGAAAGGGAGAAGCATCTGCAGCAGCAGCTTTATCTGTCTAGTCGCTTGGCTGCTATTGGGGAGCTAGCTGCCGGTGTTGCCCACGAGATAAACAACCCTCTCACCGGGATAATAGGATTTTCTCAGCGCCTGTTGAGAAAAAGCACTGACGAGAAAGTCAGACAGGATTCAGAAAGAATACATAGTGAGGCTCAGCGGGCAGCCAAGATAGTACAGAACCTCCTTACCTTTGCCCGCCGCCATGAATCAAAGAAGGAATATTCGAATATTAATGATATTTTGCAGAAGACTCTGGAATTAAGGGCTTACGAACTGAAAACAAGCAACATTGAAGTTGTAACCGACCTTGCCCCGAGTCTTCCCAAGACTGAAGCCGACTTCCAACAGATTGAGGAGGTTTTCCTAAACATCGTTATCAATGCCGAGCGGGCTATTATTGAGACAAAGAGCGAGGGAAAATTGACCATCCAAACTCAGGAGGTGGGAGACTATATCAGAGTCTCGTTCACTGACAATGGTCATGGTATTCCAGCCGAACACCTGGATCAGCTCTTTGACCCCTTCTTCACCACCCGAGGTGAAAGAGGTGGCACCGGTTTGGGGCTAAGTATCTGTCATGGTATTGTGGTAGACCATGGCGGTAGGATTTATACTAGAAGTGAACCGGGACAAGGGGCCACTTTCATTGTTGAATTGCCGGTGATAACTGAAGAGGTGGAAAAGAGCGAAATTGTAGAGGAATAGCCTGTCCGCAGATAGATATGGTTTTTAAGAGTGTGGAAAAGAGACGAAGTCTCTCTTATATAACTAATTCCCCCTCCCTTATAAAGGGAGGGGGACAAAGGGGGAGGGTTACCTAATAAAAACCTAAAGAGGTAAGGTAATACTTTATCCAATACTGGTACCAAGTTCTAGATTAAGCAGATAATACTTCCAATCCAGTCCACCACTATAGCCACCGAGCCTGCTATCATTGGCTACTATCCGGTGACAGGGTACAATAATGGGTAGTGGGTTATTACCAAGCGCCTGTCCCACTGCACGTGCTGCTAGTGGTTTTTTAATTTGGTCAGCCACCCAGGCGTAACTCCTGGTCTCACCATATGGGATAAGCCTGGTTATTCCCCATACCTCACGCTGAAATGCGGTAGCCCGGGAGAGGTCAAGCTCATCAGGGAAGGTTATCTTATGACCTCTGAAATAAAGCCGCAGGCGTTCCATTAAGTCCTGGAATAGGTGGGGAGACCAGGTGGAATCATTTATGTCGCCTAACAGTTGTTGTACTTCCCCGGCTGAAGGCTGAGGCAGGGTGGTGCGCAGCAACCCCCTTACCGAGCCCAATATCCCCACCCAACCCATATCAGTATTGAAAGTAGTATATTTTAGCCTTCCCGCCATAAAGTTGGTCGCCATCTCTGCTTAACCTAGCTCAGGCTCAATCAGACCGTAGTCGCCATCCTTCCGCTGGTATAACAGGTTAAGTTCCTCAGTATCGGCATTAAGGAACAGGAAGAAATCATGACCCAAAAGCTCCATCTGGTCGGTGGCTTCAGCCACTGACATTGGCTTAATGGCAAAACGCTTAACCCTCACCACATTTCGGGCAGGTGGTAATGTCTCTACTTCTTCGCTGAATTCACCTCGGGCCAACGAGCGGCCTCTCCCCTTGTCATATAGTTTCCCCTTGTAGTGCTCGATTTGCCGCTCCATAACCTCGGCTACCTTATCAACGGCAGTGAATAGGTCTTGCCCTCTCTCCTCACCGCGAAGCAGGGTGCCGCTACTATGTAGAGTTACCTGCACTACGAAGTGCTGCTGGGGAGACCTTGTCTTTTCTTCAGAGATTTCTACCCTTGAGTTTATAATATTGGGTAGGTGGCGGTTTAGCCTACCCAGTTTGTGCTTAATGTAACGGTGCACCTCCGGTGACAGGTCCATATTCTTACCTGTTATCTGTAACTCCATCTATTTACACTCCTAATAAGTAATCAAATCTCCCTAGCCAGTACTAGCCCCCAAACCGTGGTAGCTCCGGCTGCTTTTAGCGCCATAGCACAGGCATCAAGGGTAGCCCCAGAGGTGGAGACATCGTCTATCAGTAGCACTTGCTTATCCCGTAGCCTGTGGTCACGACAGGTAAAAGCACTTTCTACATTGCTCCGCCGTTCATCCACGGTTGATGCTCTAGCCTGGGGAGATGCGTGCCGCTGCCGGGTGAGGCAATCATCTGCTACCGGTAAGTTGATGAGCTTGCCTAGCTCCCGAGCCAGCAGGCGGGATTGATTATAGCCACGCTCCTTGAGTCGCTTCTGATGTAATGGCACCGGCACCATAACTTCTCCGGGTACCGGGTTAGTGAGCAGATAATCCTGCAATAATCCACCCAAGGGTTGAGCCAGGGCTCTAAGGTTCCGGTACTTTAGCTGATGGATGGCCTGGCGCATTACCCCGTCAAACCGAAATGGGGAACGAATGCCATCTATCTCTGCCTGCCAGCCAACACAACTGGGGCAAAGTATACCGCTGGGTTGAGGCCTACCACATCGGGGACAAAGCGGAGGCATAATCCGAGGTAGCGACTGACAACAAGACTGGCAAAGGAAATCACCCTCTCTCCCACAGCCGATACACCACCTGGGAAACAAAAAGTCAAGTGCTACCCCCTTGAGTTTAGCTACCCGAGGAAGCACATTTATCACCCATAATCTAAAGTTTCAGGATATTCTAGCGGGGGCGGACATTATGGAGTGCCCCACTCATAATGGGTTCATTAATATAGACATCGCCATTCCTGATTTTCAGGTTGAAGCCGCAATCAGGATTGGTACAGACCCATGCTTTATAATGAATAGCTGCCCCTTGACTACCGAAGTCAGACAGGGGCACCAGGTCTCCAGAGTTACACTTTTGGCACTTTGGAAAAATAAATTGTTCCACGAGGTCCACCTCCCACCTAAATTGATTTGTCCACAGTATACACAAAGTAGTGGCTGTTGACAAGGGTTTCTGCTCATTCAGCAGGTTAGTGGCACATCTCCTGTTCCCTAAATATGGCATAATTGATTATAGAATGCTTCCCCTAATCAGGGATATAATTTATTAGCCTCACCTCGCTAGAGGCGACTCTGTCGACCCCTTAATCCCCTCTCCGAGTCGAGTCTGCGACCTCTCCTCGCACAAGGCGAGTCGCCTCAGGATGCTTCCTAATGAGAGGGGGAAGAGACTTTAGAGAGGGGCTTCGCCCCTCTCTTACCTACACTCCCCCTTCCCTTATTAAGGGAAGGGGGTCAGGGGGATAGGTTGACAAACGACCTCAATCAGAGGTTATCTATCAAGAAAAATTTGGGGAGGTGGAGCCGCTTCCAAATCACCAAATACCAAAATATGTGTTACAATTGACCTTTAATAGAGAGAATAGACAGCTTATGATTCGTGAGTGCCAGCCAAGTGACATTAACCGAATATATTTAATCATCAACGAGGCAGCCCAAGCCTATGAAGGCGTTATACCCGCTGACTGCTACCACCAGCCCTATATGCCTATTGATGAGCTTGAGCGGGAAATGAAGCGTATGACCTTCTTTGGCTGGGAGGTAAATGGAGAGCTTGTCGGGGTAATGGGATTTGAGCCGATTAAGGATGTTACCCTCATCCGCCATGCCTATGTATTACCCCAGTGGCAAAGACAGGGAATAGGTAGTAAACTGTTAAATAACCTTAGGGGTCTGGTTACCACTTCTCGCATGCTGGTGGGAACATGGGGTGATGCTAAATGGGCGATTGATTTCTACCAAAGGCACGGCTTCAGCCTCTTGCCCAGCAAGGATGAGCTACTGAAAACCTACTGGGACATCCCCCACCGCCAGATACAAACCTCGGTGGTGCTGGGGGTAGATATGAAATCTCACTCTGTCAGCTACTAACAGGTTCTACCTGCGTCACATCGAAGACTAGCTCTTTTCCGTCTGCTACATGCAGACAGCCGTGAACGATGAAACTGTTATCTTTTTCAAATGACCAACGGTCAAGCTCCTGCTGGGTCTTGAACTTAAGGTACTTAACCCGCCCTTTGCGTGGATACAGAGACACCGTTAAGTATTTTGCGAATGGGGAGTAATTAGCCTTCGTCAATCCTTCTGTATCTATGATAGCATAGACTCGACCCTGCACAATTACCCTCTTGCCTCGTTTCTCAATAACAGAACAATCCTGTGGTATTCGTTCGCCACTACAGACTGGGCATGCCATGTTAAGCACCTCCGTCTATTACACCCCATCCCCTCTGACTTCTACCAGCTTTACCGGTAATAGCCTATTGGCTAAATCCTCACTACTTCTAGCATACACCTTTATATAGTTATCGGTGAGACCGGACCAGACGCCGTTAGACCGCTTCTCCCACAATACGGGCATAGTCTTGCCTAAGAACCGTTGTCTAAAATTCTCAGCGCTTTCTCTGGCTAGAGCCAGCATCCGCTGGCTTCGCTCCCTTTTGACTTTATCGCCAACCGGCTGGGGCATCCGGGCAGCTTCAGTTCCCGGGCGGGGTGAGAAGGGGAAGACATGAATCCGGGCAAACTCAAGCTGCTGGCAAAGCTGATAGCTCTGCTCAAACTCTGCCGAAGTCTCACCGGGGAAACCGACTATAATATCAGTGGTGATAGCCGCCTCAGGCACCAGAGACCTAATTAAAGATACTGCCTTCTGATAGTCGCTTACTGAGTAGCGCCGTTTCATCCGGTTGAGCACCCCGTCACTACCACTCTGGAGGGACAGGTGAAAGTGACGGCATAGCCTCCCGTCACTCCACAACTCGATAAGCTCGGGGGAGATTTCCTGGGGCTGGAGAGAGGATAGCCTTAACCTGGTTATATCAGTCTCAGCTAAGATATTCTCCAGTAATCCTCTTAGATTAACCCCATCGTATCTATATGAGCCAATCTCAGTCCCGGTTAATACCACCTCTTTATAGCCATCACTAATCCGGTGTCTGACCTCGGCAACAACCTGGTTAAAAGGCAGGCTCTTCTCCCCGCCCCGGACTAGGGGTACAATGCAGTAGGAGCAAAAGCTATCGCAACCATCCTGAACCTTGATGAAGGCACGAGTCCTGAAACCAGCACCATAATTGGTAGTTGAATCCTGTTGAATATGGGCTGAATTGCTTATGAGACCAGACTCTTCCAGCAGCCGTAGTAGGTGTGGCTTTGCCTCATTGCCCAAGACAAGACTAACCCCCTCAATCTGAGCCAGCTCCTGGGGCACTCGCTCAGCATAACAGCCGGTAGCCACCAGCCGGGCGTCAGGATTCCGCCAATGTGCCAGCCTGAGCCAGTGACGGGATTTGCGGTCGGCAATATGAGTAACCGTGCAGGTATTTAGTATATAGACATCAGCCGTATCAGTTGGAGATACCAGCCTGTACCCCGCCTCAGCCAATTGTCGGGCTAAGAGCTCCATCTCAGCTTGATTAACCTTACAGCCTAGGCTATCCAAGGCAACCCTCATACTTTTATACCCCATATTCGCCACATCAGTCTCAACTTGAACCTATTTATTAACCCCATTACCTTTATCCCCTTCCCCTCGCACAAGGCGAGTTGCCCCAGGAGACTTAGCAAGTGGAAGGGGAAGGGGAAGGATTATTTCTATAGAGGGGCTTCGCCCCTCTATAAATCCCTTACTAATCAGCCTTTCTCACTCCGAAATTGACTATCCGTCTCACAGGCATTATACTTTTGGTATTCTCATCCGGTCAAATAAAAATTACCCTTGCCCATAAGATGAGGCTATGGTGAAAATTATTTAACCTTATTATGGGATGGATTGGGGGAGTGGAGTTGATAAATAATCTTAATAACAGAGTGGTGGTTACTGGTATGGGGGTTTTGTGCCCACTTGGTGTTAATGCCTCCACAACCTGGGAAGCTCTTATCGCTGGCAAGTCTGGTATTGACTACATCACCCTATTTGATGCTGAGTCCCTTGAAACCAAGATTGCCGGCGAGGTAAAAGGGTTTGAGCCCACCGATTATATCAACCGCAAGGATGCCCGCCGTATGGATCGCTTCGCCCAACTGACAGTAGCCGCCAGTCTTCAGGCGGTGGAGCAATCAGGAATCCAAATTAACTCCGCAAACCAAGACAACATTGGTATCATAGTTGGCAGTGGGATTGGCGGTCTAACCACCCTATTTGAGCAGACCCGGGTGCTATTAGAAAAGGGACCAAACAAGGTAAGCCCCTTCCTAGTCCCAATGATGATATCTGATATGGCGGCTGCCCAGGTATCTATTACGCTGGGAGTGAAGGGACCAAATCTGTGCACTACATCGGCTTGCTCCAGCGGTTCAGATGCTATCGGGGTTGGTTATGAACTTATTAAGCGAGGTGATACCCAGGCGGTGATAGCCGGTGGCAGTGAGGCAATAATCAACCCAATAGGTATTAGCGCTTTCAGTGCCCTCAAAGCTATCTCAACCAGAAACAGCGAGCCACAGTTAGCCTCCCGACCCTTTGATGCTGAGCGTGATGGTTTTGTCATCAGTGAAGGTTCTGGTCTTCTTATCTTGGAAAATCTTGCTCATGCCCAGAAGCGAGGGGCTAACATTCTGGCTGAAGTGGTAGCTTACGGAGCCAGTGCTGACGCCTACCATATTACCCAACCAGATGAAAACGGAAAGGGTGCGGCTAAGGCAATGCAGGTAGCTCTTGATAAAGCAGGTATCATCACTGCTGAAATTGACTATATTAACGCTCACGGCACATCCACACAACTAAACGACAAGACGGAGACTATGGCGATAAAGATTGTATTTGGGGATAATGCCTATAAAGTGCCAATAAGTTCCACCAAGTCTATGATGGGACATCTGATAGGCGGTGCCGGTGCTGTTGAGGCGGCAATATGTATTATGGTTATACAGTATGGCTTAATACCGCCGACGATAAACCTTACTCACCCCGACCCTGAATGCGATTTAGATTATGTGCCTAATGTAGCCCGCCAAGCCAAAGTTAACACCGTCCTGTCCAGCTCTTTCGGTTTTGGTGGACATAACTCAGTTCTAGTCTTTCGACAATATTCTGAGGCAGTAGGTTGAGCCATAGCTATTGGAATCTGCTGCCGCCAACTCCAGAGAAACATCTGGCTGACGCTTCGGCTTTTACCCCATTAATAGCTCAGCTTTTATATAATCGGGGTTTTACTGAGCCATCTCAGTTAGAACTGTTCATCACTGGCGATAAACGCCTGTCAAGTAATCCCTTCCTGCTACCTGATATGCACCAGGCCGTAGCCAGGATTTACCAGGCTTTGCTTTCCGGGGAAAACATTGCTATCTATGGCGACTTTGATGTCGATGGCATTACCTCCACTGCCTTACTAGTCCAGGGACTATCAAGCCTTAATGGTAAGACCACCCCCTATATACCGCATCGGTTGACTGAAGGACGTGGACTTAAAACAGCCGCCTTGAAGAACCTTTACCGGCAAGGCATTAGCCTAGTAATTACCGTTGATTGCGGAATTACTGCTATATCCGAGGTTGAAAAGGTAAAAAGTATGGGGCTTGATGTCATTATTACTGACCACCACACGCCTCTGCCCGAACTCCCACCAGCCATTGCTATTGTTAATCCCAAATTGTCCGGCTCAAACTACCCCTTTTCAGAACTAGCTGGTGTCGGGGTAGCCTTCAAGCTCCTTCAAGCTCTGTTTCAGGGCATTGGCAGAGAGAAGCAATTGGACGAACTAATGGACCTGGTTGCCTTGGGAACCGTGGCTGATATGATGCCACTATTAGGGGAAAACCGATACCTAGTAAAAGAAGGACTGAAGCTAATTAATACCAGCCCTCGACTCGGAGTGGGGAAAATGATAACCCAAGCTGGATTGAACATTGGCAGCCTTGACTCAGAAAGTATCTCTTGGGTTATAGCCCCGCGGTTAAATGCTGCCGGGAGACTAGCCCATGCCATGACCGGCTATAAACTTCTAATGACAGACTCGCCACAAGAAGCACAAGAAATAACAATATGGCTGGAAGAAAAAAACGCTGAACGGCAAAGGCTGACCACTAATACCCTAGCCAAGGCTAGGGAGCAAGTACTAGCTCAAGGTATTTTGCCGCTTCTGGTAGCCAGCGATAAAGACTATCCGATGGGAATCGCCGGATTGATAGCCGGTAGGTTATCCCAAGAATTCTACCGTCCGACTATTGTTGTTAGAATCGGCGACAAGATAAGTAGCGCTAGCTGTCGCAGTATTCCTGAGTTTAATATGATACTCGCCCTCAATCAGTGCCGCCATCTCTTATCTGAATTCGGTGGACACCCTCAGGCAGCCGGTTTTTCTCTGCCAACAACTAATTTGCCTCAACTCCAGCAAACGCTGTTACAGTTGGCAACCACACAGCTAGCTGGGGTTGACCTTCGTCCCCGCCTTGATATTGATGCCGAGTTCACTCTGCCTGCCCTTAGCGGGGACATTTTTAAAACCATCCAACAGCTAGCTCCCTTTGGTAAGGGGAACCCAATACCTACTTTCCTCAGTCGTGGGGTAGAGGTTGTTGACTACTACACTATGGGCAGCGAAGGAGAACACCTAAGGCTGAAATTGAAACAAGAAGATACAGTGTGGGACGGAGTGGGTTTCAGATTAGGTAATTACTTGGCTGAGGTATCTTCGCCCATTGACATCGTGTATAACCTAGAAATAGACCACTGGGGTGGAGAGGAGAGGCTCAGGCTCAATATCCTGGACTTTACCCCAGCTAGCTAAGCCACGGGAGACACAGGTATATTCTACGCTATCTTGAAAACGGCATTCCTTACAATCATACTTGGGATGATGACGACTATAACGCCGTGGCAGGGCATCGAAGATCAGTAAGGTAATTAATTCGCCCTTTTGTAAACTGACTGACGACTCTCGCCAGGAATCTGGTCTTCTGGTAGAATGAGAATATAATAATGGGAACCATAGCACTAACCATTCTTTGCTCTGTCCTTATGGTGGTTGGTTTAGTTGGTGTGGTTTTACCGCTCCTGCCCGGGATTCCTCTATCCTGGCTGGGTCTATTTATTTACGCACTGGGTACTGGCTTTGAGAGAGTATCCATTGCAACAGTCGTTGTCTTTTTCATTTTAACCGTACTTACTTTAGTTCTGGATTTTGCAGCTCCTATGTTGGGAGCTAGAAAATATCGGGCGAGTAAATTCGGCGTCTTTGGTGCTTTTATCGGGTTCACGATAGGAATCTTCGTGCTTGGTTTTTGGGGAATCATTCTGGGTCCCTTCATTGGTGCTGTTCTAGGAGAATTGATAGCCAGAAGGAAACCAAAACAGGCACTCGTGTCGGCGCTCGGTGCCTTTTTAGGTTTTGTAGCGGGCACTCTGTTTAAGATAATTGTTATTCTCATTATGGCTGGGTTCTTCATTGCTTCCTTGTTTTAGAGGAGATGAAAAGGCAAGAGGCGTGACTTTAATTTTCGGAGATAATAAGAGTGCACAATGTGGCACTGCCAGTAACCAAACGCCAAAGGGTGTAATAGGTAACGAATCAAGCTATTGTGACCGCAAACATTTTGAAAATGACTTATACAGTTTTGTTAAGCAATTGGTACAGGTCTTTCCCAATTCTATTTTTCTAAAGTACAATGATTACCCAAAGCGGGGTCTTTTAGCGTCTCATAGATATTGCCTCAAACGACACCAAACCACGATAGTAAGCAGAAAGAGTTTAAATTAATGCCTTCTATGGGAAGACGATTCTCAAGATTAACTTCAAGCTTTGGCCAATCTTTACTGGTGCGATTCGAGAATAGGATATGGGTTATCGCCATACTTAATCTCATTGCTGCATCTGGCTTTTCACTGAGCATTCCTTTCCTCTCCCTATACCTGTATCAGGAACGTGACATATCTATGACCCTAGTGGGAACAATTATCCTAGTCGGTGGAATTTTTGCTGCTGTTACTCACTTGGTAGGAGGAGACCTTTCAGACAAAATAGGGCGTCGCCAGATTCTGCTTATTGCCATCGGTAGTAGGGTGCTCACATATTCTGGGATGGCAATATTAATTGGTTTTTCAGCTCCGATATGGGCAATTTCCTCAGTCTACATAGTTGGACAGGCGGTAGGGATGATGGCTCGTCCCGTACTCTCAGCAATGGTGGTTGACCTTGTCCCAAAGGAGCGTCTGACTGAGACCTATGGGCTCCTGCGTGTAGCGTTGAACTTGGGTTGGGCAGTAGGGCCAGCAGCAGGAGGTTATCTGGCTACTTTCTTGCCTTATTCCTGGCTTTTCGCGGTGGCAGCCTTAATAACCGTTCTTGGTTTTGTATTTGTCTTATTTTTTCTACGAGAATCCTTTCACAAGACCACGGAGCAAATAGAACCACATGGAGTACTTTCCGTTGCCCACGATCGAACTTTTCTGATATTTATCGGGTTGAACTTTTTGGTGTTATTGGTAGCGGGGCAGATGATGAGCACCCTCTCCATTTTCACTGTGGCTCACATGGGGTTTTCAACAGCGCAATATGGACTGCTACTCACTGCCAATGGCTTAGTGGTGATATTGTTTCAGTACCCAGTGGCACTCAAAGTTAGTGGGATGGTTAAATCCAAAGTCCTCATTTTAGGTAGTCTCCTTTATGGAATTGGTTACCTATTTTTTAGCTGGATTGGAAGTTTCGCTTTGGCCATTTCGGCTATGGTAGTACTCACGTTGGGAGAGATTATCTTTTCACCTGTGGCCCTTTCAGTAGTGGGTGAACTTTCCCCTGAAAGGCATCGGGGTCGGTATATGGGCTTCTATGAACTGGGTCATACATTAGGTTTTACTGCTGGACCATTATTAGGAGGATTATTACTTGACTCTTTCCCAACCGATGCCTGGCCTGTCTGGGCGGTAATAGCTTTTATCGCATTACTTGCCGGAATGGGGTTCTACTGGATGGACAGGAAACACTCTATCAATTAGATGGTAGTAAATAGCAAGCATTTCGTAATCACTAAAAACGCTGACTTTGTCAATAGTTGACTACATATTTGCAAAATGGGTTGCTTTGGTGTATGATATATCAAGTAGTTGCAGTTTAGGTTGTTGCATACTTGAATTACATCATCTTTCCCTAAGTTTTGGATGACCGAACTCTAACTAAAATAAAGAAGAGAGGAGGTCATCCAATGAGTTTCCAGGACAAGAATCTCCAGTGTTCCGATTGTGGGGCTACTTTCACTTTCAGCGTTGAGGAACAAGAGTTTTTCCAATCCAGAGGCTATGTTAATGAGCCAAAGCGCTGTCCCTCATGCCGTCAGGCAAGGAAGTCAGAGCGTTACGGCAACAGTAGCTATGGATCCAGACGCGAGATGTTTCCCGCGGTATGCGCCGAGTGCGGCAAGGATACCGAAGTACCCTTCAGACCCCGCGGTGATAAGCCGGTTTACTGTAGTGATTGCTACCGCAAAGTTAGACTGAGTAGGTAATACTCGGTTTTGATCTCAGGACATACATGGGCTGAGAATAATTGGCCCGTGTATGTCCCTAGAATGTGTTGGTGTATTATGTCGTTGCAAGTTTCTATACGTGAAGGTGAATCACAAGATTCTCTTTTGCGTCGCTTTCAAAGGATGGTGCAAATGAGTGGGGTTCTGCGCGAGGCAAAGTCCCACCGTCATTTTTTATCCAAGGGAGAGATGGCACGCCAGAAAGCACAAAAGAGCGCTAGAAGAAGGCGCCGCTACGGGTAAATCAGAAAGCAACCAATAAGTTAATGTTTCTGGTCGAACTCAGCATAGGTACTTAAGGCGAGGCAGTCGGCGCAGGGTTACCAAATTAAGCAAAAGGAGCATTAATATGAATATCTATGTGGGTAACTTATCCTCTGAGGTAACTGAGGAGGACTTACGGCAAGAATTTGAGGCTTTTGGCGAAGTGACATCGGTAAACATGATAACAGACAAGTATAGTGGGAGACCCAGGGGGTTCGGGTTTGTTGAGATGGCATCAGTGTCTGAAGGTCAAGCCGCAATTACTGCCCTCAACGGAAAAACACTGAAAGAACGAACACTTAATGTGAATGCGGCTCGCCCTCGTACTGAGAGGAGAGAAGGTGGGTTTAACAAAGGAAGGCAGGGAAGATATTAAACTGCCAGTCGTGAGCTATTATATCCTTGAGATGTGTGACAGTAAGCCAAGTTGTTCGACCAACAGATAGAATAGAGGCTTGGTAGGAATTCTACTCTCAGCCAGCATTACCCCCCCTGTACCCACCGTGTCCTATAAGCCAGTAAAGGTATGGTGATGGCGAGGACTATTATGCCTATCACCTGAGCCTGATGAAAGCCAAGGAGAAAGGGCGTCCCCTCACGCAGGAAATCGATTCCTATACGCCACAGGGAGTATAGACTAAGATAGACGAGAAATAACGAGCCATCAGGCTTAAAACGCCCCCTCAATTTAAGTAATACCACAAAAACTATTAGACAGAATATAAGCTCATAGACCTGCGTGGGGTGAACAGCTACCCCTAGAGGAGCAAAACTAGCGGGGTGAGTATAGATAACACCCCAGGGAAGAGAAGTTTCTACCCCATAGCAGCAACCGTTTATAGTGCAGCCGACTCTGCCTATAGCCTGGGCTAATATGACACCCGGCGCCAACAAATCAGCCACATAACCAAACTTAAAATGGCTAAACCTACTATAAACCCAGATGCCCAGGACAGCACCTAAAACAGCGCCATAAATAGTCAGACCGCCACCACTAAGAATCTGCCCCGGGTGTTGGGTGTAGTCAACTATATGATTAACAAGTTCAGGGTGCAGTTTTGATATGACTATATAATCAACAACATGGAGCAACTTGGATATCACTACCCCTGAGAGAATGCCTACCAGAGCCCCAGTGAAAATAGTATCGTTGGAAATAGTAGCCCCTCTCTTTACCTCTCGCAACATCCACAAAACTATCGCCAGAACTGCCAGGGCAACCATAATACCATACCATCTGACACTCATTGAGCCGATGGTGAAGGCTACGGGATTGATGCCTATCTCAATCATTATTCCCCCAAGAAATTGAATTTATCTGACAACCCTATCCCCTTTTATCTAGCCACTACAAATGATTTACCAAGGGTCATCAACTAGCAACCCTTCCAGCAGCACCTGGGCTGCCTTTTTATCCAGAGGCTTATTATTATTGCCGCACTTGGGTGACTGGATGCAACTAGGGCAACCTTCCTGACACGGGCACTCTGAAATGGAATTCAGTGTAGCTTGCCACAGTTCCTCTATTATGTCAAAACCCTTCTCGGTAATGCCGATGCCACCAGGATAGCCATCGTAGATAAAAATCTGGGCTTTTCCGGTATCGGGGTGGAAGGGCGTAGATACGCCGCCAATATCATTGCGGTCACAAAGCGCAAACAAGGGAAGCATAGCTATAGCTGCATGCTCAGCAGCATGTAATCCCCCGGCAATGTCCAGTTGCTCCTTGACCAGTCGAGCCATAGTCTCAGGCGGTAGGTCAAACCACAGGGCTAAGGTAGAAAAATGCTGAGGCGGCAGGTCAAGAGATTCCTCACTAATTACCTCCTCAGTGAATTGTGCCTTCTTCTTGAAGCCAACCACGGTAGTAGTAATCTCCACCTCACCCAAGTATACCTTTGCCTTTCGGCAGCTTTTATCACGGATTACCCTGACAATATGTAAGTCAGTGATTTCCTTAGCTTGAGTATAGTAGGAAGCAGTGGTCGGCATAGCATAGGCAGTTCGGCTAGCCAGGTCAAGCTCGGTAACCAGATAGGATTCTCCCTGATGAAGGTAGATAGCACCGGGATGTATCTGAAAAAAGGCAACACTAGCCTCTACCGTCTCCAGTAAGCAACCAGTTGAGGCATCCATAAGGGTAAAGCTCTCCCCAGAAGTAGAACGAATATTGATACTTTGAGCCGGGTAGGCGACAGTTGGTGAAAGATACCATTTCCTAATACGCTTCCTGAGTATGCCCTGCGCCTCTATCCCTGCCCTTTCTTGGATGAAGGTAGAGCCAAAAAACTTCTCATCAGCACTCCTTAGTGGTAACTCCCAAGCCGCACACAGGAGATGGGCTCTTAAAATGTAGGGATTAGCCGGGTTAACCAGGGTATTCTCAACGCTTTTGTGAAAGAAGGAATCAGGGTGACGCATAAAATACTGGTCTAACGGATTATCCAGACCAATAAGAAAACTCAGTGACTCGTCTCTACCTCGACCACTCCTACCTGCCTGCTGCCAGGTACTGGCAATACTGCCCGGATAGCCAGTAAGCACCGTAGCCTCCAAATCACCAATGTCTATACCTAACTCTAAAGCGGTAGTAGCCACCACGCCTAGAAGTTCACCAGCAAATAGCTCCTGCTCTATTTGACGCCGTTCTTGGGGAAGATAACCAGCCCGATAAGCCTTGATTTGATTTGCCAGCGCTGGGTTAGCTTCGGCTAACCTCTGTCTTGAGTAGGTATAAATAAGTTCAGTCAGCCGACGACTACGGGCAAAGGTTAGACTGCGGATATTACGGCTCACTAACTCGGTAAACAAACTTGTGGCTTCACTATTAGCGCTACGCCGAATACTCCTAGCCTCGTCTATGATTGGGGGATTCCAGAAGACAAAGTCCTTTCTACCATGAGGGGAGCCATCATTGTCAACCACCACGAATGGTAAACCTGCCAGTCTTTCGGCATGCTCACCAGGATTAGCTATAGTAGCTGAACAGAAGATGAACTGGGGGTTTGAGCCATATAAATTGCACAAGCGGCGCAGGCGACGCAGTATACAGGCTACATGAGAACCAAAAACGCCACGGTAGGTATGGGTTTCATCTACCACCACATACCTCAAGTGCTTTAATAACCTTGACCAGGCTTGATGATTAGGTAATATACCAATATGGAGCATATCTGGATTGGTAAGTATTATCCTGGCTCGCTTTCTTATCTCGGGTCGTTCAGCCTGTGGGGTATCACCATCAAAGGTGGCAAATTCCTCTGGCTTAAATAGACCAGGGCAAAATAGCTCCCGTAAGCTACGCAATTGGTCCTGGGCTAGGGCTTTGGTGGGGAAGAGGTAAAGGGCATAACTACACTTTTCAGTTAAAATCGCCTCCAGTACGGCGATGTTATAGCATAGTGTCTTTCCGCTGGCACTTGCAGTTACCACTATCACATTATTGCCCTGTTGGGCATTATTCACTGCCTCAGTCTGGTGAGAATAAAGGGGAAACATCCCCTGCTCATTGAGGCAATTTTGAAGACTGCTAGCCAGAGGCTTGTCTAATTCTCCACAGTTTGCATCACGAGGTGGGATATGCTCAATATGAGCAATCTGACCGCTATAATTAGGCTGAGTTGTAAGATAATTGAGGAAGGCTGAGGTATCCATTATGGCTATCGTCAAATTTACCGGAATCAAAAAACGGGTAGAATCTCAATTTCATAATTGAGCATCTCTACCTCAAACCGACCATTATTAATGAAGTCTACTACCTTTGACAGGACTTCATTACTATACCGCTTATCATTACTTACGCAACAAATACCCAAAGTAGCCAATTGCCATAGATTCTGATCGTCAACCTCAGCCACAGAAACATTGAATTTGCTTCTGACACGGGTAGTAATGGACTTCACCACCCGCCGCTTACCCTTGAGAGACAGATTTTCAGGTAAACGAAGTGCAATCCTACACACGCCAACATGCATAGCCTAAATAGTTGCCACTAATCTAACAGAAAACTTATTGGAGATTTTCTTTCTGCTTAGCGTAGCACTCACGGCAATATACGGGGCGTCCTTCCCTAGGCTCAAAGGGAACTGTAGTTTCTGTGCCACACTCAGCACAGATTACAGTATACATCTGTCGTGGCTGATTATAACTACCACGACGCTCCCTTCGTCGAGTCGCCCGGCATTCCGGACACCTGCTAGGTTCATTTTGCAAGCCACGGGATAAATAGAACTCCTGCTCACCAACAGTAAAGACGAAGTTCTGCCCGCAATCACGGCACACCAGAGTTTTGTCTTCCAGGGCCACAACTGCACCTCCTTTAACTTTGTTATCCCCCTTGTTTTCGGTGCAATCTCCCGGCTACAAAACCCTTGCCGAATTGCTTGGTCGTAGGCTAAGCAGAGTTTGAGTTTAGAAACAACACTGAACCAAGGTATCAACTATAGTATTTACTATACCCCCTGTGAGTGACAAAGTCAAGGTTAAAAACATGTCAAGGCTAAAAACAGTCCACACAAATTTACAGCCAACTAGACTTATGCTATAATCGGTTGATTTGTGAAACAGTTAATGTTTGGTATAGTAGTCAGGAATATAAGAGGAGTATAATTTGTACAAAGAGGAAAAGACGGAAATCATAAACAAATATCAGTCTCGTGAAGGAGATACAGGCTCAACCGAGGTTCAGGTAGCTTTGCTCACAGAAAGGATAAACCAATTGACAGCGCACATGGCCGCTAATCGACATGACTACCACACACAACGCGGTTTACTTAAGCTGGTAGGTCAGAGGAGAAGGCTATTAGCTTACCTGAGCAGAGAAGATGTCGGTCGGTATCGCAGCCTAATTAGCAGGCTTGGGCTACGCAAGTAAGTTAGACGGGAGGAACATTGATAGAATCCCAATCTTTTGAGTGTGATGTTGGCGGTAGAAGGCTCATTATAGACACGGGAAAGCTTGCCGGGCAGGCTAGTGGAGCGGTAGCTGTGCGCTATGGTGACACTATGGTTCTGGTTACGGTTTGCATCAGGAGTGAGCCACGAGAAGGGATAGATTTTTTGCCACTAACTGTGGACTACGAAGAACGACTATATGCTGCTGGTAAAATCCCGGGTGGCTTTATTAGAAGAGAAGGGCGTCCCACCCAGGAGGCAATCTTGGCCTGCCGACTTACTGACCGTCCGCTACGCCCACTTTTACCCAAGGCGTGGCGTCAGGATATTCAGCTTATAGCTACTGTCCTTTCCGCCGACCAAGAAAATGCACCAGACATATTGGCTGTTATTGGTAGCTCGGCTGCCCTATCAATATCAGAAGTACCGTTTGGAGGTCCAGTAAGCGCTGTCCATGTTGGCTATATTGATGGTGAGCTGGTGTTAAATCCAACATTGATTCAGCTTGAAAGCAGCCAGCTTAACTTAGTGGTGGCTAGTATTAAGCAAGCGATAGTGATGGTAGAGGCAGGAGCCCGGGAGGTCTCAGAAGATACTGTAATTCAGGCAATTGAATTTGGGCACAAGGCAAACCAGGATATTATTGAACTCCAAGAGCAACTGCAGAAAGCTTGCGGTAAAACTAAAAAGGAAGTTCCAATCATTGAGATTAATCCCGAGGTACTCTCAGCTATCTCGCCAATGGTTAATGGCAGGCTTACTGAAGCTTTAAGCCAATCTGAGAAGTTACAGCGAGAAGAGGGACTGCGTAGGCTAGAGAAAGAACTTATAGCCAGTTTAGGGGAATCATTCCCTGAACAGGATATAGTTTCTGCTTTTGGGGCGATGGTTAGGGATGAAATAAGGACTAACATCCTGGATAAGGGAAAGCGTATTGATGGTCGCAGTTTGACAGATGTCCGATCCATCAGCTGTGAAATAGGGCTTTTACCCCGTACCCACGGCTCAGCTCTATTCACTCGTGGTCAAACGCAAGTACTGACAATTACCACTCTGGGTTCTATCAATATGGAGCAGCAACTTGATGGACTAGGTATAGAGGAAACTAAACGTTTCATTCACCACTACAATTTCCCTCCCTTCTCCAGCGGTGAGGTGAGCCGCATAGGTACACCCGGTCGCCGTGAAATCGGGCACGGTGCCCTAGTCGAGAGGGCTATCACACCAGTGCTACCTAAGGATGAAGATTTTCCTTATACTATTCGCCTCGTTTCAGAGGTCCTGAGCTCCAGTGGTAGTACATCTATGGCTAGTACCTGCGCCTCAAGCCTATCCCTAATGGATGCTGGGATACCTATTAAGGCAGCCGTAGCCGGGGTAGCTATGGGTTTGGTCTCTGGTGACAAAGGGGACTACGCTGTTCTAACTGATATTCAGGGCATAGAGGATGCTTATGGTGATATGGACTTTAAGGTAGCCGGTACTGATAAAGGTATTACTGCTCTCCAGCTAGATACCAAACTTAAGGGCATAAACCCAGAAATTTTGCTGAAGACGCTAGATCAAGCTAGGGAAGCTCGCCTATTAATCCTCGAGAAAATGGGGCAGACTATTAGCTCCAATCGACCTGAGGTCAGCCCCTATGCGCCGCGAATGTATAAAATAATGATTAACCCTGATAAAATTGGTAGCGTAATCGGCACCGGGGGCAAAACAATCAGGGCAATTACCGCTGAGACTGAAGTAACTATTGATATTGACAATGATGGTACCGTGATTATTGGCTCACCTAATGAGAAATCAGCTCGTAGAGCCATTGAAATCATTGAAAGTTTAACTAAAGAGGTTGAAGTTGGTAGCATCTATACCGGGAAAGCAACCCGTTTACTAGACTTCGGGGCTATGGTAGAAATTCTCCCTGGTAAAGAAGGCTTAGTTCACATCAGCGAACTGGCTGACTATCGAGTACCCAAGGTTGAGGATGTAATTAAAGTAGGCGATGAGGTTATGGTTAAGGTGATTAGTATTGATAATCTGGGTAGGATAAACCTGTCCCGACGGGCCGTGTTCGAAAAGCTTTCTCAGATGCCTGAAGCTAAGACAAAGGATTCACTGGCTGTAGACTACCCATTTAAAAAACGCCAGGCTCCCTCACCTAGAAATAGGTAGCGCTATTATAAGGGTTAAGTTATGAAGTCAATAAGGGTAGTCGTTCACGGTGCATTAGGTAGAATGGGGCGAGAGGTGATTAATGCCCTATGTCACGAACCTGAGATGCAGATAGTAGGGGCTGTAGATTTAAAGGCTGCTGAGGATTACCTGCCTTTACCCGATGACTCTGGCACTGTGCCCGTTTCTTCTAATCTGGACTATATTCTCACCACTTGCCAGCCTGATGTGCTAGTAGATTTCACCACGGCCAAGGCTATTATGCTGGCAGTGCTTACTGCCACTAAGCATAATGTCAACTTGGTGATAGGAACTACAGGGTTAACCGCTGATGAACTTAGTGAGATTGACCGATTAGCAATAGAGCACAAGGTTGGGGCGGTAGTAGCTCCAAACTTTTCTTTAGGCGCAGTGCTAATGATGCATCTAGCCAAGGTAGCCGCCAAATACCTTGACTATGCCGAAATTATAGAACTACACCACCACCAAAAAACTGACTCTCCATCAGGAACTGCCCTCTCTACAGCCAAAGCAATGGCAGCAGCCAGAGGTAAACCGTTTTACCACCTCTTACCACAAGAGAAGAGGCCGGGTAGCCGAGGAGAGCAAGTCGAGGGGGTTACTATTCATAGTATCCGCCTACCTGGTCTACTGGCACATCAAGAGGTCATCTTGGGAGGGCCAGGTCAAACACTAATCATACGCCATGATACCATCAGTCGAGAATGCTATATGCCAGGCGTTATTCTAGCCACTAAAGATGTGGCCAAACACAAAGGGCTAGTCTATGGTTTAGATACTCTACTCGGTTTACAGGAGGAGTAATGAAGGGGTACAAAGTGGCCATTGTTGGTGCCACTGGGTTGGTAGGACAGGAATTCATTAAGATATTAGAAGAACGCAGCTTCCCTATGTTATCTATTTGCCCCTTAGCCTCAGACCGCTCGGCAGGAAAGAAATTATTTATCAATCACCGGGAGGTTGAAGTTAAGGAGACTGTTTCTGAGTCTTTCGAGGGAATAGATATTGCCCTTTTCTCCGCTGGCGCTGAGACTAGCCGCCATTTCTCACCAATAGCCGCTCAAGCGGGAGCCACAGTTATTGATAATAGCTCTGCTTTCAGAGGGCATTCTGATGTTCCCCTGATAGTGCCCGAGGTCAATCCCGAAGATATAAAATGGCATAAGGGGATTATAGCTAATCCAAATTGCTCCACTATTCAAATGGTGGTGGCTCTATACCCATTACACAAAGTTAACCTTATCAAGCGCATTGTCGTTGGTACCTATCAAGCAGTGTCAGGCACCGGTTCAGCAGCAATAGGAGAACTAACGACACAAGCCAAGCAAGTTCTGGAGGGGCAGAGCACTATCCCCCATGTTTACCCTCACCAAATAGCCTTTAATGTCCTGCCAGAAATAGATGTTTTCCTGGACAACGGCTATACTAAGGAAGAGTGGAAACTGGTGGAAGAAACAAGAAAGATAATGCATGCTGATGATATAGCTATTTCGGCTACTTGTGTGCGAGTTCCAGTATTTACCGGACATAGTGAGGCGATTCATATAGAATTCTCCCGACCGATGTCCCCCGATGAAGCACGACGCATTCTTGCCCAAGCCCCAGGGGTTAAGTTATTAGATGACCCGACTATTAGTCTTTATCCTCAGCCGTGGTCAGCGGCTGGCTGCGATGAGGTTTTTGTGGGACGTATTCGTCGGGATGCTTCCCACTCTAATGGTTTAACTATGTGGGTTGTTAGCGATAATCTGCGTAAGGGGGCTGCCCTAAACGCAGTCCAGATTGCTGAAGAAATGACTAAAAGAGGATGGATACATCCTGGGGGGTAGAAAATGAAAAAGTTTGGGCGATTGCTAACGGCAATGGTAACACCCTTTGATAGCCGAGGGATGGTTGATTACGAACAAGCGAAGAAATTAGCTTTGGCTCTGCTCGACTCAGGAAGTGAAGGTTTGGTGGTCGTGGGCACAACTGGAGAATCCCCCACCCTTACCCGAGAGGAGGAGATGAGCCTTTTTGCTGAGGTTAGATCAACAGTGGGTGAGCGAGGGTCAGTGATAGCTGGCACGGGTAGTAATAGCACCACTGAAGCCCTAGAGGCGACTAAAGGAGCAGAGAGGATAGGGGTTGATGCCTGCCTATTAGTCGTCCCCTACTATAATAAACCTACTCAAGAAGGCTTATACCAGCACTTTAAGACTATTGCGCAGGGCACTAATTTACCCTGTATCCTTTATAATGTACCGTCACGCACCGTTACTAGCCTATCAGCCGAAACCGTCATCAAGCTAAGCCACATAGATAATATTATCGGGGTAAAGGAAGCCAGCAGTAATCTAGGCGCAATTTCCAAGATTATCAGCGAGGCAAGGGAAGATTTCCTCGTCTGGAGTGGTAATGATAGTGACACCCTACCTATACTAGCCCTGGGCGGCTACGGGGTGATTAGCGTTGCCTCTCATCTGGTTGGTAACCAAATCAAGGAAATGATTGATAGTTTTACCACTGGTAAAATGGATAAGGCCGCCGAGATACACCGCCACCTTCTGCCTCTGGTTAATGCCCTATTTATTGTTTCCAACCCTGTCCCAGTTAAGTATGCCCTTAACTATGTTGGCTTTAATGTCGGTAAGACGCGCCTGCCCCTCACCGAGCTTGATGAAAAATCAGCCACTATCATCAAAGACACCTTGAAAAACTACCACATTGACCTGCGGGTATAGGCGGGAACTACTGTCCTGCGACACCCTGATTAAAAGATACAGGCGTATTGTCCCACCTCGTGAATAATAGTAACTCTAAGTAAGTGCCATTGCGTCTGAAATTTAGCTACGTTCTATACCTCGTAGTACCTTTCTGTACTTTTCCGTGTGCAGAAGTTCGTTAGCAAAAATATTAGCAAAAGAATACTACTTTGTTATTCTGAGGAGCCTTTTTGGGTTTTGCTAGGTCTTTCAGGATAATAATTGATATTCCTGCATATATCATCAATTATTCGATGTAAGCTCTCATCGTCAATCATGAGGCGAACCTGCTCAACTACCTGGTCTGGAATGTTAGTTGTGAAACTCAAATAATTCAACCCATCTTGCCTATGGCGAGTATCCACATCATCGACATATAATATTGGCAGATTGTTATTAATATAAATTTCCTTAGGTATTTCTTCCTCTTTAGTTGGCATAATTGTACTCCTTTGGGTTTACGTGGATTCCTTTAGCGAATGGGCTTCCAGATTTTATTGTCCTTGGGTAACGGTCATAAACTGGTGAGACTCTGACAGGTATAGTATCCTTCAGGTATTCTGTAAAGAGGCTATAACCATGAAAATACAATGGGAACCGACCATCACCGGTTTTCTTATAATGCTGGACAGATTGTTTAAGATAGACAGTAAGTCCACAGATTTTGGTCTGGTAAATAAAGCCGTGATTTATGCGACGGTTCTTGTGAAGTGCTTGGCGAGAGATACCGAGTATTGAGGCAGTCTCAGCAGCACTGATAAAATCACTGATGGGAAACTGGCTTAATATTTCGCGAATACGCTTGTTTCTTTCTGACTCGATTGCTTGAGCCATTGCTTCAGAATAAAGTATATTCTCACACTTATCACACTGATAATACTGAACTCCTTGGATAATAATTTTTCCTACATATGGGTCAACTAGTTCGTAGTTTCCAGACTTTTCCATATAAATTCCGCCACATTCTAAACAATTCATTTTATCCATCCAATTAATTTATTTTTCATGAAAACTATTAATTACAAGAAATTTAGATTTATCATCAATATAAAAATGGGTGTATATTTTTTCCCCATTAATGGTTGCTTTATAGAAATCTAGAGCTACTCCAGCTTTTAATTTAGAAACGTCAGTTTTGTGAAAGTGTTTTGGCTGTAACTTCTTATAAGCATCCTCTATGTCAGACAAGCCCCAACCGAACTGCTGGTCAGCATCTCTTTCAGCATTAGAGTTAATTAATACCTGACCATTATTTATTTTTTGGATGACTTCCGCTAACTGGTAATGGCTTTTAGTATATGAGCGTCTTCCTGGCTTTCTTTTTGGTCGTGTCATTATAACATCAGCGTTGACGATTGTCAACCAATCCTATAAATTTGATTTGAATATAATCTACACCTTAAATTAGTTTGTGCAATATCTTAAATTTGTGATATTTGACTATTAACACACTGGTTAAAGGATAGGCGTCTTGTGGATGGTTTGCTCTCGGTCTGGCCCGACACAGATGAGGTTTACCGGGCAGGAGAGGAGTTCTTCCAGTCTAGTTAAATATTGTTGAGCCTGGAGAGGCAAATTTTCATACTCACGAATATTGGTGGTGGGGGTTTGCCAGCCGGCTAGTTCCTCATAGATAGGTTGACACCTTTCCAAGGTAGCCACATTGCCCGGGAAGTAATCAATGTTATGCCCATCCAATTCATAGGCAACACATATCTTGAGGCTGGGAAAAGTATCAAGAATGTCAAGGCGAGTGATGGCTGTCCCGGTGAAACCATTAATTCGGTTGCTAAAGCGAGCGGCAATAGCATCAAACCAGCCGCAACGGCGGGGTCTGCCGGTGGTAGTGCCATACTCATGAGCCTCTTCCCGAATCAAGTTACCAGTTTCATCCTTCAGTTCGGTGGGCATGGGACCACTACCCACCCTGGTGCAGTAAGCCTTAAACACACCTAGAATGTGGTTAATCCTGGTAGGACCAAGACCGGCACCTAAACAGCCTCCCCCCGCCAGTGGTGAAGACGAGGTAGTATAAGGATAAGTGCCAAAATCAGGGTCGAGTAAAGCCCCCTGCGCCCCCTCCAGTAGCACCAGCTCATCACGGTTCAACGCTTCCTCCACCATTATCGTTGTCTCCCGAATATACGGAGCTAGACGCTCACCATACTGACAATATTGCCTGTACACATCGTCCAATGATAGGGGACTAACTCCGTAAATCTTGGTCAGAATAGTATTTTTATAGTCAAGTACAGAGCGAAGTCGCTCTAGTAACGCTTCTTTATCTAAAAGGTCACCACTTCTAATACCTAACCTAGCTGTTTTGTCAGTAAAAGCAGGACCCACACCCTTACGGGTTGTGCCCAGTGCTTTCCCTCCCCGCGATTCTTCCTCTAAACCATCAAGTAGGATATGATATGGCATAATCAAGTTAGCCCGGTCACTAATAAATAGCCTGGTGGTATCAACGCCGCGCTGGTTAAGCTGGTCTATCTCATCAATTAGCACGGAGGGATTAATCACCACCCCATTACCGATAATACAAGCGGTGTGGGGAGAGAATATTCCAGAAGGAATAAGGTGCAGCCTAAATGTACCATGGGGATTAACTACAGTATGCCCAGCATTATCACCGCCAGAAAAACGGACTACCACCCTTGCCTTTTGAGCCAGCAAGTCAACCACCTTGCCCTTTCCCTCATCCCCCCACTGACCTCCAATAATAGCAATAACCGGCATTACTCCTCCTTGTAAGTATCTCTTTAACTTATACCATAAACAGCGCTACATAAAAACAGGTTAAAATGACTACTTAATCTTTGTTTGTTGCCATACATAAAGTAATCTCTGACCGACAGTGATAAAGCTAAATACGGCTATAATAGCTAAGGCAATAACTAAGGCGTAAGCAACCTGATGTAGCAAAAGACCTAGCGCCAGCACAATGACCCTCTCGGCTCGAGTAAATAATCCCACCCGACAATCCAGACCTAAGGCTTCCGCCCTAGCCTTAACATAGCTTACTAACAGTGAACCAACCAAGGCGATACCAACCAATAAAATTGCCCATTCCTTGGTAAGCAAGGTAAATGAAGACTGTTCTCCTGTGAGTAGGAATAGGGCTAAGATGCCGAGTAGCATTACTGACTCAGATAAACGGTCAAGGGTAGAGTCAAGGACAGCGCCGAAATGAGTAGTCTGATTCCTGTGACGAGCCAGTGCTCCATCCAGAATATCAAAAAAACCGGCTAGTAACACTACCAAGCCAGCGGCAAAAAGGTATCCGGTAATAATAAATGCCGTAGAACCAACAGCTAGTAAAAAACCAAACCAGGTTATGGCGTTAGGTGTTATAGATGTCCTCGCCAGAATCCGCACCGCTGGTTGGGTCAGATAATAGCTTACAACCTTACGAACTTCAGATAATTTTACCATTGACCATTGCTTCTCTGGGATAACACTGTCCAAGTTGTTTTTCTCCCTTAAACCGAGGTTGACATAGCCTCAAATTCTGGGAATCGTTTTTTCCGGGGAGGTTCACTAAGCAGTCTAACATAGTAGTCTAATACCCTTTGGGCAATGTGTTCCCATCCATAATCCGCAGCTTTAACTCTGCCCCTAGCTCCCATCTCCTGCCGAAGTGATTCACTAGCCATAAGAGTAATTAGAGCCTGGGCTAACATTCCCTCATGTTTAGGTGGTACCAGCAGTCCCTCAACACCGTGAGTTACCAGGCTGGCATAACCTTCTATATTTGAGGCAACAATCGGTTTACCCATAGCCATAGCCTCAAGCAAAATAATACCAAAGCTTTCCCGGCCAGTGGCTGGTGCACAAAAAATGTCGGCTGTCCTATAATATCTAGGTAATTCATCATAGGAAACATGACCAACAAAAACAACATCTTTTGAGCCACTACGCTTAACCTGCTTCTCATACTTACTACGCAGTCTGGTACCAGGACCAACTATAATAAGCCGCGAGTTAGGAATTTCTTGTTTAACTCTCTTATAAGCCTTAAGCAAATAGTTCACACCCTTCCGTTTTTCCAGACGACCAACAAACAAAATATTCACCTTCCCGTCACAGAATTCATCAATTGGCGATACATTGGGAGAAAAATGGTTTAAATCTATGCCATTAGGGATAATAGTGTAGTATCCAGACACATACTTACTGGCAAACTCCATGGCTGGCTTTGACACTGCAATCCTGCCGTGGAGCTTGTGAACCCGCCTGCGTATCATCCAAGTACTGATAGGCTTACCCCAGTTATAGCCGGGCTTGCCCTGGCAAGCATGAAAGGTGCCTACATTTGCTGTGTTAGAGAACCGAAGTACGGCACTACATAGCATAGGCATAAAAGGTTCATGAAGGTGAATAATATCAAAGTTTTCTTCATCTAGTACCGCCTTTATTCTAGAGGCTAGCCTGAGTGATATGGTAACGCGAATAATAGAACCACTAGCTGGAATGGGTCGAGGTTTGCCTATAGGTATGAACTTATCACCAAAGTCAGGAACCACTGCAGATGCGGGAGCAATGACCTTCACCTCGTGACCCATCTTGGTAAACTGATGCTCTAGTGCAGAAATATGATTGGCAACACCGCCTGGGTAAGCAAAGTCATAAGGGGAGACCAATGCTATCTTCATTCGTAGCTGCTAAACCTTCCCCACAGATTTACTCAGAAGCTGGCTGCTCACCAGTAATGAACTCTTCCACCATCTGGCGAGCTTCGTCATCGGTATATTGAATAGGCGGTGATTTCATAAAGTAGGCAGAGGGAGCTACCAATACCCCCCCGAGTCCTCGGTCGAGGGCAAGTTTACCGCATCTTATAGCATCAATAACTACCCCGGCTGAATTAGGGCTGTCCCACACCTCAAGTTTTAACTCCAGGTTCAGAGGTACATCACCAAAGGTTCGCCCTTCCATTTTAATATGGCAAAACTTACGGTCATCCAGCCAGCGGACATAGTCACTAGGACCGACATAGATGTTATCCGGGTCAAGCTGGTAGTCCAGTTGCGATGTAACCGAGGTAGTTTTAGATATCCTCTTCGACTCAAGGCGCTCGCGCTCTAACATATTATAGAAATCCATGTTACCACCAAAGTTCAATTGATAAGTTCGCTCTAATTTAACCCCACGGTCTCTAAACAGCCGAGTAAGGACGCGGTGGACAATGGTGGCTCCAACCTGAGATTTTATATCATCACCAATAACGGGAAGCCCTCTTTCAGTAAAGCGCTCCTGCCAATACTTCTCTCGAGCGATAAAAACTGGGATACAGTTGATAAAGCCACAGCCAGCCGTCAGCGCCTGCTCAATGTACCACTTGGTTGCCTCTTCACTACCAACCGGCAAATAGTTAATCACTATGTCGGTTTGGGTTTCCTTGAGGATTTGAACTATGTCGGCTGTTGGACCTGGCGCCTTCTCAATAATTTGAGACAGATACTTGCCTAAACCATCATGGGTCATACCCCGCTGAACCTTAATCCCAGTAGCCGGTACCTCACAAAATTTAAAGGTATTATTAGGCTGAGTAAAAATTACCTGCGCCAAGTCTTTGCCAACTTTATTCTTATCAATATCAATGGCAGCTACGAAATTAATATCGCTTATGTGGTATCCCCCCAGATTAACATGCATAAGCCCGGGCACAAATTCAGTCTCTTTCGCCTTCTTATAGTAGTAAACACCCTGAACCAATGATGAGGCGCAATTACCCACCCCTATTATGGCTACATTTATATTACCCAAGACTTATCCGCTCTCCTTTCTAATAACAGAAAAGGCTACCGTGGTTATCCTACTTATGTTATTTTTGGATGTCAACATAAAGGATTAAATTATTGCCGCACTTTTATTAAGGGTGAGGACTGGGATAATTTAGCCTTTACTAGTATAGAGCTTAACCGCATTCCTGCCCAAGCCGTCGCCGAAACAGCAAAAAAAGCTAAAGCACTAGAAATTGTAGTGTGGTGATTCATGGTGAAACAATCCTAGAATCAGTTGAAAAGGACACCCCCCAACCTCTACTCATAGCCCCCAGGTTAACGTCTTATCTCACCCTGGTCTTCTGAGCCCTGAGGAAGCCAAATTAGAACTGCTAACGGCATCTTAATAAGAATTAGTACCCAAAAAGGTCACTAATTTACTAATGAATGCATCGTCCTTTCAGTCCAACAAACAAGAGCTAATCTAAATCCTAGCTCTGATGTCCATATCTTTAACTGATACTGATTGCTATCAACCCCGTGAAATCAACTGCTAACTCAGATTGTGGAAAATATAGTTTTTCAACGGTTCAAATTAGCCTTGACCAATTCTAAATACTTTAGTCCCACATGCAGGGCAGAGCCCCCGTGTAGCTGGTCTACCATTTTTAAGGATAACCTTTTGAGGATCCTTTATCTCTACCTTCTTTCTACACTTAAAACAATACGCTTGCACTTCTTGCCACCTCCTTTTTGGAATCGGTTGAACTATATTCTAATTATAGGCAAGATGTCAAGACCTTTTTAATTAACTTTACTTGCCGAACACTGGATTTAAGTTATTTATCAGCGATAAGAGGGTTGAAGAACTTTTTCTGGTTGCCATTGCCTTGCTACATGGTTGAAACGCAACACGCCCAAAAAACATCCATCATGGGTGTAAACCCGGCAACGATTCTCAAAAGGAGGCGATGACGCCAGATTGTGCTCAAAGCAACCATTACTCAAAGCCAAGGAGCCCCCATTCTTTATAGTCCGTTCGGTAGCGTGGCTAACAATAATAGCTGTCCAATGTAAAAGCACGACATCTATAGGATGAATAAAGCGTTGCCAGTCGCCATAGCGACAGGCGTATTCAAGTTGAGGCATTGAAACTGCGTCCATTATATCAAAGAGACCACAGCGCAAGCGGGTTAGTCTTGTCAAATTAGCACCACAACCCAACGCTTGCCCTAAATCATGAGCTAGTGAGCGGATATAGGTGCCCTTACCGCATACTACTTCTATGGTGACTACTGGAGGTTGCCAATCTAGAAGCTCAATGAGGTGGATTCTAGTTAGCCTGCTTTTCCTCTCAACCTGAATTCCAGCCCGTGCCAATTGGTAAAGTCGCTTACCATGATGCTTCACTGCACTATACATGGGAGGGATCTGCGATATTAAACCACAGAACGAAGCAAGTGCTGCCTCCAACTGTTGTTGAGTAATCCCAGAGGGGTCTCCTTTTTGAATAATCTTACCACTGGAATCATAGGTATCTGTAGACACACCCAGCTCAATCTGAGCCCGATAAATCTTAGTCGCATCTACCAAAAACTCAATGACTCGTGTTCCCTGACCGAGACAAATAGGTAAGACGCCTGTTGCCTCTGGGTCAAGAGTGCCGGCATGTCCAACGCGCCGCACTCCCGTCAGTCGTTTCACCGTAGCTACAATGCTAAACGAGGTCTCACCCTGAGGCTTATTAATATTTAAAATTCCATCCACAGCTAATGCCTATGCCGGTCAGGGGTACTGTCAATACTAACCTCATCAATCAGCTTAAGCAGGTGGGCTCCCCGCTCAATAGAATCGTCCCACTGAAAGCTCAGTTCAGGAATACGACGTAATTTCAGACGCTTAGCCATCTCCTTACGAAAAAAACCCGAAGCGGCAGCTAATACGCTTAGCGTCTCTTGTTTTACTTCGCCGCTGCTGATGCGACTTATGAATATCTTGGCATATCTCAGGTCAGGTGAGGTGGAAACCTCGGTTACAGCAACAAAACTGCCAAGTCGTGGGTCTTTGACTTGGCGTTGAAGTAACTCACTAATTTCCTGGCGAATAAGATTGTTCACCCGTTCAATACGGCGTGTCATAATTCAGTCAGTTTTTTCCTTTCTGAAAAACTCCAGTATATCGCCAACTTGAAACTCATAAAAATCCTCGATGCCCACACCGCACTCATAGCCAGCAGCCGCTTCTTTAACATCGTCCTTAAACCGTCTCAGGCTGCCCACAATAGATTCGCACACTATTTGTTCTTGACGCTGCACCCTAACCGAGGCACCCCGCGTTATCTTACCTTCAGTAACATAGACACCGGCTACCTTCATCCTTTTTAAACCAGGAAAGATAGCCCTCACCTCAGCCCGCCCATCAATAACCTCTATATATGTGGGCTGTAACATACCTTTAAGAGCCTTGTCGACATCATCTACCAAATTGTAAATGACATTATAGTGACGGATATTTATACCTTCCGTGTCAGCCAGTCGCCGTGCTCCTGGCTCAATACCGGTACCAAAACCAATAATAAGCCCCTTAGACGCAATAGCTAGCATAACATCGCTCTCAGTAACATTACCACTGGCACTGTGTATAATCCTGACCCGGACTTCCTCTGTCTCTAAATGCTCCAAAGAGCTTGTTATCGGTTCAATACTACCTTGAACATCAGTTTTGAGAATAACATTGAGCTCTTTTACCTGCCCGGCATTTATTTGGGTAAGGAGATTACTAAGACTCACCGAAGATCGTTGCTGCCTCTCTTGTTCGCACTTCTGTATCAAGGTCTGTACTTGGTGTTCGCCAGCTACAGCAGTCAGGGTATCCCCCGCTTGAGGCACATTATTTAAGCCAAGGGTTTTAACCGGGGTAGCTGGCCCAGCCTTTTTCACCTGCTTACCCATATCATTAAACATTGCCTTTACCCTACCCCAAGTGGTCCCAACCACTATAGTATCACCCAGCCTCAAAGTTCCGGTATGAACTAGCACTGTAGCTAATGGTCCCTTCGTTTTATCCATCTCAGCTTCGATAACTACCCCAACCGCAGGACGAGAGGGGTTTGCCTCAAGATTCTCCACCTCAGCCACAACCAGAAGGTTTTCCAACAAGTCGGTGATGCCTATCTTTTCTTTAGCCGAAATTAAAACACAGACTGTATCACCTCCCCACTCCTCAATAAGCAAGCCGACATCAGCTAGCTGCCGCTTAACCAGATCAGGGTTAGCTTCGGGCTTATCAATCTTATTTATAGCTACCACAATAGGCACCTCAGCCGCCTTGGCATGGTCTATAGCTTCTAAAGTCTGTGGCATTACCCCATCATCAGCGGCTACTACCAAAATAGCAATATCGGTTACCTGGGCGCCACGAGCCCGTATCGCAGTAAAGGCTTCATGACCAGGTGTATCCAGGAAGGTAATCTTCTGTCCATTAATTTCCACCTGGTAAGCACCAATATGCTGAGTAATGCTACCTACTTCAGTGTCCATTACATTAGTTTGCCTGATAGCATCAAGTACTCTAGTCTTACCGTGATTAACATGCCCCATAATAGTAACTACAGGAGGTCGTGACCGCAGACCGCCAAGTTCCCCATCTCGGAGCTGTTGATGCCGATTAGCTGCTCTAATAGTGCCAGCCAGTCTTTGAGCCGCCAGAGGCTTCGGCTGGACTTCGTGCCCAAGGTTTGTAGCTACAGCGGCCGCTGCTTCATACTTAATGACCTGGTTAATATTAGCCATAATGCCATTTCTCATCAGTTGCTTGATAATATCTATGGCACTTATCCTGAGGAGGTCAGCCAGCTGCCTCACACTTAAGGAGAGAGGAATCTCAATTAAATGTTTCTCCGGTGAGGACAAACCCGCGCTACCTTCTTCGCCTGAATTTTGTGTAATTTCATCTGGTTTGCTCGCTCTTGCCACTGATTAACTCCTTACGGGAAGTCTTTTTTGAACTTCTCAGCTTTGGCTGAGAAATACAGTTTATTAGCAGTCTTAATGAGCTGTTCCCGATTATCCTGGGTAACAGTAGTTCTCAAAGCATGCTCCAGCCGACCACCCTCTAGCCCAATTTCCCAGCACTCCTCTACCAAACATAAGTAAGCACCACGCCCCACTCTCTTGCCACTTGTATCAACCTTCACCTCCCCATCGGAAATACGCACTAAACGAATTAACTGCCCTTTAGGTCTTATCTTACGACAAGCCACACATGTTCGCTGAGGTATATGCCTAGTAATCTTCATCACTTGTATCTGTATCAATCTCTGACTCTCGGCGTAGCTTCCTCAGCTTGATGCCATCATCAGCGCTTTTCTTGTACTGATTGCCTTTCTTCTTCTTCTTCCTTGACTTAGCCTCAGGCTTAGTCGGTACCGATACTAAAATATCCTCAGCAAACCGGAGCTGAGGTTTTTCTATTGCTGCTTGTGATTCGAGCGGTTCCAAGGGAACCGCCTCAAGTGTTGATAGAGGCTTAGCCGCTTCTTCTGCCGGCTCGGTAAAGGCTGAAGTTGAATCAGCAGTAGCTGGTATTTCAGCAGGAAGCTCCTCACCAACCGTAGCCTCTTCCTCCTCCTCAACTAAAAGCTTAGCTTCTGCCAGCTTTTCTGCCTCAGCATCGGAAGCGCTCTTGATGTCAATTCGCCACCCGGTAAGTTTAGCCGCCAGTCTAACATTCTGCCCCTCTTTACCAATAGCTAATGAAAGCTGCTGATCAGGGACAACCGCAGTAGCTACCTCTTCCGCATCATCCAGATGAATATCTAATATCCGGGCTGGGCTAAGAGCATTGGTAATAAGGACAGAGGCATCCGGATCCCACATAACAACATCTATCCTTTCGCCGTTTAACTCGCTTACAATATTCTGTATCCTGATGCCGCGCAAGCCAACACAGCAACCAACTGGGTCAACGCCCTCCTGACGGGTAGCTACAGCTACCTTACTGCGATAGCCAGCTTCACGAGCAATTGCCTTTATTTCCACTATCCCATTAAAAATCTCGGGAATCTCCAGCTCAAAAAGTCGGCGAAGTAAATCTGGGTGAGAACGTGACACCACCAGTTGAGGTCCTTTGCCACTCCGGATCACCTCTAAAAGGTAAACCTTAAGCCTTTGACCTACCCGATACCTCTCATTACGCATCTGCTCCGCTGCTGGCAGTACTGCCTCTGTCCTGCCCAAATCGATAAACATCTGCCTATGTTCAATACGCTGGACTATACCGGTGATAACATCGCCTTCCTTACTAGTATATTCCTCAAATATGGCACTATGCTCTGCTTCATGAAGACGCTGCAAAATTACCTGTTTTGCCGTTTGAGCAGCGATGCGTCCAGCATTATGCGGTGTAGCTTCTACCTCAATAACCTCTCCAATCTGAGTGTCTGGCTTGATTTGGCGTGCTTCATCTAGCGATATGTCGCGGCGACTATCCGAGGGTAGCTCAACTACAATCTTCTCAGCCCATACTGTAACCCCGCCAGTAGAGGGGTTAATCTTAACCAAAATATTCTGGTTAGCAGCAAAATTATCTTTCCTGTAAGCCGATACCAGAGCTGCCTCTATGGCTTCAATAACTATCTCCTTGGATAGGTTTTTTTCAGCCGAGAGCTGGGTGATAGCAATTAGAAAATCACTCTTCATCTCGGATTAAAACCTCCAAATCTATTATTCCCCATACAGCAAAAAAGTGGGGATGAAACCCACTTCACTAATTAACCTTCACTTTACAAAAAGTATATCACAATTAGGCTTGGGATGCAAGCTTTTGAAGAGGCTTTGGCTCACCCTCGCAATGACAAGGAAAAACGATGAGGTCAAGCTATTTTCATCCCAAAGTAGCAAATACTATTGAGGCAACATTGATGGCAAAGAGGATGGTTGCGGCAGACATTCTTACCCAGGCAAACCAGCAAGGCATGATATTCATTGAATAGCTGGGCATCAGCCGGCAGATTATGCATAAAGAGATTTTGATAGGCAGTGTAGTTATTACTATCAGGGGCTAAACCAAGGCGACTAATGATACGACGGGTATAAGCGTCAATAACAAAAACTGGCTTATTAGCAGCATATAGTATTATGGAGTCGGCTGTCTCCTGCCCAATGCCATAGACGGAAATAAGCTGTTGGTGGAGTGAGTCAATATTATTGGCAAATAGTTTACTAAGGTCATCATCATGGTGTTCTCCAAGCCAATGAGCCAATGACTTAAGCTTTAGTGACTTGGCGTTATAATAACCGCAGGGGCGAATAAGCCCAGCGACTTCGGGGAGGGTTAAGTGGCGTAGTGCTTCTGGTGATAGTACCTTGGCTGATTTTAGATTGGCTATAGCCTTCTCTACATTACCCCAGGCGGCAGATTGGGTAAGGATGGCACCAACTATTATCTCAAACGGCTCCTGCGCTGGCCACCAGTATTGAGGTCCATAACGAGCCATAAGTTGGTGGTAGATGGTTAGTAGTGTTCGGCTAACAGATTGGTCATCCATCGGGGTATTTCAGCATTAGTTACCGAATCATATCCTGGGATGTAGGGTTTTATATCAATTACCGGCGTGCCATCAATAGCATCAAGCCCTTCAACTTTTAATATATTACCCTGGCACTGCAATAGTCTAACTGTAGCTTTCCCCACCGGATTTGGTCTGTTTGGCGACCGGGTGGCAAAAAGTCCTACCGCGGGCAATTTCTGTTCACCCCTAGGGTGGACTTTGGTTGGCACTTGACCGGTAGCGGCAACCCCGTGCATCCAGTAGAGAATAATGATGTGGGAGAATTTCTCCAGTCCGTCTAGAGCCTCGGTTAAGGTGCTGTTAATTACTATGTCGGAAACGATTTTTTCCCAGTCGCTCCTGGCTGGTAATGCTTGCTTAATCCCATTTCTGACGATACCTATAGCTTTCAGGGTCATACTGGGTAGTTCACTAGTCATTTTCAATACTTCCTACTGGCATTATAATAGCATATCTAAAACAAATGAAGAGAGGCTGCATTTCAAAACAGCCTCTTAGTTATTTCTGAAGTACAATTATCCTAGTGGAGTAAGGGTTAACAGCTTTTTAGCAATCTGCGGATACTTGGCTATAAAGAGCAATTCATCTTCAACGAGTGGTTTCTGTGACTCTACATTAGCATACCTTACCAGCTCTAGAACTTCATTGGCCTCTTCTTTATTATTAAACGATACCTCTATCTTCCCCATCACATGGCTAAAACCTGATATCCCGCTATACTCTCCGGCACAGATTTCTCTCCCGGTGTACACGAACTCTGGTTCACCCCTGCCCAGTTCTTCATAACCATAAAGCTCATAGTTTTGCGGGTCTTTTAACACGCCGTCAGCGTGTATGCCGGATTCATGGGCAAAGGCATTAGAGCCAACCCCGGGCTGGTTTATTGGAATCGGCACACCAAAGGCGTAACTGGCAAACTTAGCTACCTTCCATGCCTTAGATAAATCAACGGAGCCTGCTAATTGATATTCATCAGCAAACCCCTTTGATTTGGTCGCAGCTAGAATAGTCGCCACCAGGTCGGCATTCCCCGCCCTTTCCCCGAGACCGTTTAGGGTAGTATTGATATAGGCATCTTGTCCACCGTCTATAGCTCCTTTAGCTCCAGCAATAGAATTGCCCACAGCCATCCCCAGGTCACCATGGCAATGCTGTTCAATAGCCATGCCGACATTTTCAGCCAATGCCTTGATAGTTTCATAAATAGTGAAGGGGTTATCATAACCGAGGGTATCACAGTACCTGAATCTATCAGCCCCGTGTTCTTTGGCGGCAAGTCCGAATTTGATAAGGAAATCCAGGTCTGTCCTTGAGGCATCTTCGGCGTTGACACCTATGCTCTCAGCGCCAAGAGCCCGAGCGGCATCAACTGCCTCGACCATACAATTTATAATGTCCTCCCTTGTCTTCCTCCCTTGGAACTTGCCTTTAATCATCTGGTCTGATGTGGATATTGAGAGATTGAGATGGCGGATATTAGGTACCAGCTTAAAAGCTGACTCTACATCACTGGCGATGGCTCTTATCCATCCTTCCAAACGCATAGGATGCAGGACCCCCATCTCAGCTAGTTCCAGGTTGGCTTGTAGGTAAATGGATTCGTGCCTAGTGGTGGGGAAGCCAAACTCGGATTGAAAGACCCCCATTTCATTCAGATAAATATTTATCAAGGTTTTTTCAAGCTTGGATAAACCAAGCCTCGCTGTCTGCACTCCATCCCTATTGGTTACATCAAGAAAATAAATCTTAGGCATAATCTTACTCCTGTTGAAGGTTTAACGGGGATAACTGATAATAACATACAATTATTATCTTCAGCAAGTATGTGTTCCCATTCATGTGATGGGTGACACATCCTCCTTCCTCGAACACTATCCCCACTGCTTCAGTAACTCAATTAAAAATTACGCTCCAACTATATTGCCCCAAGGGCAGTTGCAAGACGCAATACCTGAAGAACGACCATTATATCCCTTGACCTCAGATGGGTCAGGGTTACCCATATATCAAATATCAGTAAAATCTATAACCGCGCGGTTTGTCAGAGCTTAACGATATGCACGATAGCGGCATATAGATTTTCTTATCTGTTGCCAAAGTTGCGCATTATATTGGCACTTGAATGATTTGATTACCCCAAGCGCACCTATGAGTTATAACTTAAAACACACCACCGCCGATGATGAGCCTTATAGTCCCAATAAGTAATGCTACTGCGCACAATATTAGCCCAGCGATACTGAGCCCCCTATTCTCCTTGGCAGTAGCGATGGCTACTATACTTATGATGAGCCCCACCCCTGCAATGGGAATTACGCCCCAGTTCATCCACCCTAGGAACGGTAGTAGTCCAATGAACATTCCTATTATGCTGATGATACCGAGAATAAGACTTACGATACCCATGAAAACCCTCCTATCTAAATATCTTCAAATGGTCTTATCTTACATATTATTACATATTCTGCCGTTTGTCTATCTATCGTACTTTGTTTTGGGCCACTGCGCTTGGCTCAACTGCTGTGCTAGAATAGGCATATTAGGCTGCTATTATCAATTACGGGAGAACTGTGGAAGAACTAGGGCTTGGTCTTGACTTAATTATTGTCTTAGCTATAGCTATAGCTGGGGGTATGTTAGCCCGCCGATTGAGGCTGCCCATCATCTTAGGCTATTTGGTGGGGGGTATTGCCGTCGGTCCCTACGGCTTTGGCTTAGTTCATGACCTGGAGACAATCCATACCTTGGCTACCATCGGGGTAATCCTGCTCTTATTTACCCTGGGGCTTGAATTCTCCTTAGGCGAACTCAAGAGAATGGGCAAGGTCGCCATTTTGGGTGGCATAGCTCAGATATTACTTACGGCAGCAGTAGGCTTAGCTTTAGGCAAACTATTGGGCTGGGAAATGCTTGAAGCTATCTTCTTTGGCTTTCTCATTGCTCTTAGTAGCACCATGATTGTGCTTAAAACCCTTATGGAGCGGGGCGAGCTTGACTCGGGGCACGGTCGGGTTATGATAGGAATTCTTCTGGTGCAAGACCTGAGCCTGGTGCCCTTGATGATAATCTTGCCCGCTATGGGTGGTGTAGGTGGTGAATTGTGGTTGCCTCTGGGAATAGCCATTCTTAAGGCGCTGCTTTTTATTGGGGTGATGCTGGTTCTGGGTATATGGGGACTACCCTGGCTACTAGGTCGAGTGGCCGGGGGGCGTTCCAGGGAGCTGTTCCTGCTAACTGTAGTCACCCTGTGTTTGGTGGCAGCTCTTGGCGCTTACTTCTTTGGTTTGTCTGCCGCCATTGGTGCTTTTATTGGCGGTTTGCTGATTGGTCAATCAGCATTCGCCCGTCAGGCTTTTGCTGATATTGTCCCCCTGCGCGATACCTTCGGTGCCCTCTTTTTCGTTTCCCTGGGCATGCTCGCTGACCCCAGCTTTGTAGTGGAGAATCCAATCGTTATCACCATAGTGGTAATAGCCATAATTGTAGTTAAATTTATCATTTGCTCCCTTATTCCTTGGTTCTTCGGTTACAGCCCCAAGACAATACTTTTTGTCGGTATGGGACTTATACAGATAGGTGAGTTCAGCTTTGTCCTGGCTGGGATGGGATTGGAAGCCGACATCATCTCACAAGATATTTACTCTGTCACATTAACCAGTGCCATCATCACTATGGTGCTGACCCCTTTTGCTTTAAGTTTTGCTTCGCGCCTTTATCGCCGGCTCAGCCAGGGAGAGAGACTAGGCAGGCTAATAGCATCCCGCCTTGACCCAGGTTGGGAGAGTCAGCAATACAAGCTATCAGGTCATGCTGTAATTTGCGGGCACGGTCGAGTTGGAATAAGCCTGGCAAGGGTTCTAGAGCGGCGGAATATTTCCTACCTGGTGATTGACATAGACCCCCAGGTCATCTCAGGTTTACATTCCCGGGGGATTCCCTGTATCTACGGAGATGCCAGTAATCCTGAGATACTCACCCATGCTCAGCTAAAGAAGGCACGTGTTCTTATTTGCACCTTCCCTGATTTTATGGCTGTCGAATTAACCACCCGAAATGCCCTGAGAATCAACCCCAAGCTTGATATAGTGGCTCGGGTTCATGATGATGCTGATGCTAAACTGCTAAAAGGCATTGGTGTTTCTGAATTGGTCTGCCCTGAGTTTGAAGCCAGCCTGGAGATAACCCGCCATACTCTGCACCGGCTTGGCTTAACCAGCCTTGAGATTCAACATATCCTTAGCGGTCTCAGGGAAGGCAAAGGCTAGTATAAATTTATAGCCAGCTTGTGATAAAATGCTCCAAGCTGCAGTCAGGTGGAAAATGAGCAAAAGCAGGGTAGGCATTATCAATGTTACTGGTTACGCCGGTGTTGAGCTGGCAAGACTGCTGTATCAACATCCAGAAGTGGAGCTTACCTCAGTTACCGGGCGGAGTGCTGCCGGGCAAAAATTGGGCAAGGTTTTTCCCCATTTGTCTTGTATAGACCTGACTATTGAAACCGAGCTGGTGGAAGCTGATTTGGTCTTCTCAGCTATGCCCCATAGGGAGAGTGCCAAGGAGGTCATACCGTTGCTCAACCGTGGTATTAAAGTAGTAGATATTAGTGCCGATTTCAGACTGAAGGATGACGCCGAATACTTGAGCTGGTATGGTTTTACTCACCCTGCCCCGCAACTACTTGAACAAGCGGTGTATGGTCTAACCGAGCTATACCGGTCTCAGGTTGCCTCTGCCCAACTGGTAGCTAACCCTGGCTGCTACCCCACCGGGGCTATTCTGGCTTTAGCCCCGGCAGTTAAGGAGGGGCTAATTGAGCCTGACATTATTTTTGATAGCAAGTCTGGTGTTTCTGGAGCCGGCAGAACCCTAAGTGCGCAAAGTCATTTCTCAGAAGCCAATGAAGATGCTGCTGCTTATGCCTTAGAAGGACATAGACATCTGCCTGAGATTATTCAGGAGCTAAAGAGGATTCGTCCTGAACAACCGCCCTCGGTTACCTTTGTCCCCCATCTGATACCGATGACCAGGGGAATATTAACTACCGGCTACGCATCCTTAGCCCCAGGCAAGTTTGCTGCTGGCAAAAAAGGAGGAGAAGACATAAGGCAGCTTTACCTGGATTTCTATAAGGATGAGTCCTTTGTCAAGGTGGTAGAATTACCCCCCCACACCAAGCACACCCGGGGGAACAACCTTTGTCTCATTCATCCTACTATTGACCACAGGACAGGAAATCTCATTGTTATTAGCTGTATTGACAACCTGGTCAAGGGAGCAGCGGGACAAGCCATCCAGAATATGAACCTTATGCTTGGCTTACCCGAAACTACTGGGCTTGAGGCACTGGCGGTTTATCCTTGAAATACTATCCCCCAAATTGAGTCCTGGTAGGCTTAGCTTATGGCTTCTCCATCTCAATTCCGTTAAGTAAAATGTAGTCAAACATTGTACCTGTGTATTCCCTGCGTTCCAGGTAAAATAATGCCCTTATATTTGTCCCCCCAATAGCTCTTCCCTAATAATGAATGCCCCTTCGGCAGCCTCTTTGGCTACTCAAGCCTGTCGCCTCACCTTTCGCATCTTTCCAAATTTGTAGAGATTAGTCGGCAGCCTCTCATTAATCTCCGGGATTCCGGATAGGTTAGCCAAAGTATGGTAATATAGTTTCCCACCCCCAGGCAGCAGCCAGGACGATACCTACATATAGTATGGTTCTGCCTAACCAGCATGCCAGCAAGAATTTCCACAGAGGAAAGCGAAGGACTCCAGCGGCTATTCCAACTAGGTCAAAAAAGAAGGGGACTATTGACAAGATGAAGATAGCTAATACTCCCCATCGCCTCAACCTCTCCACCAGCCTATTATATAGATTCACCCTTTGTACAATCCCTTGTCCACTATAGCCTAGCATATAGCCGGTCATCTCCCCGATACCTGCCCCCACCCCACCAGCCAGCCCCACAATGATTGAACCAAGCGGTCCGGTATCGGGGTAGAGGGTAACACCTATAGCCGAAAGTATCGGTAGCACCGGGGCAGCTAGAATGACAGCAGCATTCCCAATTAGACTGATAAGGAAAGCACCCCAATAGGCATAGTTTTTCAGTTCGGCCAGCCTTTCTGGGTGGCATCCGTAAATAAGAAATATACCGACCGTAATAGCTATAACAAAGGCCAGGGTTAATAAGGGAATGACTCTCTTCTTTAGCCAGTCCCTCTTTACAATCTCGGCTTGCTTATCGTTATTAATTATCCTACCCATCTTGTCTTCTGAGCATTGTAGCATATCATAGTTTAGACTGGTGATATAGTAACCGCAGAAACACACTCCTCGCAATGACATTATTGTTCTGGAAATTGCGTCAGTAGCCAATGCATTGTATACTTTAGCTTAATCTAATAGATAAATAGCTAGCCTGGGATGGTGGTATTGGTGAAGACTAAAGATTTTGACTATTTCTTGCCCTCAGAACTAATTGCTCAAACCCCCGTTGAACCTAGAGACCAATCACGACTTATGGTTCTAAATCGCAGTGATGGTTCAATAAAGCACCACCAGTTTTTTGAAATAACTGATTATTTACGAGCTGGTGATGTCTTGGTATTTAATAATAGCCGTGTTATCCCAGCCCGCCTTAAGGGGAGAAAGGTTGATAGCGGTGGTAGGGTAGAGATACTGTTACTGTGTCGGCTTGATACTAATATTTGGGAGGCGCTAGTTAAGCCTGGTAAGCGGGTTAATACTGGCACCAGGGTTGAGATAACAAATGAGGGTGCGGCTAAGGTTTTGGCTGAAGTAATCGGGCTACGGCAGGATGGGATAAAGGTGATAAGCTTCTCTGATGAGACACAATTGCCAGAGCTAGGCGAGATTCCATTGCCTCCATATATACATGTTCCATTAGCTCATCCCGGGCGTTATCAGACGACCTTTGCTAGTGTTGCCGGCAGCGTGGCAGCACCCACCGCTGGGTTACATTTCACCCCGGAACTACTTACTAATATAGAACAGAAGGGAGTTCAATGTTTGTTTGTTACCCTCCATGTGGGGCTTGACACCTTCCGACCGGTTAGAGAGGATGACCCGCTTGAGCATCCCATTTACAGGGAGTATGGGATACTAGCTCAGGAGGTAGCCAGTCAGTTATCTCAGGCTAAGGTGGAAGGGCGCAGAGTTATTTGTGTTGGCACCACTACGGTAAGAATTGTAGAGCAAGCGGCTCAGGTCAGTAACTCACTTCCTATGGAGCCGTTTGATGGCTGGGTAAGTTTGTTCATATTGCCCGGATATCAGTTCCGTGTGGTGGACGCCCTTATTACAAATTTCCATCTGCCAAAGTCAACGCTACTGATGCTGGTTACTGCCTTTGCTCATAGATATTTTGTTAACCGGTCCTATAAGGAAGCAATAGCTTCAAACTACCGTTTCTATAGCTTTGGCGATGCTATGCTGATTTTATAGCACCAACAGACTTTTCTTGAACTTTTTTTAATTGCTCTGTCTCTATTTCTAGTGGTAAAATCATCAGGGAGTATTAGTTAGTATGTATAAGGGCAATACCGTAAATGAGGTGCACCTTCGTCATCTCACTGTAGACGAAGCACTGCTAAAGCTAGATGAATATCTAAACGATGCCTTTATGAGCGGTTTGTACCAGGTTAGGGTAATTCACGGTAAGGGAACAGGCACTCTGCGCCAGGTAGTCCGTGAGCTGCTCGCCAAACACCCACTGGTTAAATCATACCGTCCAGGTGCTTATGGAGAAGGGGGCGCCGGAGTTACTATAGTAGAGCTAGACTAATAGTAGGTACCTCCTCATTGAAAGAACAAGGGTTTTTCGCTATAATATCCACACTATCTATGGTGAGTGTCGCCTAGTGGTCTAAGGCGCCAGGTTGTGGCCCTGGAGAACGAGGGTTCAAATCCCTCCACTCACCCCAATTAAGGCACCTATAGCTCAGTGGACATCGTCTTTTGGGCATGTACATTTAGCTCTGTAGAAAAGGGTGGGATTATTCTACCCCACCTGAGACTCCCATTAGCAACAAATCTCTTGTTTACTCTGTGTGAGAGAAGGGTATTAGTAATAGTGAATACAGCCTGGTTTCAGCTGAGAGAGATTAATCCCGCCTTCAGAGCTATCACTACCGATTCAGTGCGGTCATTGGCATTCAGCTTTATCATAATTGAGGAGATGTGATTCTTGATGGTTTGTTCACTAATGTTGAGTTCAGCCGCAATCTGCTTGTTACTGTAGCCTTGGGCTATATTATTGACGATTTCTATCTCTCGCGTCGTTAGCTGAGCTTTTGCAGTTTCAACTTCCCTCTTTCCAGACAGGCGTCGAAACCGGCGTAGTACCCAATCGGCTATTTCAGGTTGACTGGAAAGAGTTTCATATATAGGATACTCATCACGAGCTACACGCCTCACGATATCAGCTAGATAGTCACCGCTGATTTCCTTGCCTAGATAAGCGGCGACTTGTGTGGCAAGCATCTGGACGAGCTGTTCCTCACTGAGATTCGAAGAAAGTGCAATCACACCAACACTAGGTAACACCCGTGTTAGTCTGCGAATTAAGCTCATGCCACTGTCAGAGGGAGCATCCATATCCACAATCACCACATCAGGTGGCATAACCTCAATAGCTATAGCCCAGCCAGTGACTGCAGCCTGACCTACAACTTGAATATCCTCCATACTGGAGAGCCAATACCTTATGCCATCTACCAACAGAGGTTGCTGACTAAATGTGAAAACCTTTATCTTCTGCTCACTCATATCACTTAGCTTAAGCATAGCACAGCAAGAAGCTAGTTTCAACAAGTTATAAGCTTTGAGCTATCAAATCATAGACTGATTTGTGATATTCTCGTTCTCATTACATCGGCCTTTAGCCAGCCAGCTTTTTAAGTGTTGTTAGCGGTAACATTTGGCGAGGAAGAGACTGAGCGTTGCCCTTCGTATTACTTATCGGGTATAATTTCACTACGTGCGCCTATAGCTCAGCGGACAGAGCATCGGTCTTCGGAGGATGAGCCAGGCACGGCGTTCCATATAGTCTGAGATGGTTACGCTGTCCGCTCCGACCCCCCAACCTACGATGAGACACAGCTAACCACAAAGGCTACCACCGACGGGAAGCGGCACGGGGAGCGGCAAAATACCAGCTACGGTTTGAGCGTGAGCCTATGAAGTGTTTAGTTGTTGCTGACTACACATTTTGACGAAGCGAGCCAATTTACGAAAGCTAAACTCCTTCTTTCCTATTGCCAAATTATCCGAACGTTTTATATGCTATAATTACTCTAATGGATACCTCTGATACCATAAGTTCTATCCTCGCTGTTCTTACTTTTCTTGGAATAATTGTGGCCTTAGTTTTGGGATTATGGTCAATACGTCAGACGAGGAATATGCAGAGGACACAGTATAGAGAAAATATCATAGATAATATATTAAATTGGTTATCCGATTATGCAGTATGTGAAGCAAAATATAATATATCAAACTTACAAGAGGAAAAGCAAGTTTCTAAAGACGCCGTAAGTGCCAAGTCATACTATTCCATAGTTGCAGGTAATAGAGCAAATGATTTTCTGAGTCTAAGAAGTAGAGGAATAATCCTAGCTGGACATTTCAAAGATAAAGAAGTCCTCTTACCTAAAACAATAAGCAAATTGAACAGCAAACTACAAATCCTAGCTGACATAAGTGACAAGTACCGCATTTCTTTCCTGGAATTACCTACCTTGCCTGCTGATTTCCCCAAAGTAACCGCTTTATTAAAAAGCTATAGAGGCGAAGTCGACAAAGTACACAAGAAGACACGGAATTTCACGTCTACAATTATTAAAGAAGCCATCAAGCTTAAAGATGTGAATTCGTTCTTATAATGGCTTTTCCAACGTCCTGTTAGTTGTTTAGGACATAGGCATTTCTGATTTCTTGTACTTACGATTGGCCGTCAGGGGAGAAGACTGCGAGTATTTTACCCAGAAGTCATCGTCAAGACAAGGGGATTTCTCTACTGGTTGAACTGACTCCTGAGTGACGTTAGGCTAATAAGGCAGCCTAACTCCATTACGTGCATCAATACTCCGATGACACTTTTTGAGAAATAGTTTTTGGGTGAACAGTTAAAGAGGTTGCCTCCTCGTTTACCACAATATATTGAAGTAAGCTTGACTAAGATAACTAGATATGGTATAATACAAGTAAATAAGGATCTAGAAAGGTGGGGGACTGTATATCGAGTAGTTATTAACTTTTATCTTGATCTCGTTGTCAGAAGACCTCCCGAAAAGGAGGTTATTTTATTTAACAATAACTTAAGGTTGTCTCGTAAGTCACTGGTAAAAAGGAGGTGATTATAGATGGGAAAACCTAGAGATTGGTACACCTACCAATTCAAGCGGGGTAATAAAGTACTGCACGGTGGAATCTCTCAAGAACCGGACCGTCGAGAAGGAGAACATCAAAGGCAAATTGACCCCAAAGGACACATTACAGTGGTAGGTAATGCCAAAACAGAGGAAGGTGCTAGAAAATGGGAAAAGGATAACGGATATAGCTAGACCTTCAGGGGGTAGGGAATTGCACTTCTCTACCCCCACCTCTCATCTTAATTATTCATTATACCAGCTCGTGTCAATAACCTGCCCCCATAAAGGATTTCCTTTGGTCAGGCGAATATTTGGCTCTTATTCGTGTACGATACAAGGGGTTTCTCTACTGGCTGAACCGAGTCCTGGGTGACGTTAGGCTACTAAATTCGCTCGCTGCTCTAAGTGTCCAAGCTAACTTGTACTACTTACATATTCCGAAAAAAGCGCTAACTTTCACTAACCAACATTGATAGTCTTTTACGATTGCATATTAACAATCCATATCTAGAAATCATGCCTATTTCTAATATTCCTTGACAATACTATATATATGCTATAATTATTCTAAAAGAAATTCATATCCATATACACAGTAATTATAGGAGGTTGATATCTCATGGCTACTGCAAGAATAGAGTTCACTTTAGGAAGCATTACTTTTTCGGGAGAAGGCGAGGAGAATTGGCTTTCCACCCAACTTGACAAGATTATTGAAAAGGCACCTGACCTTATCAATATAGTGCCAGCAATACAGGATACTGGTCAAACCAGAGCTGCTATTGTTGAACAGGGTCAAATTCTATCCGATGCTGCTATCGCTTCGCAGACATTACCTAATTTCCTCAAATCAAAAGGTGCCACTGGAAAGGCACTTCATAAGTTCTTGGCTACCGCAATTTGGCTTCATGGGAAGGGGCTAAGTAGAATATCTACAAGCGATATAACCAAAGCATTGAAAGATAGCAATCAAAGTCGCTTGGTTAACCCTTCAGACTGTCTTAATAAGAACGTGAGTAAAGGTCTTATTGAGAAGGATGGGAAGCAGTTCTTCGTAACAGACGAAGGAAAGGCATCTATATAGAGCAACGATAATTATGATAACCGCTGACCAAGCATTTATGTCTATACCTTATGGACTCCGAAAACCATTAATCGAGGAGTACGGCAACATCGTAAACAACTATATGGAACGAAGATGGACACCATCTGAACTTAGTGGTGGCAGATTTTGTGAGGTTGTATACACCATTCTTAATGGATTTTCATCAGGGAATTACGCTTCCTCTCCAATGAAGCCAGATAATTTTGTCGCTGCCTGTCGTAGACTAGAAACTGACGCCTCTAACCCTAGAAGCTTTCAGATATTAATTCCGAGGATTCTTCCTGCTCTATACGAGATTCGCAATAATAGAGGAGTTGGTCACGTTGGAGGTGATGTTGACCCTAATCATATAGATGCGTCGGCAGTACTATCAATGACTAGCTGGATTATGGCTGAGCTAATAAGAATATTTCATAATATGCCAATCCATGACGCGCAGAAACTAGCTGATAGCCTAGTGGACCGCCGAACACCATTGGTATGGCAGTCGGGCGACATTCGCAGAGTTCTTAAACCTACCATGACCATGGGGAACCAGATACTTGTATTGTTATCATCCTGTTCAACAGAAATAGCCACAGCTGACCTTCTACGCTGGATTGAACCTACTAACCGCTCATATTTCTATAGGCTTCTCCGAACTATGCACAGTTCACGTTTCATTGAGTTATCTTCTGATGGAACTTCTATTGAACTTCTACCACCTGGCACTGCAATCGTTGAACAACTAATTATTGACATGGGTCAATATACTTCACAGCTAGATTGACTCTCCCAACGTCCTGTTAGTAGGGTAGGACGTGTTTTGGCAACCGGTAAAGCTACTAGCAGGACGTTAAGGAAGTTAATCAAGTAGCCACCAGTTCCCAGGTATGTATATATAATCAAAGAGAGTAGAATGGCCGTGGAGCCACTCTCCTCGTATACCTTATTGGGAGGCATAATATGCGTTATCTAACGAGCTCTGAGCTGCATAGTTTTCATGATTCATTCCTACAAACCCTGAGAAAACATTCCTTAAGCCAGTCTAACAAAGAATGGGGATATCCGAGCGGCCTCCACGTATGCGAAACACACCTATTTGAAACGAAACATGGAAACATGTATATTGGGCATCTGGATTCGGTGGAAGATTCCGGACGTTGGTGGATTCCTGTGACCTTGGAAGACAACGTTCGTTCATTATCTACTACTCAGTTATCTATTGATTTTGAAATGTCAATCCCAACGCGACATAATCTCAGACTATCTACGCATTATATCAAGGACGAAGAAGACAATCTTTATATTGTCCAAAAAGGTAAATTCACGGTTCGTCATGGTTCCATCAGCATGAGAGAATTCTTCCGGTATTATATGGCTCAGCCCGACTGCTTGCAGTACTTGAGAAGAGGGAGGATAGTGGTTAAGCTATCCTCCCTCTTTATCTACCCGCTATGCGTGTTCTTTTAGCAGTACCAACGCCTTATTCGACGATTGGAATAGAAACTTTTAACCTCTAGATTAATGAACTATAATGGTGTTTGCCACGCACCAAATAAAGGAGGGACATAAATGCCAGACACAACAATCAAAAGTCTCATCACACCGCACGATCAGACGCTTCGGACGGTGTTCAACACTCAACGCTCCTATTTCATAGATATATACCAAAGAGAGTACAAGTGGGATAGCACCCAAGTCCGAACTCTATTGGACGATATCGATGTCCAGTTTTCTCAACATGATAGGCGTAAGACGCAGCCCAGAGAGATCCAGGAAGACGTCCTTGACAGGTTCCAGCCGTATTTCTTGAATACATACCTTACTCACACGACGGCGGCAAACACCTCTATCGTCGATGGGCAACAGCGACTCACCACGTTGCTGCTTATACTTATCAGGCTCTATCACATGGTGAAGGCTGTCGAGCAAGAAGCACCAGGTAAAACATTCAGCAGCAGGACGATCCAGCAATTGATATTTGAAACTAATGACTTCGGAGAGGCCGAACGGTTTAAGATCTACAATGAGAACCGAGAAGAGGCGTTTCAGTCGCTTATCGAAGGTAGAGAAGTCGATGCCCGTGACGAAACGAGACGGCGGATTAAGGAGAATTCTAAGTGGATCAGCGACTACTTTAACTCATTTCTTCGCGATGGAAATGGCAATGTCGATACTGTGAAGATGACCTACTACCTCTCTTATTTGTTGGATAGGATATCGATCGTCGAGATACGTATTGAGCGACAAGAAAACGTGGCTATGATTTTCGAAGTAGTGAACGATAGAGGGCTAGGCTTAAAGCCATACGAAATTCTGAAAGGCAAGCTTATCGGGAATCTGACTGGTCAGCAGAAGGAAAGAGCGAATGATGTATGGAGTGAGCTTCAAGAGAAGTACTTCGCAGCGGTGCTGAAGAACACTACCGAAAAATCGATCGACCTCGATACGTTCTTTCGGACGTTCTTCCGGGCAAAATTCGCGGATAGTGAGAACGACTATGAGAAGTTCGAGGGTGATTATAAGTACGAGATGTATCGAAACGCCAAGATACGCCAGTTCTTTGGGGATTTCAACGATCGTGACTCGGTATATCGGAGACTTACGGAAGATATACGATATTTCGCCGAGTTGTACCTTCGAATGCGTACTTCGTACGAATGGGACGACGTTATCTTCAACAAGCTGCTGGATCAGAATCAACAATACCTATTAATACTATCGAACATAATGCAGAAAGATCCAAATGAGACAGACAAAATAAGGGGTATCGCCAAGAAGTTCGATCAGATTCACGTGATTCTACGTCTTCTCGGTGCATATGATAGTAACGATTTCCAAAGACTGATCTATCCTCTTAATGTGGCAGTGCGAAACAAGAGTCTTGATGACGCTGTTCCCGAGTTCGATAAGATGCTTAGTACGGCGTTGGCAGATGCTGGCCTAATTGCTGCGGAGTCACAGTATCAAGCAGTGGATCTGTTCGAATATGAGCGCTTCAAATGGACATCGAACAAGTGGCTTAACTTCAGCAAATATGTCCTAATGAGGATAGACCGGTATCTGTCGGAATTGATGGACAATAAACCTTCGTATGCTTCAGCCGACCTTGAGACTTTGGAAAACCGTTTTAATAGGAACAATCTTAAGCAGCATGGTATGCACCTCGAACATATGTATACACAGCATCCTAAGAATAAGGCTCTTTTTACTACGAACGGAATTCTAGACGAGACTTCTTTCCAGCAGACGCGGAATCGACTTGGTATGGTTTTACTTCTAAAGGACAAACTTAACCTTAGCAGCAATGACGAAATATACGTCGATAAGCTCACCACATATAGTGGCAGCAATTTGATATGGAATGAATTGCTGTCGGGATCTGTTCCCGAAGTGTACATGCGCGGTCTACCAGCTGACCTGGTATTGAAGAGAATTGAACCTACTCCTGACGGTGTTTTCCCAATAGATAAAGTCGAGGAGAGGCAAAAAGCTGTCTTCGCTGCTATCAAAGCAATCTGGGGATCGTTCTGAAGACTATATGTTATCTAGATCAAAAGCGGCTATCAGCGGTCTCCCAGTCCTAAGCTATATAGCCAGGCTTCTATCGTGACGCTTACCTTGACGTTTCCTCTTGTTTAGTAGGCACGTCCTCTGCCCCTGCAATCTTGGCGGACAGTTTATTCATAATGGCAGCTGGGGGTGACACTCACTCTTGACTACCTCGTCTTTGCCAATTACGATGGAAAGCCGATAGACCCTAGCACTTTGACCTATAATTTTGGTAGAATAGTAAAGCGTGCAGGGTTGAGAGCCAGGTTTCATGATTTGAGGCATAACTACGCATCCCTGATGTTGGCGGCTGGCGTTCATCCTAAGATAGTTAGTGAGGCGCTGGGACACAGCACGGTAGCCATCACCCTGGACATATACAGCCATGTCACACCTGGGCTTCAAGAGGCTGCTGCGAAGCAACTAGACTCCGTGCTACCAGTCGGGGTGACTCAGCGGCACGGGAGCGTCACGGGGAGGAATGACGGGTAGGTTCAGCTATAAATGCGCCTATAGCTCAGCGGACAGAGCATCGGTCTTCGGAACCGAGGGTCGTGGGTTCGAATCCCTCTAGGCGCGTATCTGAATTATCACTGCTTGCCGACATTTTTCGGGAACAGGAGGTAATCAGGGGTGCCTGTCTCAGTAGGAGGTTGCGTCATATAGCGGTTGGCATAACCCAGAAGGTCCAGAGTAGGCTGGATGAAGACCTTCTCTGTCTGTGCCTTATCTAGAGTTGGTAGTATTGGCTTCGTTGACTCATACAAAGACATCAGCTCCTTGCGGAAACTAGGCAGTCTCCATTAGTTTTCCACTGTTCCATTGAGGCAGTCGTGCCTTGAGGAAATGGTCAGCAAACAATCCACGGTTTGGAAACAATAATCCTGTCTCATCAGATGGGCTGTGGTTCTTTGGCAATGCTTCAGGCATTAACTTAGGCTCCTGAAAATCCAGCCTGCTTATTTGAATATTGCTCGTTTATCTTTGCCGTTGCCATAAATCTTTCCTCGGAGGCAATGACTGCTTTAGTCCCCCGATTGAGAAAACTCAGTGCTAGCAGGGTTAGATTCGAACCAATGACCTTCGGGTCGTGTCCCCAAAGGCTAATGCAATTATCACCAAGGCGCATGAAATAGTTATTGATTTGGAACCTCGCTTAGAATTTCAAGTGTTTACACTGCGCATTACCTCTAACACTATTGATGTGCCATTAGTCTATATATTTGACAACTAATGTACCCTATAGTATTATTTCTGTAAGGGTTTAGATTGACCAGAGTCCCAATTGGCGCAAGTTGGCTTTCAGATAGCCCTATTATCTGTCTGAGGAGGGACACAAGATAAGAGACGAAGATAAGACAAAAGGGCAACCATAAATCAAGCGTAGATAACTGTATCAAAACTCAGATTAGGTTCAACAAATGCGGTGTAAAGCTCTACACGGTACTGGAATCCTATGCATAGGAGGTTGTGGCTACAGAATATAGTGAAAGGAGGAGTTAATGTCCTTATGGACATTAACAAAGCAGGAAAGCCTTCGTCAAGAGGAAGAAAGGCAGGGCAAGAAGTACTCAAGGGTGAAAGAATTGGAAAGGTTGTTTTTTTGTTATGGGAGTTACCGAAAAGAAAGATATGCGTTTTTTCAAGACAAGGGAAGAGACTCTTGACTGGCTTACGGAGCGAGACATAGATATACAAGATGGAGAAATACAAACGCGAACTAAAGCGGACGAATCATATATACCTGGAGGTGAGTAGATGATGGGTAAGACATTAGAAAAAGACCGTATAGATAAGATTCTTGACACAGTTATGAAAGTGGCGAGGGGACATTACTCTGTCCAGATTGAATTGTCCGGCAAGAATGACGAGTTTGATTCACTGGCTATGGGCATAAATATGATGATTAACGACATCAGAACAAGAGAGGAAGAGCTCCAACAGGAAATAACCGAGCGCAAGCGGGTGGAGGAGGAGTTAAGAAGAGAAAAAGAGAACTCCGAAGCATACCTAACTATAGCCGGGGTCATTCTGGCCATAATAGATGCTGATGAAAATATAAGTCTGATTAACAAGAAGGGTTGTGAGGTTCTGGGTTACCAGGAGGGAGAACTTATAGTCAGGAACTGGTTTGAAACCTTACTGCCGCAAAGAATAAAAGATGAAATAAGGGGTGTCTTTGGCAAACTGATGGATGGAGATACTGAGCCAGTTGAATATTACGAGAATCCATTATTAAGCAAGGATGGAGAGGAAAGACTCATTGCGTTTCATAACACAGTGATTAAAAACCCAAGAGGTCAAATAGTTGGGGTTTTGCTTTCAGGTGAAGACATCACCGAGCGCAAGCAGATGGAGGAAAAACTGCAACAGTCAGAAGGAAAGTTACGTCAAATGTTTGCGTCTATAACCGACGGGTTAGCCGTTACGGACTTAAATGGCGTCATTAACGATGTCAACGCTAGATTGGTGGAGATGCATGGATTTGACTCCAGAGATGAGATATTGGGCAAATATGCATCAGAACTCCTTGCCTCTTTTGACCGTGATAGGGCAATGTTGCATATGCAAAAAATTCTGGAGGAGGGTTTTGCCAGGAGCTCCGAATTCACTTTACTTAGGGCGGATGGCTCCATCTTCCTTGGTGAATTGAGCATGGGTTTGCTAAAGGATGCTTCTGGGAATCCAATTGGCTCCATTACCATTGGCAGGGACATTACCGAGCGCAAATGGATGGAAGAGGCGCTGCAAGAGTCAGAGGAAAGATACCTTACCCTCGTGAGTCTTGGGGCTGAGGTTGGGGAGGCTGTTATCATGTTGCAGGATACTGAGCAGGGGGAGGGAGTCCAAAGCTTCGTTAACGATGCATGGACTCGTATTACGGGGTACTCTAAGGAAGAACTGCTCGGTATGTCGTTTTTTGACCTCGTCCACCCCAAACACCGCCAGGCTTCTATAGAGAGGCATCAACGAAAGATGCGGGGTGTAGCTATCCCCGTACTTTTTGAGATGTCTATTATCAGAAAGGATGGCTTGGAGATACCAATTGAGCTTACCAGTGCTTACACGACATACAAGGGGGAACAGGGTAATGTTTGCTATATCAGAGACATCACCGAGCGCAAACAGGCAGAGGAGAGGGAGAATCAACTGCAGCAGGAGCTTTACCTCGCCAGCCGCCTGGCAACTGTCGGTGAGATGTCATCAGGTATTGCCCATGAGATAAATAACCCCTTAACTGGCGTTATGGGCTTTTCCCAGTTACTAATGAAAAAGGACATCTCCGATGATATCAGAAAGGATGTTGATATTATCTATGAGGGAGCCAAACGGATAGCCAGTATTACCGAAAGGATGCTGACCTTTGCCCACCAGCACAAGCCAGAGCGAACCTTGGTCAACATTAACGACATCATTGAAACTACACTGGCTATGCGAACCTATGAAATGGAGAGCAGTAATATAAAAGTTACCACTAAGCTTTCTACAGATATACCGCTCACTTTCGCCGATGCCGGTCAATTGCAGCAGGTATTCCTTAATATAGTCTTAAATGCCGAGATGGAGATGAAGTTGGCTCATGGCAAGGGTAATCTCTCGGTTAGGACAGAGAGGATAGATAACACCATACGGGTATCCTTTAAAGACGATGGACCTGGTATACCCAAGAAAAACCTGGATAGGCTATTCGACCCGTTCTTCACCACCCGTGACCCGGATAAAGGAACAGGGCTTGGACTGAGCATCTGCTACACCATAGTAAACCAGCACGGCGGCAAGATATATGCCCGGAGCAAATTGGGAAAGGGAGCTACCTTCTTTGTGGAGTTACCTATAGTCACTCAAGCTGAACAGTTGAAAATGGCTGAGACTGCTACTGAGGTGTCCAAGACGCTACCCAGAGCCAGAATACTGGTGGTGGATGATGAGCCAATAGTCCAGGAGTTCTTAACGGAGATGCTGGGTGGGGAAGGGCACGAGGTAGAGATTATAGAAAATGGCGATGATGCACTGGAAAGGCTGAAGAGTGAGGACTACGATGTTATCCTGCTTGATATCAAGTTGCCGGGTATGAGCGGCATTGAGTTGTATGAATACATGCAAAACAATCTTAAATCTTCAGCCAAGAAAGTGGTCTTTATAACCGGGGATGTTATGGGCCAAGAGACTATGGACTTCCTAAGCCGGACCACTGCTCCCTACATTCCCAAGCCCTTTGATACCGAACAGTTGAAAAAGGATATAGACCGCATCTTAAGCCAGCAGGCATAGATTTTTGAGTAGTGGTGAGCTAGCAGTATTCAGTGGTAGTAGCTATCATGCCCTTATGTGACAGAAGTCTAAATTATTAACTTACGCCTTTCGTAGCGCTTTGTTACGCCCCTCAAACAAGAGCTGAATCTCCTCCACATTTGACCACCTGTATAGCTTGACTCTTAGGTTATGTGTTCAAAGCGTGCCTGAAAGAAACGCAGGTATTTAGGCTCGTACACCATCTTCATGCCCCGCATCTGCTCGCGGGCGTCGTATACAGCTTTAACCGACTCAGCGGTCACGTCCATATGTGCCTGTGTGTAGACCCGGCGGGGGATTGCCAGACGGGTTAACTCCAGCGCTGGATAACGGTGGTCACCGGTTTTGGGGTCTCGCCCAGCACTGACAATACCCCGTTCCATACCTCGTATGCCCGAATCTAGGTAGAGTTCAGCAGCTAGGGTCTGGGCTGGGAAGTGGTCTTGGGGGATATGAGAGTAGATGCTTTTAGCATCTAGAAAGATGGCGTGACCGCCCACTGGCTTTACGATTGGAATATCCCAATTGGTGAGTAGGTCACCCAGGTAGCGAACTTGTTCAATACGCGAGCGCACATGGTCATCGTTTACTGCTTCGGTGATGCCGATGGCTAAGGCTTCCATGTCGCGTCCTGCCATTCCGCCATATGTGTGAAGCCCCTCGTAGACCACTACCATATTGCGAAGCATGTCAAAAAGGTCGCTATCGTTGACTGCCAGCCAGCCACCGATGTTAACCAAATTGTCCTTCTTAGCACTCATCCAGGCACCGTTGGTGAAGCTACAAAATTCTATGAGAATGGCTGCAATAGATTTATCTCCATATCCCTCTTCGCGCTCCTGGATGAAGAAGGCATTCTCGACCATGCGGGTGGCATCCAGATAGATACGAACGCCATAACGGTCGCACAGCCCACGCAGTGCTCGCACATTGGCCATACTCACTGGCTGGCCTCCCGCCATGTTTACCGTTCCAGCCAAGCTGATATAGGGAATATTCTCGGGACCTACGCCCTTGATTAGTTCGTCTAATTTATCTAAGTCTACATTGCCCTTGAATGGATGCAGATTAGCCGGGTCGTGGGCCTCGTCAATGATAACATCTACAAAGGTACCCCCAGCTATTTCTTGGTGCACTCGGGTGGTAGTGAAGTACATATTTCCGGGTATGTAGTGGCCGGGCTTTATTAATGCCCGGCTCATCAGGTGCTCAGCGCCACGCCCCTGATGGGTGGGCACCACATAGCGATAGCCGTAGTAACTCTGAACTGCTTCTTCCAGGTGGTAGAAGTTTCTACTGCCAGCGTAAGCCTCGTCACCCAACATTATGCCGGCCCACTGACGGTCGCTCATGGCGCCGGTACCGCTATCGGTAAGCAGATCGATGTATACATCCTCAGAGCGTAACAGAAAGGTGTTATAACCCGCTTGTTCCATCCCCTCTTGCCGCTCCTCTCTACTGGTCATTCTAATTGGTTCTACCATCTTGATTTTCCAGGGTTCCGCCCAGGAACGGCGACCAAATTGTTCCCCCATAGTTTTGAGCTTTGGATTTATCATGGTTCTCCTCCATAGATTGACAAATATAAAGAGATGTGAATACCGCTATCATTTTATATTATAGCAGAACACGGAAAGAGTATATGCTACAAATCGTCAGCGAAAACAGCCCAAATTGGGAAGATACTTTCAGTCGCAGGTCCCAATCATAAACGAGTTGCCTGAATTACTTAAACTAGTCCTGTTGGAAGAGACTGATTGTTGACTCATCAGAAGTTTGGTGTTATTATAATGCGTCAAAGAATTGTGGCTGACTACTCCTGTGTCAAAATGCCGTTGAGGGGTTAGAATTGTAATGTATGGTCAACCAATCCGAGTATCAGAACTTGATACAAATTTTAAGCACGAGGTAATGGCTCATGAAGCTGCCCATGACATAACTGCGTGTTTTTCCTGTGGAACTTGCACAGTAGGATGCCCTATCCACGAGGCATACCCCGAATATGACCCCAGGAAGCTGGCTAGAATGGTAAATCTTGGTATGAGAGAAAGGGTTTTAAGTAGCTCTTATATCTGGTATTGTGCTACTTGCCACACCTGTGAGCTGCGATGTCCTCAGAATGTGAAGTTCTTCAGTGTGTTGAATGTCCTAAAGAATATGGCGGCAAAAGAGGGATATGCCCCTCCTTCCTGGGTTAACCAGACACAGCAGGTCATGAAAACAGGGATAGTGTTTGCCACCGAGGAAGCATGGGTAGAAAGAAGAGAAGAACTTTCTCTGTGTCCTCTAAAAGGTGATGGAGAAGAGGCAGCAAAGCTAATGCGATTAACCGGTGTCGGTGAAATTCAACCGCGAGCCCAATTATGAAGAGATATGCTCTATTTTTGGGATGCACCACTCCTACAAAAGTTCCTCAGTATGAACTCTCCACAAGGTGGATTTCTAATCGTTTGGGTATTGACCTAGTCGACATTGAAGATTTCGTCTGTTGTGGTTCTAATCAGATAAACCTAAGTATAGAGGCCGGCCTTTTATTATCAGCATTGAATCTTGCCTACGCTGAAGCCCAGGATTTAGATATTGTTACTCTATGTGCTGCCTGTACCGGTGTGCTGGTAGAAGCGGTGGAGGAGCTAGAAAAGCAAGCAGTAAGAGACACGATAAATAAGAAACTATCAACAATAGGTTTACAATATAATGGGAAAACGAAGGTAAAGCATATATCAAGGGTTATTTATGAAGATGTAGGTTTAAATAGAATAAGGAAAGAGATAAAAAGAGATTTATCCAACCTTCAAATAGCCCCCCATTATGGTTGCCATTATCTAAGACCAAGGTGCGTCTCCGAAGGGCTTGATGAACCAGATAATCCAAAAAGTCTCCATCAACTAATCTCCGCTACCGGGGCAATTCCTGTTGAGTATGAGACTCTTCTCGACTGCTGTGGAGGGAAGACCTTCCCCAATTCTGTGGATTTGGCTCACCACCTGATAGCCAAAAAACTTGACAATTTACAGGATAAAGAAGTAGATTGCATGGTTCTTCACTGTCAAACTTGTTACCTTATGTACGCGACTCAGCAGGAAAAGATGTCGGAAAAGTTTGACAGGCAATATAATGTGCCCATTATTCTTTATCCTCAACTCCTTGGTCTTGCCATGGGTGCAGACCCAGTAGCCGACCTTGGCCTTAACTTGAACGTACCCTCTGTGGATAAACTGCTCACTAAGGTTGAAAATGAATACAAAGTCAGAATCTAAGAAAGTAGGAGCTGTTCTGGTTTTGGGGGGAGGAATAGGCGGGATACAGACATCCCTTGATTTAGCCGAGTCGGGGTTCTTTGTTTATCTGGTAGAATCGTCCCCTGCCATTGGTGGGGTAATGGCTCAATTAGACAAGACCTTTCCCACTAATGATTGTTCTATGTGTATACTCTCTCCCAAGCTCGTTGAGGCTGGTAGGCATCGAAATATCAAGATTATCACCCAGGCAACGGTAGAAGGAATCGAGGGAGAAGCCGGGAATTTCAATGCCACTGTTAAAAAAGCCCCGCGTTATATTATTGAGGATAAATGCACTGGTTGCGCCGAATGCGCTGAGGTATGTCCGGTGCAGAGACCAAGCGTTTACGAGGAAGGTTTGGCGCAGAGAAAGGCAATTTATCGACCATATATTCAGGCTATCCCAAATATCTTTTCTATCAGTAAGAACGAGAGACCTCCTTGTACTACTACCTGTCCCATAAATACTAACGCTCAAGGTTATGTAGCCTTGATCAGGCAGAAAAAGTTCAAAGAAGCCTTAGCCTTGATTAGGGAGAAGAATCCTCTTCCGCTTATCTGCGGTAGGGTATGTACCCATCCCTGTGAGACGGAATGTAACCGGAAAGATGTAGATGAGCCCATTGCCATTAGAACTCTTAAGCGCTTTGTTGTTGATTATGAATTAACCCATGGCGGGGAAGAAATACAGCCCGCACCGAGGACAAAAGGTGACAAAGTAGCCATAATTGGCTCTGGTCCAGCCGGTGTAACCTGTGCCTATGATTTGGTTAAGCTTGGCTATGCGACAACAATATTTGAAGCCTTACCTGTGGCTGGCGGAATGCTGGCAGTTGGCATTCCAAACTATCGCCTGCCGAAGGAAATGCTAAAGACTGAAATTGATACCATTCAAAAACTAGGCGTTGAGATAAAGCTAAATACTGCCATTGGCAAAGATGTGACAATTGATGACCTCCAGGGGCAGGGTTATAAGGCGATATTCATTGCGGTAGGGGCGCATAAAAGTAAGCAATTAAATATCCCAGGAGAAGATTCTGAGGGAGTTATCCACGGGACTGACCTTTTGCGGGAGCTAAACCTGGGCAAAGAGGTCAAGGTTGAAGAAAAGGTAGCTATCATCGGTGGCGGTAATGTAGCAATAGATGCGGCTAGGTCAGCAATTAGATTAGGTGCTAGGGATATATTTATCCTCTATAGAAGGTCGAGAGAGGAGATGCCAGCATCGGACGAGGAAATTGAAGCTGCCGAGGAAGAGGGAGTTCAAATCCAGTATCTGGTTGCTCCTGTAGAAATCCTTTCTGAAAATAGCAAGGTTACGGGGATAAAGTGTGTTAGGATGGAGTTGGGTGAGCCTGATGAAACAGGTAGAAGGCGACCTATACCCATCGAAGGCTCGGAATTTACTATTGATGCGGGGATGGTCATCCCGGCTATTGGACAGGCTCCAGCTCTCTCCTTCGTGTCGGACGGTAAATTTAGAATAGGACGTGGGGATACATTTGAGGTTGACCCAATAAGCCTGGAAACAAATGTGCTAGGAGTATTTGCGGGAGGAGACGCGGTTAGCGGTCCGGCTACTGTGATTGAGGCAATGGCTGATGGGCGGAGAGCTTCTAACTCCATAGATAGGTATTTAAGGGGTGAGAATTTAAAGGACAATCGAGAAGGGGAGTTTATGACTACTACTCATTCCCCCTTAGATATTGATATATCAAAGGTTAATAAAGAACCTCGACTGAGAATGCCTACGATCTCAGCAGAGGAAAGAAGAGGCACTTTTAATGAGGTAGAACTGGGCTTCACTGAAGAAATGGCTGTTCTAGAAGCCGAGAGATGCTTGGATTGTGGTATATGCTCCGAGTGCATGGAGTGTGTCAAGGCTTGCCAAGCGGAGGCGATAGACCATCAGCAGAAGGGAGAGACATTAGAGCTCAATGTAGGTTCTATTATCTTGGCTCCAGGTTTTGATGAGTTTGATGCCCGGTTGAAGCCTGAGTATGGGTATGGCATATTTGCCAATGTAGTTACTAGCATTCAGTTTGAGCGAATGCTCTGTGCCTCTGGCCCATTCCAAGGCCACCTTCAAAAGCTTTCTGATGGGAAAGAGGCAAAATCAATAGCCTTTATTCAATGCGTCGGCTCCCGAGATATTTCTTGTGACAGGCCCTATTGCTCCTCGGTCTGCTGCACCTATGCCGTTAAAGAGGCAATAATAACCAAAGAGCATGCCGGAGATGTAGAATGTAATATCTTTTATATTGATATGCGCACCTATGGAAAGGGTTTTGATGAATATCTGGAGCGGGCCAAAACGGAATACGGAGTAAGATTCATTCGCTGCCGGGTCTCAGCAGTGGAAGAGGACACTGAGACCAAAAAACTAATAATAAGGTATGAGTCTGAAGAAGATAGTGGGCTGTTTATTGAAGAATTCGATCTGGTGGTTCTCTCTGTAGGTTTGAGTCCCCCCAAACAAGCGGTGGAGCTAGCAAATAAATTGGGGATTGAACTCAATAAATATGGTTTTGCAGGAACGCATCCATTCCAGCCCATAGAGACCTCTCGACCTGGCATATTAGTCTGCGGGGCATTCCAAGGTCCCAAGGATATTCCGGAGACAGTGACCCAGGCCAGTGGGGCTGCGGCTCATGCTGAAGCTATACTCTCCCCAGCAAGGGGCAGTCTGGTGACGGAGAAGGAGTTTCCTCCTGAAATTGATATCACTGGACAAGAGCCCAGAATTGGTGCCTTTATCTGCCATTGTGGAACAAATATCGGTGGATATGTGGATGTTCCTCAAGTAGTTGAATATGCCAAAACCCTCCCCGGTGTTGCCTATGCCGAGGACAATCTCTATACCTGCTCTCAGGATACTCAAGAGAGGATAAAGGCAATGATAAAGGAACATAACCTTAATCGGGTGATGGTTGCCTCTTGTACCCCGCGAACCCACGAGCCTTTGTTCCAAGAGACGATAAGGGAAGCGGGTCTTAACCCATATCTATTTGAGATGGCCAATATCCGTGATCAATGCTCATGGGTTCATATGCATGAGCCTGAAAAAGCGACTCAGAAAGCTAAAGATTTGGTCCGAATGGCAATAGCCCGCAACACTTTGCTAGAGCCACTACATAAGGTGTCTTTGGGGCTCAGCCATGATGCCTTGGTAATCGGTGGTGGGGTAGGAGGAATGACAGCAGCTCTCAACCTCGCTGAGCAGGGATTTAAGACATGCATTGTTGAGCGGGAAGAGGAGCTTGGTGGCTGGGCGAGGAAGGTTCATTTCCCTCTCAATGGGGAGAAGCCACAAGATTTTCTCCGCTCCCTAATAGAGCAAGTTAAATCAAACCAGCTAATTGAAATTCTCACCGACACGGTTGTAACCAAGACAGAGGGATTTGTTGGCAACTTTAAAACCACCTTAGCCAGTGAGAATGGACAAAAGCAGCGGTTGATCGAACACGGGGTGATTATTGTGGCTACAGGTGCTAAAGAATATCGGGGCACCGAGTTCTTCTTGGGGCAGAATGAGAGTGTGCTTACCTTAAGTGACCTTGAAGAAAAACTTGCCAATTCTCCACAAGAAATAACGCGAGCCAAGAACATAGCTATGATCTTGTGTGTTAGGCCCCCAGAGGGGAATTACAACTATTGCAGTCGGGTGTGCTGCACTGTAGCTATTAAGAATGCTCTTAAAATAAAAGAGATGAATCCAGTGGCTAATATTTACATCCTTTATAAGGATATTAGAACTTATGGATTTAAAGAGGAGCTTTATACCAGGGCAAGAAAGGAGGGTGTAGTATTCATCCACTATACCGACGAAAAACCACCACAAGTTCGCCCTGTCAATGGCAAACTTGAGATTGACATCCTTGAGCCTATTCTAAGTGAGGAACTCATTTTATCCCCAGATTTACTAGTCTTGGCTACACCAACGGTCCCTTCTGAAGGCAATGAGGAGTTAAGCTTTATCTTGAAGGTGCCAATCACCAAAGAGGGCTTCTTCCACGAAGCGCATGTAAAGCTAGCTCCAGTTGATTTTGCTTCAGAGGGAATATTTATGTGTGGTACAGCCCATTCTCCCAAATTTATTGATGAAACCATAGCCCAGGCGCAAGCGGCAGCAGGGCGAGCCACTACCGTTCTAGCTAAGGACCAGTTGCAAGTGGGCGGAGCTATTTGCCAAGTTGATCGGGAAAAGTGTATAGCTTGTCTTACCTGTGTGCGTGTCTGCTCTTACGGAGCGCCCTTTATCAACCGGGAGGGAGTGGCAGAAATAGAAGTGGCTAAGTGTCGAGGCTGCGGTATCTGTGCCGCAGAGTGCCCTAGAAAGGCGATACAGTTATTGCATTATAAGGAAGAGCAATTAGTGGTAAAGAGCGAAGCTTTGCTTGCCGCAATTGCCCAATAACTTAATATCAACGAGAGAGATGACATCGGAAAATCAATTTGAGCCAGAGATAATTGCCTTCTCCTGTCATTACTGCGCCTATGCTGCTGCTGACTTGGCTGGGATTATGAGGTTGCAGTATCCTACTAACATTAAGCTTATTAAGCTCCCCTGCTCAGGCACGGTTGATATTTTACATATTTTAAATGCTTTTGAGCAAGGGGCGGACGGTGTCTTCGTTGCCGGATGTCTAAGGGGCGGTTGTCACTTCGTTGAGGGTAATAATCGTGCCGAAAGAAGGATAGAGCGCGCCAAGGATATTCTGGATAAGGTCGGATTAGGGAAGGATAGACTTGAAATGTTCTTCATGTCTAGCTCCGAGGGCCCACGCTTTGCTGAGGTTGCCAGGGAGATGACTGACAGAATAAGAAAATTAGGGCCAAGTCCAATAAGAGGAGTTTAACATGATTGTGGCGAAACAAAAAGATCTTGAAGTAATAGTAGGAATGCTCCAGGGTTATGAAAGGATTCTGGTCTTAGGCTGTGGTACCTGCACCGCTATTTGTCTTACTGGTGGAGATAGAGAGGTAGGGATTCTCGCCTCTTCGCTGCGCTTAGCAGACAAGGTATCTGGCAAGAACCGTCTGCTTAAGGAACATACAGTGGAACGTCAGTGCGAATGGGAATTCCTTGATGAGATCAATGACCAAGTAAAGGAAGTTGATGCTATACTTTCACTGGGTTGTGGTGTCGGGGTTCAAGCCATTAGTGAGCGATTCCCCGATATTCCTGTCCTTCCCGGACTTGATACCCTATTTATGGGGATGCCGCAGGAAGAGAGCGTATGGGTCGAACGGTGTTCTGGTTGTGGGAACTGCATTCTAGACAAGACTGCTGGGATCTGCCCTGTTACCAGGTGTACTAAAGGTTTACTCAATGGCCCTTGTGGTGGTACTAATAATGGTAAGTGCGAGGTTGACCCGGAGAAGGATTGCGCTTGGACGCTTATTTATCAAAGGCTGGAGAAGCAAGGGAAACTAGAGCTCTTTGATGAATACCATCCTCCGAGAAATTTTCAAGCGGTGGTAAGGCCGGGACGGTTTACGATAAAGTAAGGAGGCGAGGCAATGGCTGAATCCTTTAGGGATGTTCTTAACTCTGGTAAGTTTGTAATTACCAGTGAGATAGGACCACCAAAGGGGACTAACCTGGAGAAAACATTGCATCACATCGATCTGCTTAAGGATAAGGTAGATGCCCTTAATGTTACCGATAATCAGAGTTCCGTAATGCGTTACCCTTCGCTGGGGGGTTGCATTTTGATTAAGGAGAGAGGTGGGGAAGCGATTTTGCAGATGACCTGCCGTGATCGTAATCGCCTAGCACTCCAAGCAGACATTCTTTTCGCATACACACGAGGTATAAGGAATATTTTATGCTTGACCGGTGATTCCATCCCAGTAGGTGACCATAAGGAAGCGAAGGGAGTCTTCGATCTTGAGTCGGTTCAGTTAATAAGAATGGTTCGCACCATGGAATCTGGCACTGACATAGGTGGTAATGAGCTAAATGGTGCTATAGAGTTTTATCCCGGTGCCATTGTTACCCCGGAAGCTAATCCCATTGAGCCTCAGCTACACAAATTTAAGAAGAAAGTGGCCGCCGGAGCTGAGTTCTTCCAAACGCAGGCAGTGTACGACCTGGGTAACTTCAGAAACTTTATGCAATATGCTCGCCAGTTTAATGTGAAAATATTAGCTGGGATTGTGTTACTGGTATCAGCAAGAATGGCAAAGTTTATGAATGACAATGTCCCTGGTATCTTTGTGCCCCAGGAGCTAATTGATGAGTTAGCAGGTGTTGAGAAAGGAAAAGGTCTGCAAAAAGGCGTTGAGATTGCCGCTCGCATGATCAGAACTATCAAAGATGAGTCTATTTGCGACGGAGTACATATTATGGCCATTGGCAAAGAGGAGATTGTACCTGAAATCTTGGCTATTGCTGGGTTATAATAGACCGATTGGGGGGAGGAGGCTGGCAGGGAATTTCCACAAGATTTGACAAGAACCCGATGATGACCCCGAGTTTATGCAATCCGCGACATTTGCTTTCAAAAGCAAATTATATGAAGTTAGCGTGTCCATTTGTAGAAGACAAGGCTGTATTTTAATAGTTATAGAGAAGATCCTAACTAAAGTCAATTTCTGTCGTTATATATAAGTAAGGTATCGCGAATAGCAGTTGGAGGTAACTCAAATGACGAAGGCGTTTCTGTATGTACTCATGGGAGCATTAGTGTTGGGTTTGGCGGCTTGTGCTCAACCAGTAGCCAGTGAGGTGATACAATCAGAAAAGCAGAGGGGGACTTCGCCAGATGTGAGTGAGACCGATGTAACAACTCTAGTTAACGGAAACAGTGCCTGCGCTTTCGACCTATATCAGGCACTTAGAGAAGAGGATGGTAACCTCTTCTACTCTCCCTATAGCATCTCGCTTGCGTTGGTGATGACATACGCCGGTGCTCGAGGTGATACCGCACAGCAGATGGCTGATACTCTCCACTTCACCCTTTTACCAGAGCGTCTGCATCCGGCATTTAATAGTCTAGATTTAGAACTCGGTCAGCGTGGTCAAGGTGCTCAAGGTAAGGATGCCCAGGGATTCAGGTTAAACATCGTCAATGCCATCTGGGGTCAAAAAGATTATCAATTCCTCGATTCATTCCTCGACCTCTTGGCAGAGAATTACGGTGCTGGGCTGAGAATCCTAGACTTCATCAATGCACCCGAGGAATCTCGCATCACCATCAATAACTGGGTTAGTGACCAGACGGAAGGTCGGATTGAAGACCTGATTCCACAGGGTCTCATAGATGCGCTGACCAGACTTGTCCTGACTAACGCTATTTACTTCAACGCGGCGTGGCAGCATCCCTTCAGCGAGGATGTGACTAAGGATGCACCATTCTACTTGCTTAACGAGGGTGAAGTCAGTGTGCCGATGATGAGTCAAACTGAGTTGTTCGGCTATACTGAGGGTGAAGTATATCAGGCGGTCGAACTGCCGTACGACGGCGGTGAACTCTCGATGGTAGTCTTACTGCCTCGGGCTGGTCAGTTTGGGGTATTTGAAGATTCACTGGATGCCCAACGAGTAGAAGGTATTATTGAAGAACTGGAATATAAGCAGGTTGCATTAACGATACCAAAGTTTGAATTCGAATCGAGCTTTAGCTTGAAAAAGATTCTTTCAACGCTGGGTATGCCGGTTGCCTTCTCTGGAGGTGCCGACTTCTCGTGCATGACGGGCAACCGCGACCTGTTCATAGCAGATGTAATCCACAAGGCATTCGTCTCTGTCGATGAAGCAGGTACAGAAGCAGCAGCTGCCACTGCAGTAGTGATGCCGATGGCTATGCCACCGGAAGAGCCTGTTAAGGTTACTATTGATCGCCCCTTTGTCTTTATGATTCGAGACATCCAAACGAACGCCATTCTGTTTGTTGGGCGCATTGTAGATCCTAGTACATGATTGGCTCTTCAGTGCCATTATAAAGTAGCTTGCTCTGTTGATTAGAGAGTATGAAGTATCTTGATATTGTGTCCATTTATTTTCCCCCAAAGTGCTATATTGCTACAATTATCCTGTGATACAGCTCTATCTCTCGTCAGGTTCTAATGGTGAGTCCGGGCTATCACTGTAGCGACGAAGAGCAAGACTGTGTATAAAAGTTTTACCGCCAGGGCATTAGCTAATAATGAAGATTATAAATAGCTGGGCGCTTTAGTTCACCGCTGTTTTATGTCAAAGGCGCTCTGCCGGGCAGAGACTCCAATGCCAGCTTATCCATCTCAAGCTGGACTGGTATTGGGTAGTTACCGGTGAAACAAGCCATACAGAAAATATCCTTAGGTAAAGCCACTGCTTTAATCAAACCATCAATGCTCAAATAGCCCAGTGAATCAGCACCGATAAAATCCCTGACCTCAGGTACAGTTTTTTGAGCGGCGATTAGCTCCCAGCGGGTAGCCATATCCACGCCAAAGAAGCAAGGATAGCGGATAGGCGGGGCACAGATGCGCATGTGCACCTCTTTAGCCCCGGCCCTCCTGAGTAACTTTACTACCTGTGGGGTAGTAGTGCCACGAACGATGCTATCATCAATCACCACCACACGCTTGCCATCCAGCATCTGGGGCAAGGGGTTAAATTTCAGCTTAACACCAAGGTCTCTGATTCGCTGGTCAGGCTCAATAAAGGTTCGCCCCACATAACGATTCTTGAGTAATCCTTCGCATAGGGGGATATTTGCCTGGCGGGAATAACCGATGCCAGCAGCGGTGGCTGAATCAGGCACACCCATAACCAAATCGGCATCTACCGGGTGTTCTTCAGCCAGTCCCTCGCCCATAGCCTGCCGTGCCGGGTAAATCAGACGACCATTAATCATACTATCAGGACGGGCAAAGTAGATATACTCAAAGATGCACAGCGCTTTCCTACTCAACTCTGCCTGGTAGCTATTAATACCATTCTCGGTAATAGAAACTATCTCCCCCGGTTCAATCTCCCTGATAAAACTAGCTCCAATATGGTCAAGGGCACAACTCTCCGAGGCTAGGACCCAACCGCTATCAATAGCCCCCAGACATAGCGGGCGTACACCCAAGGGGTCACGAACTCCATACAAACTATGGTTAGTCAAGATGGTCAGAGAATACACTCCCTGAAGCCGACGCATAGCATAACTTATCTTGTCTATCCAGTTATTCTCGGGGGAAGAGAGGATGAGGTTGGCGATAACCTCGGTATCTGTGGAGGTATGGAAGGTATAGCCCTGGTCACAGAGTTCTTCATGCAGGTGCTCAGCATTAATAATATTACCGTTATGGGCTACAGCAATAGTATTTGAACCGGTGCCTACCAAAATAGGCTGGGTATTAGCTAACCGGTTGGAACCTCTGGTGGAATAGCGATTATGACCGATAGCAATATCCCCGCTGAGCTGGCTTAGTGAGTCTTCGTTAAATACCTGGGACACCAGCCCCATCCGGGCATAAACCTGGAGTCTCTTGCCATCGGTGGTCGCAATCCCAGCACTCTCCTGACCGCGGTGCTGAAGAGCAAATAGAGCAAAAAAGGTAAGCCGAGCTACATCCTCATTGGGGGCATAAACGCCAAAAACGCCGCAACACTCGTGCAAGTTTGCTGCCTTTCAACCTTTCAACGGTTCCCCAGAAAAATTCTTAATCTTCCTGGGCTTGAGTTCACCCTAACTAGCCCTACCTAATAGATTATAGACTAATTTCTGTTTGTTGGTCAATTTATAGTAGCCTGTTTTGGACCATCAGTTGGGGCGTGAGATTTCAGCCAGTCTAAAACAGCAGCCATCGCCCTATCATTTTGTCGTAGCCCGTGGTCGGCTCCATCAACTATGATTAGCTGCTTGGGTTCCCCGGCTTCATCATATAGCTTATAGGCATGACTGACATCAACAGTTTCATCTTGGCTGCCATGTACCAATAGTAATGGTCTGGGGGCAATTCTGGCTACATATTTAATAGGACTAACCAGCCTGAAGCCACCAATCCACTCTTGAGCAGAGTGGGGAAAATCCTTATCCCTGATGGCACCAATGCTGCGAAAGTGGTTGATAATAGCCTGCGGTTCATTAGCCTCGGTAAGGAAGCCAAACTCCGCTGGGCAGGCACAGGTTATAATGGATGACACCCTCCTAGCCTGCGCTGCCACATATACTGAAACAGCAGCTCCACCGCTAAAGCCCAGCAGTGACAGGTGAGCCTGATTCACTTCAGTCAAAGTCAATAAATAATCAATAGCTGCTTGCAAGTCTCTAGTCCAGCCCAAAAGGTCAAGATTACCATCGCTAGCCCCCGTCCCTCTGAAATTGAAAATCAATACGGCAAAGCCGTGGTGGCAAATCCTTTCTGCTAGTAGGGGGTAGTCTCTATGATTGGGGTCAGGGCTTTTAGCCGGGATGCCATGACAAAGACAAACAGTAGGAAATAAACCCTTACCTTCCCCAGGTAAGTAAAGCTCACCAACGATGTTTAAGCCCTCTAATGCTAGAGTAACACTCTTCCTAATCATTATGTCAATCTTAGGAGAACAAAAAATTCCCTATTTCCTGAAGCACCAGGGATAGGTGACGCCACCAGTCCCCACAGCCTGAAGCGGTGCTCTATCGCCCAGGCGATAAAGCGTCCCAAAACTCTGGCATGCACCATAGGTTGCTTAATCACTCCTCCCTTGCCTACCTCTCCTCTCCTAGCCTCAAACTGCGGCTTAATGAGCACCAGTAAATAACCATTATCCTTAAGTAACCTAACTAGAGATGGTATCACCTTCTTTACCGAGATAAAGGACACATCTACGGTAGCCAAATCTAATTTCTCAGGTAAAGGCATAGGATAGCGGGCATTGACCCTATCCATAACCACCACCCGTGAATCCTGTCTTAAACGGTAGTCTAGCTGACCATAACCGACATCAATAGCATAAACCCGGCTTGCCCCGTGCTTGAGCAGGCAGTCAGTGAAGCCACCAGTTGATGCCCCGATATCAACCACTACCTTAGAAGAGACATCAATCTGGAATTTGTCCAGGGCGTGCTCAAGCTTAAGCCCGCCCCGGCTAACAAAAGGAGGCGGCTCAAGTATAGTGACTACCGCCTCTTCATTTATCAGAGTTCCCGACTTAATAACCGCTTTACCCTCCACCACTACCTCCCCAGCCATAATCAGCGCCTGAGCCTTGGCTCGGCTCTCCACCAACCCCCTGTCCACTATCAAGCTATCAATCCGCCGCTTGGTCACTAATTATCCTCCACTGTACAAACACGGGGATGTATGTTCTTCCATGCGTATAGTTGTGCCGATGAGAGAAAATCTACTGGACAAATTATATCACTACAATGATAGAAAGTCAGCTACGGTGAAACTAGTTTATTTGCCATAAACTCCCACCCGTGCAGCATTAACCACCGGAACACCGGAATCAACCTCTTGGAGAATGCGAAATACCTGCGTCTCTGAATACCTTCTTGTTTTCACTTCTGCTTCCTCCTGTAGTTATTTTACAGGAGTCTCGCATTCTAAATGTACCTATTTTCGGGGGGCAGGCCAGCTGCACATCACGCTAGATTGTTGCCTCTAGTCTTTATTTGTCGAATCTCTGAGACTCTCCAAAAGGGTTATGTCTTGTCTGCAATTACAGGTAGATGTATAATGCGCATAGCCAAAGGGACTTGGTTTTGTATTCAGAGGAAGATACATTATGCCTAAAGCCAAGCAAGCAGATAAGAAAAATAACGAACTGGAATCTTTGGAGGCAACACTCTGGCAATCTGCGGATAAACTACGTAAAAACATGGATGCCGCAGAATATAAGCACGTTGTGCTTGGCTTGATATTTCTAAAATACATATCCGATGCCTTTGAGGTTTTGCATTCCAGGCTTGTAAACGGTAAAGGCGAATACGAAGGGGCTGACCCTGAAGACCCAAACGAATACACTGCTGAAAAAGTATTCTTTGTTCCCCCCATCGCCCGCTGGAAACCCATTTCAGCAAATGCTAAGAAAACTGAAATTCTCCTCGATAATGGTAAAAAAGTAGACATTGGCGGATATGTCGATGAAGTCATGGAAGCCATTGAACGCCAGAACCTTTCTCTTAAAGGTGTCCTTCCAAAGGTTTATGCCCGTCAGAACTTAGACCGGGCAAGCCTAGGCGGTCTCATTGACCTTATCGGCACGATTGCTCTAGGCACAGACGAAGCAATAAGTAAGGATGTACTCGGCCAGGTGTACGAGTATTTTCTCGGGCAATTCGCGCTTGCCGAAGGTAAGAAGGGTGGTCAGTTCTACACTCCTCGAAGCGTTGTGAATCTGCTGGTAGAAATGCTGGAACCTTATGAAGGCCGCGTATTCGACCCCTGTTGCGGGTCCGGCGGCATGTTCGTTCAGAGCGAGAAGTTTATTACCGCTCACCGAGACCACTATAAAAAGAACGGCAACGGTAATAGTATCAGCTTCAATCCAGCCGACCGGATTTCTATTTACGGCCAGGAATCAAACCAGACCACCTGGCGTCTTTGTAAAATGAACCTGGCTATCCGCGGGATTGACAGCTCCAATATCAGGTGGAATAACGAAGGCTCGTTTCTGAATGACCTGCACAAAGACCTGAAGGCCGACTTCCTCCTGGCTAATCCGCCGTTCAACGATTCCGACTGGTCGGGCGATTTGTTAAAAGATGACGCCCGATGGAAGTACGGAATTCCCCCCACAGGCAATGCTAACTATGCCTGGATTCAGCATTTCATCTATCACCTGTCGCCTCAAGGCATGGCCGGCTTTGTGCTGGCTAAAGGCTCGCTTACCTCAAAAACCAGCGGGGAAGGCGACATACGTAAAGCTGTCATCGAAGCCGGACTCCTGGACTGTATTATCAATCTTCCGGCCAAGCTGTTTCTGAATACACAGATACCCGCCTGTCTCTGGTTCCTCTCCCGTCGGAAAGAGGGCCGCCTGGATAAAGTCCTCTTCATCGATGCCCGCAACCTCGGTTATCTGATTAACCGCCGGACAAAGGATTTCACGGATGAAGATATTTCCAGAATAACCGATACGTACCATGCCTGGCGTAACAAGGCGGACGGCTATCAGGATGTGCCGGGCTTCTGTAAATCAATAACACTCGATGAAATCAGGGAAAAGGACTACGTACTCACACCGGGACGATATATCGGTCTGCCGGACGATGAAGATGACTTTGATTTCGCGGAGCGCTTCGGCAAGCTCCGGGTAGAACTAGACGAGCAAATGAAGGAAGAAACCCGGTTGAATGAAATCATTCTCGAGAACCTTGCCCGTCTGGAAATAAAGGAATAAATAGTAATGATGCTACTTGACATTTTATGGGAAGACTGTTATAGTTCAGTTAACATACCCGCCAAGCCTCTGCCGCAAGGCAAGCGCAACCTGGCGGGTCTTTTTTTGGGGCTGAATAATGAAAGACTATAACAAAGCCCCGTTAACCTACGAACAGCACTTAGACCTTCTTAAATCTCGTAGATTGATAATCAACAATCCCGAAGATGCGGTCAAATTCCTCAAACGAGTAAACTACTATCGTTTTACTGCCTATTGCATTCCTTTTCAGAAACCTCATGATGTTTTTCTCCCGGGAACTACCTTTGATGCAATTGTGGTTTTATACCAGCTGGATGAGAAATTACGGGACGTCGTATTTGCGCTGTTAACTCCCATCGAGATTTTTCTTCGAACTCGAATTGCGTATGAATTGAGCCATAAATGGGGGGCTTTTGCTCACTATGACGGCTCGATGTTTCAAAATGAAACAGAGCATGAACAGTGGCTTGCTGAATTGGAAAAAGCCATTGAGGATAGTAAAGAGCCATTTTTAAAACATTACAGAACTAAATACAGGGGATTTCCACATTTGCCTCTCTGGATGGCTTGTGAAATTATGAGTTTGGGAAGTCTATCTACATTGTACAGTTGTGTAACGCGTGATGCCCGGTTATTAATTTGTTCAATTGCCGAAATCGACCATAACGTATTTAGAAGCTGGCTTCATACAATAACCTTTTTACGGAATATTTGCGCTCATCATGGACGGCTCTGGAGTCGTAATTTTTCAATTAGTCCTTTGATTCCTGATAAACACGCTGAGTGGCAGGCTATTCATTTTAACAATAAGAAACTTTTCACAACTGTCGCCATAATGGAATGGATATGCCGCCAGGCGGATTTGCCGTTGTGCAACGTAGAACCGGTCTATGAAACCATGCAGAAAATATCCGCTCTGGATACACGCTTTGCCGATTGGATGGGCGTACCGGCTGGCAGAACAATCGGGCTATGTTGGGAGGTGGAGGAATGAGCGAGTGGAAGGAATGCAAACTAGGAGATATGGTTGTATTTCAAAGAGGCCACGACCTTCCGAAAGCTGAAATGATTGGTGGAGTAATACCTGTTGCTGGTTCTAATGGAATAATCGGATATCACAATAAAGCAACTACTAAAGGGCCTGGAATTACAATTGGGCGAAGTGGAAATATCGGGACACCAAAGTTTTATAAAGATGATTTTTGGGCTCACAATACAGTACTTTATATTAAAGATTTTAAAGGTAGCGATGAGAAATTTGCCTTTTATTTTCTAAACACATTCGATTTTTTGGGATTTAATGCTGGGAGTGCCGTCCCAACTTTGAACAGAAACCACATTCATGAGATACCTGTTATTGTTCCACCTCTCCCCGAACAGCGCGCCATTGCCGGTGTGCTTTCCAGCCTGGATGATAAGATTGACCTTCTGCACCGGCAGAACAGAACGTTGGAAGGAATGGCCGAGGCGCTCTGGCGGAAGATGTTTGTGGAGGATGCGGATCCGGAGTGGAAGAAAGGGAAGCTGGGAAGCTTTGCATCTTTTTCAAACGGGAAATCACGTCCCCAAGAGGTTTTGAATGGTACTATACCAATCTATGGTGGCAACGGAATTCTGGGATACACAAATTGCTCTAATGCGGAAGGTGAATCAATAGTAGTCGGTAGAGTTGGAGCTTACTGTGGTAGTCTTTACATTGAGAATAGGCCAGTTTGGATTACTGATAATGCTTTACATGCAAAACCTATCAAGGAAGATTTCTCAAAATACCTTTTTTATTTGCTAAAGAACCAAGATTTAAACTCAATGGCTGAAGGCTCTAGCCACCCGTTATTGACACAAACACTTTTAAATTCAATTGAAATTGACCTACCTCCAGAAAGTGAAATATTGTTCTTTGGTATGTACGCAAACACATGGTTTACCAAAATTATTTTTAATAATGATCAAATCCGCACGCTTTCCCACCTGCGTGATACGCTTCTCCCCAAACTAATGTCCGGGGAAATAAGGGTTAAATACAACTAAAAGGAGCTATTATGAATTTACAGGATTTCAAAGAAAAAGCGTTAACTCAATTCACCCAGGAAATAACTGACCTTTTCTTTTGTTACATCGAGGATGACGAAGACCTTATGCATGATTATCTCAGGGTAATTGGCAGAGAGGGTGACCTGGACACAACCAACCAGAAACTCGGAGAGGCTGTTAAAAGCTGGTTCAAATTAGAAAATGGAGAAATAAACCGAGAACCTATGAGCAAGCTCATTGAGTCTTACACCGAACATATTAAAAGCTAAACCTGAACATGTGGTAATTGAGCTAAAATGACTAATTTTACCGAATCGGAAATTGAAGTCTTCTCTCTTGATGAACTCAAGAAGATTGGTTTTTCCTACGTCCCGGGGCCGTCCCTCGCCCCTGATGCTGACCCGGCTCAACCCTTCCTTATGCATGAAACTACACAGCCCTATGACGCACCGGATAAGCGCGCCAGCTATGGGGATGTCGTTCTCAAGCATACACTGGAACAGGCCATTAACCACCTGAACCCCTCCGTGCCTGCCACAGCGCGGCAGGAAGCCCTCAAAGCGGCGCTGTCCGTCTATTCCCCCCACCTTATTAACGCCAACGAAGCCTTTCATAAAATGCTTACAGAAGGTGTTCCGGTCACGGTACAGAAAGACGGGCAGGAACGCGGCGAGCGGGTCTGGCTGGTTGACTTTCAAAACCCGGAAAACAATGTTTTCTTCGCTATAAATCAATATACCGTTGAGGAAAACAACCAGAATAAACGACCGGATGTTATCCTCTTTGTCAACGGCCTGCCGCTGGTGGTGATAGAGCTTAAAAACCCTGCTGACGAGCAGGCTACCGTCCGCAAGGCTTACGACCAGGTACAGACCTATAAGACGGTTATTCCCTCCCTCTTTTTCTATAACGTGTTTTGTATCATTTCTGACGGATTGGAAGCCAGAGCGGGAACGATTTCATCACCCTTCAGCCGCTTCCAGACATGGAAAACCCTCGATGACAAGAAAGGGTCCTCCGCAACTGTAAGCCAGCTAGAAGTGCTTATCGAAGGCATGTTGAACAGGTCAACAATGCTGGATCTGATTCGGAACTTCATTGTCTTTGAAAAAGACAAAAGAGTAGATACTAAAACCGGGCTTACCCAGATTGAGACCGTGAAGAAGCTGGCTGCGTATCATCAGTACCACGCCGTCAATAAAGCCGTTGAAAGCACCCGTCTTGCCGTTGCCGAAAAAGGAACCCGAAAAGCCGGCGTTGTCTGGCATACGCAAGGCTCAGGGAAAAGCCTTTCCATGGTTTTTTACGCAGGAAAACTGATACACAATTTGGATAATCCGACTGTTGTTGTTATTACCGACCGTAACGACCTTGATCAGCAACTTTTTGACACCTTCGCCGCCTCGGCAAGCTTACTCGGCCAGCCTCCGGTACAGGCAGAATCACGTGAGCATTTGAAGTCTCTGCTTAAAGTCGCTTCGGGCGGGATTGTGTTTACTACCATTCAGAAGTTTTTTCCGGAAAATAACCGCGCAGCATACGACCAGTTGTCCAAACGCCAAAATATTATCGTGATCGCTGACGAAGCGCACCGTACACAATATGGATTCAAGGCAAAGCTACTTGACACGAAGGATGCTGACGGTAAGCTTAACGGGAAGCGCCTTGCCTATGGGTTTGCCAAATATCTGCGTGATGCTCTCCCCAACGCGACATTCATAGGCTTTACCGGCACGCCTGTGGAAAGCACCGATATTAACACACCGGCAGTGTTCGGTAATTATATCGATATATATGATGTTGCCCAGGCTGTAGAAGATGGTGCGACCGTAAAGATTTACTACGAAAGCCGCCTGGCTAAAGTCAACCTGACAGCGGATGGTCGGCGACTTATAGACGAATTTGACCGGGAAATGACTGATGATGGCGCTCCCGAAACCAGGAAAGCAAAAGCTAAATGGACTAAACTGGAGGCAATTGTCGGTCATCCGGAACGATTGAGGAATTTAGCGCAGGACATCGTTACCCATTATGAAAAACGCGCGGAGGTCTTTGAAGGCAAGGCGATGATTGTCACCATGAGCCGACGTATTGCCGTCGCTCTTTACAGCGAAATTATTAAACTTCGACCGCAATGGCACAACGAAGACCTGAAAAGCGGGGTTTTAAAAGTGGTTATGACTTCTTCCTCCTCCGATAAAATGGAGTATGACCCGGAAGACCCCGAGAGTCTGGTAATTCCTGCATATCACCGGACAAATAAAGAGGACCGCCGTTTACTTTCCGAGCGTATGAAAAACCCGCAGGACTCTTTAAAACTGGTTATTGTGCGGGATATGTGGTTGACCGGGTTTGACGTTCCCTGTCTGCACACGTTTTATATTGATAAGCTAATGAAAGGGCATACCCTCATGCAGGCAATCGCACGGGTGAATCGCGTCTTTGGCGATGATAAAAAAGGCGGACTCATTGTTGATTACATAGGCATAGGAAATGCCTTGAAAGAAGCGATGGCTTTTTACGCAAGCTCTGGTGGGAGGGGGAATGCAGTTGAGAATCAGGAAAAAGCCCTGGAAATGCTTATGGAAAAAATTGAAGTCGTGCGCCAGATGTTCCATGGATTCGAATACAAGCGCTTTTTCAGTGCAAACACATCCAAACGGCTTTCGATCATTCTTCAAACCGAAGAATTTATTCTTGCCCGGGAACAAGGGAAAGGAAGGTTTCTCAAGGAATCAACCACGCTTTCAAAGCTTTTTGCGCTAGCTGTCCCGCATGAGGATGCGCTTGCCTTGAATGATGAAATCGGTTTCTTCCAGTCCGTCCGGGCACGATTGCTCAAGTTTGAGGGAGAGGGCGATAACGGCGGGGAGAGGAATTATGAAACTGCTATCCGCCAAATTGTAAATCAGGCTGTTGAATCGACCGAAGTTATAGATATTTTCGGTGCTGCAGGAATCAAAAACCCGGATATTTCATTACTCTCTGAAGAATTCCTTCAGGACGTAAAGGATATGAAGCACAAGAATCTTGGACTAGAACTCTTAAAGAAGATTCTTAATGATGAAATCAAGATACGATTGAAATTCAATATTACGGAAGGGAAGAACCTTCTGGATATGCTCGAGGCATCAATCAAGAAATACCAGAATAACCTTTTAACAACCGCGGAAATTATTGAAGAATTGGTTGAAATCGCCAGGCAAATCCGAACCGTAGACGGTTTAGCAGAAAAGTTAAAGTTAAGTAAAGACGAATTCGCATTTTACACGGCCTTAGAAATTAACGATAGCGCAGTGAAGATTTTGGGTGATGAAACCTTAAAAAATATAGCCCGGGAAATCGCTGACAAAGTCCGTAAGAATGCAACCATAGACTGGGCGATGAAAGAGAGTGCCAGGGCAAAGCTCATGGTAATCGTAAGACGGACTTTGAATAAATATGGATACCCGCCAGATAAACAACAAAAAGCAGTTGATACGGTGCTCAAACAAGCCGAAGTACTAGCTGATTATTGGGTAGAGCAATAAAGTATTATGGAAGTTAACATTAGGGATCCGATACATGGGTTCATTATGCTCAATGACTTGCACGAATCTAGCATTAATAAACTGGTAAATACAGTAAAACCACACTTCTCCTACTCGGAGATAAATCAAGCCATTTCCTAGCTTAAAAGCGAGAAGATATTAAATTGACGAGTAAGTCAATATTCCGCGTTTCAGGTGGAGTTCGACTGTGCTCGATCTCCTCGTCCGCCAGTGTTGGTCTCCATCTGTTTGCACATTTCGTCAGATTAGTATCTTGACGTTCTGCATCGTTTGACCGTATAGAGCTTTAACAGCCTTTTCTACTATGGGCTTTAATTCAGTTGCATTCCTTACCGGCTTACTCATAATACCTTCCTCCTGTCGTTGTTCTATTTACTAACCTTCATACCGAGCACCAATATGAGTAAACAACCAAAAAGCGCACCAGCCACTGCATGTATTTGGCGGTTGCAACATTACATACCATAAACGAGATAGAGCAAGGGGGAGCACCTGCATAAATAGAACGCTACACTAGGTCAGTGAGGTTTGAGGAGAGTTTGAAGCTGTATTTTTCTTTACTTTATTGAAAAGATGACTTCACATTCTTTATCTCCCGCTGCTACAGATTTTACTATCTCTGTCTCCACTTCTTTCCCCAGAAGTGTGCTCAACATCTTCCTGTCCATATTCATCGTAGCATCACACAGCTCCTTACTCATTCCCTCTAGACCAAGTATGCACCCTGGATTTTTAAAGTGAATCCTGTCGTCTGATATTTCTATTACCTCCATCCCCATCTCCATCGTCGCATCCATCATTTTAAACAACTCACCAACATCCTTCGTGTCTTTAACTGGCATCATTTTCCGTATAATCTCTGCCCGTTTCGCACCTCCCTTGCTGGCAACTTCAGCTATTATCGGTAGAGCTGACTTCCCATCTTTCTCATAAAAAGCCTTGCTCAAATCACCAATTATCAAATACGAATTCCTCATCATAGGTCTAAACCCTTTGGCTGCAGCTTTCATAAAGGTCTTTTTTATTATGTTCATTACACCCTCCTTTTAATAATGGCATCACACTAGTAAGATGCAGACTAGCGGCTTTTGTCACCGCATGTATTGCAGAAACTGGTTCTAACTTAGTATAGGCATCACCTCCTTGCTGGTCGGTCTACAAATTAAAAAGCACCAGCCACCGCTATAATCAGTGGTTCCAGTGCCCTTATTTGAACCTCTTCATATTCCCCGAGCCAAATAATATTGTTTTTAAGGTTATTTCATATGTTGGGACTTCAATATAGTCCTGTGTTGAGGGTTTGCCAATATACCATAGTAATGAAAAGGCGCCTAGTGAAAAAGCTAGGCGCCTCCAATTACCCTAAATCATTTCTGAATATAATTTTATCTACCACTGCACAAACATCGGCATGATGACATGGACATAGTTATCCACTCCTACCGGACGGATAACGCCAGGGCTGGATGGATTGGTTGTCTCCAGGGCTACCTGTGCCTCATGAAGCACACCAAGCACATCACTCAAATACTTGCCATTAAAGGCAATCTTTGCCTCCTCACCTTCGATAATAGCATCAATATCGCCAACATCATCGCCTATCTCTTCAGAACGGGCGGAAACAGTTATCTTGCCCGGGGTTAGCTCACCACCCGGAGTTATCACTAAACGGACAATGCCACTGCCATCACGGGCAAAGATAGAGGCTGTCTTGGTCGCCCTTAGGAATTCAGCGACATTGACTACTGCTCGGGTAATGTAGCTCTGGGGAATAAGCTGGGTATATTGGGGAAAGGTGCCTTGAACGAGTTGGGATACTAGCTCAGTATTCTTCAAGCGAAATAGAATCTGGCTCTTTTTGGGGTTTACTGTTATCTCAATTGCCTCCTCCTCATCAACTATAAGACGATTTAATTCAGCCAGGGTTCGAGATGGAATAATTACTTCGGTCTTCTCAGTAACCGGAACGGCAAGAGGCAGTTTGTATACAGCTAATCTAAAGCCATCGGCGGCGGCTAGTGTCAACAAATCACCATCAAACTGGGCATCAATCCCAGTAAGCACTGGGCGTGACTCTTCGGTGGCAGCAGCAAATATAACATGATTAATTCCCTGACGAAGGGCATCTACCTCTACCCTGGTGGTAATGCCCTCATCAATCTTGGGTATAGGTGGGAAATCCTTGGCATCAACCCCGCTGATTCGTGCCTCAAATCGAGCACACTTTAATCCCAATGTCTTGGTCTCAGGGGAAAGGCTAATATCAACCTTCTCGCTGGGCAAGGAGTTAATGAACTCGGTAAGGAGTCTAGACGGAACGGTGATTGCTCCCTCTGCCTCTACTTTGGCACCAATCCAGCAGCTAATAGCCATTTCCAGATTAGTGGCAACTAACTTGAGGCGAGACTGGTCGGTTGATAAGAGAACATTATTGGTTATAGGCAGGGTTGTTCTGATAGCTACTGCTCTCCCTACAACGCTAAGCCCCCTATTTAGATTCTCCTGAAGACATGATAACTTCATAATACACCCCCCAAAATTATACTAACTGTAATGGACTAGTATATACCAAATTCTACTCAATGTTAATTGTTTTGTCTAAAAATTTACAGGGCATATTTACTGCCCCTTAATTTGCCTCAATAAAATCCTGATTGTTAGTGAACCCTTAATCTCTCCAGCACCTGGTATACTTTTCTGGCTGCCCGCCCCCGATGACTAACTTGATTTTTTGTTGCCGGAGGTAACTCAGCCATTGTCTTGCCCAGTTCAGGAAGGTAAAAGATAGGGTCATAGCCAAAGCCTTGCTCACCCTTGGGTTCAAAGGTGATAAATCCCCAACACTCACCGCAACAAAACTCTACTTTTCCCTCGGGCGTAGCTATGGCGATAACACATCTGAAACAGGCAGACCGCTTCTCCCAGGGCACACCCTTGAGCCGTGATAATAAGTAATTGACCCTTTCACTATCTGAAGCACCTTCACCGGCATAGCGAGCTGATAACCAGCCAGGTTCACCACCCAAGGCATCAACCTCCAGACCTGAATCATCAGCCAAAGCTAGTAATTGGCTTTTAATCGCACCAGCAATAGCCTTTAATCTAGCATTCTCCTCAAAGCTCTCTCCCACCTCGTCAACTATAGTTAAGATACCCTCTTCAGCCGGGGTAACCAACTGGTAGGGGGAGGGTTGGAGTAAACTCCTAAACTCACGCACCTTGGCTTGATTGTTTGTCGCCAAGAAGAGCTTAGACATGCCCGTAACTTATAGGTTGATAAACCTTCCCTCTAATTTTTTCATAACCTGAGGCATAGTAGTGTATTCCATCTCCTCCAAGGGCAGGCGGTGTGGCTCAAAGGGACCGTGGTGGCGCATAATGTCAGCCATCTCGTTAGCTTGCTCACGGGCTGGGTCAAAGGACTTATCGGCAAACATATCACGAGGTCCCACCAGCTTGCCTCCACTAAGTTGGAAGCCAACAGATACTACCCTGGGTGGTCCGTCAAAGCGGGTTGGTGTGCTATCGGCAATAGCTACTGGCATAAGGGGACCATGATGCGAACCTCGCATCCATCCCTCCACCAGCAAGGGGAAGGTGAATGGTTCCAGCACTTCTCCTACCGCCGGGAACTGTCCCTGGGAGCGAACAATACACACCGGGTCGTCCTTACCCACATACCGACCGGCAATTAGAGACAGCTTCTGGGTGGAGGATACAGCCGCTATTTCCTTAGTCTCCCGGTGATAGACTGCCTTCACCATATAGCGGGAGGGTGCCCCTATGAAAACCAGCATATCATAAATCTCATTAGGGGCGTTAAAGGTTATCTTCTTGGCTTCCTTAACATCGTGCACCTCAAAGGCAAATCCAGTATGCATATTGTCAGCAATAACCAGCCCGATGGTATTAAACGGGTCAGCAAACATCTTATATAGCGGCATATTCCATGCCCCGGCCGAGGTCTTGTCCGCCATAAAAATTATAATGGTCTCAGCGGGACGTTCCTCAATTTCCATCTCAGCCACCCCGGGACCCATCCCTTTGATGTTGCCTGAGAAAGCATCTGCCAGTAAATCCTGACCAGCGCCATGAAGCTTCAGGGCTTTAGCTACCTCAGTGCCGGCAACAAAGGTATCCCAGGCTAACTTATGGATTTTTTCATCTTCCTCACCCCGCTGGTGAGTCATAATCAGTTGTAGGTCATCCCCACACTTGGTTACATGATAGTCAACCAGCAAACCTTCCTTTTTAGCTTTAGCCAAGCACTCTTCACCCTTGGCTATAACATCAGGATGAGACTCAGAATGCCCTACATAACCACCCACATCAGCCTTAATTACACTCAGGGTAATACTCATAAATTTTCTCCTTGATATTATTTAGTTAATGCTCAATAACCTTTCGGGCCATTATTCCTCTATTACGGAGATGCCTTATCTTTAGCATCTTAGAAATCGTATCTGACATTTTAACTAGATGCTAAAGCCTGCCTTAATGGTTCAGGGGTAAAAATTATATGAAGAAGTCTTTTCTGTCAAAAAATGCCCAACCAAAGACCAAGGCTACAATGACGATAGTTTAACAACCTGCCCCAGCCGTGTCAAGGAATAAGCCGTTGGGGAGCATTGTTATCACGGCAACCATAGTGATATAATACATTTGTCATAAATAGAGAGGGGTAAGGCTAAAATAGAATTAATTCCTGCCGTAGACCTTAGACAGGGTAAATGCGTTCGTCTGTATCAAGGTGACTATAATGTGGAAACGGTATTCTCTGGTAACCCGGTAGAGGTAGCCCTACAGTGGCAATCGCTGGGAGCACCACGACTCCACATTGTTGACCTTGATGGGGCGGCTGCGGGTGAGCTCTATAACCTGGACATTATTAAAGAGATAGCTAGTACCGTATTAGTTCCTATTCAACTGGGTGGTGGTATCCGCCAACTGGAAACAGTAGTGCAATTGCTTAAATCAGGTATAGAGCGTGTCATCCTGGGCACAGCCGCTGTGGAAGACCCCGGGCTGATTGAGGAGGCATGCCATAAATTCAGCGAGTCTATTATTGTTAGTATTGATGCCAGGGAGGGAAATATTGCTATCCACGGCTGGCGACAGAGCACAGAGTTAAAGGCTACAGAATTTACCAAGTCTATGATCAAGCTAGGGGTAAAGCGTTTCATCTACACCGATATTGGTCGCGACGGCACCCTCACTGAGCCAAATTTTGCAGCCATCGCTGACCTAGTTAATACCATCAGATTACCTATCATTGCCGCCGGTGGTATTTCCTCGCTGAATCACCTTAATAAGCTCAAACAACTCGGTGTAGAGGCTTCCATAGTAGGCAAGGCGCTTTATACTGGAGACATCAACCTGAAACAAGCCCTAGCCACTATCTGCTAAATAATGGAATAATTGTACTAAATAAAAACCAAGGGGGATGAGATTGATAAAAAATATAAAGTATAACGAAAAGGGACTTATCCCGGCTATTGCTCAGGATGACGATACTGGTGAGGTGCTGATGCTGGGCTATATGAATGAGGAATCATTGCGCCGAACCTTGTCCAGTGGTGAAGTATGGTTTTTCAGTCGCAGCCGACAGGAGCTATGGCATAAGGGAGAGACCTCAGGCAATCGTATCGTAGTCCGCTCAGTGTGGAAGGACTGTGATAGCGATACCATTCTGGTTAAAGCACACCCTACAGGTCCAGTGTGTCATACTGGTAATAAGACCTGTTTCTTTCAACAACTAACCAAACAGGATATAGAAGCCAGCCATCAGGAAGGAGTCTGAGCTACTTCTTCAAGCTGGTCAATTTCTATTACTTTCTCTAATGCGGCTAGAGCAGTCTCTAGCTGACTATCGTCAGGTTCCCGGGTGGTCAATGCCTGTAACCACAACCCGGGGGCAATAACTGCCCTGACTAAACTATTTTTAGTATGGTTGGCTCCAAAATAGATAACCTCATAACTGATGGCAGCGATAACCGGGATGAGTAGAATTCGTGATAGTACCATTAACCACAACGATGGCAAGCCTACAAGGGCAAAAGCTATAATAGCTATAATCAATACTATAAATAGAAAGCTGGTGCCACAACGCCTATGAGCGGTGCTATATTTTCTGGCTGCACCTACTTCCAGTGGAGCACCATCTTCATAGGCATTTACTGCCTTATGCTCGGCACCATGATAAGCAAATACTCGCTTGATGTCAGGCACTAAGGTCATTAACTTAAGGTAAGCGATGAAAAGAATAAGCCGAATAAGTCCATCTATTAGGTTAAAAACCAGTGGTGAATTAATGTAGGGGTCAAGCAACTTGGTTAGGAATAGGGGAGCCATAAAGAACAGGGCAACAGAGAACACCAGGGAAACGGCAACCATAGTCCAAACTAATCCTCCCGAAATCTTAGTATCTTCCTCCTCTAGGGATACATTAGCTGAATAGAGTAGAGACCTAATACCCAGAACCATAGCTTCAAGTAAAACAATAATACCCCGCATTAACGGGGCTCTCCTCACCCGACTAGTATATAAACTAGCCAGTGGTTGAGTATTTATAGCCAGATCACCACCAGGACGACGCACCGCGGTTACCACAGCCTTCTGGCCACGCATCATCACCCCCTCAATAACCGCCTGTCCCCCATAATGAAATCTCTTCGCCATAATTAAACTCCCCAACAGACCGTTGGAAAATGTGTTTTCTAACGGAAATCAAAGCTGTAGGTTCTGGGTTTGCTGAAAAAGTCCTAGGAGTTTTTTTCAGCGCCAGAAACAGAAAGGAGCGGTGCAGTAACCCCGCTCCTGCCCACATGAATTATATTGGCTTAACCTTTCTGCTGGTAACGCCGCTTAAACCTTTCCACCCGACCGGCAGTATCCACTACCCTCCGCTCCCCGGTGAAGGCGGGATGACACTTGCTGCACAGCTCAACCTTTAGCATCTGCTTGGTAGAGCCGGTGATGAATGTATTGCCGCAAGAACAAATTGCCTTGGCGTCAGTATAATACTTGGGATGAATCTTATCTTTCATACCGTTTAGCTAGCGTAAACGCTAACCTTCCTCCTGTTGTTGCTGGTAGGTTCAAATTTAACCACACCATCAATTAAGGCATAAAGGGTATAATCTCTGCCCACACCCACATTGTTGCCCGGATGAATGCGTGTGCCACGTTGGCGAATCAATATAGTCCCAGCATTTACCTTCTGCCCGGCGTATCTCTTGACACCAAGCCGCTTGGATTGACTATCCCGACCTAAGCGGGTGCTGCCGCCTCCCTTCTTATGTGCCACTTTGAATCACCTCTTTTTGTGCTGATGAGCCTTCCGCCTCCAATATCTTGTCAATAGTTAACCTGGTATAAAGTTGGCGGTGCCCTGTCTTCTTACGGTAACGCACCTTGGGCTTATACTTAAAAACGATAATCTTCTTCCCTTTCCCCTCTCCCTGCGAGGTGGCAATTACCTTTGCCCCATCAATAATGGGCGTGCCTATGGTTAACTTGTCATCATCAGCAATAAGTAATACCCTGCCTAGCTCAATTGTATTGCCCTCGGCTATATCGAGTCGCTCTACATCTATAGTCTGACCCGGGCTTACCTTATATTGCTTACCACCGGTTTCAATAATAGCGTAAATTTTTCTATCCTCCTCCAAACAGCGTATTCTACCAACTGCTATAGCTAGGTGTCAAGCGCTAGTGCCTGCCATAGCTTATCTACCTTTGACTTTAGCTCATTAAGGTCACCATCATTATTTATTACCACATCGGCGTGCTTTTCTCGTTCCGCTGAAGATAGCTGGGAGCGGATGCGAGCCAAAGATTGCTGCTCAGACAACCCACTATATTCCTTAAGTCGCCTTAATACCGTGGACTGAGGGGCTATAGTAACCCAAACTTCGTCAACTAATGCAGCCCAGTCAACTTCCATCAGCAAGGGAGCTTCAAGGATTACCACATCCACCCCTTGCCGCCGGTATTCCTCAAGCTGGGTCTTTACCATATCATACATTCGGGGGTGCATTATCTGGTTCAACCGTGATAAAGACTCAGAATTGCCAAAAACTATCTCACCCAGCTTCTTACGGTCAATATCACCACTCGGGGTAAGGATCTGCCTGCCAAAAGAAGCTACTACCTCCCGCCACACCTCGGTATCAGGCTTATAAGCTTCATGCCCCACTTTATCAGCATCTATGATGACCGCACCCAGCTCATCTAGAAACCGGGATACCGTGCTCTTGCCACTACCTATACCACCAGTAAGCCCTATGATCTTCATCTCTTCGTCCAGTCTACTTACTGTCAGCTATACAGTCAAGGGATTCTTTATTTACCTCACCCCCCAATTGGTTTTTATTATGTAACTCTATCCCCTTTATCCTTCACCTGTGAAGGACTTATCCCATTCCCCTTGTCAAGGGGAATGGGAAGATATTTCTAAAGAGAGGCCAAGCCTCTCTTTAACTCTCCCCAAAAGGATAGCCAGACTAAAGGTTGTTTAAGAGGGGTCGATAGAGTCCGCCCTAGGCGGAGGTGAAGGTGATACCGAATATCAGCACACAGTCTGCAATTGGCATTAAAGTGGTATTCAAAGTAGAGCTGGGATTTTGGCTTAAGACTATTATAGTGTAAACTATTGTGATTATTTCTACCTAAGGGAGTGCTGATGCCAGGTGATTGGGTTAATATTGCTGTATTAGGCGCCGCTGTCCTTGGAGTGGTGAACATTATTGATAGTCACCTCATTTCCAGGCGAATGCCAAGCCTGCGGGCTTTTCTACTGCCGGTAGGCTTGGTTGTTTTAGTTTATGGTTTAGTATTATTTTACCTATTTCCTCTGCCTGAAGGGGTTGGCATCTGGGTGTTAATGGTGGCATTAGCCTCTGGGATACTCCGAACTACAGCCCTTACCATCATGCTCTATACCTTGAAAAGGGAGGAGGTGTCCCGGGTTATACCAGTGGTCTACACCTATCCTATCTTCGTAGCTATTATGGCGGTTCTGCTTCTGGGAGAGACCCTCTTTTACCTGGAGTGGATAGCCATAATTATTGTGGTCGCTGGGGCGGTAATGGTCTCGGCTAGATGGGACCTGGGTGGCGCGGCTACCTGGCTGGGTAGGTCATTCCTCCTTCTTGTCGGCTCCAGCCTGCTTATGGCGATGGCAGATGTAGCTGCCAAATATGCTCTAGCCGACATTTCCTTTGGGAATATGTACTGGATTACCTCGTTCTGTATGTCTGGGATTTTCCTGCTTATTTCAGCACGCCCGCATATTATCAAAGAGTTGGGTAATATGAAACAGCGGAAATCAGTCATGACCCTAGTTGCTTCTAATGAGACCCTGGCAGTGGTAGGGGCAGTGCTGCTATTCTGGGCGATGGAGAGGGGACCGGTGTCCCTGGTCTCAACTATTGTCAGTAGCCGTCCCATATTTGTGGTTATATATGCTCTTATCCTTAGCCGTGTCTCACCAATGTTTCTAGAGTGGCAGCCGGGTAAGGTAATGTTGGCGCTACGGCTCCTGGCTATTACTATGATTGTCGGCGGCATAGCTATTATCTATCTAACCTAAATTTTATTTTATTAGGTAGGTGAGGGTGATGCCAAATATCAGTTTGTATATTGTGTGGGAATCTCTTTCTTCCCACCTTTCCACCCTAGACTGGCAGTGTTTCTAAACGACCTCAGGGCTATAATTGACAATAGATGAGTGATATAATTAAGTTAAGAGGGTAATTATGTATGAGGCAATGCTCTATGAGAAGCTGCCGAACTCCAGGGTAAGGTGTAATATTTGCCAATGGCGCTGCACTATAGGTGAGGGTAAGTTTGGTGTTTGCCGTGTGTATCAGAACAGAGGCGGCACCCTATATAACCTGAACTATGCGGCGACATCATCAGTGGCTGTTGACCCTATTGAGAAGAAACCCCTGTTTCACTTCTTCCCAGCAAGCCAGGCCTTCTCCATTGGTGGCTGGGGTTGTAACTTCCATTGCCAGGATTGCCAGAACTGGGAAATCGCCTGCCCTGTGGCTAATGAGCCGTGGCTTGGTTCTCAGGAAATCCAGCCTCAAGTGACGGTAGAACTGGCCAAACGCTACAATTGCCAGGGCATTGCCTGGACATACAATGAGCCCAGTATATGGTTTGAATATACCCTGGACTCAGCTAAGCTAGCTAAAGAGAATAACCTGTATACCGTCTATGTAACTAATGGCTATCTGACCCCTGAGGCACTAGATACTATTGGACCCTATCTGGATGCCTGGCGTGTTGATGTTAAGGGCTTCACTGACTCATTTTACCAAAAGCTGGCCAAGGTAACCCGCTGGCGAGGCATACTTGAGGTTGCCCAACGGGCTAAAGTTAAGTGGAATATGCATGTTGAGGTTGTTACCAATATCATACCCACTATGAATGATGATGACCAGCAGCTTGAGGGCATTGCTCACTGGATACGGGATGAGTTGGGTGAGCTAACACCGTGGCATGTAACCCGGTTTTATCCTCATCACTATATGATGGACTTACCCCCAACCCCTATATCCACCCTTGAGCATGCCTATAATATCGGACAAAAAGCTGGTCTTAAATTTGTTTATGCTGGCAATGTCCCTGGACACAGAAGCGAGAATACATTCTGCTATTCCTGTGGTAAGCTTTTAGTACAGAGGTTCGGCTATCAAACTAAGATAATAGGTATGGATGATTCAAGGTGCAAATTCTGTGGGGTAGAAGTTAACTTCAGGACACCTGAGTCAGAGAGGAGGTTATAATGATTAGGAATCCAGCGGTATCAGGGCAATTTTATCCAGCGTCACCTTCTCAGCTAAAGGTAATGATTGAGAGCATGGTTGATGAAGAGGCAGTAAAAGAAGAGGTAATAGGTATGGTTTCACCCCATGCCGGGTATATCTATTCGGGATGGGTAGCCGGTGCCGTTATGTCTAAAATTAAATTTAAGGACACCTTTATCATCATGGGGCCTAACCATACTGGTCTGGGGAAACCTTGTAGTATCATGACCGAGGGCGCGTGGAAAACACCCCTGGGTGAGGTAGAGATTGACTCAGAATTGGGCAAGAGTATTCTAGCCACCTCTAGCTACTTACAGGAAGATTATGCGGCGCATCAATATGAACACTCCATTGAGGTTCAAATACCATTTTTACAATATTTCAAGCCCGACATTAAACTCGTCCCCATCATACTCGCCTACTCTAGCGGTGCCGTTTATAAGGAAATCGGCAGGGAAATAGCTAAAGCCATTAAGGACTTAAATAAGGAAGTGGTAATCATAGCCTCAAGCGATATGACCCACTACGAGCCACAGGAATCGGCTCAGAGGAAGGATATGCAAGCCATAGAAGCTATACTGGATTTGAATGAGGACGAACTGTTAAGGCGGATTGATGAACTGGATATATCAATGTGTGGCTATGCGCCGACGGTCAGCCTTATCTCTGCTGCCAAGGAGCTAGGGGCAACAAGTGCAGAACTAGTTAAATACCAGACCAGTGGTGATACTACAGGCGATTACTCTGCTGTCGTCGGCTACGCTGGGATAATAATAAAGGAAATGTCGGCTGTAGTTAAGTTAGCCAAGAAAACGATAGAGACCTATGTTAAGGAGGGTAAGACCCCCCAGCCAGAAGAGCTTACCCCCGAGATGAGGGGGAGGACTGGAGTCTTTGTTTCTATTCACAAGTTTGGCGCGCTACGAGGCTGTATCGGCACCATTGAACCCAACGAGAAGAATGTGGCTGAGGAAATTATCAAAAATGCCATCAGCTCAGCTACCAGAGACCCCCGTTTCCCACCCATCGCCCCCACTGAGCTTAAAGATCTTGACTACAGTGTAGATGTTCTCACTACTCCTGAGCCTATTGACCGCCAAGACCAGCTAGACCCCAAGAAGTATGGAGTTATAGTAGAGGCAGGAATGCGGCGAGGCTTGCTCCTGCCTGACCTTGAGGGGGTAGATAGCGTGGACTATCAGATTGACATTTGCCGCCAGAAGGGGGACATAGCCCCCGATGAGCCAATAAAGCTCTATAGATTTGAGGTGAAGAGGTATAAATGACAAACCAGAGCGGATGAGGTGAACTCGCACTTCCACTATATTGCTGATGTACACAATTTAGGGAGCAACTGACATGATAAAGGGTTTTAACGATATCACTTCAGAAAGTCCGATCGAGCAAATTTGGAAACTGCTTCGGTTTTTTAGGGACACTCCGTCTGTCTCAGACAAAATACGTAGCATTCATGGCATACAAAAAGGCAAGTTCGACGCAGACGTCAAAAAGCAGGCGCAACAAATAGGATATTGCATTCGCCAAGCAGAAGAGTACTTTCATGCTTCTTCGCAGGTCGGCCTTCCAACGCGTCCACTTTTGCTCTACTATGGTGCTGTCAGCTTGTCTCAGGCGCTTGTCTTACTTAGGGAACATGGGACTCATTCTCTGGATGCACTCCGAAAGGAAAAGAAGCACAACCACCATGGCTTAGACTTGGAAAGAAGATTAATGGAGACAGCTCGCCCAGATGCTGGAACAGAGAACTTTTTAGAATTAATCCAATGCAAGTGCCATATTAAGAATGGCATCCCTTGGGGACAGTTTGCTCTTTTCTATCAGAATCTGGTGCCGTGTGCTTTCGGTATAGAAATAGAAATTCATGACGAAGGCAAGTCTATGTTTCTTCATAGTGATGTGCCGCAAAATTGTGCAGATTTGTTACCACTAAATTCAATTGTTTCGAAGTATCTCAATGTATTGGATTTGGTGAAATCCCTGCCAGACATTTATTTCACTCTTCAGCAGCTAGGCATTCAGCCAGATTTATGTAGAGGCAGTGTAAAGGGCACAGTCATACGGTATTATAAGAAGGATGAGCAGGGTAATGAACAAGTTGAGAAGACAAAAGCTGACTGTAATTTCTTCATTGATGGTATAACGACAGAACAGAAGGAGCATTTACTAACTTTCTATGAAGAGCGCAATCCTAATATCACTCTCCAAGCTGACTTAGGCTTGAATATACATCTGCGACTGACTGAAGAAGCCACTCCGCCAGACCAAGTGCATGAGAGATATTTCCCAGATATCTTAGATGATATAAATAGTCGAAAGTTTTACATATTAAAACCGGAGTTTTATACCCCTGAGCCAGCAGCGTATTTTGTCCTTCTTTATTGTTTAGGGATGCTTGCCAGATACTATCCAGACACATGGATGAGAGCCATAGATGAAAATGTTCAAATTGCCGAGCTTACCGACTCACTTCTTAATATTATCTATAGGAAGTTTCCAAACCTGATATTGGACCAAATGACTTGGGTAAAGCATTATGTGCATTTGTAGTTAATACTTATTCTAAGCTTAAAGAGGGTGCACTATGGATATGTTTGAGCATCAATTTGAGGAGGAGAAAGAGAAAGGGGTGCCACTGGCAGCCCGGATGAGACCTCGAGCCTTTGATAACTTTGTCGGACAGGAGCATCTAATAGGTGAGGGGCGTTTATTGCGGAAGGCTATTGAATCGGGTCAGCTACCCTCAATTATCCTGTGGGGTCCGCCAGGCAGCGGTAAGACTACCCTGGCTTACATTATCGCCAATACCACCGATTCCCACTTCAGTCCGATAAGTGCCGTTAGTGCTGGGGTAGCTGACCTGCGGCGGATAATAGAGGAGGCTAAGGAACGCCGTAAGATGTATCAGCAGAAAACCATCCTGTTCATAGATGAGATTCATCGCTTCAATAAAGCTCAGCAGGATGCGGTTCTACCCTTCGTTGAGGATGGCACCATCACTCTTATCGGGGCTACCACTGAGAATCCTTCCTTTGAGGTTATTTCTCCCCTTCTGTCTCGGTGTCAGGTTCTCACTCTAAATCCTCTTACTGAGCATGAAATTCACTTCATAATCCTGAGAGCGCAGAAGGATAGACTAAGAGGTCTGGGAGAACTAAATGTAGAGCTGTCGGCTGATGCATTGAGTCATCTTGTTACTATGTCAAATAGTGATGCCCGAGTTGCTCTTAATGCCCTAGAGAGGGCAGCCCTGACTACTTTGCCTGGTGCTGACGGGAAGCGTTATATCTCACTAGCTACTATTGAGGATGCCATACAGCACCGGGCTTTACGCTACGACAAAGCTGGTGAGCAACACTACGACATCATATCAGCCCTTCACAAGTCAATGCGAGGCTCAGACCCGGATGGCTCGCTATACTGGCTGGCAAGGATGCTAGAGGCGGGAGAAGACCCGCTGTATATTGCCCGTCGGTTAGTTCGCTTTGCCTCAGAGGATGTAGGACTGGCTGACCCACAAGCGTTGGTTATAGCCATGGCGGCTCAGCAAGCAGTTCACTTCATCGGTATGCCCGAGGGCAATTTGGCTCTAGCTGAGGCGGCTGTCTATCTAGCTACAGCCCCTAAAAGCAACTCCTTGTATCAGGCATACTCCCTGGTTCAGGAGGAGATTAAACAAGGCTCCACTGAAGAAGTGCCCCTCCACCTACGTAACCCGGTAACACCACTAATGAAAGATATGGGCTATGGCAAGGGATACAAATATGCTCACGACTATCCCGGACACTTTGTTGAGCAGCAAAACCTGCCCGATTCTCTACAGGGCAAACGCTATTACACCCCCAGTGACCAGGGATACGAGAAAGAGGTCATAGCCCGACTCAAAGCCTGGTGGCCAGAGAAGGAAAAACCCGGTGAAGTTGAGAAAGAAAGGGAAGGTTGAACTGGGCTCTTTACCACTAGCTTTAACTAATTTACTCTGGCTAAAATTTCAAATGTGCCTTGACATCCGATATGGCTAATGGCTATACTTAGACTAGAATGACGCGGGGTGGAGCAGTGGAAGCTCGTTGGGCTCATAACCCAAAGGTCGTTGGTTCGAATCCAACCCCCGCTACCAAAATCGAACTCAAAGCGGGCGAAGTCCAACGTTGCGAATATGACGGACTTCGTTCCTCTTTTTTACCCTCTCTGGAGACAACAGTCAGGGCGGCAGGAACTAGGTTTTCCACCTAACTTCTCAACCTCCCGCCGAGCTCTTTTTATCTGTAACCTTCAATTATTGGTTGTACCCAATTCAAATATCTGCTGCGCGCTATCATTAAATGTAAAGGTACCTGATACTGGAAAACTTGCTAGATGGCTGTTCTAGACAAAGCTGGTTTGATTTTGACTTCAACATCAGATATACTCTTCAATTAGATTTACTGAGTGAATAATATCCTAGAATAAAGCCCAACTTGATTAGATATGACAGTTAACTGGGCACAAGTATTATTTAATTCAACTATCACTGGTAGCCTGTATCTTATTGGAGCTGTAGGGCTTACCTTAACCTATGGTCTGTCTCGTTTCCCCAACTTTGCTCACGCTGAATTTATCACCTTAGGTGCTTATATTGGCTATTCAGTAGCTGAGCAAGCTGGATTAGGTTTCCCGTTAGCTTTGGTTGTCTCCTTCTTGGTTACCGGGATAGTGGGAATCTTGTGCTACCGTGGCATTTTCCAGCCTCTAGCTAAAAGGGGAGCCACCATCATTCATCTTATGGTGGCTTCCATAGCCCTGGGATTTATCCTTAGATATTCCATTGGTGCTACTTGGACATGGAAACCCTTGTATTTTACCACTACCTGGTCTGCCTTTAATATAGGTCCGCTGAGGATTACTGGTCTATGGGTGTGGCTCATATTAACCGCTATAGCCCTAGCCATCCTTATGCACTTTATCCTGGTTAAAACAAAAATAGGTAAAGCTATCAGAGCCACTTCTAGTAACCCAGAACTTGCCTTAGCCTCCGGAATCAATGTTGATAGGGTCATCTTGATAACTTGGTTTATTGGTGCCGGCTTGGCTGCATTTGCCGGTATCTTTCGCGGTGCGGATACTCAGATTTGGCCCTTGACCGGCTGGGATATTATATTACCTATATTTGCCGTTACTATTTTGGGGGGCATTGGCAACTTCTACGGTGCAATAGTCGCCGCCTTCATTATTGGATTAGCTGAAAATGTTGGGGTGGTGGGTTTGATAGCACTGGGGCTTTCTACATCATACCGCATAGGGATAGCTTTTTTAATTCTGATAATAACTTTGATTGTGAGGCCGGAGGGATTAGCTATGTTGTTTAGGAGAGCTTGACTTGGATCCCTTGCTTTATGTTCTTGACCTTATTGTCTTTATTGGTATCTTTGGCATAGTCGCTCTAAGCCTGAATCTAGAGTTTGGCTTTGCCGGACTGGCCAATTTTGGTAAGGTGGCTTTCTTCCTCATCGGTGCTTATACCTACGCCCTTCTCTCTCAAATTGGTGTTCCCTTTTACCTTTGCCTTGTCGCTGGCGGCTTAGTCTCGGCTATTTTTGGTTTGCTTGTTTCCTTGCCCGCTCTGAGGCTAAGGGCTGATTACTTAGCTATAGCCGTCCTAGCCTTTGGTGAAATCTTGAGGTTGATTGTTAAATCTGAGGAGTTTGCTGGGGGCGATTGGGGAATAACAGTTTCTCCAGCTATTTCCTTGGTGGGTGCATCTCACCGAGTTGATGCCCTAGTAAATATAGGCTTGGTCTACTTCTGTTTACTTATTTGCTTTATAGTGGTTCAGCTATTAGCCAACTCTCCTTATGGTAGAGCAATGAGGGCTATAAGGGAAGATGAAGTAGCCGCTGAGGCTCTGGGCAAGAGTGAGGTTAAATACAAGGCTCAAGCACTTATGTTGGGCTCGGCTATGGCGGGAGTAGCTGGGGGGCTTTACGCTCAGTATCTTCAGTACGTCCTCCCTGGTATGTTTATGCCTATGGTTACCTTTACCGTGTGGATAATGGTTCTTTTAGGAGGACCAGCCAATAATTGGGGGGTATTGTTAGGTGCTGCACTGGTTCAGATTTTTAATAGGGGCACAAATATACTCAAGGATTATTTTATTTTGCCTATTAACCCTACTGACTTGCAATATATCCTGTTTGGTGCTTTAATAATTCTTGTTTTGCTTTACAGACCCCAGGGTTTGTTAAAGGAAAGCCGGATTAAAACAAAGGCAATGGAGGGAGTTCGGCGTGCAAGAAACGCTGTTAAAAATAAGGGAAGTCAGTAAGCACTTTGGTGGTGTTTACGCTGTCAGTGGGGTAAGCCTGAATATCAAGGGTGGCGGTATTTGGGGTTTGGTAGGTCCCAATGGCAGCGGAAAGACTACTTTATTTAATACTATCCTTGGTCTTCATCGGCCTGACGAGGGGGACATTTATTTCAATGGTAAGTGCATTAATAGATTGGCTCCTCACCAGATTTATGGTTTAGGCTTAGTAAATGCCTTCCAGATACCAAGACTTTTCTCCAGGTTAAGCGTATTAGATAATATGCTGCTGGCGGCGCGAGGGCATCAGGGTGACACATTACTAAATAGTCTTTTCTTGAGGAAAGGCTGGCAGGAGCAAGAAGTGGAACTAGCTGGCAAGGCTATGGAAATCCTTGAAACCCTGGAGCTAGTCCATTTGGCTCTTTCTCCGGCTGGGGAATTATCAGGCGGACAGAGGAAGCTCCTGGAGGTGGGCAGAGGAGTTATGTCTTCTCCAACATTGCTACTTCTAGATGAGCCGGCGGCTGGGATAAATCCTAACCTGGGGAAGAAAATCTTTCAAGGGATTGAGGATTTATCTCAGGAGGGATTAAGTTTCTTTATTATAGAACATAGGCTAGAGATATTGTTTGACTTTGCTCATTGGGTTTATGTTATGGATAAAGGCAAAATAGTGGTTGAAGGTAAGCCTGAGGAAGTGCTAGAAGACCCTGCCTTCTTCGAGGTATATTTGGGAGTGTGACAGATGCCATCTATCCTTAGTGTGGAAAATATTGAAGCTGGCTATAGTGATGTTATTATTGTCCATAATGTGTCAATCACAGTAGGTGAAGGTGAGATTGTGGCTATCGTGGGACCTAATGGTAGTGGCAAGTCCACTTTGCTCAAAAGCCTTCTCGGTTTTGCCAAATTATTTCAGGGTCAAGTTTTTTACCAGGGGCGGGATGTTACCGGCATGGCTGCCGACAAATTAGTGAGCCAGGGTATAGGCTATGTTCCTCAAATAAACAATGCCTTTCCTAATTTGACTATAGCCGAGAATCTGGATATGGGAGCATATCACAGCAAAGGTAAAGCCTCCATCAAGTCCGCCATGGGGGAAATATATAACATGTTTCCTGAGCTCAAGGTGAGGAAAAATTTTTTAGCCGGGAACTTGAGTGGTGGTGAGAGGCAAATGTTAGCCATAGCTAGAGCGATGATGGCGCAGCCTAAAGTTCTGTTGCTTGATGAGCCATTAGCTTCGCTATCACCTAAGCCAACTTCAGTCATCATATCCAAACTGGAAAATATAGAAAAAGCAGGTACGGCTATAGTGATAGTGGAGCAAAATATTAAAAAGGCTTTGAGTATCTCTAAACGAGGCTATGTTTTGATTGACGGTGCCTGTGCTATGGAGGGAGATGCCGACTCTCTATTTACCGAGGAATCCTCTAGACTGCGCTATTTAGGGTTAGAAGCTAAAGGGAATTGATATATCTATCTTTCTGTGCTAGATTATCATCTGGCGTTAAATTTTGAGGAAGGGAGGTGATTGACACAAGCCTATTTTAATACTAAATTCTTTGAAAAATTAAAGAAAGGGGGGAATATGATAAAAAAGTTATTATTGGTGGTGGCTGCCCTATCCTTGATTATACCAGCGGCAGCTTGTACTCCAAAAGAAGCTGAGACAATCAAGATAGGCTGTCTATTGGACACCAGTGGCGACCTGGCTGCTATGGGGGTTAGGATATTGGATGCTGCCAGGCTAGCCGTTGAGGACATCAATGCTGCTGGTGGAGTGTTGGGAAAACAAGTGGAATTAGTAGAAGAGGATGGTGCCACAGACCCGGCCATAGGCTTTAACGGAGTAAAAAAGATGATAGAAATAGACGGGGTGCAAGTAATTGCTGGGCCTATGATCACCGGAGCTTCTTTGCTTTCAATACCATATGCCAATGGGCACAAAGTCCCCTTGATAACACCATCAGCTACTGGGATTCCGCTTTCTGAGGAAGAGGGAACGGAGTGGTTCTTCCGTACCTGCCTGCGTGATGATGCCCAAGGACTGATGTTAGCCGATATCGTCATGGATAAAGGCTATACCAAATTGGCTACTATAGTATTGGATAATAGTTATGGTAAAGGTTTAGAAACATATATTCTTGAGGGACTTGAAGCGGCAGGATGGCAGGGGGAAAATGTAGTATCAATACATTACAGTGAGGCGGCAAAGGACTATCGCACCGAGCTACAGCAAATTGCGGATAGCGATGCAGATGTAGTTCTGGCTGTTACTTACTGTGATGATGGCATTATGATTTTTAAGCAGGCTCTGGAGATGGGCTTGGATGAAATTGCCTGGCTTGGCTGCGATGGTAATTATGGCTCAGGTCTATTTGAAGAAGCAAAGAGTGCTGAGTTCATGGAGAAGGCCATTGTTGCTGGAACTAGAACTGTTGGCACGGGCGCAATATGTGACCATTTTAACACTGCCTATGAAGACAAGTATGGAGAGACCCCTGAGGTCTATTGCGATACGGTGTACGACGCGGTGTGGGCAGCCGCTAAAGCAATAGAGGCAGCCGGTGTCTATGACGGTGAAGCCATAAGGGTTGCCTTGACCGAGTTGGAATTTGACGGTGCTACTGGTCCCATCGCTTTCAATGATATTGGTGACCGCAACGCTGGTTCCTTTGAGATTTGGCAAGTGGTGAAGGATGCTACCACTACAACTGGCTATAAGAATGCTCCAATAGAGATAGTTGCCTGGAGTATGTAAGCGATAGCAGCGATCATTTTTTAATTGTCGACCGTAAAGCGGAATGCTACCATAGTTTTGCCGTGGTAGCATTTCGCTTATTACAAGGGTGCTCGGAAAGGAGATGGATATGGAAGAACTCAGTGGGTTAGATTATTTAAAAATTACAGTTCTGGCAGAGGATTCTGTCCTTTACAAAAGTCCATTAATACCTAAAAAGTAATCGCCTCGTCTACTTTGACCTTGACCACGTGCTTGACCTTCATTCCCTTGGCGGAATACTCAGCCGAGATAGTATCAAATAGGTTGCCATTATCCAGAATCTCCACCGCCTTACCCCAGACTCGGCAGCCCTTACGATTAGCTGCGTCAAAGACTATGGCTGATAGTTGTGGGTTCTCCCTTAGGTTAGCCGTAGTCCGTGGTGAAGCAATGTCAGCGAACAAGATATGCTCATCATCCAGAACCCTAAATGACCCTTTAAGCGATACATTTGGCTTCCCATCCTTATTAGCAGTGGCTACCACGGACGGACTAAGCTCACCTATTGCCTTCTTTGCCTCCTCACTTAGCTTAGCCATATAATAACCTCCTCATTATTATTAAACTGGATTATAATAAAAGCCAATCAGAAAGACAAGAAAACTTCTAAGGCTTCGTGGTATAATGAAGCTATGAAGCGAGACTTAATGGATATTTTAGCCTGTCCGGTGTGTAAGGGGGGGCTGGAATTAAGTGTGGACGAGGAGAATGAGCAGGAGATAGTTACCGGCTCCCTATACTGTCCAAAGTGTGCTCAGCACTACCCTATTGTGGATAGAATTCCCAATCTGTTGCCGCCAGAGCAGCGTAATTAGTCAGGGGTATAGGCTACCCCACTCTGAGGGGACTCCCATACTTCCACGCAGGAGATTGAAACTGGAACTCCAGTCAGCTTGGGCTGGAGCTCTTTATAGATAATGGAGGCAATATTCTCCGAAGAGGGGTTTATTTTGTCAAATGGTGGCACATCATTGAGACAGGTATGGTCAAACCTTGCCAGAATATCGGCTAAGTGCTGCTTTAGCTCGGTAAAGTCATAGGCTATCCCTATGTCATTAACCGCGGAAGATTTTACCTTGATTACTACCCGGAAACGATGCCCGTGTAATGCCTCGCACTTACCGTGATAGCCCCGCAGAAAGTGGGCAGCATCAAAATCTTGCTCTACAGATATTAGATACATTTCTCTCCTTAACTATCTTTCAATTTAAGTACGCCCTGAACCTCGGTTACCTCTTTCAACAACTGTTCAATATTTTTACCGTTTACTGGATGAGCCAGGTCAGGGGAAATCTCAGCTAGAGGAACAAGCACAAAGGCTCTCTCCGTCACCCGGGGGTGAGGGATAATCAGCTCGGGGGTCTCAATAATCTGACTACCGTAAAAAAGAATGTCTATATCAATAGGGCGAGGGGCATTGGATTTGCCCAATGTCCTGCCCAACTTTAATTCAATACCCTTAGCCAGAGTAAGTAGCCCCGTTGGGGCGAGCGTTGTAGAAACCTGACACACCAAGTTGAGAAAGCGAGGCTGCTGAACATTACCTATTGGCTCAGTATCATATACCGATGAAACCTTCTCTACTCGCAACCTTTGTGACAGAATATCTAACGCCCTATCCAGATTGTCCTGGCGATTTCCCATATTTGAGCCAAGACCAAGATATACTGTTACTGGTTCGAAACTCAACTGTCCTAAACCTCACCCTTATTATAAACACCCCTTGACCACTTATCAAATATCACCCAGTATCACTCAGCGGATATGACATATTATTAGGTTGATAACAGACCTCCGTGTTATTAAGATAGACTTGCTTGTATAGCAAGCAGTGTGATAACATTATTTACATCCATATTCAAACTTCACCTGAGAGGTCTCAAATGACAATAGAAGATAAGTTGGATAGGCTAACCAAACTAGAGAAAGAGGCGAGGGCCGGTGGCGGGGAAAAGCGTATTCAACAGCAACACGCAAAAGGTAAGCTAACCGCTCGTGAGAGAATTGACTTTCTTCTCGACCCAGGTAGCTTTGAAGAGCTAAACCTCTTCATCACTCACCGAGCTGCTGACTTCGGTCTTGATGAGCAACAATACCTGGGTGACGCTGTAGTTACTGGCTCAGGCAGGATAGATGGCAGGCTTGTTTTTATCTACTCTGAGGACTTTACTGTCCTTGGTGGCTCAATATCAGAAGTAAGCTCTCAGAAAATTTGTAAGGTTATGGAGCTAGCTCTTAAAAAGGGAGCGCCTGTAATTGGCTTAAATGACTCCGGTGGGGCACGCATTCAAGAGGGGGTTATGAGCCTCGGTGGTGTAGGTGATATGCTCCTGCGCAATACCCTGTGTTCAGGGGTTATCCCACAACTATCGATAATAGCTGGTCCATGCGCCGGCGGGGCAGTCTATTGCCCAGCCATAACCGATTTCGTCTTCATGGTGAAGGGTATAAGCCAGATGTATATTACCGGTCCCGATGTGGTTAGGGCAGTTACTGGTGAGCAGGTTAGCTATGAGGAGCTAGGTGGAGCTATGACTCATGCTCAAAAGAGTGGTGTTGCCCACTTTGTGGCTGAGGATGAGCCACAGTGTCTCCAGATGGTGCGTCGGCTGTTGAGCTTCCTCCCCCAGAATAATATGGAGGATCCACCCACAGTAGAGCCTAATGACGACCCAGCCAGGACAGACGAAAGCTTACTTAATCTCATCCCCAACGACCCCAATGATGCTTATAATATGAAGGAACTTATCCTTAGCGTGGTAGACAATGGCGACTTCATGGAGGTGCACCAGCATTTTGCCCCTAACCTTATTGTCGGTTTTGCTCGATTGAGTGGCAAGCCAGTGGGGATTGTGGCTCAACAGCCAGCTTACTTAGCTGGGGTTATTGATATTGACGCTGCAATTAAAGGGGCTAGATTCATCCGCTTCTGTGATGCTTTTAATATTCCCTTGGTCAGCTTGGTTGATGTCCCTGGATTTATGCCCGGCATCCATCAGGAGCACAGCGGCATCATCAGAAACGGTGCCAAGTTCATCTATGCCTATGCCGAAGCCACTGTGCCTAAGGTTACTGTTATCACCCGCAAGGCTTATGGGGGAGCCTACATTGTGATGAGCTCAAAGCACCTCCGCGGGGATATTAATTACGCCTGGCCCACCGGAGAGATTGCTGTCATGGGACCAGAAGGAGCGGTGAATATTATATTCAGAAAAAATATAGCCGAATCAGCTAACCCTGATGAGACACGGGGGGAACTAGTGAGTGAGTATAGAGAAAAATTCGCTGACCCTTATACCGCTGCTTCCCGGGGTTATATTGATGATGTTATCGACCCTAGGGTAACGCGTCCCAAGCTGATTAGGGCGCTGGAGATACTTGAGAACCCCACTGATAGCTCTCCCCCGCGTAAAAAGCACGGGAATATTCCGTTATAAGGCGGTAAGGGGGAGAATATGGAGGATAAAAGGAAGTTAATAGCCGCCATTATGGGTGCTGTGAACTCTTATATCCAGATGGAACAGCAACCCCCTTCAAAAGCTCCTCAGGTTAAGCCTCAGCCGAAAGTTAGGCGGTGGAATATTTTCAGACGAAGGGGCTAAATGAAAACATGAAAGACTTAAATATTAATTCAACTACAAATGGCGACCTTAAAGGAACAGGCTAAATGGATATGGCGAAGAACCCCGTAAAAATCACAGATGTTACCTTCCGTGACGGACATCAATCGTCGCTGGCTACACGAATGCGAACCGAGGATATGGAAGGCATTGCCGAGGAAATGAATAAAGCTCGGTTTTACTCTATGGAGGTCTGGGGTGGGGCTACCTTTGATGTTCCGACTAGATTCTTGAATGAGGACCCCTGGGAAAGACCACGCATCCTGAAGAAGCTGATGCCTGATACCCCTCTTCAGATGCTGCTCAGAGGGCAAAACCTGGTAGGTTATCGTAACTATGCTGATGATGTGGTTACCGCTTTTGTGCATCACGCTGCTGAAGTGGGTATTGATATCTTCAGGGTATTTGATGCTGTCAACGATGAGCGTAATTTTGAGACCTGCCTCAAGGCAATTAAGGAATGTGGTAAGCATGCCCAGCTTACACTATGCTACTCTCTCACCGAGCCAAAGCTGGGGGGTCCTGTATATAACATTGATTATTATGTTAGTAAGGCGATTATCCTTCAAGATATGGGAGCCGATAGCCTGTGCATAAAGGACATGGCTGGTCTCATGGCTCCAGATGATGCCTATGAGCTGATTAAGGCACTCAAGCAGGTATTAAAGATACCGGTAGATCTGCACACCCACTACACTAGCGGTATGGCATCTATGAGTTGCCTTAAGGCTATTGAGGCTGGAGTAGACATTATAGATACCGCTTTGGCTCCCTTTGCCCTGCGCTCATCGCACCCTGCCATTGAGCCTATTGTAGTTGCTCTTCAGGGAACTCCCAGAGATACCGGGCTTGATTTGGCTCACCTGTTCAAGCTAGGTCAGTATATTGAATCTATAACCCCTAAGTATCGGGAATTTCTGGATACTACTAGAATGGCAGTTATTGATACTGGGGTGCTGATGCACCAAGTTCCTGGTGGCATGACTACTAACCTGGTAATGCAGCTACGAGAGGCTGATGCCCTGGATAGGATTGATGAGGTATATGAGGAATTGCCACGAGTTCGAAAAGAGCTGGGCTACCCACCATTGGTTACCCCCACCAGTCAGATTGTGGGCATTCAAGCTGTCCAGAATGTCCTCTTTGGTAGATATAAAATGATATCGGGTCAGGTAAAAGATTATGTTTACGGACTGTATGGTAAACCCCCAGCCCCCGTTGACCCACAGGTTCAGAAAATAGTACTTAACGGCTATGAACGAGGAGAGACACCTATTACCTGTCGAGCCGCTGATATACTTGAGCCAGAGCTAGACAAAGCTTATGAAGATACCCGGGGTATTGCTCAGGATATTGGTGATGTGCTCACCTACGCCCTCTATCCCACCACAGGAATGCGATTCCTAAGGTGGAAGTATGGTTTGGAAACCCCACCCCCCGAAGTAAAGCCAAAGACCATGGAGGATGTAAAGCGTGAAGAGGAACTCATCGCCAAGGCAAAGGCTGGCAAGCTAGTAGAGATACCCCCCAAGGGGGCTAATGTCAGAACATTTAATGTCTATGTTGGCGATGAGGTTTATAGTGTTGGTGTGGAAGCGGTCGGTGCTCCCCCGCTGTCGGCTTTAGCCGATACTCCCGCTGTGGCTACGCCAGTTGAACCAGTGACTGCTCCCCCTGTGGCTCCGCCGGTTGAGCCAGTAGATGAAAGAGCACCACCAGAGGTGGTTGAGGTTGAAGAGACGACAATTGTTGCCCCCATGCCGGGTATAATAATACGCTATGAGGTGAAGGTAGGCGACGAGGTCAAAGATGGTGATGCTGTGGTTATTCTGGAAGCAATGAAAATGGCTAATGCACTGACTAGCCCAGTTAGCGGGAAGGTTAACGCGATAAATTTTAAGAGTGGCGACCGTGTAGCTAGAAATGATGTCCTGGCTGTAATCGGTTAGCTATTAATTAAGCAGAGTGAGCGCCAGGCTACCGTGGGAAAAACATTAGCTGAGAAGATACTGAGCCAGAAGTCAGGAAGTGATGCCCTGGCAGAAAGTATTGTGGTGGCTGAGGTAGACCTGGTTTTCGCCCAGGATACTACCGGACCACTGACAATAAGGCAATTTCAGACGAGTGGGTTTGAGCATCTAGCTAACCCAAACAAAACTGCCTTATTCCTTGACCACGCTGCTCCCAGTCCTAATTATGGATTGTCTTCTGATCATATACTCCTACGCCGCTTTGCTCAACAAACTAGCTGTCTTATCTTTGATGTTGGCGATGGCATTTGCCACCAGTTGGTAGCTGAATCTCTAGCTAAGCCAGGTGATATAATTATTGGCGCCGATTCTCATACGGTAACTGCTGGTGGTCTTGGTGCTTTTGCCACCGGGATGGGCTCTTCTGATATAGCTATTGCCTTCGGTCTGGGTAAGACTTGGTTCCGAGTCCCGGAAAGTATAAAGGTAGTAGTTACAGGTAATTTCCCTGGAGGTGTCTATGCTAAAGACCTTATTCTTCACCTTATCGGAAACATTGGAGCCAATGGAGCTACCTATAAAGCACTAGAATTTAGCGGTGATACCGTGGACAGTATGGCTATGTCGCAGCGTTTTACCATAGCTAACATGGCAGTGGAGGCTGGGGCTAAGGCAGGGCTTTTCGCCGCCGATAACATAACCAAAGACTATCTAATCTCACAAGGGCGTGGTAACCACTACCAATCAGTCTTCCCTGATGCCGATGCTACCTATGAACAAACCATCAATATTGATGTGGCTGAGCTTGAGCCCACGATATCTAAACCCCACACCGTAGATAATATTGTCCTGGCAAGAGAGCTTAAGGGGACCGAAATCCAACAGGTATTTCTTGGCACCTGCACTAATGGACGTCTGGAAGACCTGGCTATAGCAGCTAATATTTTGAAAGGAAAGAAATGCCACCCTGAAACCAGACTTATAGTTGCCCCGGCTTCACGGCAGGTTCTACTAGCTGCTATTAAGGCAGGCTATATCCAAAAACTAATTAAGGCTGGAGCTGTTATCTTACCACCTGGCTGTGGGGCTTGCCTTGGTCTTCATCAGGGAGTGCTGGGGGATGGGGAATCCTGCCTATCCACAGCTAACCGAAATTTTAGGGGACGGATGGGTAATCCACGAGCCTTCATCTATCTGGGCAGCCCGGCTACGGCGGCCGCTACCGCTATCACCGGTAAAATCACTGACCCCAGAGAGGTAGTTTAGACTTTAAAAAGAAGAATACAATCCATGAATAATTTAGATGCCAATATGAAAGATGTTTCCCTAAGAGGGGTAATATAGATGCTTACTGGAAGAGCCTTCAAATTCGGCGACAATATCTCAACCGACCATATTACACCGGGGCGCCTGGCTCATTTAAGAAGTAACCTCCCTGAGCTGGCAAAGCATGTTATGGAAGATGCTGACCCTACCTTTGCCTCCAGGGTAACCCTAGGGGATTTCATTGTGGCCGGTGCTAACTTTGGGCTCGGCTCTAGTCGAGAGCATGCCCCGCTGGTTATCAATATGGTTGGGGTAAGTGCTATATTGGCTAAATCAGTAGCCCGGATCTTCTTTAGAAACGCTATCAATCTAGGGCTACCGGTATTGATATGCGATACTGATAAGATTAACGATGGAGATAAGCTAGAGGTAGACCTGATAGCAGGCACAGTTAACGACATAACCAATGGCAACCGACTAACTTTTAGTCAAATCCCTGAGGTAATGCTCTGTATTCTTGGCGAAGGTGGGCTTATCCCCTATATTAAGAAATATGGCGATTTTAGACTATAACTTGTAAACTGTTGAAGGAGGCATCTAGTGACTCATAAAGTCACACTCATCCCCGGTGATGGGATAGGGCCTGAGGTTACCGAAGCTACTAAAAGGGTTTTGGAAGCGACCGGAATCGCCTTTCGCTGGGATTTGGCTTATGCTGGCGCTGATGTCCAGGATGAGTTTGGCACACCTCTCCCTGCCTACGTATTTGAGTCCATTAGAAAGAACAAGGTTGCCCTTAAGGGACCAGTTACTACACCTGTAGGCTCAGGCTTTAGAAGTGTAAATGTAGCTCTGCGTAAGGGGCTAGACCTTTATGCTTGTCTCCGTCCCTGCAAAACCTACCCTGGGGCTCCCACTCTATACAAAGATGTGGATATTGTAGTGGTGAGAGAAAATACTGAAGACCTTTACAGTGGTATTGAGTTTGAGGAGGGAACTCCTGAAGCAGCAAGGCTCATAGAGTTACTTCTAGAGACGAAGGGAGAGGTAGTCAGGAAGGACTCGGGTTTTAGTATAAAATCAATCTCGGATTCATGCAGCCGAAGGATTGTCAGGTTCGCCTTTGATTACGCCCGAGCTCATCAAAGGAAAAAAGTAACCGCAGTGCACAAAGCCAATATTATGAAATTCTCAGATGGATTGTTCCTGGCTGTTGCCAGAGAAGTTGCTAAAGAATATCCTGACATTGAATTTGAGGATAGACTTGTAGATAACATGACCATGCAACTGGTGAAAAGAGCGCAACAGTTTGATGTGATAGTGGCTCCTAATCTTTACGGCGACATAATCTCTGACTTGTGTGCCGGACTGGTGGGTGGACTGGGGTTAGCCCCCGGAGCTAATTTGGGCGATGACATGGCTGTCTTCGAACCAACCCACGGTAGTGCTCCTAAGTATGCTGGCAAAAATAAGGTCAATCCTATGGCAATGATGCTCTCTGGAGTAATGGTGCTCAACCACCTGGGTGAGACAGAAGCGGCTGATAGGCTGGAAAAAGCCATAGCTGAGGTTATCGCCGAGGGGAAGAATGTTACCTATGATATGAAGACTAATATACCCAATGCCCAATTAGTAGGCACTTCACAGGTAGCCGATGCCGTGATTGAGAAACTAGAAAAGTCAAGCAATACCTAAGGAGAGTTGAAGAGAGGCGAATACGGGGTAAAATCTTCTCTTACATAACTAATTTCCCTTATAAGGGGTAGATTGAAGGGGCGTTAGCCCCTTCGGTAACCATAACTCCCTCTCCTCTTGATAAGGGGAAGTCGCAGACTCGACTCGGAGAGGGGATACAGGGGATAGGGTTACCTGATAAAAACTTAAAGGAGGTAGGTTGCTAAGAAAAAAAATAAGCGTTATCGGTGCTGGAAGTGTCGGTGCCGCCTGCGTCCGGCGATTGGTTGAGAGAGACTATGCGGATATAATCCTGATGGATATTATTCAAGGTCTGCCTCAAGGTAAGGCGCTGGATATTCTAGAGTCAGCACCTATCCTCAACTTTAACTCTCACCTTATTGGAACCAATAGCTACCAGGAAACAGCTAACTCGGATGTGGTAATCATTACCTCTGGCTCTGGAAGAAAACCAGGTATGACTCGTGATGAGCTGCTGCTAGCTAATATGAAGATTATCACCGAGGTTACTCGCAATGTAGTAAGCCACTCTCCCAATTGCATTATCATTATGGTTACCAATCCGGTAGATGCTATGACCCATTTAGCTATCCATACCAGTCAATTTTCCCGAAATAGAGTTTTTGGCTTATCTGGCGTCCTAGATAGCGCCCGGCTTAGCAGCTTCATCGCTGCTGAGCTTAAGGTATCGGTAAAAGATGTATCCGCCTGTGTTCTGGGGCAACACGGTAGCAATATGGTTATTATCCCCAGGCTATCTACAGTTAGTGGCGTACCGATAACTAAGCTGCTGCCCCGAGAAACTATTGAGAGACTGGAGGCGCGCACCATAAGTGGTGGAGAGGAGATTGTAAACTTACTCAAAACTGGCAGTGCCTTCTATGCTCCATCAGCCGCTGTTGCCCAGATGGTGGAGGCCATAATTTTAGACAAGAAAGAAGTCTTGCCCTGTGCTACTTACCTAGAGGGTGAATATGGAATTAAAGACAGTGTCATCGGCGTCCCGGTCAAGCTGGGCAGAAGTGGCATTGAGGAAATAATAGAGCTAGAGCTGACTATGGAAGAAAAGCAAGTCTTAGCCACTTCGGCTGAGGCAGTGCGGGAGCTTATTAATATTATGAAAGGGGGAAGTAAGTGAAGTTGATGGCTGTCATAGTAGCTTCACTAGCCTTTGGCTTTTTTATCCTGTGCCCCAAGATGGTAGGTATGGCTTCAGTCATTGCCAATATTAAAGAGGTTAATCCCTGGCTGACAGTTGTTCTCGGGGCAGTAATAGCTATACCCTTGATGCCATTACTGTATTTGGTGTTTTAAAAAGTTCGGCGCTGGCTACGCAATAGGATTAGCCGTCATAACTGATATAGCTGCCGCCTTAGTTATTGGAGCCTATAGCTGGAAATCGTCGGTAGGTATAATCATTATAGCCGCATTTGTCTGGGCAGGGATAGTGGTTGCTAATTTGGTTACCAAGGCAATATCTTAACAGATGAAGTCACCCACAAAGGGTAGAGTGAAGGGGCGGAGCCCCTTCTAAAATAATGGTTCCCCTTCTCCTTATCAAGGGGAAGGCGCAGACTCGCCTTGCGTAGCTCGACAGAGTCGCAGTCTGGTGACCTTTGGCTAGATTTTGAGAGGGGATAAAGGGGATGGGGTTACCAAATAAGAACCTAATGAGGTGAGGTAGATAACGCCAAATGAGAGAGATTGAAGTAAGCGCTATTAATCAGGCGGTAGCCCAGCTTTGTCAGCAGGCAAATTTTGAGTTGGGTGAGGATGTATTATCAGCGCTTAGGCAGGCGCAGCAGTCCGAGGAATCTCCATTGGGAAGAGAGGTTTTAAGCCAGCTTATGGAAAATGCCCGGATTGCTAGCCAAGAGCAACTTCCCTTATGTCAGGACTGTGGCACAGTAGTGGTGTTCCTTGAAATAGGTCAGGAAACTCATATTACTGGTGGTAACCTGTATGCTGCCGTAGAGGAGGGAGTGCGCCTGGGCTATACTCAAGGCTACCTGCGCAAATCCATAGTCAGCCAGCCCTTCTCTGCCAGAATAAATACCAAGGATAATACCCCTCCCGTTATTCATACTGAAATAGTTCCTGGTGACCAGCTAAGGATTGCTGTTATGCCTAAAGGAAGCGGGGCTGAGAATATGAGCAAAGTGGTTATGCTCAAGCCAGGTGACGGTAGGCAAGGCATCATTAACCTGGTAGTAAAGACTATTGATGAGGCAGGAGGCAATCCCTGTCCGCCGCTAATTATGGGTCTCGGCATAGGCGGTACAGCAGAAAAGGCAATGCTCCTGGCTAAGAAGGCATTACTCCGTCCGTTAGCTAAACCGAGCCCTGACTCTGAAATCGCTGAGCTTGAGAAAGAGATTCTAGCTCGTATTAATGCTCTGGGTATTGGACCGCTGGGCTTTGGCGGTAGAATTACTGCTTTGGCAGTACACGCTGAGGTTATGCCTACCCATATTGCCAGCCTACCGGTAGCCATCAATCTCCAGTGCCACAGCGCTCGCCACCGAGAGACATTACTATAAAGGGGGTGAGGTAGATAAACATTACGTCACCAATTGAGGCTGAAATAATAGATAAACTAAAGGTAGGCACCAGGGTTTTTATTTCTGGGGTTATCTATACCGCTCGTGATGCCGCTCACTGTAGGCTTATTCAAGCCCTGGATAAGGGTGATAAGTTACCCTTTGGCCTTAACCGACAAACATTGTATTATATGGGACCATCCCCTGCGAAACCGGGGCAGATTATTGGCTCAGCCGGTCCCACTACCAGTAGTCGTATGGACATATACACCCCGCGCCTTATTGCTGCCGGGCTCAGAGCTATGATTGGTAAAGGCAACCGCTCACCAGCAGTAAAAGAAGCTATAAAGAAGTATAAGGCTGTTTATTTCGCCACCATAGGTGGCGCCGGCGCTTTACTAGCTCAATCTATTAAAGGTGTAGAGGTTATAGCCTATGAAGATTTAGGCACCGAGGCTATCTTGCGGCTTAATGTTGATAACTTCCCAGCTATTGTCGCCAATGATATTTATGGGGAAGACCTGTTTGACCAGGGTAAAGCCAGATACCAAAGGAGGAAATAAGGGATGGATTGTATTTTCTGTCAAATTGTAGCTGGCACGGTGCCCAGTGAAATCATTTACCAGGATGACGAAGTAATTGCCTTCCCTGATATTAGTCCCCAGGCGCCTATACACCTGATAATTATCCCCAAGAAGCACATTCCTTCCCTTGCCCATCTGTCTGAAGCCGAGTCTCGGCTAATGGGGCATATGGTAAGTATTGCCAATCAACTGGCAAAAAGGGAAGGTATTTTCGAAAGTGGATATCGCCTAGTGATAAACTGTGGTAAGCAAGGGGGACAGTTAGTGCCTCATCTCCACATGCATCTTCTTGGCGGTCGCAAGCTCCCAAATGCGCTGGGCTAACTAGTCCGTTAGCAAGGTGAGCAAACTAAGCTCCATAAACACGCACCACTATGCCTAGGCAAAATAACAGGCATCCAAAAAGTTAGGTTTCCAGTCTAAGCTTCTTCCCCAAGTGATGAAAGAAGGGCTGCCTGTTTAACTAAAAAATATAGATCGGTAGCACTAAAACCCAGATACAAAGGCAGGCAAGTTGAAGATAACCCCAAAGAGCATAGTTTAGTAGAACAGCCAATCCCACAAAGCCTAGGAAGAATGTAAAACCCGCAATAACCACACTCCGCCTCATGGTTCTCATTACACTTTCTTGCCGGAAACATCGCAATATGGGGAATATTATAAAGATAAAGCTTGGTGTTTAGCAGGGTAAATAGCTATTGAGTTTTGAGATATGCTAAGAAGATAAGCAGCCCAGCGATGCTCTTGGCATCACAGATGCTGTCGGATGTAATAAGACTGGAAATCTGGCTAATCGGCACCCGGGTTAACCTAATATTCTCGGTATCCTCGGCATATGATTGGCTAGGAATAAGGTCGGTAGCTAGGTAAAGGTAAAGGTATTCAGTGCAATAACCTGGTGTGGAGTAAAAACCACCTAGCCTTTCCACCTTTCTGGGCAGGTAGCCCGTTTCCTCGCTTAACTCACGTCTAACAGTGGCCACCGGGTCTTCACCAAGCTCAATGCCACCAGCTGGTATTTCCAGCAGCTCCTTCTCTACTGGCTTGCGAAATTGATTAACTAGTAACACATTGTCATTATCATCAATAGCGATAATAGCCACACAATCGCTATGCTCCACAATCTCTCGCCTGGTTTTTCTGCCACTGGGCATTTCCACAGTGTCAACTCGTAGCTTTACCGCTCGTCCCTCATAGATAAGTTGGCTGGATAGTGTCTTTTCCTTATCCAAGTTAGACTTCCTCTAAGTGGTAGGTAAGAGCTACCTCATCACAATTGGGGAATTTGGGGCAGCGGTAGCACTCCCCCCAGACCTTGTGTGGCAACTCCGCTTTATCTATCTGGGAAAAGCCAACCTTCTCAAAGAAGGCTGATTTATAGGTTAAGCAAAAAACAGTGGGAATACCAAGCTCCCTAGCCTCCTTGAGACAGGCTTCCACTAGTCGAGCCCCAATTCCCTGCTCCTGGCTATCCTTAGCTACAGCCAGTGACTTTATCTCAGCTAAGTCCGACCAGCTAACATGCAATGCGACACAAGCAACCACCCGCTCACCCTGTCTAACTACAAAGTAATCCCTGATATTTTCATATATCTCGCTCAACGAGCGAGCCAGCATTTCACCCTTATCAGCAAAATGATTGATTAACCGATGCATCTGGGGTGCATCTCTGATTTTGGCTCTTTCTGCAGGATTCAAATTATTGTTTTCCTTTCAACCTTTGCTCCAGAGAGCTATAGAAAGAGGTTTTGGGATGAGTCCTCAAGAATCGAACTGTATTAAAGCTAAGCTTAACTGTAATAACGGCGCCACTTGACAGGGGTAAATTAATATGACCGTCAATGCTCACTGTTGCCTGATGAGCGGTGCTAATGCGTAGCTTAACTACGGCTGTGGAGGGTAATACTAAAGTGTATGCTGGACTAAGATGAGGCACTATTGGTAATAGAAGGAATTCTTTAGCCTGTGGATGTAGGATAGGTCCGCCAGCGGCCAGTGAGTAGCCAGTGCTGCCAGTGGCTGTAGCCACAATTACTCCGTCAGCTTTATAGGTAGTCAGTGGCTCATTATCAATGCTGGCTTCTGTATAGACTACCCGAGCTATTGCTCCCCGAGACACCACCACATCATTTAAGGCATAAAATATACGAGGTGGCTCCTGGTCGGTGGGAGAAAGCTCTGCCTCAAGCATAGCTCTCTCATCAGTCCAACCCTCCCCAGCCAACAAGACAGGGAGCTTATCCCTAGCTTCATCGGCACTGAGTTCGGTCATAAATCCTAGCTTGCCCAAATTTATACCAGTAATGGGGGTTTGGACAGGAACTACCGCCTGAGCTGCCCGCAGAATAGTGCCATCACCACCGATACTAAGAATCAAATCGGTATCATTTGCCTGAGCCCTGGACTCCTCTCCTTCCCAAGCAGAACACAGCCAGGTAGAAACACCGCTCGAGCTTAGGAACTCTTGCAGTTCCTTAGCCAGGGTATAGGCAGCTTCAATCATAGGGTGATAGAGAATGCCAACTCTTTTCACAACGATAAGCCGCTTTCTAAACAGAAGACCACTTGAGGTAAATGAAGTGTAGCATTGGCATCTTGAGGTGTCAAGATTAATCTCAAGGCTTGCATTTGCTAGGGAAAGTACAAGTGACTATAATATGAAAATATGGAGGCATTAGGGTGAGAGTTATTCTATATATGGGAAAGGGAGGGGTAGGAAAAACCACAGTTGCTGCTGCCTCTGCCTTGCGTTCAGCAGAGCTGGGTTACAAAACCATAATCCTCAGTACCGATAGTGCTCATAGCCTAGCTGATTCCTTTGACCTTACCCTTGGAGATGAACCCCGACCTATCATTGCTAACCTTTGGGGACAGGAACCAAAAATATTACACACCTTAGAAACTCGCTGGGGCATTATCCAGGAGTGGATGTCAGCTCTCTTGGTTTGGCGAGGGATGAAGGAAGTAGTGGCTGATGAGATGGCCATTCTTCCCGGAATGGAGGAATTGGCAAACCTGTTGTATATTGTTGACTACTGTCGGAGCGAGCAATATGAAGTCATTATCGTGGATTGTGCTCCCACGGGGGAAACATTGCGCTTCCTTGCTTTCCCTGAGGTATTACACTGGTGGATGGCAAAGATGTTTCCCATTGGTCGTAGGGCAGCTAGTGTTGTGCACCCCTTTGTCAAAGCACTAACAAACATACCCATGCCCGATGACGAGATCTTTGCCTCAGCGCAGAACTTATACTCTGAACTTAATGAAATACGGGCTATCCTCGGCAATCAAGATGTGACCACAGTGCGCCTAGTGGTCAACCCTGAGAAGATGGTAATCAAGGAAGCACAGCGCACCTTTACCTATCTTAACCTCTATGGTTATCTCACCGACCTAATTATCTGTAATCGTTTCATCCCCGATAAAGTAGCTGACCAGTATTTCAACTTTTGGAAAGAGAGCCAGAACAAATATTATGGGGTGATTGAGGAGTGCTTTGCTCCCATTCCCATCTCCACCATACCCCTTCTTGACCGGGAGGTGGTAGGCATTCCCATGCTTAAAGTTATAGCTGATGCCCTCTACCAGGAAGACGACCCCACCAGGCTTTTCTTTCAGGGGCAGGTTCAAGATTTGCACAAAGAGGATACACATTACATTCTTACCTTGGCTCTCCCTCTCATTGAAAGGGGAGACATTTCTCTGATGCAGAGTGGTGATGAACTCATCATTCGGGTAGGAAACTACAAACGGAATATACTTCTCCCCCATACCCTGGTTGGTTTAACTGCTACCAAAGCCAGATTTGAAGAGGGTAAGCTAAGAATCCGGTTTGACCAACAGAAAGGAGGTGAAAACCATGGCTGAAAAGGTTTTTGAAATTGAGTATCACCCAGGAGAGGAAGTAGTATTGCACTTCAAAACGCCAATACTCTCCATTGTGCCTGAGGCAAGCAGGGGTCATTTCAGAACAGCCCACAAAGAAGCGCTATTAGCCCTTCGCAGCTTGCTTGACAAGGCAATAGAGCGGGCTGAGGAAACCGAAAAGACTGAAGCCAAGGAGAGAACCAAAATAGAGGTTGAGTGAGTAAAAAGCAAACTCTTAACTTACTAACCTTACTTCCTTTTCTGGTTCATCGTCAGCCTGATTGTACCAGGAGGAGAACCAAACCGACGCCGAGCATAAGGATACTAATTCCCAATAAGATATACAGGGTGCGAAGGCGTTGGTTCATTTCTTTCTCCTTTGCCTTCTACCCGCTACCCTTATCATCAGCAATCTTCATCAGTTGTTTTATCGCCCTGCCTGACTTAAACCTATTTAGATTAACAAACCCCCTGGTTCTATTCATTAGTTACTTATCCTCATTGCCTGTCTGAGTGTCCCCTTGCGGTAATTCTTCAACACGAGTTTCTCCTTTAAGGAGTTCTAACCTGCCGCTGAGCCTGGTTAATTTAGTTTCAGCCTCGGTATGCTTTTTGGCAGCATTAGAAATGTGCCTGCCTATTAGCTCGTAATCCTCCTGAAAATCCTGAAGTTCACCCTTGAGGCGTTCCAACTGTCCGACTATTTCCCGGGCGAATTTTTCAACTTGTAATCCATTCAGCCCAAGTACAATGGCTTGCAAGTAAGCATAAAAGGTATTTGGTGATACTATAAATACCCTCTTCTGACGACAATACGAATATATGTCACTTTCTTGGCTGGGTTGGGAACCCCGGACAACCGTTTCGTAATACAGATTTTCGGCAGGAATATATAGTAGGGCAAAGTCAAATGTGCCTTCATCAGGCTGAATATACTGGCTCACATCGTCAATATGCTTCTTAATGGTACGGGTGAATTGCCTCCGTAAGCGAATTTGCTCCTCTTGAGATTGGGTCGTAACCATTCTTTCAAAGTCCTCTAGGGGGAATGGAAACTTAGCATCAATAGGGACTAAATTTTCACCAATTCGCAGCACTGCGTCCACAATTTTACCGTTTTGAAATCTGTATTGTAAATGATAAGAGCCTGAGAAATGATTCATCAGCAGAGTCTCCAGTCCAACTTCACCAAATTCACCCCTGAACTTGGGGGCGCGCAGCGCCTCTTGTAAGCTGGAAATGCTCTTGCTCGCCTCCTCAATATCCTTTGTTCTTTTGGTCAATTCGCCTAACCGCTCTCGTAGGTCGCCAAAAACTCCCACGCTACCCGCTACCTTTTCTTCCACTATCTTGGATAAAGTCTCACCCTGCTCTTTCCACCTCTGCCGTCCTCGAAGCCTATCCCAAGCAAAGAAACCGACCAGAACCACTAGAAGAACAATAATCGCAATTTCCACTGTTATCTCCAAGTGCTCATCCCTGGGCTTCCTAGCAATTACCTAACTCAATTATACACCATCAATCAACTAGGAAAGAAGCTTTTCAAAGGGTAGCTCTCGATTACAACCAGAATCCTTCAGATGGCTGAGGGTGAACACTCAGATAGTACCTTCGGGTCTGCTAAGATAGCTTATACCAGGATTTGGATCTAAACGGTTGTAAAAGGGAATCTTAGAAGAAGAGACGGTAATAATATAAGGTTAACATTCTCATTTTACATTGGAACTAGTGCTTAACAAAGATAGCTATCCGCTCACCAAACTGCCTACACTCAGCGATGCAATCCTTATCGGGCGCTTCAATTGAAACTGCTCCAGAGAAACCCAATTGGTGACCGACTATCACCATCCCATGCCATAACATAGCCTGGATAAGGGAAAGCAGGGTCATCTGACTTCCGCCAGCTACATCCGCACAAGAGGTAAAAGCAGCGCCAATCTTATCCTTTAGTTCGCCAGGTTGGTTAGGCCAGATTTTAGTGGATTTGTCAATAAACGCTTTCATCTTGTTAGACACGGTGCCGAAGTAGGTTGGTGAACCCAGAATTATCGCATCAGCAGCAATAAGGTCATCTAAGCTTGTATTATCCACGCTCTTAACCTCAACATCGAGCCCAGCATTCTTTATCCCCTCACCAATAGCTATTGCCATCTTTTTAGTATGACCTGTTGCAGAGTGATAGACCACTAACGCCTTGGACATGCAGCACCTCCAATACTTAATTCTGTTATTGACTATAATATATGATAAATCAGATAGCATACGAAAGGGATACTAGAGGGAAAACTAAAATTTGAACATCTTAGCTGCTAGCTCGGCTAGCTTCATTACGAAGCCGGGGATAACTCCAAGTAGTAAGACGCCCAGACAGGAGATGGATAGAGCTATCCTCAGGGCTCCGGAGGAGAGCACCTTTTCCTCAGAAGCTGGCTCACCAAGCCACATTACCTTCACCACCCGGAGATAGTAATACGCGGATATTACGCTATTTATTACGGCAATAACTACTAACCACAGCAATCCATGCTGTACCGCCCCGCTGAAGATGTAGAACTTTGCCATAAATCCAGCGGCTGGTGGCATGCCAATAAGGGAAATAAGACACAGAGTCAAGGCTAAAGCCAGTAGCGGTGCCCGCTTACCCATGCCAGAATAGTCGTTAATAATATCGCTATTGACCTTGTTGGAGATAGCAATAATGGCAATAAAAGCGCCCAGGTTGGCAAATGCATAGCCGGCTAAGAAGAATAGAATAGTGCTACGTCCCAGAGCATCAGTCGCTGGAGAAGCCCCCATAGCAGCCAGTCCCACCATAAGGTAGCCCGCTTGAGCTATACTGGAGTAACCTAGCATACGCTTGATGTTGGTCTGGGGGAGAGCGGCTATATTACCCAGGGTCATACCTATAACGGCAAGCACAGCGAAGATTAACCCCCAATCCAGACTCAGCCATTGTGGTAAGCCAAAGGCAGAGTAGAAAACCCGCAATATAATGGCAAAGCCAGCAGCCTTGCTAGCCACCGAGAGATAGGCAGTTATTGGGGTCGGTGCTCCTTCATAAACATCAGGCACCCACATCTGGAAGGGGACAGCGGCAATCTTGAAGCCAAAGCCAGCTATGAGCAACACTATGCCCAAAATAAGTCCCGGGCTAGACAGAATACCTGATAAAGACATAGCCTGGATAACCTGGGCAATTTCCCCTAGCTGTGTCTTGCCGGTAAAACCAAAAACTAGTGCCATGCCATAAAGCAGTACCGCCGAGGCTATGGCACCAAGCAGCAGGTATTTGAGTGAAGCCTCACTTGACTTTTGGTCTTTGAGAAAGCCAACTAGAACATATAAAGATATGCTGGTCAGCTCTAAGGCAATATAAATAGAAATTAGCTCGGCGGTAGCCGCCATTAGCATCATGCCCAGAGCTGCTAGAAGCACCAGAGCATAGTATTCACCCTGAAAGCGAGTAAACTTGGATACATAATCTACAGAGGCGAGAATAACCAGGGCGGCAATACCTAGAAATAATAGCTTGAAGAATAGGGCAAAGTTATCCACCGCCAACATATTATTGAAGATAGCCTGAGAGCTGCCTCCCCACATAGCCAGGGTGAAACCAGCCGATACCACCAACCCAGCTATGCCGACCACTGCCAGCAGCCCCTTCCGCTGAATAAAGAGGTCGAGCAAGATTACCGCTATAGCGCAGGCAAGCAAGCTCAGCTCTGGTATAAATAGCTCAAGATTCAACAGCTTACTCCTTTAAGCACCAGCTTTACCCACCTAATAAGCCCACTATGGGCGAGATACCGAGCTTAATAATATCGGTCAAAATTGCCGGATAGATACCTATCAGCATAATTAACGCAACGAAGGCAAACATATAAACCTTTTCCATGGTGTTGGCATCCTTCACTCCATTATATTGTTCTAATACTGGACCATAGAATGTACGTTGTAACATCCATAGGATATAACCAGCGGCTAGGACAACACCCAGCACTGCCAGGATAGTGTAGACCTGAATGCCGCTAACAACGGTACTGGAAAAGCTGCCGACAAACACTAGGAACTCAGCGGCAAAGCCACTAGTGGTTGGCAATCCCAAGGCACCCAAACCGGCTATGGAGAAGACGATGGCTATAACTGGCATCTGCCGAGCCAGACCACCAAGCTTCTTGAGGTCGCGCTCTTCCACATTGTGTATGACCAGTCCAGCCATGGCAAACAGGAGTCCTGTAATAACACCGTGACTGACCATCTGCAGAGCAGCTCCAGTTAGGCTCACCTGACCCAGAGCAAAGACACCGAGTAGCACAAAGCCCATATGACTGACGCTACTATATGCAATCAGCCTCTTCAGGTCGGTCTGTCTCAGAGTTAATGCTGCCCCATAGAGTACACTGATTACAGCTAATGTTAACAAGATAGGAGCATAAGCTTTTGCGGTCTCAGGGAAGATACTTACGCAGATTCGAATCATCCCGTAACCGCCCATCTTAATTAGTGCCCCAGCTAGCATCACGCTCCCCGCTGTCGGGGCATCAGTATGGGCATCAGGCAGCCAGGTATGTAGTGGAACTACGGGCAGCTTAACGGCAAAGCCAATTAAGAGAAGGAAGAAGATAGCCACCACCGGGATTACTGCTGTAAATGATGCAATCCCGGTCTGGGCAATTTCTACCATACTCAAACTGCCTGTGGTGAAATAGAGGCTAATGATGCCAGCCAGCATCATAGCACTGCCAAATAAAGTATAAATAACATACTTTATCGCTGAGTATTCCTTTCTGCCCGTTCCCCAGATAGAGATTAAGAAGTACATAGGGATAACCTCTATCTCCCAGAAGATGAAGAATAGCAGCAGATCAAGGGAGCAGAACACCCCCAGGATACTTGTCTCCAGAAGCAGTAACCAGGCAAAGTATTCACGAACTCTGAGGTTAATCTTCCACGAGATGAGAACCACCATAAAACCCAGGAAGGCGGTCAATACTATCAGTGGCAGGCTCAAGCCATCAACCCCTAAATGGTAGTAAGCATTGATGGCGGGAATCCATAACAGCTTTTCCTCAAATTGAATTATTCCCGCCCCCAGTGAACTATCGAAATTGCAGAAGAGAAAGAGGGCTAAACCTAGAGGAATAAGAGTAAAGATAGCCGCGATGCGCTTAATCACACGGTCTGATAGACCAGGTATAAACGCAATCAGAATTGCACCTGCCACCGGTAGAAAGATTATCGTTGACAGATAATTAAAACTCATAATTATTTATCCAAAGAAATACAAACCTAGAACAATAGCTAAAATACCTATACCAATGAATAGACCATAGAGCTGTAATTGCCCTGTCTGTGCCCTCCTAATAGTCCTACCACTAGCCAAAGCTCCATTAGCCACTCCATTTACTGCTCCATCAACGCCGTAAGTATCAATTTGCTGTAAGCCGGCAAAAAATCCGCCGATTAAAGCCTTTTTTACCAGTACATTTTCATATAGTTCATCAAACCAGTATTTTCTATAGAATAAGGTATGCAATGGAGAAAAGAATCCGCGTATCCGCTCTGCAGATAGCCATTTAGCACTGTAAATAGCGTAAGCCAAAAGGATTCCCAAACCAGCCAGTATTAGTGATATCCACGGCAGAGGATGGGCTAGAATTCCAAAAAAGCCTTCGGTAAAGCTATGCGTTTCGCCATGACCTAGAAGCGCACCAAAGTGTCCGGTAACATTCCAAAAACCGGAAAACACCGCCAGGATAGCCAGAATCACCATTGGTGTAACCATTACCGAAGGCGATTCGTGAGGCTTATCGTGAGCCTCTGAACCACCTCCGTGATAGTTACCGCCAAAGGTCATAAATACCACTCGGAACATATAAAAAGCAGTTATAAATACGGTTATCATTGCCAGATAAAACAGTATGGGCTGGCTTGTCAAAGAACTGGCTAATATCTCATCCTTACTCCAGAAGCCAGAGAGGGGCCAGATACCAGCAATACTGAGCGAGGCAATAACAAAAGTAGCATAGGTCCACGGCATCACCTTGCGTAGTCCACCCATCTCTCGCATATCAAATGTTCCTGTAGCGTGATTAACGCTGCCCGCTCCGAGAAATAGTAGTGCCTTGAAGAAGGCATGATTAAACAAATGAAAAATACCAATGGCTACCCCACCAGCCCCCAAGCCCAGCATCATATAGCCAAGCTGGCTGATAGTAGAATAAGCCAGAACTCGCTTAATATCGGTCATCACTAACCCCATAGTAGCCGCAAAAATAGCGGTAAAGCCACCAATGATAGCTACTGTGGTTAATGCTTCAACCGAGTGCTCAAAGAGGGGGAAGGTGCGAGCTACCAGAAAGACGCCAGCGGCTACCATAGTGGCAGCATGGATTAGGGCGCTAACCGGCGTCGGACCCTCCATAGCATCAGGCAGCCATACATGGAGTGGAAATTGGGCTGACTTGCCTACAGCACCAGCGAAAATACCAATTGCCGCCCAAGTTAGAACTGTGCCAGCCAAAACCCCAGTTATTGCTAGGCTATGCAATTCAGCAATATTAAAAGTCCCGGTATTAGAAAATAGAAGCAATATTGCCGCTAGGAAGCCGAAGTCACCAAGTCGGGTAACAATAAACGCCTTCTTAGCCGCATTGGCTGCCGCTGGACGATGAAACCAAAAGCCAATAAGCAGATAGGAGCATAAGCCAACCAGCTCCCAGAACACATACAGGAAAAGCAGATTATCAGCCAGAACCAAACCAATCATAGAGGCAGTAAATAGCGACATAAAGGCAAAGTAGCGGTGATAGCCAGGGTCTCCATGCATGTAGCCCTGCGAATAAATCTGAACCATTAGGCTGACTATGATAACCACTAACAGCATCACCGCCGTTAGCGAATTCATTATCAGACCCAGATGAATAGTAATCCCGCCCTCAATAATCACCCAGCTTATATCAGGTATTGCTAGATTATGACTCGGGGCAGCCATCACTTCCATTAATGCCCAGATTGATAGAGCCAGGGAACTCAGTAGAGAGGCAATAGTAATGTAACCGCTGACCCTGGGCTTATGGGTGAGAGAGGGTCTCAGAACAAAAGAAATTAGGGCAAACGAGAAAAGCGGTAGTAAAAATATAAGCCAGACTAACTCATACGGCATTACAGTTTCCTCAATACCTCTTCGGTAATATGCTCTTTATCACTAGGCACCAGGACACGATAGGCAGTTAATTCCCGGCCGATAGGCTCGCCAGAGGTCGGTAGAATGCGGGTCGGAATCCCTTCACCCTCAAAGAACTCCTTCCACATCTCAGCTACCATTAAGCTTTGTGCCTGTTTAATCTCTACCCACATAATAAACTACCATTTCATTAAATCTATTTTGGTTGCATCTATAGTCTCACGACTGCGATAGATAGCTATTATAATGGCTAAGCCAACGGCTGCCTCAGCCGCCGCCACCACTATAATGAAAATAACAAAGACCTGCCCCGTTAGCAGCAATGGCACAATATACCGTGAGAAGGCGACCATTGCGATATTCACCGCATTAAGCATAATTTCAATAGACATCAAAATAACTATGGCATTGCGTTTAGCCAGAGCTCCATATAGCCCAATTGAGAATAGAATGGCTGATAATATAAGGTAATGCTCTAAACCTATAGACATATTCCTATTTCTCCCTAACTAGAACGATGGCTCCTAAAATGGCAGCTAATAACAAGACAGCGGCAATCTCTACGGGTAAAATAAAGCCCTTTTCACCAAAAAGCTTACCAGCCAGGGCTGGAGTAGTAGGCTCCAGCGGAGCTACGCCGGCTAACTGCCATGGGGTATTGATCATGGCAAAGACCACCGCCCCTAAAAATAAAATAGCAATCACAAAAGCCGGAATACGTAATTTATTGGAAAGGCTCCCCCGCTGAACATCCCTGGTTAGCATGATAGCCAAAATAATCAGTATACCTATGGCACCAACATAAATCAGAACCTGAACTGCTGCTAGAAAGTCAGCGCTGAGGGTAATATAGATTCCAGCTATAGTCAGAAAAGAAAGAACTAAGCAAAGAGCCGCTCGGAAAATATCACGGAGTAAAACTACGGCTAAAGCAGCTCCTATGCCTATTACGGCTAATATCCAAAACGCAATCTCAAGTCCCATTACTCTTCCTCGGTAATTCTCTCCAGCAGCAAGGTCTGTCTCGGTAATTGTGCTGCAATCTCAGGATGCATATACCCGCTGGGTCGCCTCTCTGGTGATGCCCCCAGCATTTCATTAGCCTGAACTAGCTCGCCACGACGGTACTTTGCCCGTTCGTAAGCGTAACCCATAAACAATGCCTCATAGGGGCAAGCCTCAACACATAAGCCACAAAAGATGCAGTATCCCGTATCCACCTCGAACTTCTCGACTACATATTTATTCTCCTCGGTACTAACCGAGGTTATAATCTTGATTACACCCTGAGGACAGGTTTTGGCACAGGTGGCACAGCCAGTACATTTGGTTCTGTCCCAGATAAGTTCATTACCCCGGGTTCGGCGCGAGGGATTAAGCCTCTGCTCAGGATATTGTACTGTAACCGGATGGTGAAAAAGGTGCTTAATGGTTACCCTTAAGCCCTTAGCAATGCCGATTCCGTACCGTTCAAACTTCAACCCTGCCCCCTCCTAATCTGAAGAATTTAGACCATAGCAGTACCAATAACACCATTATGGCAAAATTAGCCAGTATCATCACCCAAGGTAAAGCTGCTGGCAAAGTCAGCACTTCTATACCGGTGATAAGCAGGTTAATCAAAGCTAAGGGAAGGAGAAACTTCCAGGCAAGCGCCATTAGCTGGTCGATTCTGACCCGAGGCAGTGTCGTACGCGTCCAGACCATTACAAAGAATACAATAATGACCTTAAGCGTAAACCAGAGCCATGGTGGCAGCAATGGCCCTCTCCAGCCAGCGAGGAAGAGAGTGGTAATTATCGCTGAAATAGCCAGAGCCTCAGCATATTCTGCCAGATAGAACAAGGCAAACTTCATCCCCGAGTATTCAGTGTGAAAGCCGGCGACAATCTCGGAATCAGCCTCAAAGAGGTCAAAGGGGCTACGATTAATCTCAGCACAGCCGGCAATGAAATAGAGAAGAAAGCCCAGAGGCTGCAATAAAATAAAGGGGATGTCCTGAGCCAGTACAATCTGATTCAGGGATAGTGAGCCGACAATTAGCACCACGCTAGCGATAGTTAGCACCAATGGGATCTCGTAGCTCACCACTGCCGCTACACTGCGCATGGCACCGAGGAGAGAATATTTGTTACTTGAGCCCCACCCGGCCATAAATATCCCCACTGTTGTCACTGAGCTAATCGCAACCACATAGAGGATACCGATATTTAGGTCAGCTAGCACTGCCCCGTTCTGAAACGGCACCACAGCGAAAACCATTAACACCGGAGCAAAGGCAATCACTGGTGCCAGCCAGTGAACTAGCTTATCTGCCTTAGTTGGAACGATGTCTTCTTTAAGCAATATCTTAATCGCATCAGCTACTGGTTGAAGTAAACCAAAGGGTCCAGTTCGGTTGGGGCCGAGACGTGCTTGCATCCGCCCCATGCCCCTTCGCTCAATGTAAATAAAACCCATTACCAAGAGTAGAACAAAGCCTATGATGATAACGGTAAAAACCAGCCAGTGCCACCAGAACTCACCTGGCCAGTCGGGGGGCAGGGTTTGCCAGTACTGTATTGAGTTAAGGTTAAAGTTTAATATCGTCACTATCTATCAATCTCGCCCATGCAAACATCAATGCTACCAAAGATGATTATGGCATCAGCTATCTTCCACCCAATCATCATATCCCGGAGCGCTGTTAAGTTGATTAGGCTTGGTGCCCGGATATGGCAACGGTAGGGAGCAATGGAATTATCTGATACTAGGTAAAATCCGAGCTCACCTTTCGGCGACTCAATATGTCCATAGGCTTCTCCTACCGGTGGACGAAGCAGGTGTGGTACTTCGCTTCTCACCGCTCCCGGGGGTAGTTGCTCCATAGCTTGTTTAATAATACGCAGGCTCTGCCGCATCTCCTCAACCCTTACCCGGTAGCGGTCATAACAATCACCAACAGTACCGGTGGGGATATCAAATTCAAAGCGGTCATAGACAGAATAAGGGTCTGCCTTACGAATATCCCATTTTACCCCACTGCCCCGAAGCACCGGTCCACTGGCTGAAATGTTGATAGCTAGTTCTTTGGGTAAGATGCCAACGCCCTTGGCACGAGCCAGCAATATCTCATTCTCCTTGAGAAGCTGGTCATATTCATCAATAAAACCAGGCATTTGTTTCAGGAATTTGTCCAGAGCCGGTAAAAATTCATCGGGAATATCTTGGCTAACTCCACCAATCCGCATATAGTTGTAGGTAAGCCGCTGACCAGATACCATATCTAGCATGTCTACAACCTTCTCCCTTTCCCGGAACATATAGAGGAAAGGAGTAAAAAAGGCGCCACAGTCATTCAAAAAGGACCCAACTCCTATTAGGTGGCTGGCAATGCGTTGCAGCTCAACCATTATAACCCGGAGGTATTCGGCTCGTTCTGGGACTTCTATCTCCGCCAGCTTTTCTACGGCCAAGACATAAGCCAGATTATTGCTCATTGAGGCTAGATAGTCTAGCCTATCAGTTAGTGGAATGATCCCGGAATAAGTTCGCTCCTCAGCCAGCTTCTCAATCCCGCGATGTAGATAGCCAAAAACCGGCTCTATGTTTACAATTACTTCCCCGTCAAGGGTTGCTCTCATCCGAAACACCCCGTGGGTGCTCGGGTGTACCGGACCTACATTGAGAACGAAAGGCTCAGTCCTGAGTGCCATCACCAATAATCCTTGCGTAGTGGGTGTTCTTCAAATCCTTGCCAAAGGACAATGCGTGTTAAGTTTGGATGTCCCTCAAAATGAATCCCCATGAGGTCATAAATCTCTCGCTCCTGAAAATCGGCTCCACGCCACAAACTAATCATTGAAGGAAGTGTAGGGTTATCCCGACCATAGCATCGCGTCTTCACTATTAGGCTGTGGTTGTGCTTTATTGAAGCTAGGTGATAAACCACCTCAAAGTAGTCATAGTAATCAACAGCAGTAATACCGGTAAGGTAGTCAAAGTCAAACTCTGGACTGGTCTTAAGGAATTGAGTTATCTCAAAAAGAGACTCACGGTCAACTACGAGGCTATCTTGGCTAGGTTCGACAACGCTCCCGGGAAACTGCCCCTCTATTTTGGTGGCTATTTCTTTAACGGAAAGGGCTAGTGTCATCCTCTACCTGCCTTCTTATAAAAATGTTCTTTTGGCTATCTTGTTCTGTAACATCCTTATTCCGTAGAGCAGAGCTTCAGGGCGTGGTGGGCATCCTGGCACATAAACATCAACCGGAATTATACGGTTATATCCTGGAACCACGCTATAAGATGAGGCAAAAATGCCGCCGCTGATAGCGCAAGCCCCCATAGCTATTACCCATTTCGGCTCAGCCATCTGGTCATAGATTCGTCTTACCTGGGGTGCCATCTTCCAGGTCAGCGTTCCGGCGGTGATCATCAGGTCACCCTGACGTGGTGAGGCACGGAGGATTTCCATACCAAAGCGGGAGATATCAAAGCGAGAGGCTTCGGTAGCAATTAGTTCAAAGGCACAGCAAGCTGGAAAACAGATTACCGGCCACAGTGAAGAGCGCCGTGCCCAATTTAAGGTAGCATCTACTGTAGTTAGTAAGATATTGCGGCGTAATTCCTTATCCAGCCAGGCATCCGGGTCAGGAATAGGCTGCTGGCAATGTGCCTTCAGTGCCTCTATAGCCTCACCCTCAACCCTATCCAGCTCCTTATCTGAATAGATATATGTTCTGGTTATGTCTTTTACTTCCATTCCAGAACCTTCTTTCTCCAAGCATAGATATAGCCGATAGTAATAATGGCAATAAAAATAAGCATCACGATAAAACCAAAACGCCCTAGTTGCCTGAGTTCAACTGCCCATGGGTAGAGAAAAATAATCAGGACATCAAGGGCTAAGAATATGAGGGCATAAAAATAATAGCGGAAATTAAATTGAACCCACGACTTACCTATTGTTGCCATCCCACATTCAAAGGTGGAATTCTTGATAGGATTGGGCTTGTGGGGAACAATACCAATAAGTCTAAGAAAAGAGGGGAGGAGAAGAGTAGTAATAGCAAAAAAAATGGCAACCACCAGAAATAAACCGATATAGCCATAGTTTGCCAGCAATTATTGCCCCCCTTTCACAATAGCGATGGCTAGTATATCACAACTTATCTGCCGAAGACAAGAGATTGAGCTACTACTTAATAACTAATTTCATACTGTAAATGTTAACCCTGTCTTGATTACACAGTATTGTGGAAAGTCCTGATGTAAATTAATGCCCAGGCCCATGAAAAAGTGGGTAATATTAATTGTCAATGTCCAATTGGGCCTTGGTGTCATGTGCTTTGGCTTGTTGAGCTATTAACCAAAGACGCCTCAGCCAGGGTATGTGCCCTGATAAAAAGCAATCAGGCTACTTGACGAAACACGAGCTTTAGTTGTATATATTAAGTAAATCAGGCAGAATCTAGATAAAACATACCTTCATATAGAATGCGAGTTATCGCTGGTAAAGCAAAGGGATATCGGCTTAAAGTACCCAGAGGAACTATTGTTCGTCCGGCAACAGATTTAGTCCGGGGAGCGATTTTTTCAATACTGGAGACTACTACCAGCGATTGGTTACAGGTGCTTGATTTATTTGCCGGTAGCGGAGCTTTAGGTATTGAAGCTCTAAGTCGTGATGCAGGCTGGGTTGATTTTGTTGAGCGCGAGCCACGGTGTTGTGATATAATTAGGCAAAACTTAGAAAGGATAAAACTAGCGAGCCAGGCTCATATTTATTGCTGTAGTGCAGGAAAAGCAATTACTTTTCTGGATAAGGAGTATAGCATTATATTAATGGATCCTCCCTACTCTAATTCATCTATCGGTACCCTGGTGACACAAGTAGCAACCTCTAAACTCGTTGGGGCAAACTCAATTGTCGTGGTAACGCACTCCTCTCACCATTCCCTAAACTCAAACTATGCTACATTAAATCTCATTAAAGAGCGCCGCCACGGTGATAGTTATATTGCCGTATACAAAAAGGAGAGTAGTTCTTGACTATTGCTATCTATCCGGGCGGCTTTGACCCGATAACCAACGGGCACCTTGATATTGCCATCAGAGCAGCTAAGCTTTTTGAAAAATTGATTATCGGGGTTTATAATAGTCCGGATAAGTATCTCTTATTCACCACTGAAGAGAGGGTGGAATTAGTAAGACAGGCAATAGTTAATCAACCCAATGTTGAGGTTGAAGCCTTTAATGGACTAACCGTTGATTTTGCCAAAAAGGTAGGGGCGCAGGTGATAGTGCGAGGACTGAGAATGAGTGGTGACTTTGTAAGGGATTTCGATATGGCGATGATGAATAAATATTTATTCCCCGAGTTAGAGGTGGTTTGTTTGATGGCAACTCTAAAATATCAATTCCTTAGCTCCAGCCTGCTTAAGGAAGCAGCCAGTCTGGGTGGTAACATTGACAACCTTGTGCCTCAACATGTGGCAGTAGCTTTAAGGAGGAGGTCTCAGAGCAAAATGTGAATCATAGAAAGACAGGTTACTTAAGGAATAAAGTTAGGAGGTATATTGTATGGCATACAAAATTACGGATGAGTGCATAAGCTGCGGTGCCTGTGAAGCGGAGTGCCAAAACCAAGCTATCAGTGAAGGGGAGACAACCTATGTGATTGACCCTGATAAATGCACTGAGTGTGTCGGTAACTTTGAATCACCGAAATGTGTTGAGATTTGCCCTGTAGAATGCTGTGAGCCTGACCCAGACCATGTAGAAAGTCGTGAGCAATTGCTTGATAAATGGCGTAACCTACATCCGGGTGAAACCCCAGCCGAAGGCACATATTAGTAAGTCTAATTATTAGTTTATAGAAATTCACTACCGGGCACTATTATAAAGAAAGAGCGTATTGGTTCAGGGAGCAGAGCCAGCACCATAGAGAAGCCGTATAATAAAATAGTGGTGAGATGTGATTCATTAATAGGTGGGGTTTCACCGAAGAACTTAATATAGGCGGCGAGCAAGGCGCCACAGAATAAAGACCCCAGCACAAAACCAAAGATGGCGCCACCTAGGTGATTAACCCAGCTCAGCATCATTATTGAGGCGACCCGCCGCAGTAATAATGCAAGAAAGGCGGTAATTATCACTACTACGATTAGTATGATGGCAAAGGCGACAATTTCAGCCACACTAGTCGGTGAGATAAAGGATAATCGCTCTGAAAGGGGAATGTAGTAATACCCAGCTAGGATGATACCAGCTATTAGCCCGGCCAGAGAAAAGGCAGCTTTTATGATGCCGATTCGCAGGCCAATGATGGTAGGAATAGCAATAGCCACTATAATAACTATGTCCAGCCAATTCATCTTTATTACTCGTAGTGTAAAGCATCAATTGGATTAAGTCGTGCGGCTCGCATTGCCGGGTATATGCCGGAGGCAAGACCAATAAAAACCGAAACCCCGACGGCTATAATCACATGGAGTGGAGATAATGTCGCTTGCAGCGGAAATCCCGCAAGCGTGGCGATGATGGAAATGACAAGGGACAATGCCCAGCCGAAGGCAATGCCGGCGCCACCGCCGATTAGGCTGAGCGTCGCTGCCTCAAGCAGGAATTGAAGCAGGATATCCCGTCGCTTGGCGCCGACTGCCTTGCGAATGCCTATCTCCCGGGTGCGCTCGGTTACCGAGACCAGCATGATGTTCATAATGCCAATACTGGCAACCAGCAGACCGATACTGGCGATAGCTGCCAGAAATATTGATACTACCCCGGTTATATCACTGAAGGCTCCGATCATCTGCTCCATGCTGACGATGGTAAAATCATCCTTTTCATCCTCATCAATACGGTGGCGGTTCCTTAGGGTGGTTTCAATATCGGCTGTTACATTATCCATCGCCTCAGGACCAGAGACTATAACCCCGATTGACTGGACGGCGTCTTCACCGCCGGGGGTGCGCTGGGGAAAGAGCCGGGTCTGATAGGTGGTTATCGGTACCGCCACAATCTCGTCTAGGCTAAACCCGAACATCGCACCACCCTTGGATGACAGGACGCCGACGACGGTAAAACGTTTCTCATTGATTTTGATCTTCTGCCCCAGGGGGTCTTCATCACTAAACAGTTTTTTAGCTGTCTCACTACCCAGCACCGCCACCATATCTCTGGAGGCTACATTGCGCTCTGTAATAAACTGACCTGATGCTATATCATAACCGAGATCCTTGAATTCGGGGGTAGTGCCTTCTATTACAGAGGCGAGAGTTTCATCACCAAAGGTCAACTCAACAAAGTTTTCGTTGGTTGGGGCTACCCCCAGCACTGAGGGGATGCGAGCTATCGCCTCAGCGTCATCCAGAGTAAGAGTGGCTGTAGCGTACCCGGGCGCCATTGCCGCCGCTCCAGGTGCGTTAGGGTTACTGGGCGTCACGTAGAGAATATCTGTACCCATGTCCTCCAGAGTAGAGGTAACATAATTTTCCATTCCTCTACCCCCGGCCATAATGGCGATTACGGCGCTGACCCCGATTATTATGCCAAGCATGGTTAGCGAGGAGCGCAACTTGTTGGCGAACAGCGACCTTAGGGCAATAGTAAAAGATTCAATAAACTTCACTTTTTATCTCCCAACAGCCAGAAGTAAGGATGGTATGTTTAAGCAACCTTCTCATCACTGATAACCTTCCCATCCAGGAGTCGAATGATGCGCTGGGTTTGCTCAGCAATATCCATCTCGTGGGTCACCATGACCACAGTGATGCCATCTTGGTTAAGCTGCCGAAAAATAGAAATAATCTCGGCAGTGGAAGCACTATCAAGATTGCCTGTAGGCTCATCGGCTAAAATGAGAGCCGGGTTGTTGACCAGTGCCCGGGCGATAGCCACCCGCTGCTGCTCGCCGCCCGATAGCTCAGTGGGCTTATGTTTTGCCCGTGTCGCTAAGCCCACTCGCTCCAATGACTCCATAGCTCGCTTACGCTTTTGACCGCCACCGCCATAGATAAGAGGCAAGTCCACATTAGACAGGGCACTGGCGCGGGGTAAAAGGTTATATGTTTGAAAAACGAAGCCAACTTTCTTGTTTCTCATCACGGCTAGCTGGTTATCGCTAAGACGGCTGACATCAGCCCCGTCAAAGAGGTATCTACCCAAAGTAGGTTTATCCAGAAAGCCCACGATATTCATTAGGGTAGATTTACCCGAACCTGAGGCACCGATGATAGCCACCATCTCTCCCTGTTTAATATCAAGGGTTATTCCTCTGAGGGCGGGAACCTCTACCTTTCCCATTCGGTAAATTTTGGTAATGTTTTCCAGCTCAATCATGACCATAACTCATAGTGGTTTAAATCTCTCGGGTTTACTGCCTAAAATAATCCCGGCGAAGACGGCTTTACCTTCGTCTCTATCATTACCACATCTCCCTCGCTAACTCCGTCTAAAATTTCGGTATCAAAACCATCACTTATGCCGGTAACCACCGGTCTTTCCTCAATTTCCTCATTAATCGTAACCTTCACTATTGGATTACCTTGACTGTCTTGGGTAATAGCCCTGTTGGGTACCAATAAGACATTGCCCCGTTCCTCAAGAACGATGTCTGTGGTGGCGCTCATACCAACCTTTAGCTCTGAGCCCTCGGGGATATCAAAGTTAATTTTGACATTATATAGCATCAGACCAGCCTCCATAAGTGGCAGCGAGCCGATTGAGGCAACCACGCCCTCAAGCTGAAGAGCCGGCAGTGCATCTACCTCAATAATAGCTCTTTGCCCTAGCTCTACATCTGGGATGTCTATCTCATCTACCTCGGCATTGAGTTCCATACTGGTAGGGTCAATTAGATACACTATTGTTGTTACTACTGGAATGATGTTTCCTTCCTTAACATATACACTGGCTACTAGTCCATCAAATGGAGCGGTGATAGTTGCCTCATCTATTTGCTTCTGGGCTTCAGCCACCGCCTGCTCAGCTGCATCTACCTGCATTTCCAATATTTCTATCTCATCGTCGTCAGGGTCAAATGTCATAGCATCCAGCTTCTCCTCAGCTATGCCCAGATTTATCTGGGCAAGATATACTTCAGTCTCCCACTGACTAATTGCCTCCTCATCATTATCTAGATAAGCTTGTTTCAACATGGCTTTAGCATAATCCAGGTAATCCTCGGCATCATGAACATCATCCCGGGCATCACGAATTTCCTTCTTTGAAAATGGATCTTCAGTCTTTTCTAGTGTGTATTCTGCCTGAGCCATAGCTGTTTGTGCCTGGGTAAAAGCCAGTTCCAGGGGACCAGTATCAAGCTTGGCGAGCACCTCATCTTTGGTAACCTCATCGCCCTCCTCAACATAAATCTTATCTACCTTACCGCCACTGCCAAAAGTAAGATTTGCATCATTAGAAATACCTATCTTGCCACTGGCGCTAATACTAACGGTTAAATCACTACGCACCACCTCAGCCGGTTGCCAGTATACCTCCCCACTACCTTCACCAGCACAAGCCGTAGTTCCAGCCAAAACCAGACATAGGAGTAGGACAGCTATAATCTGCCAAATTTTCATTTAATCAACCCCCTTTTCCGCTTGGAGCCCCATTAATAAATTAAGCCGAACTATTTGATTATTGTGAATGCATTTCATTTGCATAATCTATGACATATTAACATATTTATTGCCAACCCGTGGGCTAAACCGAGGTGTTTATAAGAGTCAACAAGTAGCAAATCAGTTGAAGTATTATATAGCCAACAATAGGGTAAAATCAAACATACTTGCTCTGGGAATAATGCGGCGCAGGGGTGCTAGAAACGGCTCGGTAATCCTATATAGAATAATAGCTAGCCAGTTAGTTGGGCTCGGTGAAAACCAAGATATTATAGCCTGAGCTATGACAAGTAAGCTGAATATATCACATAATACTATGATAAAGTAAAAGAAAGCTATCATCTAACTACCCAGCTCTTGAGCCCTATTGTAGGCAGCAATAACTGCTTGTAATATTAGGCTAGAGAAGCCTTTTTCTGCCAATTTATGTAGTGCCGCCTCTGTAGTGCCACCGGGGGAAGTAACCATTCGGCGCAACTCCGCAAGTGGCTTGCCTGACTTCTGGATAAAGTGCTCTGAGCCCAGCACTGTCTGTAGCACTAGCTCTTTTGCCATATCACGGGGGAGACCAATAGCTACTGCAGCATCAATCAATGACTCTACGAAAAGAAAGATATAAGCCGGACCGCTACCACTTACCGCTGTAGCCATATCAATGTACTTCTCATCATCAACATAAATCTCCTTGCCCATAGTCCCCAGAATAGAGCCTGCCCGTCCCTTTTGCTGCTCGGTTACCTCAGTAGCCCCTGTCCACATGCTTATACCCTCACCAATCTGGGCAGGTGTATTTGGCATAGCTCTAACCACACTATTGTGGTTTAGCCCAAGACAAAGAGTTTTAATTCTTGCCCCGGCAATAATAGATAACACCAGTTGGGTCGGTTTAAGGTGACCGCTAAGCTCAGCCATTACCTGCACCAGATTCTGCGGTTTGATTGCTAGAACCACTACATCGCTCTTATCGGCAGCTAACCGATTATTGCTTATCGCTGCTACGCCATATTTCTGCTCAAGGTACTTCAGACGTGTCTCATCAATGTCACTAACCGATATAGCCTGTGGCCGGCTTAGCCCCTTTTCCAGAATAGCTGATAACATCGCCTCCCCCATAACTCCACCACCGATAAAGGTGATTTTCATCGCACCACCAAATTTACTAGCCTGCCCGGGACGTATATTATATCAGCAATCTCCTTACCCTCCAGGTAAGCCTTTACCCGCTGCCTTTCCAGTGCCATCTGCCGGGCTTCAGCCTCAGTGATAGACGCCGACACCATAATCCGGTCACGCAACTTGCCATTGACTTGAACCACCAGGGTTATTTCTTCATCTCTAGCCAGTGCCTCATCACATTCGGGCCAGCTTTGATTATGAATGCTATACTCGTGCCCCGTCCGCTGCCACAGCTCCTCCGCTAGGTGGGGAGCTGTGGGTGCCAGAAGCAGGAGCAAGGTTTTTATAAATTCACTCCACACTGAGAGAGAAATAGTCCTTGCTTCTTTAACCTTAGCTAAGTGGCCGGTGAACCCCATAAGAGTGGCTATCATGGTATTAAATCGGAGTTTTTCCATATCTTCAGTAACTTTTCTAATAGTCTGATGAGCAATACGAGTTAGGTCCTTTTCCATTTTTTCTCTGAGTTCACGATGTCCTTTAGATTCATCCTTTGGATTATATTCTGGATTATATTTCTCCAGCACCAGATTCCATACCCGGTTAAGCCAGCGGCTTACACCACTAATGCCACTGTCATCCCACTCACCGCCCTTCTCCCAGGGTGCCACAAACATAAGGTAGGCACGCACTGCATCTGCCCCCAACTCGGAAACATACTCATCGGGGGTAATAACATTGCCCCGTGATTTACTCATCTTCTGGCGCTCAACAATAATAACTCCCTGGTTAAACAAACGGGTAAACGGCTCATCAAAATCGACCAGCCCCATATCCCGAAGTGCCTTAATAAAGAAGCGGGCATATAGTAGGTGCATAACGGCATGTTCGGCACCACCGGTGTATAGGTCTACGGGTAACCAGTACCTTAACTTGTCAGCATCAAAGGGAGCCGTATCACAATTGGGGCTGGCATAGCGTAAAAGATACCACGAGGAGCACATAAAGGTATCCATAGTATCAGTCTCTCTCTTGGCTGGAGCCGAGCACTGCGGACAGGTAGTATTGACAAACTGCTCGCAATACTTCAAGGGAGATTCACCAATGGGCTTAAATTCAGCGTCCTCAGGTAGCAATACTGGTAGGTCTGGCTCAGGGACAGGGACAATGCCACAGTTAGGACAATATATCATAGGTATTGGTGCTCCCCAATATCGCTGGCGGGAGATAAGCCAGTCGCGAATCCTGTAGGTTACCATCCGTTTCCCCCAACCCTTCTCCTCCAGAAAATTAGAGATTGCCTCTATGCCCTGCTGGCTGGGAAGCCCACTAAAGTTGACTGAATTCACCATAATACCCGGTTCAGTATATGCCTCCTTTAGCTCAACCTCCTGCCATCCGGGTGGAGCTATCACCAGTCTAATAGGCAAGTTATACTTCTTGGCAAAATCAAAGTCACGCTGGTCATGAGCCGGCACCCCCATTACTGCCCCAGTGCCGTAGCCCATCAATACATAATCAGCAATCCAAATAGGCACCTTTTCCTGGTTAAGCCTATTTACCACATAGGCTCCGATAAACACCCCATCCTTTTCCTTCTCGGTTGATAGTCTCTCTATCTCAGTCTGGCGCTGTGACCGTGCTATATAGTCTTCAACCTCAGCCCTTTTCTCAGTCGAAACTAGCTCCGCCACCAGTGGGTGCTCTGGAGCCAGAACCATAAAGGTAACACCAAAGATAGTATCAGGGCGGGTGGTAAATACCCTGATTTCCTTTCCATCTACTCCGGGATGGTCAAGGGCAAAGGAAATCTCAGTGCCTTGACTTTTACCTACCCAGTTCCTCTGCATGAGCTTTATTCGCTCTGGCCAGTCAATGCCATTATGCTGCATAAGCTCATCAGCATATTTGGTGATTCGAAAAAACCACTGTGCCAAATCCCGTCGGCTCACTGCTGCCCCACAGCGCTCACAGAAGCCCTCCACTACCTGCTCATTAGCCAGTACCGTCTGGCAGTGGGGGCACCAGTTAACCGGAGCCTTGCCCCGATAAGCCAGACCATTCTGGTAAAGCTTCAAAAAGAACCACTGTGTCCACTTATAATACTCAGGTAAGCAGGTGATCACCTCGCGGCTCCAGTCATAAATAGCGCCTATACTTTTAAGCTGGCGGCGCATATTGTCTATGTTTTGCATTGTCCAGGTAAAGGGATGAATACCCCGGCTAATAGCTGCATTCTCGGCGGGTAGTCCAAAGGCATCAAACCCCATCGGGTGAAGCACATTATAGCCCTGCATTCGCTTAAACCGGGCATGTACATCAGACGGAGCCGTGGCATACCAGTGCCCGATATGAAGGTCACCTGAGGTGTAGGGGAACATTGTCAGTGCATACCACTTGGGTCGTGAGTCGTTTTCACTAACCTCATACAGCCTATCCTCAGCCCATCTCTGCTGCCACTTCTTCTCTATCTCTTGAGGGTTATATTTAACTGGCATTTATCCTTCCTTATTGAATTAAAACCTTCCACATTCAAAAGTATACAATAAAGAACCAATTTTTACCAAGCTAGAAAGAGGCGAGGCTTTTTAACAGCGAATAATAAGTGATAGATAGGGGGGTTGGATAAAGCCAAATTTATGGTGGAGCTGGGGTATCAATAGGTATAACTTTTGAGATGATATTTAGTTTGGCTATTACTTTCTATCCGGGTTAACCAATCCTAGGCTAAATTGTCTGATTCGTAACTATTATTTTATTTTAAGTCCAGGAATTTGCGAATCTTGCTCACGAAGTTCAGCCTTTATGGATTCAATATCCGCACTTGGGTCAGTATTGCCGAGGGTATAGAAAAGAACTGTATAACGCTCAGTAGGATGACCGTAGTCATTAGTGCGAATGTTGAGGAGTATCCATCCTCTGGCTAGTAGAGCGTTGACCAACTAAGTAGCTGAACTATCACTATATGTGCTGGAACCAGTCTCCACTGTTACAATTTTTCTAATAGTGTGAAGAGGAAATGTTTGCTGTTCGCTTTTCATTTATTTTCTCCATCCTTAAGGATGCCGCATGCATGACCATTTGCTGTACATTTTAGCCCGAGAACTTAGTGTGCAGCTTTGCAAGAACTGGGAACGAAGTGGAGATGGGGTATCAATAGGTAGAACTTTTTTGGGATGCACCCCGTTAGAACTGGACTGAGGAATAAGCTATAGTTAGGCCACAGGGAATGGAGGAGTCGGCATGAATCGGAAGCTGTGGTCCAATGAAGAGAAGGTATCAATTGTACTGGAGATA
>DUEE01000017.1 GCA_011170285.1 Dehalococcoidia bacterium
CCTGGTATCGTAATGATAGGCTGCATCAAGCGTTGTGGTATAAAAGCCCGCGGGATTATGCTAAGATGACATTTCAGAGTAAACTATTGGTGGCCTGATTTGGTCCAGTTTAAGAGGGTTCACCTCAAGTCAATCAACATCAATCTACACCTGAGCAACATCAAAACAACACCAAAGCAATAGCTGACTAGATACAGAGTTTCAATGCTAGACCCAAAAATTTTAGGAGGAGTAAAATGCCAAGAAAAGACAAAGCCAATTATCAAGAATATATGCGGGAATACATGAGGGCTAAAAGACAGGGATTAACAGGGATTAACAAGGATTTGAATGTCGGGGTGAGAGGACTTGAACCTCCGACCTCAGCGTCCCAAACGCTGCGCGCTAACCAACTGCGCCACACCCCGCTGCCACAAATATAGCAAAGCTTCTATTATCGGTCAAGTTAGTGGCTGCGGGGTTTTAATCTCTACAGTATTGCACCGGGGGCTATATTTAATACAAATGTCCTAAGGCTAAGAAAGGGGATGGCTACCCCTCCTCTACTCGTTTAGTCCCTTCGTTAGTGCTACTTTCGCCATAAGTTTGGCGTATTCTTCTTCCACCCTGTGCTGAATTTCGTTAAGTGTTTCTTCAGCTAGATGCCTGAACCTTCCTTGTAGCTTCAGATAGTCATTTACTGGTCTAAGTTTAGGAAAATCAATGCTCAATTTATATTTGCCATCCTCTATTTCATAGAGAGGGAATATCCCTGTCTCTACAGCTAGGCTGCCTATCCTTATAGTTAAATCGGTGGCAGACCTCCAACCAGTGGGGCAGACAGATAGGATATGAATGTAAGCCGGACCTTTAGTCGCTATTCCTTTTGCCACCTTATCCATCAAATCAAAAGGATAACTGGGGCAAGCAGTAGCTACATACGGGATGTCATGAGCAGCGGCAATAGCCGGCATATTCTTCTTCCAGGTAGTCTGCCCTATGCTCTTCTTACCGGCTGGGGCAGTAGTAGTAGAGGCACCAAAAGGAGTAGCTGAAGACCGTTGTATCCCGGTATTCATATAGGCTTCATTGTCGAAGCAAAGATAAAGGAAATCATGACCTCTCTCTAGCGCTCCAGATAGTGCCTGAATCCCGATATCACTGGTGCCACCATCGCCAGCCATAACTGCTATCTTTACATCCTTATCCGGGCGTTTTCCCTTCCTTATCATAGTTTTTAAACCGGCTTCTATGCCGGAAGCTACTGCCGCTGTGTTTTCAAATAGGGTATGAATCCAGGGGACTCGCCAAGAAGTCCAGGGAAGCTGTGATGAAATGATCTCTATACAGCCTGTAGCGGTAACGATTATTACATTTGCTCCTAATGCTTTGCAGGCTAGTCTTACGGCTAAGGCTTCACCACAACCTATGCAAGCTCGATGCCCCGGCGCCAGGAATTCATCTGTAGTTACTAGTCGAGGAGACTGAACAGCATACTTCTCCTTTATTTTCCTGGGTACTACTCGTGGGACAGAAATAGCATTCTTATCCATTATCCCCTCACCCCATACATTTCAAATTCTTGCTGGCTCCCGGTCCGTGAGATTTCTATACCTCTGTCAATTATCTCCCCAAACCCGTCTGGAGTAATATCCCTGCCTCCCAGACCGCCAACGAAGCTGATTATCTTTGGCTTCTTGTCTTCATTATATAAGGCTGCCTTAATCTCGGAGCAAACTGGTCCTGCCGGTCCACCAAAGGAAAGGGCTCTGTCTAACACAATGAGAACCTCGGCATGGCTAACTGCCTGGCGAATTTCATAGAAGGGGAAGGGTCGCCATAAGCGAAGCTTTACCAGCCCCACATTCTTGCCCTCTTTCCTCATGGTGTCTATAGCTATCATTGCTGTCTCGCTGAAACTGCCCATAGTCAACAGGAGCACCTTGGCACCTTCGCTGTGGTAGGTTTCTACTGGATGATAATAGCGCTTGAAGATGCTAGCAAACTCCTTCCAGCACTGGAGGATTACCTCCTTGGCCGCTGTCAAATTCACTTCCTGTGCCTTCTTCGTCTCTGAATATATGAAAGGTGGACCGAAGGCGCCCATAGTTATCGGTTTATCCGGATTTAGAGGTAAGGGGTGCTGATATGGAGGGATAAATTTGTCAACCTCACTCTGCTCCGGCATATATATAGGTTCAATCATGTGTGATAGGTGGAATCCATCCAGGTGAATCATTACCGGAAGCAAAACTCTCTGGTCTTCACCGATGCGGAACGCGCATAGAACATTATCAACAACCTCCTGCCCATTTTCAGTAAATATTTGAATCCACCCTGTATCGCGGACTGCCATAGCATCAGAATGGTCGCCCCAGACACTCAATGGGGATGATAAAGCCCGGTTAGTCACTGCCATAACTACCGGTAGCCGCATAGATGAGGCAACATATAACACCTCATGCATTAACTCTAGACCTTGACCGGCAGAAGCGGTAAATGCCCTAGCACCTACTGCCGATGCTCCAAGGCAGGCACTCATTGCTGAGTGTTCAGATTCAACCGCTATATAGGCGGCATCTAATTCACCATCGGCCACTAACTCGGCAATGTGCTCAACAATATGAGTCTGTGGGGTGATAGGATAGGAAGCCACCACATCAATATTAGCTAGTTTGACTGCTTCGCCAATCGCCTGTGATATTTCTATTCCTACCCTTTTTGTCATCATTCCTCCTCTACCATGGTTATTGCCTCTGTTGGGCACTCACAGGCACAAATACCACAGCCCTTGCAGTAAAATAGATTGGCTTCAAAATATCCCTCGGCATTCTGTTCAATGCACCCCTCGGGGCAAAAAATATAGCAAATACCACAATTTATGCATCTCTTAATATTTAGGGTCCGTCTTTGTGACCGCCAAGTCCCAGTTTGGTATTGGCTGGCATTTCCCGGTTCGGCTACTATTGAGCCAATCTCCAGGTCTTTCCAGGTTAGCTCACCCTCTGGTTTATCCAATTGCCGCTACTCCTTTACTACAGTTTCTTGGTATGCCTTTTTCATAGCGTCAATATTTCTTTCTGCCAAGTGCCCAAAGCGGTGGCTTAGGGGATCAAATAAGGATTCTAATTTAACTACACCGGTGGCTCTTATTAGAGCTCCAACCATAGTAGTATTGGTAATAGGAACCCCTAAAATCTGCCTGGCAATACTGGTAGCATCAATTGTTACCAGTAGGTGGTTAATGTTAAATTCCTGTCTAAGTTGCTCAGCTTGTTTTTTGGTATTAATTATTACCATTCCATTGGTTTTAAGCCCTGAAGTAACATTCACAATGCGTAGTAGCCCGGGGTCAAGCACTACTACTATATCAGGTTGAGTTATTTCTGCCCTTATCTTAATGGATTGTTGACTGCTTATTCTGACAAAGGCTAAGACAGGTGCCCCCCTCCTTTCCGGACCAAAGCTGGGGAAGGCATGAGCATACTTACCTTCATTTATAGCTGCCTTTGCCAATAGTTCGGCGGAAGTAACTGCACCTTGACCACCACGACCATGCCATCTAATCTCAATAAGTGTCGTATCTATCACCTAAGCCTCCTAACTACTAGGAAAAACGCCCCTGGAGCGACTTGAACGCTCGCGCCCAGCTCCGGGGGCTGGTGCTCTATCCACCTGAGCTACAGGGGCACATATTTATAATACAATATGGCAGGCGATGAAGCAAGAGATAGTCGCCTACTCCGTTCCAAATCTACGCTTTCTTTTTTTTAATCGCCTTCTCACCAGCTTCTCCAACTCAGGTATGAAGAAGCCTACTGGTAGCCCTATGAATACCCACAGCCACCATTGTGCGGGGAAAGCTGCCGTCCTAAATATGTTATTCATGAAGGGGAAGTATACCATCATCAGGTCTATAATGATAGTTATTGCTATCCCACCTAGAAGCCACTTATTGGAGAACGGGCTAAAGGTAAAAGCCGACTCAAAGGTTGACCTAGCGGTCATCACATAGCCTACATGAACCATCACCACGGTCATTAATGCGGCCGTTTGTGCCTGAGTTAACATTACGTCCATATTGCTTGAGGCAAGGGCTAGATGTCCAAAGCTCCAATATATAATAAAGGCAGTAGCCGCCATTACCAATGACACCAAACCAACCCTGACGAAAAAGAGACGATTAGCTATTTTTTCCTTTGGGTCACGTGGGGGAGCTTCAAGCAAACCCTTTTCCTTGACCTCCATCATTAGCGGCATAGTCAGGAATACCGAGTCAAACAAATTTACCCACAGGATTTGTATCGGCTCTAAGGGAAGGCGCATGGCAAAGAGGGCGACGAATGGAGCTACTAGTACTGCCCCCATAACCAGTAGTGCCTGTCCGCCATTAGTAGGCAGGGTATAAAGGATAGCCTTTTCCAGATTATTCCAAGCATGTCTGCCTTCTTCCACTGCGTTCACTATACTGGCAAAGTTATCGTCAGTCAGAACCATACTAGAGGCTTCCTTGCTCACCTCGGTTCCAGTTATCCCCATGGCTATGCCTATATCGGCTGCTTTTAAGGCTGGGGCATCATTTACCCCATCGCCAGTCATCGCCACAATCTGCCCCCTCTTCTGCAACTGCTGGGCTATCCTCAACTTGTGCTCTGGAGCCACCCTGGCATAAACCGAGACCTTGCCTACAGCTTCATATAGCTCCTCATCGTTCATCCTGGCTAGTTCTTGCCCGGTTAGAGCATCATCTTTATTACTACCTGTTATCCCAAGTTGGCGGGCAATAGCCTTTGCCGTCAGTACATGGTCTCCGGTTATCATTACTGACCTTATCCCGGCTGTCTTACATTTACGAACTGCCTCAAGCGCTTCTTCACGGGGCGGGTCTATCATCCCCTGTAGTCCGAGAAAAATTAACCCCTTCATATCTGCTGGCTCTAGCAACGTCTTCTCCTTAGGAGTAGTTTTGTAAGCCATCCCGAGTAATCTTAAGGCATCTCTTGCCATATCGTCTGCTCTCATCAATATCTCTTCACTCTTTAGCGGCTCAATACCTTCATCAGCTAACTGATTTTGGCACATCCTTAAAATTCTCTCCGGCGAGCCTTTTACATAGATAATATTTCTTTGTTGACCCCCGTGCAAAGTAGCCATATACATTTGCTCTGACTCAAAAGGTATCTCATCCAATCTGGGTAGCTTTTCAGTAATGCCGGCTTTAGCTGCTGAGACTATTAAAGCCCCCTCGGTGGGATCGCCGATAATATGGTATCTCTCCTCATCTTTCGCCAGGGTGGCATTATTACATAGATGACCTGCTCTCAGGGTTTCAGCAAGCGCACTATTGTCCTGTGTCGGGTAAATTACCTTGCTCCCTAAAGCAAACTCTCCATTGGGTTCATAGCCCACTCCACTCACTTCATAGCTTTTACCACCAGAATATATCCTTAATACAGTCATTTCATTTTTAGTAAGGGTTCCTGTCTTATCCGAACATATTACTGTAGCGCAACCTAGTGTTTCTGCCGCTGGAAGTCTCCTTATGAGTGCGTTTCTGTGTACCATAGCTGTTGCCGCCAGGGCAAGAATTCCAGTTACAATCATCGGCAGCATCTCAGGTATGGCAGCCACAATGAGAGAAACCGAGGCCAAAAAACTATATACAGTGCTAAAGCCGAATAAGCAACCGAGCAAGAAATTGATACCGCCAAGGATGAGGATAGCAATAATTAAAAACTTGGTGAAGGCGGTTATCTTCTTTTGTAGGGGAGTAGCTACTTTCTTGGTCTTCTTCACCAGTTTGGCAATTTTGCCGAACTCTGTTTGCTCCCCAGTACCTATTACAATCCCCTGTGCCGAGCCACGGGTAATGAAGGTGCCACCAAAGGCAATGCAGTACTGGTCGCCGGGGGACAGATTTGGTGTTAGAATGGGGTCAACATTCTTTTCTACCGGTGTTGATTCCCCAGTAAGGGCGGCTTCATCAGCTCTCACATCTTTGGCGAAAAACAGACGCAAATCGGCTGGTATGCTATCACCACCGTTGAGGAGAACCACATCGCCTGGAACCAGCTCCCGTGTCGGTATAACCTTGTGCTCTCCATCTCTGAGCACAGTACACTCGGCTACTATCATCTTGCGCAGCGCTTCCAGAGCTGCCTCTGCCTTTCCCTCCTGAAAGAAACCTATTATCACATTTAGAACAACCACCCCCAGAATAACTACCGTATCCCACAGCATATCCTCGCCACGCAGGGTGAGTGTGCCAGTAATCGCACCTGCCACCAGCAGGACATAAACCAAGGCGTTATGAAACTGGCGCAAGAGGCGCATGAGCGCACTTGGCTTCTTAAACACAAGTTCGTTATAACCATATTTCCCAATCCTGGCTTTTGCCTCGCTGGAAGTTAGTCCACCACTATCTGCTGCTAGAACTTCAAAGGTTTGTTCTACCGATTGTTGATACCATGTAGTCTTATTCAACACCTAGATACCTCCCAGCATTGTAAGGTAATAAAAAGGCAACTATGAAAGTACGGGCAATAATAAACATGACAATAAAGATAGCAATAACAAGGATTTGGCTCAATGTTAGCATTCACTCAAACTTAGCGTGAGACAGAGACAAGAACCAAAATATTATAGCTAAAGTTCTCTTATTCGTCAAAGAAAGGGGCGCAATAGCTTTCAGAGCTCGGTCGGTTCTGATTCAGCAATTACAAAGAGGGCATCACCTTGATGAATCTCATACAGGTATCATAGGTGTTCCCTTTGATTTTCCCTAGCTGTGCTACCCCAAATACAAAACTGACTCAAGGGACTAACCGTCACAATAGGCTCATCCTAGACCTACGCTGGAATTGAATAAGGCATAGGCTCCCAAAATATAGAGTCCGATTAAAGACAGAGCATACCAACTAATAACGATAAAGGTCTTGCGCTTCTGCCGAAATCGGAGCCCGACAATAACCAGTAGGTTCATTGCTATTACCACCGCCACCGTGATGAGATGAGTACTGGACACCGAGGATAGAATAGAACCTTGAGTATAGAAAAGGTCAATGGCAAATATATAGGCAACATCAAGCATATTGGCGCCTAATATATCAGCCACTGCCATATCTATAGCCCCTAAACGGAGTGCAGCCACAGCAACCACTAACTCAGGCAGAGAGGTGCCAATGGCTAAAAATACGCTGCCAACGAAGCTGGTATCCCAACCAGTAGTCCTGGCAATCTCATCACCAACAAATGATAGCCATATCCCAGCGCCAATAACTGCTACCGCTGCCAGCGCGAATCTAAAATAGACCGTCCTTGTCGGAATTTCTTTATATTGAAGGGAGCTAACCGGTGATGGTAGTAATGGGTGACTGTGCTCAAAGCGAAACAACCTCCACATCCCCACTAAATACAATATGAGGATGATAATACTGGGAATGCCCACCCATCCCAGGGCTAACCCAGAAAGCTTTTCCCCGACAAAGATACCCCCGGCGACAAAGGTGATAAGCAATATCCCCAGACCCGCCAATGCCATATGCCTTAAGCTGACCCTACTCAATATCGGGGCGGGACGATGGAGAATGTCCAGTAGGGCTAAGATAGAGAGATTAAACAGGCAGCTGCCTAACAAAGTACCCAGACCTAAATCAGGTAGTCCAACTAAGGCAACCGAGCTCACCCCGGTAACCAGTTCCGGGGCGGAGGTAATGGCAGCCAGAAAGAGCAGACCTACCCATATCCCACCCAAACTTGTCTTCTCAGCAATAGCATCTCCATATCGGGCTAGCTTTGTCCCGGCGAATAAGATGATGACAAGACAGGCGAGAAACTTTAACCAAACCAAAGATTGAGGCTCCTAGTGATTAACAACACAATGTAATAATACTATACCAGAAGCAATCCCGTAAAGAATGTGGTACAATGTAACCAGGGAGAGGTATCCGAGTGGTTTGTGGCGTCGCTCTCTCTCACAGTGCCAATACCACCCAGTTCCGCTAGATGCAGTTCTGTGCTGTCCTGTCAATGACACTCACCCAGTCTATATCAAGCTATGCTACCCACTACCACCGAGTATTAGACAGTTTGTTGGCAAAATAGCTTAGTAGCAAAGCTTTCTGGAGACCGAGTTGGTTTACAATAAACGATGCCTCTATCACCAAAATCTGGTCTCCTTACTAAGCTTCTGGGATGATGTACTGTACCTAGTTGTGGTACATCCTGAAATGGGGTTAGCTTGCTTGAAACCATATATATCGGTGGTGAGAATCACTAGTTTGAGAAGAGTCGCAGTGTTGATAAATAGTGGTTGACTCATCATCCTTAATTTGGGATTTGAGTCTACGCCTCTACTAAAGCTCTGTCAATGCTTGGAATAGGGGTGACCGGTGAGCATGTTCAACTATTAAACGGAAAGCTAAAAAGTGTAATGATGGTTTTCCGCTAAACATTGATTTAGTATGTATATTGGGCTAGAATAACTTGTAACATTCAAACTAAACTTTCAGGTGAAATATGAAAAGACTATTAGCATTTCTCCTCGTTTTTCTCTTGCTACTACCATCATGTAGTGCGCCGGTTTCTACCCCACCAGTAGAAGGTTCGCTGGAGTGGAGACTTGACCGTCTGGTCGAACAGCTTGAACAGCAACGCCAGACGCTGCACATTCCTGGTATGGCTATCGCTGTGGTCAAGGACGATGAAGTTGTCCTCACCCATGGCTTTGGTGTGACGAATATTGAGACAGAAACGGCGGTGACACCTGAGACAATCTTCGCCATTGGTTCATCTACTAAAGCTTTCACCGCCACTATCGTTAGTATGCTCGTTGACGAAGGAAAGATGGACTGGGACGATGCGATAACCGATTACCTTCCTTATTTCACGCTTGATATAGAAAGCGAGGATGAAAACGCTGAGGTTACCATACGCGATTTGCTATGTCACCGCACCGGCTTTGTCCGGATGGGGCTCCTGTTTGCTAGCGGCGAAATCCCACGTGAGGAGGTGCTGCTTGCCGCCACCCTAGCCGAGCCATGGACAGGATTTAATGAGAAGTTCTACTACAGCAATGTCATGTTCATGGCGGCGGGAGTAGCTGCCGAAAAAGCCGCAGGTACAGACTGGGATACATTGATTGCTGAGCGCATCTTTGAACCACTGGGTATGGAGAGTTCCAGCACATCCTTAAGCCAGGCCCAAGCGGACTCTCGTCTCTCACTAGGCTACCTGTGGGACGATGACCTGCAGGCATACGAGTATAAACCCATGCGCAATGTAGACAACATAGGCCCGGCTGGGTCTATCAATTCTAATGTAGTCGACATGGCGCAGTGGGTACGCCTACAACTTGGTCTCGGGGAATATGAGGGTGACCGTCTGATTAGTGAAGAACAACTCAGTGAAACATGGAAGAGCCAGATTGAAATCGCCGAGGGGGTAAGCTACGGCTTGGGCTGGGTGCTTCAAGAATGGGATGACCAGCCTGTCGTTGAGCACGGCGGTAATACTGACGGTTTCGGGGCGCAGGTGGCTCTACTGCCTGAATCCAACCTTGGCTTCGTGCTGCTGACTAATGTTACCTTTACCCCGCTGCAGCAGCAGTCCATTAACATGGTCTGGGAGGCTCTGCTTGGTGAGTGGGAAGACGCTGACACGGATAATACTAACGTGTACGAGCCATATATCGGTGAGTATGTTGCGAACTTTGGCCAGTTTGAAGATGTTGAGTTTACCGTGCTCGTGCAGAACGAGCGTCTAGCCGTAGATGTGCCGGGGCAGCAAATCTTCGAACTCAAAGAACCTGACGAAGAAGGCAAGTGGTACTTCGCTATTAGCAACACCATAGCTGTATCCTTTGACAGCAATGACGAAGGCAATGTCATCGGTATGAAATTACACCAGGCGGGCTATGTCTTCGAGCTACCAAGAAAAGGTGTGGAAATTGTGGCGGAGATTCCCATTGAAGAGCTGCAGAAGTATCTTGGTAGTTACCACTCTGATGAATTGGGTGTTACTGTTGAGGTGCTTATTCAGAACAACCGTCTTGCCATTGATTGGCCAGGGGAGATGGTCTACGAGCTATATCTGCCAGACGAAGAAGGCGTATGGGTTTTCCGGGTCTCGGAGGACTTTACCGTGAGGTTTAATGAAACGCAGGACGAGCAAATAGAGTCGTTGACATATTGCCAGGCTGGCGAAGAGTTCCTGATGCTGCGGGTAGAGGGCACATCGTTGCCAACAGTGGAGGATATCCTGGCATTGCGGGAGACCGATAGCCGTAAGGCTGCCCTGAACGATATGGGAATCTACCGCATCACTGGCACCATCCGCAGCCCACAGTCCGGGGTCGAGGGAATATTTTCTATGTATGTCTCCGACATCGAGCGGTATCGTGTAGATTTTGACTATGGTAAGTACGGCTACAGCCGGGCAGTAGTTAATGGCGACCAGGCCTGGGTAGAATCCAGCTTCGGACCATTTGATGAACTGCACGGCAAGCTCCTTGAACAGGCGAAACGAGACCATCCTGAGGCCATTGATGGTGACTGGCTTGACTTCTATGACTCTATACAAGTGCTCCGCTCCGATAATCTCGACGGACAAAAGGTCTATGTCGTGGAGTTGAAGTACGGAGATTTGCCGCCAGTAACCATATTTGTCGATGCTGCCAATGGTGATGTGCTCAAATCCGTAGTAGTAGCTATTCAAGAAGGGGGTATCGGCATACCTATAACAACCCGATACGAAGAGTATCGGGAGGTGTATGGCGTTCGCATATCCTTCCGGACAACATCAAGCAACGAGCAAAGCGGCCAGATAATTATCCAGGCCGAGAAGATTGAGGTCAATCTCGATATCGACACTAGTTTCTTCATCCTCACACCGGCAGAGTACTGAGGCGAGCTCCGTTCATCGTCGAAAAAACTTGCACAACTCAACATCGAATATGTTAAGGAGTCAGTCTGTGCTTATGAAGAACGGTGAGGTTCTTAAACTTTTCGTCATTTGGTTATGGTTCCATCTGCTGTTCGCAGAAAATCGGTGTTTCGCTTATTTGCCAAGTTTGGTGACATTCTGACATCAAGTTGATGTAGTTTCACCTGTTTAACGATATACGTTAAGTGAATATGGTTATTGATGTCCAGCATATCAGGAAGACTTAATCGGAACAGGCCGATTACTCACCGCACTCTAAGGTGCCTTATCTGTGCTTTCTAGATGATGAGTGCTTATATTCACGATTATTTGGATAATAAAAAGGGCGAGCATGACGATTCCCCCTAGCAAAGAGGTTTTCCAAACCATCACAACAAATCCATAATTCATCGCATAATAGAGACACAGATAGGGCGTTAATAATTTCCAATTCTGACGAAAAGGGATTTTCAAAACAAAATCATACATCCATTCTAAGGCTAAATACGCCAAAAAGATCCCCAGAAAGATACTATATTGCATCGCCTTCTGTTCCTGTATGACTAAGAAAATCCCATAGGCCGCTGGAATCGCCAAGAGCAGATACACCCACCCGATTCGTTGCAGGGTATCCATCCGATTCTTCCGAATCAGAAAGATGAAAATTAAAAAAATATTATTCACAAGTCCGAGAATGAAGAAGAATAGTTCCAACATCTTAAATCATCGCCTCAAAAGATACAGGCCTATTGTACCCGTGAATCGTGTAGCTTAGCCAATGTAAGAGGTCTTTCATCTGCGCCCAAAAGACAAAGGACTACAGAATAACTCCAATAACGAGTGTCATAAAATCTTTCCTATTCTGAACATCTTGGTTCAACATACCGAGCACATGCCTTGAGTTGCCGTCTTCCCTTTCTTCATAGTTATGCTGTTAGCATCCTTCATTTCCCTTTTGGTCCGGCACTTTACGCAGTATGCTTGCATCCGATGACAATCCATACTTGTTAACCAAGAATAAACCTATAATGGTGATAACACCACCAATTATAGCAATGGGAGCCGGCATTTCGTTCAACCATATCCAAGCAATAACAATTGCAAATACAGGCTGAAGATAAAGGAAGCTGGCTACTATTGATGCCGGTGCTTTTGAGAGGGCATAACTCCAGGTGAAATAGGCTACAGCAGATGGGAATATTCCTAAATATATTATAGAAACGGTGGCTTCAATTGGAGCATCTCTAATATCTTCAATTAAGCCAGGCGTAAAAATTAATAATAGTAATGTGCCGGTCCAAATCATATAGGTAACTAATTGCAGGGCACTGTATTTTCCCAAGTAAGGCTTTTGTAATACAAAGTATATTGCGGCTGCTACAGCCGCCAGGAGAAGGAGAATTACACCCCAATCAAAATTCACTCCCTCCTTCTCTCCTAAAGCAATCAGGGAAACTCCTAAGAAGCTGATGAAGATACTAAGCCAGCCCCATAGTTTTAGCTTCTCTCCTAGAAACAGCGTAGCCAATATAGCGGTAAATATTGGCACTGAGCTTATTATCATTCCCGCCGACCCAGCAGTAACGGTAAGTTCACCGTAGTTCTGTGCCGTGTGAAAGGCAAAGACTCCCAAGAATCCCAGCAGAAAGATTACGGGGATGTCCTTCAGTCTTGGTAACTTAATATGGGTTATGACAGCCGAAACAGCCAATAGAACAGAGGCAATAAGAAAACGAAATAAAGCAATATGACCCGGAGTGAAGTCTTGAAGACCTGCTCTAACCGCGGCAAATGAGGAAGACCACAACAGGATTGCTATTCCCAGCGCAATGATGGTGCGTGTATCTATCCTCATTTGAATATTGTTTGTATTTTTACATACTTTATTAGCAGAATCAAATTCAGGGTATATTTATCGTTACTTTATTCTCATTGGGGAAATTGGTGCTAAATCGTAAAAGTAAACGAATCTCTTGAGATAGTCTGACCAACGGCGTAAATACACAGCTTACTTTGAAGGTTTATGCCACAGGATTTTAGGGCAAGTTACAAGAATAGGGGTTTGATTTCATAATGGTATTTGAGTCTTAATTTTAAAAATGTTCGAGACAAAAGAACTTATGATGTCATTAGGCAGTGTGTTATAATGTAGTATTATACAACCGGTTACTCCCTCAAGAAGGCGTCCTTTTCTTTCTTCCCTTACCTTTAAGGAGGCTGATAGCAATATACTATAACCAGAGTGGAAGCAACTTTTACTAAGGGATTGACTATGAATCAGTTGGGTACTACCAGATGTGGAAATACAGAATTCCGCTGGGGGGAACGAACCTATATTATGGGTATTGTCAACATGTCCCCAGACTCCTTCTCTGGCGATGGAATTACTAACCTTGAAGCAGCCGTGGTACAGGCACATCGCTTTGTGAGTCAGGGAGCCGATATCCTGGATATCGGCGGTGAATCAACCCGCCCCGGCTCAGTCCCGGTCTCAATTGACGAGGAAATCAGGCGGGTAGTCCCAGTAATAGAACGGCTGACTTCCGAAATACCCATACCTATCAGCATTGATACTTATAAGTCAGAGGTAGCCCAAAAGGCACTTGAGGCTGGTGCAATTATGATAAACGACCAGTGGGGCTTAAAAAAAGACTCCCATCTTGCGGAACTAGCTGCCGAATGGGGTATTCCTCTTATTTTGATGAGTAACCAGCGGGATAAAGGGGGTTATGACGCTGGGATTCAGCGCGATATTGCCTATTATGATGACCTTATGACTGAAGTAACCTTATCCCTTGAAAATAGTCTAGAGCTGGCATTGAAACTGGGAGTACCCCGGGAGAATATTATTGTCGACCCTGGAATTGGATTTGGTAAGAGCTGGCGGCAAGAACTGGAGATAATTCGCCGATTGGATGAAATGCAGAGGTTGGGAAGACCTATTTTGATTGGGCCATCACGCAAATCCTTCATCGGTATGGTACTGGATATGCCCAGTGATGAACGCTTGGAAGGTACCGCTGCCGCAATAGCCATTGGAATTGCCAAGGGTGCCGATATAGTGCGGGTGCATGATGTGCTTCAGATGGTAAAGGTCTGCAGGGTGAGTGACGCTATTGTTCGCTGGTCGTAGAAGCAAGCACTAATTTCCTGTAGTTTGCCATAAATCTCTGGGTAACAGGCCCTGGTCTGCCAGAACCAACAGGTTTCATATCTATCTCAGTAAGTGGCATAATCTCGATAAGCGAGTTGGTCAGAAAAGCTTCCTGAGTATGAGAAAGCTCCTCCAGCCTGATATCCTGTTCAAAGGTAGCGATGCCTAGTTGTGGAGCCATCTCCAGAACTACTTCACGGGTAATACCGGGTAGAATACCGTTTTCCTTTCCTGGTGTCCGTAGCATGCCATCATTTACTAGAAAGATATTACTCATACTGGCTTCAGCCAGAAGCCCCTTTTCGTTGAGGCAGAGAGCCTCATTAGCCCCGGCCGCTCTTGCCTCTTGTCTGGCGAGTATATTTTCCAGATAGTTGGCTGACTTAAGCCTAGAGAGTGGTGATTGACTGTTGCGGCGGATGGAGGAGATAACCGCCCTAAATCCTTGCTGGTAAATCTGTTCGGGGTAAGGATGGTAATCTCCGGCTAGTATCAGCACCGTAGGTTGCTTACAAGTACCGGGGTCAGGAACCATACTTCCCTCACCAATAGAAACAGCAATACGGATACGAGCATCACCAAGTTGGTTAGCCTGAATAGTAGCCATCACTGCATCTCTCAAATCTGTCACTTTGATGGGAAATTCCAGTACTTCGGCAGCACATACCAGTCGACTTAAGTGGCTATCCAGACGAAATACTTGCCCTTTATAGGCACGCATGGTTTCAAAGAGGCCAAACCCATACAGAAAACCGTAGTCCAGAACGGATATCCTGGCTTGACTGCGGGGAATTAAAGAACCATTAAGGTAAACAATTTCACTCATAAGCCTAATCTCCAGTCCACCTTGGCTGTATGAAGTTTAGGAAATTCCTCAGAATGTCGTGACCTGTATCGGTCATTATTGACTCCGGATGGAACTGTACCCCCTCGACAACATAGTCCTTGTGTCGAATACCCATAACCACACCGTCATCAGTCTCAGCACTCACTGCCAGTGACGAAGGTAAGGTGTCCCTTTCTACTACCAGGGAGTGATAACGTCCTGCCTCAAAGGGATTGGGCAGGTTTTGATACACCGTCTTACTGTCATGATAAACCAGGGAACTCTTACCGTGAGTAGGCACGGCGGCACGGATAACCTGACCACCAAAGACATAGCCGATACACTGGTGCCCTAGGCAGACGCCGAGAATGGGGATTCTCCCGGAAAAGCGCCAGATAATATCATTTGAGATACCCGCCTCAAGTGGAGTACATGGTCCTGGAGAGATGATAATGTGAGAGGGACTCAGGCTCTCAATTTGTGTCAGGGTTATTTGGTCATTGCGATAAACTACCGATTTCCAACCCAGTTCCCCCAGATACTGTACCAGGTTATAAACAAAGGAATCGTAGTTATCAATGACTATGACCATATCCACTTACTTAAGTTACCGTCATATTAAGGGCATCAGTCAGCGCCCTACCCTTGGCCAGTGTTTCCTGATACTCATCATCAGGGTCAGAATCATAAACTACAGCTCCACCCACCTGGAAATAAGCCTTGCTTCCCTTAACCAAAATAGTACGGATAGCAATGTTAAGGTCAAGGTCTCCATTAAAACTCAAATAACCGATATTTCCGGTATATACACTCCTCTTGGTAGGCTCTAATTCGTCTATAATCTCCATAGCACGTACCTTAGGAGCTCCCGTTATGGAACCACCTGGGAAAGTGGCTTTGAGCAAATCAATGCAGTTCTTGCCCTCCCTGAGCCTCCCCTCCACAGTGGAGGTAAGATGAAAAATGGTAGGAAACACTTCCAGTATGGTTAATTCGGTGACCCTGATGGTGCCAAAACGGCACACGCGGCCCAAGTCGTTTCTCTCTAGGTCCACTATCATGATGTTCTCCGCTCTGTCCTTGACGCTACTCATTAGCTCATCGGCTAGGGCTTCATCTTCCTCTCTAGTCTTTCCCCGTGGGCGAGTGCCCTTGATGGGACGTGTTTCTACCCAGTCTCCCCTAACTCGTATAAATCTCTCCGGTGAAGCGCTGACTACGGAGACCTCATCGAAGTTGAGATAACAGGCAAAGGGCGCCGGGTTTATCTGGCGCAGCCGTCGGTATAGTTCGTAGGGATTGATAGTTATTTCAGCTTCAAAACGCTGCGAGAGATTCACTTCGAAGATATCACCATCAATGATATACTTCCGAGCTTTCTGAACGGCATCCACGTATTCTTGATGAGTAAATCCCCCCACTAGGCTCACTTGCTCCATAGTAGAAGGCAGGGGCATCATCGGTGCTTCTATACCCGAAGCTGATAAATTGGCAAGTCTCTCCTTAACTTCCTTAAGGCGCTTGGTAGCCCTCTCCATTCTTTGGGTTTCCCTCAATTCCGGTAAACCAGTGGAGATGATATAGGCTTTGCCTTGAAGATTGTCAAAGGCTACTACCAGATCATAGAAACCGAGATAGCACTCAGGTAGCTGGAGGTCATCGACAGCAGTACCAGGCAAACGTTCAATAAAATGACAGAGGTCATAGCTGAAGTAACCTACGGCACCACCAAGGAATGGTACTGGTGGGGAAGGAAAGTCTAGGTGATAGATTTCCAGCAAATTATTAACCACATCAAAGGGATTGTCACTTAAACTGCTCTTCTCATTACCCCGGATAAGAGTAATCTTACTGCCGTGAGAGTTGAGTATGAGAAAGGGACTATCACCGATAAAAGAATAGCGGCCTAATTTGCCGGGGTCCATACCGCTATCTAAAAAGAAACTGAAGTGATTGTTCTTGAAGAGTTCGAAGACGTCAAGCGGCGACAATTTTATGTGTATTTCTTCTATTAGTGGGCAGCGAGATGCTTTGACCATGCGTTCAAAATACGGTAAGTATTCCACCTTGCTAACAGTTACTTGCATAATACAACTGTGGAGGAGCCCCGTCAATTGAAAAATTCATATCCCACAGAGATGTTACATATGGGGGAAACCAGACATTAGCAAAATCAAGCACCTTGCCTACAGTACAGTTCAACTTCGTCAATATCAATCACTCCGAGAGGTCGTATCAAGGGTATTCGGTACCATCGAGACACTCAGGGCAAGAGAATAAATATTAGGAATGAGAAGAGGTTAACAATTAGCCAAGGTGTGCAATGTCACACTGGATGGTTACCATGTCGTAAAATGTCATTCTTCATCGTCTAAATACTGGGGTGGTGTCTAACCATGGCTCTTTATCATGCGGGGATAATTACCTTTCAGTTCCTGCTTCTTGATAGTAAGCAACTCAATCAAATGCCACCACTCATCTTCATAGTCAAGCAGATATAGAAACCTCTTCTTTTAACGTTAAACCCAGTGAATCTATCCTTGCCCGCTTTGACCAAGCTTTTACTAACAAGTATAATGAACTTGAAAGTGAGGCTGTTAAAAATCGTGGTTAGCTATCCGTTAGCTTTTTCGAAAATGGACGATTATGCAAACCGTTTTAGGATGTCATTTTAGCTTCAAATATTTACATGGAGAGGTGTCCGAGTGGTTCATGGTGCCGCTCTCGAAAAGCGGTCTCGCTTTTAGCGAGCGTGGGTTCGAATCCCACCCTCTCCGCCAACCAGCAAAGTATATTATATCAAGGAAACATAGAACATAATCTGACTTGTCATTTAACTATTGTGGAGAGGTGCTGGAGTGGCCTATCAGGCGCGCCTGGAGAGCGCGTGTAGCCTTTGGCTACCGTGGGTTCGAATCCCACCCTCTCCGCTCTACTTATTTAAACTAACGGTTCATATTTTGATTCCAGTGCTCGCAATACAAGCTATAGCTTTAGCTTTTCCGCATACATCGAGGAGTTGTGTGGGTTAAGCCTTCCGTAACAAGCGAATTTATATTCTTTAACCTTATTGATGTAGAAACACTCGACTATCCATTGTGCCCAGATACCTATGAAAGTGCTCTCCTTTACAGGATAAAGGGGGGCAATTCATTTTCCGTCCAGGAAGTACTATGATTTGGTAATAGTGAGAGGCATGCCAAAGAAGAGGTTCACCATTGAAGATCTTAGGCGCTGGCAGCAGCAGGGGTTTATATCCGATGAACAGCTAAGAGCTATCCTACCTGAAGAAGGCTTGGAAACTGAGCCCCAGGCCAAGGAGAAAAAGGTTGGACTTAACCTAGTCACTGTTGCCTATTACCTTGGAGGACTGCTGGATCCCTAGCGGCGCTAATTCTCACCCGCTTCTCTCTGATATCCCTAATAGTGGCATCTTTTGTCCACTTGAACACCATGGATGTTGCCCAGATCATTAAAGGTGCGGGGGATTCTGTCAGAGGGCTGACGGCAGCTATTTGTGGAGGGCTCATACTATTGGGTATTGCTCTTACGCTCTGGGGAAAGAAACCCCACGCCTTTTTGGTTCAAGCTCTACGGTCTCGTGGGCCTCCAGATAGCCTTCACCATTCTTTTCATTAGCAGCGATAACATATTCTTTGGGTTCCTCTTCCTCTTCGTATACCTTCTCATGATAGGTATCAGCTTGCGTTTTTGTGAGGTCATCTATCTAGTATTTAGCGCCATCGGGATCTATACCTACATTACTAGGCTGGTCTTCGACACCTTTAAAGGGACCATATACTTCCCCCTGCTATTGGGGGTCATTGGGCTTAGCATTGTAGTGCTGACTGTCCTCTACCAGAGGCATGGGGCCCGCTTGTTACTCCATAGCGCGTAGACATTGGGGAACCTGAGTTACCTATTTTCGAAGACAGGTGAGTCACGAATGAAGATAATGACGATTTGCTGCCAATAAAGTACGATTCCGTAGTTTAACACAAAGCCAAAAGGTGCAACAGGTAACAAAATAAGCAACTGTGCAATAAATTGTTTAGTTAGTATGCAGACGGTGGTAATGGCTATCGCCTAGATTGCCTTACTAAGAAAATTAATATGGTTGCTATAACCATAGCTACCATCGCAGCTAAGAAAGCATAAACATAATTACCGCTAACATCAAAAATATATCCGGCTAGGGCTGGACCAGCAGCACCACCAGCACTCCAACCTACCACCAATACCCCTAAAATTACTCCCATATGCCGAGTTCCGAAGGCATCCCCGATTAGGGCAACAATAGGAGGGTCAATTCCTCCGTAAGACAGACCAAAGATAACACTAAACAAGTATAACAGCCACAGTTTTGACCCTACAGCAAGCAATAACATTGCCCCCGCCATAAAAAGTGCGCTGATTATACCTGCCTGTTTCCGGCCAATAATGTCTGAAAACCTACCCATAAATATTCTGCCGGGAATACTTATGCCACCGATTAAGCCAAGAAATGTTGCTGCTTTCATTGGACCGGTACCTAAATCGATAGCATGTGGAGTCAGATGGACTAGCACTAAATGTAAACAGAAAGCATATAGAAACCATACCGAGAGCAGTAGCCAGAAGTTCCTGGTCTTGACCGCCTGAATTAAGGAAAAACTGTCTGAGCCATCAGGGTTTTGTTTCTGAGATACAACATGAGAGGTATCAGTTAAACTCTCCCCATCAGCTAATGGTGTTACAGCGGTGGGAGTCTTTCTCAGCACTAGGGCACACGGAGTTATGGTCGCCAATGCTACAAGCCCCATAATGAAATACGCATTTTGCCAACCATATGTGGAAACAAGGTGAGCAGCAATTGGTGTCATGGCTGCGATTCCTAAGCCGGCCCCGGCACCGACAATGCCCAACGCTAACCCTCGCCTAACTACGAACCACCTTGCTGCGGTTGCCATGGTAACAGTGTAAATGGGACCAATACCTATCGCCAATAATAAACTGTAGCTGACAAATAAATGCCATGGTGCATTAGCATGGCTAGTTAATAGGAGACTTAACCCGGTAAAAAAGCCCATAAGGATAAAAACTATTCTCGCTCCATATCGGTCCAGAGTCCAGCCTCCTAAAATAGCAAACACACATTGAAGCAACATGTAACTCGAAAAAAGTCCTGAGGTCAATGTTCTGCTCCAGTCAAAGTGCTGCAATAGAGATTTGAAGAACACGCCATAGGAGTAGTTTATGCCATAGCTAATAATCCCGATAAAAAGAAAGGCTACCACTACTACCCAGCCGTAGTAAATGCGGTCCTTTTTTGCCATATTCACAATGTCACTCCGACCAGAAGTAAAGGCTATAGTACTTATCACCTTGCTTGATCACACTTACTGCCATTATGTTCGAAAGATAGCAGCCCCATCACAGACTGTAGAGCAGTCTAGTGCTTGCCTGGAGGTTGCCATCCATCAGGCACAGCTCTGTGGGGCGAGATTCCACCCCGGCGAGGTCAATTCCTACCGCTTCCATTTCTTACTTCTCTGCCAGATTGTTCACGGATAGATTATAAGCTTGTGGATCTCCAATGGCAAAGGGAGTGGTCCCTAGCCCAACAAGGCATTGGGGACTTTGGCTGACCTTAACTAAACAAAAGTCAGGATTGTTCAACGGTAGCTGGCCCATCATCACCATAGAGCGCTAGATAGTGTAATGAGGCAACAATTTGATGTCATGAAAACGCTGACCTCAAAGAGCATAATATAGCTCAAGGAGGTACAGCGATGCTTTACACAGGTTTAGATTTACACAAGAGTTTCTATTACATCACGACTATGAATGACAAAGGTGAGA
>DUEE01000018.1 GCA_011170285.1 Dehalococcoidia bacterium
ACACCAACCGAGGTGTTTAACGCAATACCGGTAGAAGCCACCAGTAGAAGTATGGTAGAATCCTTAATACCAGACCCCTTGAGGATAGCGGAACCCAATCTTAATATAGCCCCTATCCTGTCCTAACGATGGGGTCCACCTTAGAGAAAGTAACTGGTCTCTAGTCACCTCAAGTGGCCTAGGACAGGGAATTACGCTTGGGTCGAGCATATCCTCCAGAGAGCAAAACTCAATACCAGGTTCCATAGTTGGCAATGGATAATCGTTGATAATAAATCTAATCCTTTGGCGCTTCTGTCGATTGACCTGGTCAACAAGAGGATTCTTATCTAAGAGAAGCTTGCGTAGGAGCCCAGCAATCATGAGAGTCTCATATTCATCGTGTGATTTTAGCTTATCATCAAGGTCTAGAAGAGTGCCGATGAAGAATTGTCTCCTGTTCATTGTCCTTCTCTTTTTAGGGATAGAGAGATTGAAGGTGGTGGGTTGTCAGGTAAATAATCTCTTCACCACAGGGTTGGCTGAGGCGGTTTTTGTTTATTATAGGGCAGGCCGAGGTGCTGATAAGCCAGTTGGGTGGCTAATCTACCCCGAGGGGTTCGCTCCAGAAAGCCCAGTTGCAGGAGATAGGGCTCATAAACGTCCATAATGGTATCTGACTCCTCGCTGATGGCGGCAGCAATAGTGTCTAGTCCCACCGGGCCACCATTAAACTTATCAATGATAGTATGTAGCACCTTGTGGTCTATTTCATCCAAGCCTATATGGTCGACTTCAAGCTTAGATAATGCCTCAACTGCTACTGATTCGGTAGCTATACCACCTGCCATCACTTGGGCATAATCTCTGACCCTCTTGAGCAATCGGTTAGCCACGCGAGGTGTACCTCTAGCCCGGCAGGCTATTTCCTCCAGTCCACTGGCTTCGGCTTTCACCTGGAGAATGCGGGCTGAGCGTTTAAGAATTACCTCTATAGACGCCTGGTCGTAGAAATCAAGGCGGTAAACGGCACCAAAGCGGTCTCTAAGCGGTGGGCTCAACAGGGCAAATCGGGTAGTGGCGCCAATTAGAGTAAAATGTGGTAAGTTTAGCCGCAGGCTTTTAGCCCCGGGACCCTTACCTATGACAATGTCCAGAGCAAAGTCCTCCATAGCCGGGTATAACACCTCCTCTACTGGGCGACTAATGCGGTGGATTTCATCGATAAAAAGTATATCCTGGTTGCGGAGGTTGGTTAGGATAGCTGCTAAATCTCCGGTGCGCTCTATTGCTGGACCTGCGGTAATCCTAATATTAACCCCCATTTCAACAGCTATAATGTAAGCCAGGGTGGTCTTACCCAGACCAGGTGGTCCATAGAGTAGTATGTGGTCCAGTGCCTCACCTCTAGCTTTAGACGCAGCGATGGCTATGTTCAGATTATCCTTAATCTTGGTCTGCCCAATGAAATCATCAAGGCGTCGGGGTCGGAGATTAGTATCAATAGGTATGTCTTCAGTGTCAGGTTTACCCGATACAACGCGATCTGTTTCCACCTTTCTTCCTTACTACCCCCTTAATAAATCGCCTTATTATACCACTCTTTACCTGAACTGAGTAACAGCAGATAAAATAAGATCGCCCTAATTAAAGTGGGGCGACCCTTTGTTAACATCAAATCGTGCAAGAGACCTTACATATCTAGCTCCTCTCTATCTTCCTCACCAGTGGCTAACATTGGCACCTCTTGAGAAGCCGGATAACGGGCTGGAATCAGCTTACCTATAATTACATTCTCCTTAAGCCCAGTCAGCTTATCTATCTTGCCACGAATTGCAGCCTCAGTAAGCACTCTGGTAGTCTCCTGGAAGGAGGCATCAGCTAGCCAGCTATCAGTGCTCAGCGAGGCTCTGGTTATACTCATTAATATAGTGTGGGCGGTGGCTGGTTCACCCCCCTCAGCCAATACATTAGCATTAATGTCCTCATAATGGAACCTGTCTATCAGTTCTCCGGGCACGAGCTCGGAGTCACCTGAAGAATCAATACGAACCTTGGTCAGCATCTGATGGACAATAACTTCAACATGCTTGTCATTTATGTTCACTCCCTGGGAGCGGTATACCTTTTGCACCTCGTCTACAAGGTATTGCTGGACTGCCTCCCTGCCCAAAATACGCAGAATATCCTGTGGGTTAATAGAGCCCTCGGTAAGTTGCTGCCCTGCCTTTATTTGGTCTCCAGTTTGAACACAAATACGGGCGGCAGCCGGAATAACATACTCGCGTTCCTCTTCCTCCTCATAGCTAATGAATAATTGCTCACCTTCAATAATCACTGTACCAGCTACACGAGCTAGAATAACTTGAGTTTCAGAGGTCAAGTCTACTGACTGTAGTGTAGCTTCAGCCTCAGGGGCTTGGGATAACACAGCTCCTATATCTACCCACTGACTGTTACTCACCATAACTTGCCAGCTAGGGGACAGTGAATATTCATCCCGGAATATATCAGAGCTAGTAACCTTAATTACTTTCCCCTCTTCTTTACCAAGGACTTCTGCCACACCATCTATTTCCGAGATGATTGCTTGATTTTTGGGTGGTCTTACCTCAAAGAGCTCTTCTACCCGGGGCAGACCGCTGGTGATATCAAGTCCTACTACGCCGCCGGTGTGGAAGGTACGTAGGGTTAGCTGAGTACCTGGCTCGCCGATACTCTGGGCAGCAATAATGCCTACTGCTGTATTGGGGGTGACCAAATGCCCATAAGCAAGGTCTCTACCATAGCACCACTGGCAGCAATCGTGCCTGGATTGACAAGTAAGAGGTGACCTGACATGAACTTTAATTATCCCAGCAGTGATAATTTCATTTGCCTTCAACTCATCAATTTCCTCATTTCGGTCAACAATAGTTTCTCCAGTGCGAGGATTAACTACCTTACTAGCCGCTAACCGACCGGTTATTCGCTCAATCAGTGATGGTAGCAGCTCCTTTTCTGGTGGTTCAGATATCCATATACCGTCTGTACTACCACAGTCCTCCTGAATGGTGATAACGTCCTGGGCAACATCAATAAGACGTCTAGTGAGGTAACCGCTACCTGATGTCCTCAGGGCGGTATCAGCCAATCCCTTGCGAGCACCGTGGGTAGAAATAAAGTATTCCAGAACACTAAGTCCTTCACGGAGGCATGACTTAATAGGAAAGTCAATTACTCTGCCCGATGGGTCAGTCATTAAACCCCGCATACCTCCCATCTGGCTAATCTGGGAAACATTTCCCTTGGCTCCAGATGTTGCCATCATATAAAGACCGCCATAGCGGTCAAGAGTATGGGAGATGGTATCAGTAATACTGTCGGTGGTTTCCGTCCATATCGCTATGGCGCCATTATACCTTTCATCATCAGTGATTAAGCCGCGATGATACTGGTTTTCAATAATAGCAATCCTTTCCTCTGCTTCCTCTAAGAGCTTTGATTTACTCTGAGGAACCTCGATATCGCTGGTAGCAATAGTAGTCCCTGATTTGGTATTATAGTGGAAGCCTAGTTGTTTGAGTTTATCCAGCACCACCGCCGTATCCTCGTTACTTAGTAGTTTATAGCAATCGGTTACTATTTGTTTTAAGCTTGATTTGTCAATTGCTTTGTTGTAGAAGCGTAGCTCTGGAGGCAGAACACTGTTAAAGATGGTGCGACCAGCACTAGTTTTAACCCTTTGACCCCTTTCCCTGTCTCTGACCTCAATCTCAGCTCTGAGGTCAATAGCGCCAAGTTCGTAAGCAAGCCTTGCTTCCTCAAAACTGCCGAAAATTGCACCTTCCCCTTTAGCTTTAGGAGTAATGGTGGTCAAGTAGTAGCAACCGAGGACTACATCCAGCGTCGGGGCTAGCACTGGCTCACCACAGCTTGGCAGCAGCATATTGTGGGTGCTGAGCATCATATCTCTAGCCTCTTTAACGGCAGCTTTGGACAAGGGGATGTGAACTGCCATCTGGTCACCATCAAAATCAGCATTAAAGGCAGAACATACCAGGGGATGAAGCTGAATGGCATTACCATCGATGAGTACCGGCTCAAAAGCCTGGATGCTAAGCCGGTGCAGGGTAGGAGCGCGGTTAAGCAGCACCGGTCGCTCCTTGGTGACCTCTTCCAGTATGTCGTATATCTCTGGATTAGCTCTCTCCACCAGCCGTCGGGCGCTCTTAATGTTGTGAGCGAGGTCTTGTTTCACTAGTTGGTGCATAACGAAGGGCTTGAATAGCTCTAGAGCCATCTGTCTAGGTAAACCACATTGGTGAAGTTTCAGTTCTGGACCGACCACAATGACCGACCGACCGCTATAGTCAACCCGCTTACCCAGTAGATTCTGGCGAAAGCGTCCTTGTTTACCCCTGAGCATATCGGAGAGTGACTTCAGTTTATGATTACGGCTGACGGAAACGGCTCGTCCCCTGCGACCATTATCAATGAGAGAGTCGACTGCTTCCTGAAGCATCCGTTTCTCATTGCGGATAATAATCTCTGGCGCTCCAATTTCTAATAAGTGACATAGTCGGTTATTGCGATTGATGACTCGTCGATACAGGTCATTAAGGTCACTGGTAGCAAATCTGCCTCCGTCTAGTTGAACCATAGGGCGAAGCTCTGGGGGTAAGACAGGCAACACAATTAAAATCATCCACTCTGGTTTATTGCCACTGTGGCGGAAGGCTTCCACTATCTGTAGCTGCTTACTTGCCTTCCTGCGTCGTTGACCTGAAGTAGAATGGGTCTCTTGGATTAGCTCACTGCGCAATTCATCAAGGTTAACATCCTTAAGAATTTGAAGGATGGCCTCAGCCCCCATCCCGGCCTTAAAAACTTGACCATATTTCTGCTTGAGTTCATGGTAACGGTTCTCGGTGAGTAGTGCCCGTTTCCGAAGGTCTTTTAGTTTTTCCACGTCGGTGGCAAGCTCTTCACTAAGCTTTGTTTTCTCGTCAATGAAATGCTGCCGGAGCTGGTTTATTTCCTCTACTGTCGCTTGGCTCTGCTCCATCTCGGCGATTTTAGTCTCCAGTGCCTCTTGGCACTCGTCTATTTTTTGTGAGGTGATCTCCTCAAGCTGTTTAATTACCTCCTGTCGTGCCTCTTCATCTATAGAGGTGATGATATAATGGGAGAGGTAAAGGACACGCTCCAAGCTCCGCAGCGACAGGTCAAGCAGTAGCCCCAATCGGCTGGGTATCCCCTTAGCAAACCAGATATGACTCACCGGGCACGCCAGCTCAATATGTCCCATACGTTCCCGGCGTACTTTCGCCCGGGCTACCTCAACGCCACACTTATCGCAAATAACCCCCTTGTAGCGTATTTTTTTATACTTGCCACAATAGCACTCAAAGTCTTTAGTTGGACCAAAGATTCCCTCGCAAAAAAGTCCGTCTCTTTCCGGTCTTAGAGTGCGGTAGTTAAAAGTCTCTGGTTTGGTTACCTCACCGTAGGACCAGCTCCTGATCTGCTCCGGTGAAGCCAGAGAGACACGGATGGCATCAAAATCGTTAACTTCAAGCATTTTCTTCTTTTACCTCTCCCTCAGCTAGGTGTTCAGCAATTTCAAGCTCCGTCTCTAGTTTAGGCACTTGCCTAGTCTCCTCGGCAGTGATTGCCTTTTCCTCTTCGTTGATCACCTCAATGGCAAGCCCTAAGCTCTGCAATTCCTTTACCAGAACCTTAAACGATTCTGGCACACCGGGTTGGAAAATATCCTCGTTCTTAACTATAGCTTCATAGGTTTTGTCTCGCCCAATCACGTCGTCTGACTTAATGGTCAAGGCTTCTTGGAGGTTGTGGGCAGCACCATAGGCTTCTAGTGCCCATACCTCCATCTCACCAAAGCGCTGACCGCCAAACCGAGCCTTACCACCCACCGGCTGCTGGGTAATCAGGGAGTAAGGACCAATGGAACGGGCGTGAACCTTGTCCTCAACCAAATGGTTTAGCTTCATCATATAGATACTACCCACAGTTACCGGCTGGTCAAATGGCTCACCAGTACGCCCGTGGCGGAGTATAACCTTACCCAGAATAGGCGGAGCCAGGTTCTCTTCCGCCCCGACCTTTTTTGCTGCTTGCTCCAGCTCCCCTAGATTAAGCTCTCGGCTGGCTACGCCAAGGTCTTCGAGCCATAAGCGGAGGCAAGCCTCCTTTGCCTCTCCGGGATAGCAATCACTCAATACCCTATCTGCATCATAACCCTGATTTTCAAGCCACACCTTAGCCAGCTCCAGTTGCATGGTCAAGTCCCCATTAATAGGGTTAGGATTAATTGCTCCAGCCTTTTGAGCAAGCCAAGCTCTAGCCAGAGCATCCTCAATAGCAATATCACTGGCACCATCAAAGATGGGGCTGGATACCTTCCAGCCCAGCATATAAGCCGCCCAGCCGAGATGGGTTTCTAGAACCTGACCAATGTTCATTCGTGATGGAACCCCTATCGGGTTAAGTATAATGTCTACCGGTGTGCCATCGGGGAGGAAAGGCATGTCCTCAACCGGGGTGATAAGTGAGATAACTCCCTTATTACCATGCCGGCCGGATAGCTTATCCCCTACCGAGACTTCCCGTTTCTGGGCAACCCAGACCTGTACCCATTGATTAACCCCGGCGGGTAGCTCTTCGTCCTTGTCATAACGGGAGACATTTCTCACATTAATCACTTTGCCCCGCTCACCGTGAGGTACTCGCAGGGAAGTGTCCTTCACTTCTCGGGCTTTTTCGCCAAAGATAGCCCGCAGAAGCTTCTCCTCAGCCGATAGCTCAGTTTCCCCCTTTGGGGTAATTTTGCCCACTAAAATGTCATCCGGACCTACTTCGGCGCCAATCCGAATAATTCCGTTCTCATCAAGCTCACGCAGGCTTTCCTCACCTACATTAGGTATATCCCTGGTGATTTCCTCGGGTCCTAACTTGGTATTCCGTGCTTCTACCTCATGCTTCTCAATATGAATGGAGGAAAACTTGTCTTGCTCAACCAGGCGATTGCTAATAATGATAGCATCCTCAAAGTTATAGCCTTCCCAACTCATAAAGGCGCACAGCACATTCTGTCCTAGGGCTAATTCTCCTTGTTCAGTAGCTGAACTATCAGCTAGAAGCTCATCCAGTTTTACTCGGTCGCCCTTATTCACTGTGGGGTGCTGGTTAATACAAGTCCCTTGATTTGTCCGCGAAAATTTCATTAGCTGATATGTCTTCTTGTCGCCGTTGTCTTCAGTAACTATAATCTGTGAGCTAGTAGCTGAGGTTACCGTTCCAGAATGTTGGGCAAAGAGCACCTGACCACTGCGCTTGGCGGCTTCCGTTTCCATGCCTGTAGCTACTAAAGGTGCCTCGGGGCGAATTAGGGGCACCGCCTGCCGCTGCATATTAGAGCCCATCAGGGCACGATTAGCATCATTATGTTCTAGGAAGGGGATTAATGCTGTGGAAACACTGAATATCTGTTTAGGTGATACATCCATTAGCTGCAGTTTATCGGGAGACTCTATTAGGTAGCGGTCACCCAACCTGGCTTCAACCTTTTCTTCCATAAATTGGTTATTTTCGTCAAGCCGGGCATTGGCCTGAGCAATGGTATATTCATCCTCTTTGTCGGCGGTTAGGTAGATTACCCCATCAGAGACAAAAGGTATCACCTTAATATTCCGAGGAGATAGGTGACATAATTCAGTAGCAATCTCAGGGGTAATGGTAGCTCCATCCTCTACTATAGTATTGTCGTCGTCATCAAGTACCGCTTCCCGAGTTGTCTTACCCAGCAGTTTATCGTAGGTATTGCTTACTTCGGCAATAACCTGACGATATGGCGTTTCAATAAAACCATAATCATTAATTATACTGTAAGTGGATAGAGAGCCGATAAGACCAATGTTAGGTCCCTCGGGTGTCTCTATAGGACAGATTCTACCATAGTGGGAAAAGTGGACATCGCGGACATCAAAGCCAGCACGCTCCCGAGATAGACCGCCTGGTCCCATTGCTGATAGTCGACGCTTATGAGTTAGCTCAGCTAGTGGGTTGGTTTGGTCCATAAACTGTGATAGCTGTGAGCTACTGAAGAACTCCCTGATGGCGGCTACTATAGGGTGAATGTTGATCAGAGCGTCGGGAGTAACTGCTTCAGTGTCAATAATGCTCATACGCTCTCTGATTACTCGCTCCATGCGCAGTAGCCCAATACGGAACTGGTTTTGCATCAGCTCACCCACAGTGCGCACACGCCGATTGCCCAGATGGTCAATATCGTCGGGGCTATCACTGCCATTGTTAACCATAATGATGTGCCTGACTATTGCTATAATATCCTCTGTGGTTAAAGTTCGCTGATTTTCAGCAACCTTAAGCTCTAATCGCTTATTAAGCTTATACCGACCAACCTCGCCTAGGTCATAACGCTGGGAATTAAAGAACAGGTTGTTTATCAGTTTTTTAGCATTTTCAATGTTGAGTGGGTCACCAGGGCGCAGTTTTTTATATATATCAATCAGGGCACTAGTCGTATCCCTAACTAATGGTTCACGCTCTATTGTTGACCTGATATACTGGTTCTCCGAGGAGCTATCCTCTTTGGGGAATAAGTTGAGCAGTTGCTCATCACTACCGTAACCAATAGCGCGCAACAGTGTAGTGATAGGAATCTTCCGTTTGCCGTCTATTTTGGCTGAGATTACATTCCGGTTGCTGGTTTCAAACTCCAGCCAAGCGCCGCGAGTGGGGATTAGCTTAGCTTGGCATAATTGACGACCACTAGGAGTATCTCCCTCAATGGTGAAAAAGACACCTGGTGAGCGGAGCAATTGGCTTACTATTACCCGTTCGGCACCACTAATAATGAAGGTGCCTTGGGCTGTCATCAATGGAATGTTACCGAAAAACAGTTTTTTTTCCTTAATTTCCCCCGTTTCTTTAACCAGCAACTGTGTTCTCACATAGAGTCGAGCTGAGTAGGTTAAGTCCCGCTGGCGACAATCTTGCTCGGTGGGATAAGGCCCACAGAATTCATAGTCTTTGAAGCTAAGCTCTAGCCTGTTGCCAGTGAAGTCTTTAATGGGGGATATTGACTCCAATAATTGCTTTAGCCCTTTTTCTTGAAACCGCCGGAAAGATTCTAGCTGGACTTGAATCAGATTGGGTATATCTAGTATCTGGGGTAACTTGGCATAAGATTTTCTGGAAACAGGCGTCATTTTCCCTTCAGTGTGTGTTGGTGACAAAAGAACCATCTCTTACTCTACTCCTTAAATAGATACGCGAAACCGCTTGATAGAGGTACTACAGCTAAGTAAAATTTGCAGATAACGATGAGAGATAACAAGGTGAATACGTAAGAAGATTAATCACAAACCCTCATCATACCATTATTTTTATGATTTGTCAAGTATTTGTAATGGTTCTTGTTAATGTTCTATGATTACCATTATTGACTTCAATGACTCTGGTTACTATCCTATTATCATTGACTTTGATTTGAATTAGAATATCTCCGGGCTGACCATCGGTAAGCTGGCAGGCATTTCGCAGTCTTATTTTCCTGCCGGTGTTAAAGCCGGCAGGAATCTTGGCTCTTAGCTTTTTCCCCTTTTGCACTAAGCCTTTTGCTAGACCCTGCTCTGCTTGCTCTCTGCTAATTGTTATCTCGTATCGCACATCTTTAGGTCGAGGTTGCTGAGCCTTATTAAATATCTCTTCCGTGTTAATTCCTCCCGTAGTCTCAAATCTCATGCCACTAGGCCCACCGAAACCCCGACTGAACGTCCTGAAGGGATAGACTCTACCCTTTAGGGAATCTCCAAATATATTGTCTAGGAAGTCGAAACCAAGGCCAGACCCGCCAGAGTCCTTCATCAAATCTTCAAATGTGATTCTTGTGTGGGAACTACGGAAAATATCGCTAACCTCGCCCACTGTGCCGAACTGATCATATTGTCTCTTCTTTTCTGGGTCGCCCAGAATGCGGAAGGCTTCATTCAATTCCTTGAACTTTTCGTTAGCCCATTTATCGTTACTTGGGTTGCGGTCGGGATAGTGTTTCATCGCCAGCTTTCGATAAGCCTTCTTTATCTGCTCTCCATTAACGTTTCTCGGGACTCCCAAAATCTGGTAGTAGTCTTTAGCCATTAACTTTCCTTACATTTTCCATTATTCACTTATCTTAAGATTAAATTCAAGTCTTGACCACATTTTGAGCATTTGCCGTTTTCGTCGTATCTCTTGATATAATATCCAGTTCGTTCAATCATTTTTGTCTTACAATTTGGGCAGAAAGTACTTTCTCTGTCAATTCCAGGAACATTACCAATATAGACATAGTTTAATCCTTGATTAAACCCGATTTCTCTGGCCTTGATTAAGGTTTCGGCCGGAGTATCAGGTAAATCCTTGAGCTGCCAAGAAAGTGTTCCTGAGAATTGGCTGACATGCCAGGGGGTCTCTGGACCAAGTTCATTCTTGATAAAATTGGCTATGCTTTCCAACATCTCTTCAGAATCACTGATAGTAGGAATAACCAAGGTAGTTACCTCTAACCAAATTCCTCGTTTCTTTACTTTCTTTAAGGTATCTAATACGGGCTTCAATCCTCCTCCAGAATACTCTTTGTAATCTTTATCAGAAAAATACTTCAAATCAATATTAGCGGCATCCATGTAAAGGGAGATTAGATCAAATAATTCCTTTGACCAAAATCCACTAGTGACCCAGGTATTTTTAATTCCCTCCTCCTTAGCTATTTTCATAGTATCTAAGGCATATCTAAAAAAATAATTGGATCGGTATAAGTATAAGAAATCGAATCACAATAATATGCTTTAGCTTGCTCTACAATTATCTCTGGAGGTAAATCTTTCCCTTTAATTTCTCCAGTCATTTTTGGTCCTTGAGAAATTTGCCAATTCTGGCAATTTCTGCATTTAAACTGGCATCCTACCGTAGCTATGGAGTAAGAACTAGTACCCGGTAAAAAAATGGAAAAAGGGCTTTTTCTCAATTGGATCAATGTTTGCAGCACAAGCTTTCCCGTAAACTAAAGTATACAATTTCTCGTCAGTATTCTGTTTAACTCCACAACGTCCTCTTTCTCCTGGTTTCAACACACAATAATGAGCGCAACTCTGGCACTGAACCCTTCCTTCTCCCAATTTTCTATATAAATCAGCCTCTCTAGTACCATCTTTTATTGGCATTCTACCCCCATTTCTTTAGTTATTGAGAAAATACACTTTCGCTTTTTGAACTACTACTATGTCTATTTTGTACTAGACTAGCCACTTGTCAAGAGAAGCGTGACCTCATAGAAAAGTACAAACCTTTTCTGACATGGTTCTACTCGGAGGTTGTATCAGGAAAGCTCTTGGGTATCGCTCTAAGCACTTCGTCACATTATATCCTTGAGAGCGGAACAAGCGAAGATTGGCGGATATCTAAGGGCAGCGGCAGTTGCTGATTTGCTCGGGTTAATTGTGAGCATATATGAATTCAGCATTGCCAAAGTCGCTTCCCATACTCAGGTCATCTATGGAGACACCAACATCATTAGCATTCATCCCCTCGTTAGCGATGGACTCTAAAAATTCCACCTCTCCCTTTTCGTGGGAATTATTTTTCAGGAAGCTCTGAAAAGCTGGTAAATTATAAAGGGAAAGCACCATAGCAATTCTTACACCTCTTTTGCTATCTCCTCCTCAAATTCGGGGAAATAACCTTTAATCACTTTTAGATTGAACTTAGAAAGGATAGATTCTTTAGATTCCCTCTCTAGCAGAAACTGAAATGATTTTCTTATCAGCTCTTCTTTGCTAATCGTACCTTGGGTTAAAAGGTAATAATAATCATCATCCAAACTTACGATATACTGCCTCTTGTCACCTTTTCCCGCCACTATTACTGTAAATTCATTCTGGTTTCTCTTCGTAATCTCAAGCATTTTCACCTCCCAATAGGCTGTAACGGCTTATTTTACTATCATTTATAGCGCGGAGGAAGGAATCGTATTTAGCTGTTCAGAAGAGCTCTGGGGATAGAGATATCCGCTGTAATCGTCTCTCCAGTATATTTCCCATTCCCAATAAATCCGGTTTTGGGTCTGGCAAAAGTAACTGTCTTGGTAGCTTTGATGCAAACTCCACGTACGTTCCCATTTGCAGCATCTAGACCAGAAGGAACATCCTTGATCGTCGATGGGATATTTGGAACTGGGCTAGCAAGGGAAGTTAGAGAACCTGAAAAAAGCATAATCCAGCTGATAAATGACTCTGAAAAGCCAGTTCTGGCGGTAGATGTTCCTTCTAGTTTATCCTCAAATGAACTAAGATTCTCTTCATTCAAGGCCTCAATCACTTTACCCATTGTATTAGCTACCTTCTCGGCTCTATGGTAATTAGCCTCAGCCTCTCCTCTTAATTCCCTGACGACCGCCACGAGAAAAATAGACACGTCAATCCCGTTATTCATCAGGTGTCTAGCGGCAACAAAGCCGTCTCCACCATTATTGCCCCTCCCGCAGATAACAGTTACTTTCTTCTCTTGTTTTTCAGATAGCATCTCCATTGCACTTTGAAAAACAGCTCTTCCAGCGTTCTCCATCAAAATGTCAGCGGGAATACCAAATTCCTCTTGAGTCCTTCTATCTATTTGCCTCATTTTTCCTGGGGTAATATATTCCATATTCCTCCTTTCTATATTAAGCTTAACTTTGAGCAAGAGGCACCACCGATATGGTTCGCTAGTAACGGATATATGTGAACTCCGTTACATACTCAGCTAAATCATCTAACTTCCCCTGTGTGCTGATTCCCCTATTGTGTAATTACCAAAGCATAACCTCGGTTCGGTTTTTATCTTCAGTTCCTTTTCTTAGTGTCCTTTCCCCTGCCAAATATAAGACAAGTCCATAACAACTTGGTCATTTGGAGCGTTCTTGTGTGCTAAAAGTTGTCTGACCGGTATGTTCTTTATCGTATTTGGCTATAGCTCTGCTTCTCAGCCCGCCTCTTACCTTGCAATCAGCTTCTACAACCATGGAAATAGGTTCCAGTAATTGTACTAGGTCGCGGAGAATGCGGTTTACGGCATGCTCCTGCAATATTCCTATTAATATAAGGATGCTCAATCAGCCTTCTTTTCGAACTACGAATAAAACGTTCTCGTCGAACCAATGAATCTGATTAGTGTCCTCAAATTCGTTCCTAATATTTTGCTTGAATCCGGTAATTGCCTCTTCCAGCTCTTCCGGGAAATAAAGTGAGAAAGTGGAGTAGTGGTGATATCTTGCCCGCTTTACAAGCTGTGCCAAGGTTGAGATTCGTCCATATTTATAATACTCGATTGACTTAATACGCAGATTTGACGCTGCTACTAATTGTATTAACGTGTCTAGAGTATATAGACGAGTTTCTTTTTGGTGGAACTTGGGGAAATACCGGCCCCAGATATTTCTCCTATTTTGCTCACGAAGCCTAGTATACATGAAGAGATAACCGCCGCTATTCAAGATTCTGTCACTCTCGCGTAAAAATTCTGGCAGGTTGAAGTGGTGTATTGCGTTGAACGTGCATACACAATCTAGAGCATTACTCAGAAATGGCAAATGTTCTGCTTCGGAATGTATTGAATTGAAATTACTGATACCGTGTTTTATCAAATATTTGTCGAGTTCCTCTAACATATAATCGTTGGCATCGACACAGGTTAGCCTCAGTACGCTGACCAAATACCTACAGAGGAGCAGATCATACCTTCCGGCACCACAGCCTATATCAATGCCTTCAATGCGGGCTAAATTTTTCAGTTCCCTGACAACTATAGTTATGGGTTCTAAATCAGTTGTTCGAAGGTTGCGGTATCTTTTGGCAATTGCAGAGAAATGGTGATGCATAGCCATTGGCGTTGCATGGCTATGTGCTATCCTATTTGCGCCTTTCGGGCACATTGATGAAATATCTCCTTTTAAATTGAAACTCTAGTGATGGCTCCTATTTGAATGGCAAGTCTGTATTCGGTGGTTAAATTGACCATGCCCGACTGAAGTTCGCGTGGTTCAGAACCTGGTCCCCATTATCAGCTTGGTGCAGCAATTTTCCCCGTCCTTATTGCACAAGGTAATAAAAAGTACAACTTATCAGCAGTACTATTTTTTAAACTATTGTTGCACAACCCGTCAAAGTCACCAGTTACTCTTTGCTGGCACCCTTTTCTCCACCTTTACTCTGAATTCTTACTGGTCTTTCTTTTTAACTTCGATCATATTTTATTTTGAACCTCCTCAATAACCTCTCTAAAAAAATTAGCATAATAATCGGGCAATTCGTCCACACTAAACAATCTCACATCCTCTACGTCACTCCCCGGTTTTAACTCTTCATTAGCCACCTTAACTAGGTACTCCACTATCAGCATATCCCCATAAACTTCTTTATCCTCTCGTCTAACTACACCAACTAACTTCAATATCTCTCCAGAGACCCCTGTTTCTTCCTTCAGCTCTCTTAGACAGGCTTCTTCTGCGGTTTCTCCAATCTCAATAAAACCAGAAGGCGAAGCCCACATACCTTGCCTCGGCGGTAGTCCTCTTTTGATTAATAGGAAATCTTTATCCTTGACCGCAATGGCCAGCGCCACCGGCAGAGGATTTTTGTAATCAACAAAGTCACATTTGGGGCAATACTTCCTCTCTTTCCCTTCAAGCATTCCTATTTGAAGCGTCGTTCCACAAATCGGGCAGAAAATATATTCTTTCGTCAAATCACTCCCTTAATTACCTTTGCTCTAAAAGTAACTTGCTTGGGACCGCTTATTGCTTCTCACAAAGGCACCACCTCCCGGCGTTTTCCTCTATCATTTCTCCCTGTTACTCTACTTTGACACTTGCCTTCTTTTTGGATTCCAGCATATCAGCAATTTCTCTAATACCCTTAACATCTATATTAAATTCGTTCCCAGCTAGGCCAGAGATGAATATCTCCTTATTTTCCGGAATAATAGATATCACCTTTTCTCTATCTACTGAATTCAAGAGGAACTCTTTTATTTCTTGGTCAGCAATCCGATTCAATATGTAAAAGACAGGCTTATCAACTTGCCGTCCTAGTTCAGATACCTTCTCAGCTAGAAGAATTGATTCTCGGGATGGATCGATAACGACAAAAAGAATATCTACCCCCTTTTCCACTCCTCTTCCAAAGTGCTCTATTCCAGCATCGGTATCTGCAATCAGGAATTCCTCGTCCCCTAAATCGAGAATTTCTAGAAACTTTGAAGAAAGAGCATTAATTGGACAGGCGCATCCTTCACCGAATTGATAAATTTTCCCCATCGATAAAAGTTGGATATTTCCTTTCTCAGTTAAATAATCTCTGGGTAAGTCATCTAGTCTCCATTTATAATTCAGCTCTTTGGTTTTTTCAAACAGAAGTTTTTTACCCCCAAAGTAATTCATAAAATCTTCAGGCTTTTGCACTCCTAACCGGCTATGAAGACCGATATTTGACTCATCGCTGTCAATCACCAATACCTTACTTTTTCTTATCGCTATCTCTTTGGCTAAAAGAGCCACAATTGTACTCTTTCCACATCCCCCTTTACCACAGACCAATATTTTCATTTAGTTCTCTCCGTTGATTAGTATTCTTTTTCAAAACCCCAGGACTTTAAGGAATCTACTATTCCCCTTTCTCTTTCTATCTTCCACACCGACCTCGGCCGAAACCTCGGCCCGGATTCAAACCGCCTTGATTCTCTGAGTTATTTTATCTTCTTTACTTAGCTTATTTATACTTGGCAATTGCATCTCTCAATGCCCCGATGGCAATCCCACAACAATCGTGCATGTTTTTGGGCAAACCCTTAGCTCCCTCTTTCAAAAATCCTACCACATGTCGAACCTTTAGTTCTGAAGCTCGAGTAGTACTTTCGCCTTTTATCATTTCAGTCAAAGCGGCTGCTGAAGTCACTGCTCCAGGGCAACCATCAGTTAGAAACTTTGCATCTTTGATGATATCCTGGTCAATTTTCAAATAAATATCTACATGGTCCCCACAAGCACCGGTAAACTTGCCTATAACATCTGCTATATCTTTTAAGGGGTCATCTGGGAGCAAGAAATTCCTTCTGTATCTAAAAATTTCCAGAGCTTTTTCTGAGAAACCCCCTTCCCTTAATCCTGCTATCACTGATTGCTCCACTAATGTTAACCTTCTTAATTCTTCCAATTCTTCTCCGCTTATCTCAGGCATTTTCCCCTCCTCATTTTATATTCTGCACCGGTCTCAACCGAAACCTCGGCCCATGCCACCACCACGATTTATACCTCGGCCTGGCCCTATGCCCCGACCTCTACCTACCCCCGGCCTATGTCTCTTTCCATGCCTCTACCTCCACTTAATCTAGGCTGGTAAAATCCGGGGCTAGGACCAAATTGAGGAATCGCCTCCTCAGGAACTCTGGCTCCCGTAATTTCACACACTTTGGCAGCCACCTCCGGTCCACCACTAACACGTCAATAACATGGTGCATTTCTATATCCTGTCAATGTCAAACTCAGCATAATCCAGGATGTAGAACCTTCATCCTACCGTCAGAGCTCGGTAAGCATTGCTGATAATCCCCACCTTTTGGTCATCCTCAAACCCATGCAGGACAAATGAAATAAAAACCTTATCGAACTCTTCTTTATATGGTAGGGATAGCTCTATCCTTTATTTTTTAAAAACGGTATTGAGATACCCACGGCAGTGCTTCCAAGCTTGTACTAACATATCGTTACTGATGTCAAGACCCACAATCCGGCCCTGAGAGTCTACCTTTTCCACCATGAAGCAATCATTCTTACCGGTACCTGAACCGAGATCGATTATTGATTGACCGGGATTGATGCCCATCTTGTCAACAACCCCTTTGATGAAATGAGGATAACTTCCTAGCGAAAGCATATTTAAAAATAGGTCATAGTAACGGGCTCCCGCTGGCCCAATCTCTACTTTAGATATTGCTGATGGCAATCATACCTCCTATTTGATTATCGCTAAATACTCGTCAGCGTTCTTATCGACTTTTAGCTATCTCTTATTCCATCTACTCTTGACAATATTCCCCTGATTGAGGAGAAGGCGGGTGAGTTCTCCGGTAATTCCAGAAGTGACTTGCCAGCCAGATTGTATTCTTGGGCATCGGCATCGTATTCAATTTTACCAAGGTAAGTCTCCCCTGTAGTCCCCAGATATTCTTCGGTATCCCTATCAAAGTTATAGTTGCCCACTAAGTAAAGGTGACCATACCTGATCCCTATTTGGTGGGTAATGTCCTTAATTCTTGCTATATGCTTAAGAGATTTTGAAGACGGGTCCAGTATCACAAATAAGTCATCTATATCCGATACTATTTTCCGGTTCAGGTGCTCCAACCCAGCTGGCGAGTCAATTACTACATTCGGATAGTGGTTAGCCAGCTTGGGGATTATCGCCTTTATCAAGTCATCTGGAACGCAATAACAGCCTTCGGTTAACTTCGCCCCTAGTACGAGAAGATCAAATCTATTTCCCTCATAGAGGCACTCCCGGTTAAGCAAATATTCCATCCGGTTATGCAGGGGTATGGGATTTCCACCATCGTGCCTTCTCTCTTCAGTGATGTCATAGAGTGCATCTGAAATGGTTCTGACTTTCTCCTTCTCCAAATCTATTCCAAGCATCTCGGCTAAACTTTGGTCAGGGTCGATATCAATAAGTAACATAGGAGCAGCTAGATACCGGCCGGCCAAAGTAGCAAATGTTGATTTCCCGGTTCCTCCCCTCCCGGTAACAACGATTATCTTGCCCATGTCTCTTCACTTCCTCTCACCAGGAATACCGTGCACTATCTCTTCATTAATTGGTACGCAGACAGCGGCAGGAAACCCTCTGTAGCCTTTGAATGACAGTATAGTCCCATACCTTGTTAGCTCTCTGATTGCGATTTCGTCCAACTGACTAGTTGTCATTCCCGCCTTTATCTCCTTAAAGAGTATCTTCAGGATGGAAGCAACAACCATTCCTACTCGCTACATAGCATCAATTTCACCAGCAGCTTTAACTATAATAGCCATTATCCAATTCACCGTCTTAATGTTACTTTATCCTTTGCCATAGGTCTTCAGCACACTTTGGCAAAACGTTGAGTGCTGGTTCAGGAGAGAGCTCTGGCTGGGTGGTATGTATGAGACCCAATACATCATAGAGGGTGAACTTCCTGAGAATAGCTTGGCCCATCAGGTCTACTGGGCCAACTATGTTAACATCTCCATAGAACTGGGCTCCAATGACCGTCAGGTCATCTTCTCTGAAAATCAACTTTCCCTCTGTTGGCCTGGCCCCTTTCAACATCTTATAGATGTTTGTTGTCTTTGCTCTTCCTGTTAGGTATCTTATGCCTCTCTGTCTGGCATATCTCTCCGTAAGCCCTACCATACCAAAAGAAGTATCGAAGACTTTTGTTCCTGCGGGGTTCACTACCCCTGGGAAAGCCCTCTCGCCATTAAATAGATTGGTTGCCAGTATCCTAGCCTCAAGTGCAGCATTGCTTCCTAGCCTCCCAGGAAAGTAGTCGCTGGTTACTGGGGAAACCATCTTTATGACGTCACCTATGGCATATATATCTTCTACAGAGGTCCTAAAGTATTGATTAACCTCAATTCCTTGCCTATCCCCTTTGATATCAGCGTTTAAAGCCAGGTTGACCGTCGGCTGTACTCCTATAGCTAAAACCACTACGTCAGCTGGAATTTCTTTGCCATCAAACAGAACCCTCTCTACCTTTTCCTTACCCTTAAACTCGGTCACCCTGCTCCCAGTGTGGAGGTTAATTCCGTTTCTACGTAGCTCCTCTTCAGCCACAGTGCAAAATTCATCATCTAAGGAAGCCTCAAGCAAGTGCTCCAAGAGTTCAATTATCGTTACGTTGTGATTGGCTCTTTCCTTAATCACATAGGCAAACTCTACTCCTATGTATCCACCTCCAACAATAACTACATTCCTTGTTTGGGGTAGGTCTAAGAGCCCCTCCAATTTTTTGATATCGTCTAAGTGTCTCAAAGTAAGTATATTATCAAGATTCATTCCTGGAATTGGCGGCCTAATGGGGTCAGATCCCATCGCTAATATAAGCCTCTTATACTTGAGGGAACCATTGCCACACTTGACAACCTTCTCTCTGGGGTCAATCTGCCTTGCTTCGTCAACGAATAGTTTAGCGTCCCATCTGGTAACTAATGTGTCCGGGGCAATTACTTCTTCTAGGGTTGTTCTTTTGGCCAGCGCATAGGGCATAGCGCAGTGATTTATCATCACCTTATCCAATCTTATTGCCCCAAGTCTTACCTCTGGACTCATCAAGCGGCATGTCCGGATGCATTCCCTCAATGCCGGCCCCCCCCCAATCACTAGGACATCACATTCCTCCATTTTGTCCTCCTTTTACTTTTCTAGTTAAAAATCGCCCTTATTGCAACTCACCATAGCGGGCAGCAAAGCACATCTTATCAGGAGGCCCTCCTCCTTTCCAAGCTATTTTAGTCTAGGTATGTTCATGAATGAGCATTTAAAGGGTAATTTTTCTCACCCGCCGGAATCGGAACTTCTAGCCAGTTTTCTATAGGGGTGAAGGGACAGGTATAAGATTCGCTATATACACACCACGGATTGTAAGCTTGGTTGAAATCCAGAATCCATTTCCTGTCCGAAGTGCGGTCTCTCTCTGGCTCAAGGTCTATGTAGCGACCTGCCCCGTAGGTTTCTTTACCGGAGGTCGCGTCCTTAAATGGTATAAACAACCTCTCTTCTTGATGGCTACTCTTGTAAGCCTGGAGGGCTTGCTTCTTTCCACCAATCTTGAATCGAAATTCACCCCAGCGAAGGAAATCTTGCTCATTACCTTTGGTGTAAGCCATTCTCACTGACTGCTTTTCAGGATGCTCATTTAGTTCAAGCTCGAATCTGTAGCTTGGGTCAGGAGGGTAATATTCTAAGCCTTTAAACCGAGGCTTATCTTGCGGCGGTATTGGTGATTGCCATTGTTGGGTAAAGAAAGCATCCTTACTCGCCCGTGCTCTTTCTAGCTTTGTTTTCCATTGCGAAATTTCCATGACAGCTCCACCACCCTTCTTTCCCAAGACTGAGTTTCATCTTCTCGCCTTCAGGTTTTCGACCTAGCCAAGATATCATCCACATTTTTTGATACTGCGAACCATTGCTCTGCCGAATTGGCCATAGCTTCCAAATCTGCAGAAACAATAATTCAGCTTAGGCGAAATTTCGTAGATTTCCCTTATTTTCTCCTTACTGACTGCCATCTATCTTGCCCCTTGTAGTTCAATGAGTAGGCAGTTGTATTAATACCTGTGATAGCTGTTCGTTGGCATTTCCCACCTCTTCTGCTGCCTGTAGCGCCCTACTATACATTGGGTCGCCCTCCATGTTCTTAGCTTTCTGAGCCAACTTCCTGAATTTCTCCCCGTGCTTTTTGTTGTGCTCAACCCACGAGGTTAAAAGCACCTTAAGCCTTCCCATTTCATCAGTCGGGAACCTCTTCAGAATATCTTCAACCATTGTCCGAATTGTAGACTCCGGTACCGCGCCGAGGATTTCATCAATCTTCTCACCATCGCTGAAGAACATCTGCATAGGTATGCTCATAATCTGATATCTCACCGCCGTCCGTTGGCTTTCATCCACATTAATTTTGCAGAACTTGAACTTGCCCTCATATTCTTCTGAAAGCTTGTCATATATCGGTGAAACCCTCATACAGGGGCCACACCAAGGTGCCCAGAAATCCACCTCTGTGGGGAGATCAGATCCTAGAACCTCCTCCTCAAAATTCTGATCCGTAACTTCTACTACTTTGCTCATTTTCCTCCCTTTAGTCTATCGTTTTGCATAAGGCCTAAGTACACCTCTCACTGAACTTATCCCAGTCAAGCTCCATTTCGCTCCTTCCGAAGTGGGACTATCTAATCACAGCGAGGATGTCGCTTCTGGAAACTATCAAGTATTTTTTGCCCTCAAATTCAACCTCGTCACCGGTGAATTTAGCAAAAACTATTTTATCCCCCACCTTTATATTCTCGCCAAGCTCTTCATCCGTCCCTACCTCGATAACCTTACCTGTTCTTGGTTTCTCCTTGGCGGTATCAGGGATGATTATCCCGCTTTTAGTTCTGCTTTCTTCAACCTCTTCCGTCTCAACCAAGACCCTGTCCTCAAAAGGTTTTATTTGCATTTGAATTCCTCCTTTCCTACCTTCTAATTCCTAGTAATATATCGAGCTTTGCCTTATCAAAGCCGACTATGGGATGGCTTCCAATCATGACAACCGGTACACCCATAATACCCCTGCGCTGCAATTCCCTGGCACCATCCCGGTCTCTCTCAACATTCACCTCTCGAAACCTTAAGCCTTTCTCCTTCAGGTAATGCTTAACCCTTTCGCACCAAGGGCATGACGACCCAGTAAAAATTATTATCCGTGGTTGCCTAGAAGCTGGCATGGCTCACCTGCTCATGCCTGGCTATGTTTACCCCAAGCACTACCGAGTGCTTATCCATAAAGTCAATAGTTCTTACTTCGCCCTGGACGAATTTTTGCTCTCCCAACAACCCAACGAACAGGAATCCATTATCATGGGCTTCCATCCAAGCTACGTCCCGCATTACTTCTTGTTGCTGACCATTCGAATCAACGTAGAAGATGTTACTTAAGCACATATTCACCTCCAAGTCCTTGCGCCTCTTGCTTACTCCTGCACATATGTAAAGGCAGACATGGCTGCCGCAGCTCCATCCCCAGCCGCAGTTATTACTTGGCGAAAGGAGTTATGTCTGATATCCCCGGCGGCGAAGATGCCCGGTGCCGAAGTTCTCATCAGTTCATCAGTGACAATGAAGCCCGCTTCATCCAGCGTTACTAATTGGGAGAAGACCTGGCTATTGGGTTTAAGCCCCACGGCAATAAATATTCCGTCTACCTCCAGGTCTGATGATTGCCCTGTCTTAACGTTTCGTAAACGGAGATTTCTCAACATCCTGTCTCCCACTATCTCGTGCACCACCGTATTCCAGACCAGCTCGATCTTTGGTTGAGAGAAGGCTTTCTCTTGCATTGCCTTTGTGGCCCGTAACCGGTCTCGCCGGTGTATAATGTAGACCTTACGGCAATGCTGAGCCAGCTCCAGGGCATCGGTAATGGCAGTGTCACCGCCACCTACGACAGCCACCTCCCGGTCGCGAAGGAAGAAACCATCACAGGTAGCACAATAAGAGACGCCACGCCCCGAGAGCCTTTCCTCACCATCGACATCCAGCTTGCGGTACTCGGCACCAGCAGCAATGATGATTGCTGCCGTTTGAATGTTGCCTTCAGAGGTAGAGATTTCATAGGCGTTTCCTGCCCTCACTCCGCTTACCTCGGTGGTGAGAGTTTTCAGGCCGTATTTAGTTGCCTGCCGGCGCATAAACTCGCCTAGCTCCGGCCCCGAAATGCCTTCAGGAAACCCTGGGTAGTTTTCCACTAGCCGGGCGTTCACTATTTGCCCCCCGAAAATGCCACGTTCCAACAAGAGACTCTTAAGACCTGCCCGTGCTGCGTACAAGCCGGCAGTAAGTCCGGCAGGCCCACCACCGATGATGAGCACGTCATACTCACTCATTACTCTTACGGCTGCTTTCAGCCAAACCTCCTTGCATTCTTTACTTTCTTGCCTGACTTGAGTTTATTATTGCACCTCGACCGTAGTCAGGGTTATAGTTTTAGCGATCGATTTTCTCAGTGCTCTCACTATCTGCCACGCTCCTATGAGTACTCTACATCGTCACTATCTTGATTGCCTTCAGAGGACAGGCCCGCACACAGTCACCACAACCCTGGCAGACAGATGGGTCCATCATAGGTATCTCGTAGGGTGCCTCTTGCTTTAGTAGCTTATGGGAACATGCCAGCACAGCATCGCAGACACCGCTATCACACTTCTCTGGATGGCATTTCTTATAATCTACTAACGCCATCTTGCTTGGCATCACCCTCTCTTTTGAGCCTTCTTTGCCTTCTCCAGCTCATCCTCCAGTTCCTCCAGTTGCTGCCACATTGATGGCGGCACGGAGTGGGCTGGCCATCTAGACTTGATGTCAGCTATTTTCCCCTCAATCTCTTTTATTTTGTCTTTACTCACTTTATGCCTCTGTGGCTCATTGGCAGGAATTTCGCCCGGGTGCAAGCTGTGCCATTTCTCGAGCAATTGCTTCGCTGTAGTTTTCTCGTAGCCAGTCCTGGTAATGCCTATCAATCTGACTGCCACTCGTAATACCCCTCCTTTCCGCAGTCAGACAGGTCACTCCCTCTTCTCCTTCTCCTCACACTCTGGACAGTAACCCTCAAGGTATAACTCAGCTTTAGTTATATTGAATCTGTGTTCACGCCGTACTGCCTCGATCAACTTCTGGAAGTGGGGGTTTTGAAATTCGATGACTTTGCCGCATCCCTGGCAGACCAAGTGCTGGTGCTCCGTCGATTGCTTAATCTCGTAATAGCAACGAACCTTGCCCAGCCTCATCTCGTCAACCAGCCCCAGTTCCTTGAAGAGATTAAGGCTACGGTACACAGTGGCCGGGCCGATAGACTCATCCCTGGCACTGGCGCGACGATAAAGCTCCTTGGCATCTATATGCCCTTCAGCATCGCGCAGCAGCTCTAGAAGCAGCCTCCGCTGGGATGTCATTGAATGACCGTGAATCCTGCTGTCTTGATTGAGATTGAGACTCATTATCAATGATATTTTATATAATCCACACCTTTTTGTCAAGTCAGCGATTTCAATCATGTTAATGTTCTATGATTTTGTCACCATCTAACTGTTCTGAGAAAATGTCACCATATGAAAGAGTTGGTGATATTGAACAAGAAAGAGCAAAGTAGATTGACGAATGCCATTGGATACAGTAGAATTATTTTGTAGTTTACGCCGAAGTGGCGGAATGGCAGACGCGCTACGTTCAGGGCGTAGTGTCCGTAAGGGCTTGGGAGTTCAAATCTCCCCTTCGGCACATTATAATTCTGGCGCTTGTAGCTCAGTAGGATAGAGCGCAGCCCTGCGGAGGCTGAGGTCGTGGGTTCAAGACCCGCCAAGCGCGCCATGCGGGCGGTTAGCTCAGTTGGTTAGAGCACCTGCTTTACACGCAGGGGGTCAGAGGTTCAAGTCCTCTACCGCCCACCATATCTCCTGTTCATCTGAGTAAGAAGCCAGGAGACCCATTCTTGAATTCCTTGACCTGTGGCACAAGAGATTTGAAAAATTTCTACCTTTTCGTTTATCCCTTTAACTGCCCGGGAATAGGCATCAGTATCAAACCTTAGATAGGGTAGAAGGTCAGTTTTATTGATTAGTATGGCATCTACCGTATGGAACATTAACGGATACTTAAATGGCTTATCATCACCTTCAGGGGTGCTTGAGATTAAAATCTTTTTATGCTCACCGAGGGCAAATTCTGCGGTGCAAATCAAATTGCCCACATTTTCAATAAGGAGTAGTTCAATATCCTGTAACGGCATATTATCTAGGGCCCTATAAGTCATATTGGCATCGAGGTGGCATTCCCCGCCGGTATTTATCTGAATCACAGGTATCCCCTCCTTACCTATTACTTCAGCATCCAAGCTTGAGCTCACATCACCTTCAATAACACCAATTTTGATTTCCTGTTTCAGCCTCTTTATCGTTTCTAAAATAAGACTGGTTTTGCCAGCGCCGGGCGAGGACATCAGGTTTACAGCGAATACATTTTTACTATCAAGTAAATGCCGGTTTCTCTCCGCTATCTGCTCATTAGCGCCAAGAATGTCTTTAACCACCTTTATTTCCATTTTTAACGGTTCCCCCTTAAATTCTTTGATTTCTATCATTCTGAGCCAAAGCTCTGAGCGAAGCGAAGAGACAGCGAAGAATGACAGAAAGGTATCTGGATTATTACCTTATCTTATTCCACCTCAATGCTTTCTACAAATAGCTCTTTGCCGGCTATAATTTCCATATTGTTACCTTGACAATAAGGGCAAGTCCAATCAAATTCTTTAAGTTCAAAGGGCTTATCGCAGACCCGACATCGGGCCATGGTAGGAACCATGGTGAAGGAAAGAGCTGCACCTTCAGCTAGGGTACCTTTACTCAGGAAACCAAAGTAGAACTGAACGCACTCATCAACAACCCCAGTCATCTCCCCAATAACCAGGTTGATTTTCCCCACTTCCTTGGCTTCAACCTTTTCTGCTTGTTCCAGGACAAGGTCAAGCATACTCTTTGTAATGGCAAGTTCGTGCATTTTAACAAATTCTCGGCAGTAGGTCTCCAACCAGCATATCAATTATTCGTGAAGCCCCCAGACAGGTTTTCATTACTACTCGACCGGGATGTTCTGCAGTCACCTCACCAATGATAGTAGCATCCTTTCCGTAATGGTTTTCTCTCATTGCTTTGAGAACCTTATCGGCATCCTCAGGTAGAACTATGGCTACTAGCTTACCCTCATTGGCTACATAAAGGGGATCAAAGCCCAGCATCTCACAAGCACCGAGAACCTCTTCCCGTACTGGAATCTTTTCCTCTTCAATCCTTATACTTACCTTTGATTGCTTCGCCAGTTCATTTAAGGTAGTAGTCAATCCGCCTCGGGTAGGGTCTCGTAGGCAATGGATATTTGGGCTGGCGGCTAACATTTCAGCCACTAAGCTACCCAGTGGAGCGCAATCACTCTCAAGTTGCGTGGAAAAGCTTAACCCTTCCCGTTGGCTAAGCACAGCTATTCCATGGTCGCCTATAGTGCCACTTAGAATCACCTTATCTCCGGGACTGGCATTGCTACCTGAGATATCGACCCCGTCCGGTATTATGCCCACACCGGCAGTGTTGATGAAGAGCTTATCGGCACTGCCTCGATGTACCACCTTGGTATCTCCGGTCACGATTTCCACCCTTGTCTCTTGAGTTGCCTTCTGGATAGAATCCACGATTTCGTTGAGTTCACTTTGAGGAAGCCCCTCCTCAATGATAAAGGAAAGGCTTAAATAAAGAGGTTTAGCCCCGGACATGGCTAAGTCATTCACTGTACCATAAACAGCCAGCTTGCCGATATCTCCGCCGGGGAAGAAGATAGGATTCACTACATAGCTATCGGTGGTAAAAGCCACTCTTCCGCTGAGGTGAAAAACGGCTGAGTCATCCCATTTAACTAAAAAAGGGTTAGCCAGAGCTTTGAGAAAGTTTTTCTCTATCAGTTCATGGGCTAGCTTTCCCCCACTGCCGTGGGCGAGTAGGATTTTATCCTTCAAAACCTTCTCCATAGAGGTAATAGGCTGAGCAACTACCCTCGGAGGAGACCATACACGGTCCCACGGGATATTCTGGTGTGCAAACTTTGCCAAAGAGTTGGCAGTCAAGAGGCGTTTTGACTCCACGCAGGATGTCACCACAGATGCAGCCCTTGGGTTCATGGGTAGGTCCGGGGTCAATATCAAAGGCAAGCTCAGCATCAAAGTGTTGATATTTCCTCTTCAGCTTTAAGCCACTATCGGGAACCTCTCCCATCCCCCTCCATTGAGCAGGGCAAGGCTCAAATACCTGTTCCATAAATTTTAGAGCCTGCTGGTTACCTTCGGGACGCACTCCTCGTCGATAAGCAATTTCAACTTTGGATTCGCCATTTTCAATCTGAGCCACCAGCATATAAACGCATTGTAGGACATCTAGTGGTTCGAAACCAGAGACTACACAAGGGATGCTATAGTCTCGGGCAATGAATTCCCAAGGGTAGGAGCCGATAATGGTACTTACATGCCCGGGGCATATCAACCCATGAAGTTTGACCTCGCCTGAATTAAGGATGGCTCGGATGGCTGGCGGGCAAACCTTATGCATGGAAAGGATATAATAATTCCTTAGCCCCTCCTCCTCTGCCTGGAGTAAGGAAGCGGCGACGATAGGAGCAGTGGTCTCAAATCCAATTCCAAGGAAGACCACGGACTTAGCCGGATTCTGCTTGGCAAGGTTAATAGCGTCTATAGTGGAATATACCATACGTACATCGGCGCCGTCGGCCTTGACCTCTTGTAAGCTGGAATAGCTGCTGGGGACTTTAAGCATATCGCCGAAGGTGGCGATGATTACCTCTGGGATTCGAGCTAAAGCAATCGCCTTATCCAATTCAATGTTGGCGGTAACACAGACAGGGCAGCCGGGACCGGATACCATCTCAATGGTCTTGGGTAAGACCTGGCGAATACCATATCTAAAGATGGTTACCGTATGACCACCACAGAACTCCATGAAACGAGCCTGAGTCTTGGATTTCCGATGAATTTGAGAGATTACCCCCTCGGCTAGTTCAGAGCGCCGAAATTCAGTAATGAATTTCAATTTTACTCCCCAGCCAGTTCGGCTATTTCCCGTAAGAGGTTTAAAGTTTCCTCAGCCTCCCCTTCATCCAGGATATTTATGGCATAGCCAGTGTGCACTAGGACATAGTCCCCCACTTTTGCTTCTGGGGTGAGCCATAGGCTAATCCGGCGAGTTATGCCTCCTATTTCAGCCTCAGCCTCTTTGTCTTCTATAGACTCAATAAGTGCTGGTATGGCAAGACACATGGTTCGGCGCCTCCTAGTGAAATATGTGCAAAATCTGTAATCACTATTTGCTCATTGGGCACAACTAATTTCATAACACTTCTGCCCCCCGTCCACTGTGTTGTGGCACAGACGCTTCTATTTGGGTAAAAATCCGCTCATCTTCAAAAAGCTTCACTGAGATTGCTCCAGATGGACAGGCAGTGGCGCATACCCCACAGCCTCTACATAAGGTTGAAACTAAATGGGCAACCCTGCTCTGATTCTCCGCCCGGAGTTCTATAGCTTCATATGGACATAAGATAACACAGATGCCACATCCTGAGCAGATATCCCCATTAACTGACACGGGAAGGGGATATCCCTCTTCTGCCGCCATATTCTTTAGGACATCCCATACTCTGGAGAACTTTACATTCTGCGGGCAGCGTTGCTCACAGAGCCAACACTCAGAACAATACCAAATATAAGAGCTACTTACAGCCCTTTTCGTCATCCCAAGGTTAACCATTCTGGCTATCTTCCTTGGGTCAAGCTCAGCATATACCGTGTGAATAGGGCACCCTGCTGTACAAGTACCACAGGAAAAACACGCAGTTATGTCTTGAGCACCCTCTTGGGCTGCAACCTTAAACTTAAAATTCTCATCGAGTTCGGATACTCGGATTGGCTGACCGCCCATTAGGTTTTCACCTCCTCATCTCAAAGCAAAATTGGCAATGACTGCTTGCCCCAAGGAAATGCCGCCGTCATTGCAGGGTACGGAGTGATGAGTAAGCACGCTGAAGCCTTCTCTCTGTAAAGTGGTAGTAGCTAACTTCAGCAGTAGCCGATTTTGAAACACGCCACCACTCAGCACAACTTGATTTATACTAGTCTGATTGGTAATTAACTTACACATTTCGATAATCATTTGAGCCACGGTGTTATGAAACTTGAGTGATATTGAGGGAATAGGGGTTTGGTTTCTAACATCTTGAACTACTGTGTTGAATAGCTCTCCTAACTTTACCACTCTCACTCCTTGATGTTCAACAATAGAGAAGGGATAGGCTTTCAATCCAAGCTCGTTCCATTCGTTCGGTGCCAGCATCTCCAGCTCGATGACTGCCTGGGCTTCATAATCAATTTCTTGTCTCACTCCGACTAAGGCTGAAATGGCATCAAAAAGCCGCCCGGCACTTGAGGTTAAAGGAGAATTTACTCCTCGCTTTAGCTGCTGTTTTATTAACTCAAGCTCATCCAGGTCAAGCTTTCTGATGGGTAGATCTTCCAAAAGGAAATCCTCTCCGAGTAACGTATAGAGGTAGCTCAAAGACATGCGATAAGGTTTTTTAATGGCGGCTACACCTCCGAGTAGAGGCACATATTCTAAATGGCCTACTCTTTGAAAGCTACGCCAATCAGCCAGTAGAAATTCCCCTCCCCAGATGTTGCCATCGGTACCGTATCCCGTGCCATCAAAGGCTACCCCGATAACAGGTCCTTCAACCTTATTATCCACTAGGCAACTTACAATATGGGCATGATGGTGTTGAACCGGTACAAGACTTAACCCCTGCTCCGAGCCAGCGTCAAGGGCATATTTTGTAGACAGGTACTCTGGGTGCATATCATAAGCCACGATTTCAGGTTCAATGCGAAATAGCTTTTTATAAAGCTCAACACTATTTTCGAAGTGTTCTAAGGTTTCCTCATTTTCCATATCACCGATGTGTTGACTGAGAAAGGCATGCTCATCTTTAGTGAGACAAAATGTATTATTTAGTTCTGCCCCGCAGGCAAGAATTTGTTTTGACTTGAAAGGAAGAAAAATTGGGTATGGGGCATAGCCCCGTGCCCGCCTTATCGCCTGAGGCGTGTTCTCTACCATATAAACACTATCATCATATCGGGCGAAAATATCGCGATTATGAAATAGGAAACAATCAGCAATTCCGCTGAGCCTTATTACAGCCTCTTCATTATCTTTGGCTATAGGTTCCTCACTGAGATTGCCGCTGGTCATGACCAGCGGCATATCGGTCTCCTTTAGTAGAAGGTGATGCAAGGGGGTATAGGGAAGCATAACCCCGAGGTAGTTTATATTCGGGGCTACTGCTGGAGAGATATTAGATGAGTTATGCTTCCACCTTAAAAGCACAATCGGGCATTGAGGCGATTGAAGGAGCTTTCTCTCTTCAAGAGATACCAAGCAATGCTTTTCAATATCTTCCAGCGTGGCTACCATAACTGCCAACGGTTTAGAGGGGCGCCTTTTTCTAGTTCTTAAAAGATTTATCGCTTTCTCGTTAGTAGCGTCACAAACGAGCTGAAATCCACCTAGACCCCTAAGAGCCAAGACTCTCCCTGCTTTTAAAAGATCGCTCGTTGCCTTAATGGGGTCATTGCCATCAATAGGGTTACCATTACCATCAACTAGCTCTAAGCTAGGACCACATTTGAGGCAAGCATTGGGCTGGGCATGAAAACGTCTATCCAATGGGTCATCGTATTCCTGTTGACACTCAGGGCACATTTTGAACTTACGCATGGTAGTCTTTAGGCGGTCATAGGGGATATCCTCTATGATAGTAAATCGAGGTCCACAATTGGTGCAGTTAGTAAAGGGATAGCCAAAGCGGCGGTCGGTAGGGCAGAAAATCTCCTTCTTGCAGTCCTCACAGGTAGCGATATCTGGTGATACTAACTGATATTCCCCCTCCAGGCTCAGGCTTTGGTGGATTTTGAACTCAGTATAACCCTTCAAGGGATAGAAGGCAGTTTCAATCCTTTCAATGTGTGCTATAGGCGGGGCTTTCGTTTCAAGGTCTGCTATGAAATTCTCAAAGGTTTCTTCATCTCCCTCTACCTCAATCTCGACATTTCCCGAGGTATTGCGCACCCAACCCCACAAATTATGCTCGTGAGCCAGCCGATAGACAAAGGGTCTGAAGCCAACCCCCTGCACCACTCCGGTTACACTTATCTTTGCCAATCTTGCTACCTTGGTCTGCATTATTTCCTATCATTCCCGATGAATTGTTACGGTGTGAATCTCCAACCCTTTAGTTGATAATCTATAGGAGGGCGAATTTCCTCAAGGAGCTCCAGCTTACCCCGTGCCTTCAAGCGCTCAATAATGAGACTCCAAGCACAATCCCTTTCAGGGTCGACCTCACATTTACCATTAGCGGAGCCTCCACAGGGACCGTTAAGCAAACCTTTGGCACATCTAGCAATGGGACAAATACCTCCCGTTAGGGCTAGGAGGCAATCACCACAGCCGGCACACCTTTCTTCCAAAATACCCTTCTCTCTCTCCTCCGCCCCCATGAAATGGGTATTTTGTGCCGGAAAGACAGAGAGCTCAGGGAAAAGCTCAGCCAAAGTTTGCACTCCTATCCCACAAGCTAGAGAGAGCACTGCTTCTACTCCGTCTATTTGAGGTTTGAGCGCAGAAGCAGTCAAATAAGAATCACACTGTTTTGCTACTGTGGTTACTTTAAAGTTGAAGTTTTTGTTTCTTAACTTTCCGCCGAGCTCAAGCAATTGACTCAAGATTTTAGCCTCTCGTAAGCCTCTTGGCGGCTGGGTGCAGCCATCACAACCGACTATAAAGATATTGCTATAGGGAGAAATATAATCTAAAACCTCATCCAAGGGTTTTGATGTTGTTACTATCATTCTTTCCCCCCTTCTAAGTAAATAGCTTCCATCTTCTTACTAAACTGCTCTAATTCTCTATCGAAACTCCCAGAGTATCTTGGAGCTACCGTACAGAAATGAAGCCTATCCTGAAGACCTATTTGTTTTAGCCTTTCCCCAAGTATTGTAACTGAGTGCTGTGCATTCTTGCTTGCCCCTTCCTGCTTACAATCTTCTTCGGAGCAAGACGCTATCAAAATGCCATCTACCCCTTTCTGAAACGCCTCCAAGATGTGAAAGGTATCAACTCTTGAGGCGCAAGGCAAATCTATGAAGCGAACATTTTGATTAAATTCTTCATCCAGTGGTGGGAAAACAGCCCATTGACAGCGAAATACCAGAATCTTGGGCGGCTTCATTTCTGATAATAGCTTGGAGATTAAAGTCGAAATACTTTCTTCCTCCCAATTCTCCAAGTCCAGGGCTAGTGCCGGACACATAGCCACACACAAGCCACAGCCTTTGCAGGCAGATAAATCAAAACTGACTGCTCCTGGACTGTCTAACTTAGCGGCATCATAGGGACAGTAAAAGACACAATTGCCACAGGCAATGCATAAGTCTTTATCTACTTTTACCTTGAGACTATTCCGCTTTAGGGTTATAACCTCTGTTCCATAGCCAAGTTGGTCCAATAAAAGATTGAGGGCTAGGATTTTGCGTTTGGTGATTTGACTTCCTCTGTCAAATCGACAGTAATCCTCATCACAAGCAAGAACATAGATCCTTTTTATACCCATAACTATGGCTTTTAAAAATACCTCCTCCGAAATACGACCAACACAGGGAATAGATAGAGGGATGAATTTTGTCACCCCAAACAGCTTCTCTATCCCAGCAAAGTCGGGGGCGCTTCCCTTACACATAATAACCAGTTCATCACACTCATATTCCTGTTTTGCTCTCACCAGATACTTGGTTAAGGAATCCATGTCATAATAGATGATGTTAATGGCTTTAGCCGGACAATCAGAGTAGCATATTCCGCATACCTGGCATTTTTCTATCTCCAGAAAGGTCTTACCGGTTTCGGTATCCCTTTTTATCGCCTCAAAGGGGCAAAGGGTAGAACAAATAGAGCAACTGCTACAATAGTCCTCATTTATTTCAACTGCCGCCCTCTCTTCAGTAAGCTGTTCGTTCAATTTGCTCCCCCTTTCCCATTTGGTGTAAAGGGACCGAGCTCAGTAACTTCATCGATAAACCCGTTCACTGCGCTGCGGAATTTTGGTGACTCAGAGGCCGAAATCCATTCTAGCTTTAATCTCTCGGATTCAATCCCGAGTTGGGGGAGCATATTTCTGAGTAGCATTATCCTTCGTCTAGCCTTATAATTTCCGCTGCTATAATGGCAATCTCCCGGATGACACCCGGCTACCATCACCCCATCGGCTCCTTGAGCAAAGGCATGGAAGATGAAGGTGGGGTCTATTCTTCCTGAACACATAGTTCGAATTACCCTGAAATAGGGTTTAATCTTTAATCTTGAAGTGCCGGCAAGGTCTGCACCGGCATATGAGCACCAGTTACAGCAGAACACTATTATTTTGGGGGTAAAATCGTTCATAGTCTTTCCTCCTCTATTATTTGCTTGCTAATGAATGGTATCCTTTTCTCTATCTCTTCAGTGCACTGTTCACCAAAGGTTATATTATCCCTTATCTCCACAGCATATAGGCTAATGTATTTGGGCATATGATAGCCCAGACTTTCTCCAAGTTTAAATGCAGTGGCTATATCTACGCCATGAGTTGAGAAAACATACATAGACGGCTTCAAGTCTTCTAGCTCAAGCTTATAGAGCTCTCCCGAATTCCCCTCGGTCTTTATAGAATCGATAATAACCAGCTTATCATAGCCGTCTACATGGTCAATGAGTGCAATCCCGGCTTCACTTGTCTCTATCACTTCTAGATAGGGGTTTTCCTCTTTAATTTTTTGAGCAATTCTGATTCCAACTCCATCATCGCTAAGAATTGGATTGCCAAAGCCTAAAATAAGTGTTTTCACTTTTCCTTATTTCACCTTAGAATCCCTTTTACAATAACATCCACTGCCTCATCCTCATCCAGCCCTCTTGACATTAATGTCTGCATTTGCTTTTTATCTATACTGCCTATGGCTGCCTCATGAGTTACCTTTGCCTTGTCATTAGTTGCTACAAGAATTGGTATCGACTTGGCTATTGCCTGTTTCCCAATAACTACCTCCATACAGTCCATATGTCCTCTGGTATAAGCAGCATTGGCATAGGTTTCACCTGTTACCTCTGACCAGCTTCTATCTGTTGGCACCACTCTGGTCTTTATCAGGCTCCTGGCACCCTCGCCATTTAGGTTTACCCGGTCAAACATCTTTATGACATCGTCCTCTTTGCCATACACCTTGGCTACTATTTCAACTACACTTTTAGCCGCACAGGTAACCTCATAATTAATGTGCAGCTTACCTACCCGTCCTTCAATCAAGCTAAAAGTATTTTGAAATTCACCTTTCTCTCCAACCTCAATCTTTGCCCTTGGGATTACCTTGATACCACCGAAGTCTCCGTGGTAGTGAATTTCGCTATAGTAAAACTTAGCATTGTTTCCTATTTTTATATCGGCATCCATCTTGTGAATTATGTTAACAGCATTGGGGAAGATGCAATGGGCAATTATACTCACCTCAGCATAATCTTGAATATTAATTTTTAAGTCAATCTCTTGTAGACCCTCCTTGGGCAGAATGCCGAAGCATAAATAAACAGGATATTTGATTTTCCTTCCTTCCTCTACTGTTAGCTCAATAGCAACCCCTTGTTTCTTTTGTTCTGATTTCAGTCGTATGCCTTCTACCTGATTAGCACTTAAAACGCGGCTTTCATGAACGACAAGGCTGGCTACCTCTTTACTGGTGAAGGCTTCCTTATTCCCGCCTGCTTTTTCGTAGGCGTCAATAATCTCTGGGTATTCCTCTTTGATAGTAAGCATATTCTGAATCGCCTTCATTCTGGCATATTGATGTGGTCACATACTTGGCAATTCTGCCTAAACCATTGACACATTTCCTTGGGAGAACCCGTCTTTAATATCTTCCCGGCACACAGCACAGATGCCCTATTTGCCATTTCTACAGCGTCTTCATTATGAGTGATTAACAAAACAGAGGAACCGAGACTTTTCATTTTCACTATGCCATTTATAATATGAGGTAATGAGACCACATCTATCCCGGAGTCAACCTCGTCCAGAATGGCAAGTTTTGGTTTCATAGCTAAAACAGAGGCAAGCTCTACCCTCCTTCTCTCTCCGCCACTTAAACTGGCATCGACAGCTCGGTTAAAAAATTGTGAAGGTGGGAGTCCAACTGCCCAGAGACAGTCCTCAATCTCTCCTATTTTCAATTCATTGGTTAACTCCAGGTATTCTCTTATGGTAAATCCCTCAAATCTGGCTGGTTCTTGCCAGGCAAGGGTTATCCCTATATTTGCCCGTTGAGAAATTGGATATCTGGTAATGTCCTCGCCTTCAAATATTACCTTTCCATCATCAGGCAAGTAATCCACCCCCATTATCAGGTAAGCCAGTGTTGTTTTCCCTGTTCCATTTGTTCCCAATATAGCATGTATTTCCCCTTTTTCTACATGCAGGTTCAAATCATCAATTATGGGTTTGTCATCCAATGTCAATTTCAGACTCTTTATTTGTAGCACATTGGCACCGCTTTCGTTTTTAGCCTCATTCTGAGCAGTCTAGCTTTAGCTTTACCACCTAAAACAAGATGCTCACATATGGGCATCATTCCCCTATAAGAGTTACCATTAGACGGCAATCACTTCCTTAACCTCAGGTATTTGGTCTTTGAGCATTCGTTCAATCCCCTGGTGCAAGGTTATAGTTGCCATGGGGCAGCCGAAACAGGCGCCTTTTAAGCTCAGTGTCACCACCCCCTCGTTCACATTCACTAGCTCGACATCACCGCCATGTGCCTGTATAGCTGGTCTTATTTGGGCCAGGACTGCTTCTACCTTCTCCCTCATAGCTTATCCTGTTATTCACTCCTTTTTAATTTTCCCACCAAGCCCCCATTATTATCATATACATTAACTTCAAGTGGCATTCTTCCCGGGAGTGAGTGAGTGGCACAGGCGTGACAAGGGTCGTAGGCTCTAAATGCCATCTCAATCATATTAAGAATTCCATCAGGAACATTTCCTTTGTGTATAAGCGATTTAGCTGCCCTCTCAATGTCCATATTAATGGCAGCTGAGTTATTCTGTGTGGCTACAATCAGATTTACTTCAGTAAGAATTCCTCTGTCATCAGTTTTATAATGGTGGAAGAGAGTACCTCTGGGTGCTTCGGTTACGCCTATTCCTTCTTTCGGAATTTCAGTAGGTAAGTTTACTATGTCAGGTGAGGTGAGTTCAGGGTCATGGGCAAGCTCCAGCACTCGTTCCGATGCATAAAGCGCCTCAATGAGTCGAGCCCAGTGGAAGGCTAGGGTATTATGAACCGGCTTCCCACCTAGCACTTCATACATCTTTTCATAGGCTTCCTGAGCTAGTGGTGTTGCCATTCCATCCGATGCATTCAGCCGAGCCAACGGTGCTACTCTAAAAACACCGCTCTCTTCCCCATCAACAAATCCCTTCCAGCCTATATTTTTGAGATAGGAGAACTTAACATAGGTCCAGGGCTCAACATGCTCCCTGATGTGGTCAAGATATTCCTGAGGTTTAAACTTGGCAAACTCTTTACCATTGGGGTCAACCACCCTTATATCACCATCGTAGAAGTTTACCTTGTTATTCTCATCCACCAACCCCATATAATATGTCCTATGCTTATAAATATCCCCGGTAACAAGGTCGACATACTCTTTATTTTTAAGCACTATATCATCAAAAAGCCCGAGGGCAAACTTTGAGAAGTCCACCGCATATTCCCCTGCCTCTATAATGGTTTTTCTTTCCTCCTCGGTAATCTGTTTTGAGACCCCACCGGGTAAGCCACAGGAAGGCATAACCGGCTTTCCACCGATTATCCTCAGCACATTCCTCAGCCTTTTCCTCACCTCAATGACCTTACCGCCAGTCTCCAACCCAACCTTGCCAATAACTCCTAAGATATTTCTATCTGCGGCTGGTGCTTGCGGACCCATAACAAAGTCGGGACCACCAAGGAAGAAGAAGTGCAATATGTGGTCTTCAGCCTGGAAAGCGTTGTACATAGTTTCCCTTATCTTTTTTGCCGCCGAGGTTGGCTCCACCTTGAAGAGGTCGTCCAGGGCTTTAGTTGATGCCATGTGGTGAGCAGTAGGGCATACCCCACAAATCATGGTGGTTATTCTTGGCATCTCCTCAGCCGGTCTTCCCTCACTGAATTTCTCAAACCCCCTGAGCTCAGGAATCTGCAAATAAGCCCTATCAACCTCCCCTTCCTCATTAAGGAATATCTCTATCTTTCCATGTCCCTCAAGCCTGGTTATGGGGTCTATCGTTATCTTTCTCATTCTATCCTCCTTCGTCTAAGTAGAGAAGTAGGCAGGCTAAATCGGTAAAATGTTCCTGCCGGGTCTGCAATTTGGTCAATTAATTTTTTGGTATCTTCCTCCGTCATCTGCTCTTCACCTTCAACACCTAGTATAGAGGCAATCATTGAAAGCCCCTTTGCTCCTTGGTCTACCACACCATCTACCGGACCAAAGCATCCGCGACATGGCATATTAGCTCTAATGCAAGTTTCTCCACATCCAGAGCGAGTAACGGGACCAAGACAAATTATTCCTTGTACCAGGAAGCATTTTTCAGGGTCCATTTTGATTTCCCACGGCCTTTTTATTTCTGTTATTGAAAGTTTATCCGGTTTCGAATCTTTTCTGGGGCAGGTATCACATTGCGCTTTATTAGGAGCCAGTACCGCCCCTTTCTCTGGAAGTTCCCCTTTTAGGATGGCATTCACTGCATTCATTACTAAATCAGGCGGTGGTGGACACCCAGGCAGATAATAATCCACAGGAATAGTTTGGTCCAGTGTTTTCACTGTATCATAAAATTCGGGTAGGGTAAGTTCACCAACATCAACAGCTGTCTTCTCTTGTGGGAGGGTCCCTTCTGGATTCTCAACAGAAGGGACTTCCTTATAAACCCTTTGGAAAATGGTGTCTCTTGTCCAGAAGTTTCCCAGTCCCGGTATTCCCCCCAAATGGGAACAGGAGCCAAAGGCAACTATGAGACTGGATTTCTGCCTCAAGAGCTTTACCATCTCCTCTTGCTCCTCCAACCTTATCGCGCCATTGATAAAGCTCACTGCTATCTCACCATCACCTAAGGCTTCAACATCCTCCCTCTTGAAGTCCAATGCCACCGGCCAGAAGACAATGTCCACAGCATCGGCTACCTTCAATATGTCTTCATTAAGATCAACCACTGTCTCCTCGCATCCACCGCACGAAGCACACCAATAAAAAGCGACCTTTGGTTTATCCATCTTTACCTCCCTTCCTTTCTAGACGGTTGTTTAACCTTTCCACCTTTCCCCCCCAAGGCATTGCCGGGCTGAAGCGCACCACTCGATGCACGATGGTATTTTATTTCGGTCTATCATCTTTCCGCACTCGTAACACCTCACCACGGTCTCGTCCGAGAAGATCTGGACTTCGGCTCCACAGCCGGGGCACTTATAGAGTCCCACTCGCAGATTTTTTTGGTCTGGATCGGGGCATAATGATGACATCTTTGGCATTTCTCCTCAATAACTAGGCACTACAATAAGCAGTCTAAGCCAAGAGCGTCCTTATTACTATGATTTAGGTCATATAGGCATGGGCTTTAAGTAGAGACTCAAACGAGAGGAGGACCACTGCTCAAGAGTTGGAGCTTGTCTTCATCCAGGATGACTGTCTTACCCCGTGTGGAATGGATGATACCAGAGTTCTTCAATCGGCTCATTACTCTGATGGCGGTCTCCATGCTAGTTCCAGTCATATCTGCGATCTCCTGCTTGGTAAAAGGTAGACTAGGGCCACACTTGGAGGAGAGCATGAGGAGAATCTTGGTCAGCCTCTGCTCTACTCTATCCGATGTCAGGTCTCTAAGCCTGTCATGGGCACTCTTGACTCGTTCTCCAATGATACCTATGATTTTTATAGCTATGGTAGGATTCTGGGCAACAAAAGATAAAAATTCTTCCCTTGGAATAGTCAGGATAGTTGCCTCGTCCATGGCTTGGGTTGAGGCAGAGCATGGTTTCCCATCAAACACCGCGATCTCACCAAACGTATCACCACGATGAAACACACCAACGGTGAAGTCCTTGCCAGAAGAGGATTGTTTAAAGACCTTCACCCTGCCTTCTTGGATGATAGAAAAAGACGGTGGTGTATCCCCCTCTAGGATGATGAATTCGCCTTTTTTGAAATGACGAGGAGTTGCCAGGCCTGCTATCTTTTTAAGTTCATCTTCATCCAGACTGGCAAATATAGGCGACCGCTTGAAAAATCCAATTAAATCAGCAGACTGCAACCTGTATTGCCCCCTTTTCTCTTGGACGGCTAGGATTAACTCTGTCATCTCATTGGTTATTAACCACCGAGCGTACCAATCTTATTCTTTTGATTCTATGCCAAGACAGGGAAGTATCGCTTCAAGGCGCGTTGCAGTTATCAGGCAATCTGGCTTTCAATTTGAATAGGTCGAACTCTAAAATAGCACACAACAATTTACATTCTATTGTCGCTGTTAATTTTTAATAACTGTAACATTTTAGATTAGTGTTGTCAATTTTTTATACTCGTCCAGTATCTTATGAATCAGGTACTCAGGAGCTTTAAACTGTAGTTCCTGGAGTTTTTGAACAGAATCTTCAGTTGTGGTATAATTTAAATTGAAGCCGTGGTTATAAAGACGGTCGCTACCAACCGTAAAGCCTATCACAATTATCATATAGAGGATAGTGTAGAAGCCGGTATTGTGCTTACCGGAACAGAGATAAAGTCAATCCGAGCCGGTAGAGTTAGTTTAGGTGATGCTTATGTTAGACCTGAGGTTGGTGAATTATGGTTATTGAATGCTCATATTGCTCGCTATGAAGCAGGTAGCTATTTAAGCCATGAGCCAACACGGCCGCGAAAGCTTTTGTTACATCGCAAGCAGATTGATAGTCTTACCAGTAAGGTGGCGGAAAAGGGGCTTACTTTAGTCCCACTTAAATTATATATAAAAGATAATATTGCCAAGGTTGAAGTAGCCTTAGCTAAAGGTAAAAAGCTATATGACAAGCGAGAATCTATAACTCGCCGGGAGACAGAAAGAGAGATTGAGAGAACCATAAAGAAGCAGAAATTTCACAGGAGGTGATTAACACTTAAGCCGTTGGTAGTGAATGGGGACGCGCGGGTTCGACAGGGGAAATATGCTGCAGGATTGCAAGCTGAGGTGCCACTTACCTCGTAAAACAAGTGGCAAAAAAATAACCGACGAATCCGAATTAGTTTTTGCAGCCTAATTAAACAGGTTGCACGCTCAACCTGACCTCACCTCAATGGGTTGGGATTGGGTGCCGAAAAGTTGAGGTGCCACCGTCTGGATGCCGATAATGGCGGTGAAAGAGTTATCGGCTGGACTAACTAAACTCGGTCAGCAGAGGCTAGTTAGTTGAGATTAAATAGCTGACTAAGCTTGTAGAATATTCTGGGTAGTTTCTTTTGGACGGGGAGTTCAACTCTCCCCCGTCTCCACCAGAGATTTCAAAAGCGCCAGCTTTGTAAGGCTGGCGCTTTTTTAACCCGATTAGGTTTAAATGAGGATTTGGATAGGATGACGGCACTAACCGTTCTTTGGTTTATTAGTGAGGTAACGACATAAGCAGAGTGACCAATATATTATAGACGATCATTCAGTAGCAAATCACTATATCAAGTCCTTTGTCAAGGGGAAGATTGAAGGGACGAAGCTCACCAGTGGTCGCCATGGCGACTCGCCTCTGGAGAGCGACTCTGTCGACCCCTTCAAAACCTATACTTCCCCATCTTCTTTGAACTAATAAATACTGAAGAGAGTTAAAGAGAGGCAAAGCCTCTCTTCTAATATTCGTCCCCCTCCCTTACCAAGGGAGGGGGATAAAGGGGGTAGGTTGCTAAATAACTACTAAGAGGTAAGGTTGATAAATCTCGTCAAAGGTGGATAAATAATCTCAATGGGGACTGTATCTCCTTTCGATGCCTTTGTGGTATTATTTACAGCTCAGGTGGTGATTTGTAACAAGGCTGGACTTGTGCGTTTTCTCTAGCTTGAGAAAGAAAGGCATGTAAAGGTAGGGTTTAAATAGATGGACATCGTGGTCGCAGTATTGAAACACGCCTTGATAATCACCTTTTTTGTCTTCGTCATGATGATGCTCATTGATTATATCAATGTCATGACAAGGGGAAGGCTTTCACTCATTGTTAGAGGCGGTCAATGGCGACAATATTTCGTGGCGTCTTTTCTTGGGGCAACTCCGGGGTGTCTCGGCGCCTTCCTCAATGTTTCCTTCTATGTCCACGGGCTGCTCTCATTTGGTGCCATCACTGCCGGGATGATTGCCACCAGCGGTGATGAAGCCTTTGTTATGCTGGCTATGTTTCCTGATAAAGCATTAATGCTGTTCGGGGTACTGTTCTTATTGGCTATAGGTGCCGGCTGGCTGGCGGACAGAGTAGCCGGGGGCTTGAAGTTCAAGCCGTGCGAGGCGTGCCAATTGCAGCAGGTTCACATCGAGGATGCGAAGGAGTGTCGATGCTTCAGTCGAGAGGAGGTATTACCCTTGCTAAAATCTATTGCCCTACAACGCCTCCTGGTCCTTCTCATTCTAGTCCTGTTCGCCATTGCAATTCTCACTGGTATCCTTGGCCCACCCTCATGGGACTGGCAGAGGATCATTCTGGTAACCCTATTGCCAATAGCGATTTTCATTACGATAACCGTGCCGGAACACTACTTCAGAGAACATATCTGGGAACATATTGTTAAAAAGCACTTGTGGCGTGTCTTTCTTTGGACATTTGGTGCCTTATTGGTTATAGACGTTGGCTTGAGGTATTGGAACCTCGAGTCCTTCGTGCAGACACACATGGTCTGGGTACTCGTGATCGCCAGTCTAGTTGCCATCGTTCCTGAATCTGGGCCACACCTGGTATTTGTAGTCATGTTTGCTGACGGGCTTGTTCCCTTCTCTGTGCTACTGGCCAGCTCGATCGTTCAGGATGGCCACGGTATGCTGCCGCTACTTTCCTACACACTGAAAGATACCGTGCTTATCAAGCTTTTCAACTTGGTTGTCGGCCTTGGGTTGGGTTTAATCGTTTACTCGTTTGGGTGGTAAGGGCTCTAAAATGTTGTGAGAAAATTTTACTCTCTCGAAACATTGTTACCTCTTCTGAGCTTGATATAGAGTTTCGGAGAGTTCGGGGCTCAACCTACAACTGTATTTCTACTGTGGGGCTCCTAAACTATTTAAACTTAGTTTACAACCTGGCAAGGGTCACGCTGAGTCCAACAATACTATATTACTTTATTAATCTCATTGATGCGATACGATACTTACATCAAGGGCTTGTCACTCGCACAAAATCTTAAGAATTATTTTGGTAGGATGGAGATGGGGTCTCCCCCGTCTCCACCAGAGATTTCACTGCTCTGGTTCTTAGTATTCGGGGCGGTTATTTCCTGTTTTTCTCAGAGTGAGGCTATTACATACGGACATTTTTTAGGCTATTGATGGTTTCGAGGATTAAGTCATTAAGCTTGTGGAGCCCTGATAGTTTCTTGCCTAGTATTGGCAGCCCGGTGTAATTGCTGAATTCTTCTATCTCATCCTTAAACTCATCTAAGTCTTCTAAAGGGTCAATGAGCATAATTCCCTTAAGCTGACTGAACAGTTTTTTTATTTCTTCTGGTCTCCAGCCGTAAAAGATGGGACTGAATCGTGGATTCGCTTTTAACTGTGATGGCATCCAGCCCGGCGACAGGTAAAAGTACTCGTAGTTTGGGTCGATGTCAAAGAGTTTTCTATGGCCACCGAGTAGACAATCAATACAGTTCAAGGCATCAACCTTAATAACATTGTCGTGCTTGCCGATTATCTCTTTCATCTGGGGATGGCACCAATCACCGTAGACAACGATTACTCCTCTGGAAGGGTCTTTTGAACATTCTTCTATAGATTTCGTCAATTTTTCTTCTAATTCGTCATAGTTAACATGAAGACCTGCCCCTAAGAAGAACGGTTCAACGGGCAACTGACCGTACTCAATCAGTTTTTCTATCTCCTTCTGTAGAATACCACAACAGATTAGATAAGGTCTCTTATAATCCACAGAATCCTCCATAATTTCACTAATAATCTAAGCCTGTGCATATTAAAGGTGCAGTTCTATAACATCGCCGTCTTGCAAAATATGGTCTCTTTTCGCCATTATACCATCGTGCTTTCCCGAACCCCACAGCCGAGCATATTTTAACTTGGCTCCGAAATCCTTGTGGACCGATGCCGCCGCATCCTCTAGCCGGCTACCCTTTTCCAGGATTATCGGGTCGCTGAAACCTGGCTTTTGTCCTGGCGTCTTGGTGTATACCCGAATAATACCAACCACTTGATAGATTTCATGCTTCAGCTCTTCTAAGCCTATTCCCTCTTTGGCTGAAATAGCCACCACCGACAGTTGCTCTTTATATTTATTCTTCAATACTAGATAGTTGTCACTGGTATTCTCAAGGTCTATCTTGTTGCCGATAATTAGTGCTTTCTTTTCTCCAAGCTGTACTCTCATATTTTCCAATTGGGTGATGATGGCTTCAGCCTGAGATATCGGTGCATCACTTAAGTCCACAACAATAAGTAGGGCATCAGCTCGTCTGAGTATAGGTGGTAGCCACCACTCAATAGACTGGGCTACCAGGGGTGGGGTATCAATTAGTTGTATTTGTATATTCTCAAATTCCATCATTCCTGGGGTAGCACTTCCTGTAGTAAAGGGGTATTCAGCTATGCTTGGTGAGGCATTGGTAATACTGGAGACAATCTGAGATTTGCCGGCATTGGGTAAGCCAATTACTACTACCTGGGCTGCCCCTTCTTTCTCAATAACCATTGACGCCCTCTGGGTAGCTGATTTCTTTTCCAATACCTGGTTTAACTTGGCAATTCTTCCTCTTAGCTCGGCACGGAGATGGTCGGTTCCCTTGTGCTTGGGCATGATAGCTAGCATTTCTTCGAGAGCAGCTATCTTTTCCATAGGGTTTTTGGCTGAACGATAGGTCTTTTCCGCCTCAAAGTATTGTGGTGGTAAATTAGCTGGCATTTTCTTTCACCAGTGAGGTTGTTTATCAAGGGAAAATTGAAGGGGCGAAGCCCCTTCAAAACCTATATTTCCCTCTCTCCTTGGTAAGGAGAGGGGATACAGGTCCTTCCCAGGAAGGACCCGGGGTGAGGTTGATAAAAAATCTCACAAATGCTCCTTTATTCTCTTAGCCAGACTCTGGTTAATCCCGGTTGTTGCCGCTAACTCCTCTACGGGAGCCTCGCGGATGGCTCGAACTGAACCAAACTGTTTGAGTAGAGCGCGCTTACGCTTAGGTCCGATGTCAGGAATAGCGTCAAGAGATGAGGCAAAGGTTTGCCTTTTATGTATTTTTTGATGATAAGCCAGAGCAAAACGATGGGCTTCGTCCCTGAGGCACTGTAGTAATTGAAGACCTTGGCAACTGTGGGACAGAATAATAGGTTGAGACCAGTGTGGAATAAAAATTTCCTCGTTTTCTTTGGCTAAACTAGCGGTGGGCACAGAACTGGCTCCGGCTTCGTTCATTGCTGATAGGGCAGCGTTAAGCTGTCCTTTGCCGCCATCAATAAGGACGAGGTCAGGCAGAATTGACCAGGTATCTTGGGCATCGCTACTTCGCTTGAATCGCCGCTTGAGCACCTCCTGGAGCATGGCATAGTCATCAGCACCTGAGACTGTTTTAATTCTGAAACGCCTATAGTGACACGGTTTTGGTTTTCCTCGGTCAAAAACTACCATACTCCCCGCTGCTGCCTTCCCCTGGATATTAGAGATGTCGTAGCCTTCCATACGCAGGGGTAAATGGGGCAGGCGGAGTTCCCTTGCTATTTCGGCTAAAGCCGCAGTCAGAGAGCCAGGCGTGGCTAGCTGTTTGACTTTAAGTTGCTCTAAGCTTTGTTTGGCGTTTTCAGCTACCATGTTCACCAACTGTTTCTTATTACCCCGGCAGGGCACTTGAATGTGGACCTTGCTCCCCTTTTTACTTTGAAGCCAGCTCTCAATGATTGAAGTATCTTCTACCGGATACTGGAGCAGTAATAAGGGTGGTACATAAGGAGTAGAGTTGTAGAATTGTTTAATAAAGCTAGCCATAATTTGCCAAGGCTCTTCAGAGCGGGTGCCTTGCAATACGAAGCTCTCCCGACCAATTAGCTTGCTACTGCGGATAAAGAAAACCTGAACATAGGCTTGGTCTTTGTCTTGAGCGAAGGCAATAACATCCTGTTCACCTCTTACCGTGGTAGCGATTCTTTGCCCTTCAATAACCTCGTTCACCGCCTGAATTTGGTCTCTAATTGAGGCCGCCTTTTCAAAGTCTAAGGCTTCAGCAGCTTTCCTCATCTTACTCTCAAGCTCCTGGACTACTCTTTCCTGTTTTCCTTCCAGGAAAAGGATTACCTGCTTTATTACCTCATCATATTCAGGCTTGCTCACAGCACCAATACAGGGGGCAAGACATCGTCTAATATGATAGTCAAGGCAAGGTCTGGCATCCTTGCCGGTGATAGCTCTTGAACAAGAGCGGAAAGGGAAAATTCCTTTTATTATCTTCAGGGTTTGGCGCACTGACTTACCGCTGGCGAAGGGTCCGAAGTAACGTCCCCCGTCCTCTTCCAATCGCCGGGTAATATATACCCTGGGCCAATCCTCATTAGTGTCTATCTTAAGGTAAGGGAAGCTTTTATCATCCTTAAGCCGCACATTATAAGGGGGACGGTGCCTCTTTATCAGGTTTAACTCAAGGATAAGAGCCTCCTGCTCCGAAGAGGTAACAAAGAAGTCAAAGTCACTAACTCGGGCTACCATCCGTTGTATTTTTAGCGATAGCTTTTGACTAGTGGTAAAATATGATTTTAAACGATGATGAAGACTGGCTGCCTTACCTACATATAGGATATTCCCTTCAGCGTCCTTCATAAGGTAGACGCCAGGACTGGTTGGCAGTTGCCTTAATTGCTCGGTTATAAGATTACTTATCAACCCTATCCCTTTTAAACTCCCTTGAATTCATTTTAGCATAGGCTATGAATAGGGGCAAAGGAGGTCGCTTAATAGTGGATTGAGGTATGGTGAGGTTAAAGAGCACTAATTCACCTATTACTAATGGGCTATTGACAAAGGCATAGCAAATGGTACAATTAAGCTAGTACTAGTCAGCTAGTACTAGTTGACTAGTACTAGCTTAATAATTTATAGATAAAGGGAGCGATGAAGCGGAACCCGTAATTGGTCGCTTGGGTTCCGTGGAGCGAGTAGCGAAACCGACCTGCACTGAAGGTCGGTTTTTTATATCTAGTGAGGTGGCACGATAGCTAAGGTTAATAGAGAAGTAGGGCGTGTTAAATATTATCGAGGAGTATGATTCAAATCATAAGTCGGCGATGTTAATAAGTTGTACATAATAAGTTGTATACTTGCTGTAGAAGTGTAAATCTAAATATTTACTAATAGTGGTATGAATGAAGTCTTATATTGGTTTTAACAGGAGTTGGGTTTGGCCGCGGGCTGAATAGACGCAAATTTATTCGACTGCGTTATGATGTTTTAGGGAAGGAACCTTAGTGCTTGTTAGAGAAATTCTAAGATTTTAACGGAATTTGGATACTAATTTTACAGGCAATTGATTTTGCCGTTCTAGAATGGAAATATGGACTACAAACGACTGGCAAGTAATTAATATATAAATAAAAGGAGGCAGTAAAATGTGAAGAAAATGTTACTCTGTCTAGTAAAAGGAGGAGGTAAAAGATGAAAAAGTTATTACTCTGTCTAGTATTGGTGGCACTGCTTGTTTCCTTTGGCATTCCCGCAGCGCCAGCCCTAGCTGATGATGTCACTGAGGTTCGCCTGGTAGAAACAGCCCAGGGGAAGAAAGTGAACGTGGGCGGTTATGGCTATATGTGGGTGGGGCTATTTCATATGAGTGTAGATACTGAGGACTGCCAAGGTGGCGAGCCCTACGACGGATGGTGCGTTGACCCTGACAAGGATATTAGCCGGGGTCAGTGCTTTGATGCAAATCTGGTTAATGCCCCTGGGGAAACGCCATGGTGTGAGATTGCCTACATTATGACCAATTTTAGCCCCACTTCCAACAATGAAGCGGCGGCTATTCAGCTTGCAATCTGGAAATATATTAAAGGTGGCAAAGATAGTATAAATGCACTATACCCACCGGCGGTGGAAACCAGAGCCGATGATATCTATGAAGCGGCTGAGACCAGAACAGTGAATCTTTTTGGCCGCGGGATGGGGCTAACGCTGGACCTGGAGGGCGTTGGTGGCGCCAACTCCCAAGACTTCATGGCCACTGTTACCGGTTCCACCGAGTGTTTAGAAGGAATAGCGGTTGACTTTTCAACGACTGCTGGAAACCTCAGTTCACCGACCGTACTAACCAATGCTAGCGGTGAGGCTGCGGTAACGCTGTCTTGGGGTGACTCACTTCCTGTAACAACTGTTACCGCCTGTACCGAGGGCGAGTGGCCGGTGATAATCGACCCCCTGGACCCCAATATACAAGATACAGTAATATTAAAGCCCTCGGGGCTGTGCGTCGAGAAGATGTGGGAACCGGATCAGGAGACGGGCTCGATCAAGATATATAAGGAAGACGGAAATGATCAACCCCTGGGTGGCTCGGCGTTTACCATCACCGACAATCCCAAAGATTGGTCAGCAGCACCACTGGTAGTGGTGGATAACGGAACTAAT
>DUEE01000019.1 GCA_011170285.1 Dehalococcoidia bacterium
GTAGGAACCAGGAGAAGTCCCCCACTGGAAAGAGACGGTAACTGTTTCTGCAGTACCCATATCCTGGAGGCTCCCCACCAGGCTGGCCGAGGTCTGGCTTATGCCAACAGCGTCGTCTGTTATTACTAAGGGGGGTTCGTCAGGTGTCTGTGGTGGTGTCCCACCAGCTAGGTGGATAACGGTAACCATCTTGTGTGGTAATCCTGAAAAGGAGCCGCCCCAGGTCATCTGGTGGTCCGAGTGGTCCCATGTATTATGGATATAGATAATGTTACCGGTAGTATTGTATCCGTAACCAAGCATGGTATGACCAACGACATGAATTAGTACGAGACGCCCAGCGTCAATCTCAGCCATAAACTCTTCAAATGTAAATCCCTTGTTGGGATCGGAGCCTTGACCTCTTATATATTGGCTATAGTTCTCCTGCACAGTATAGCCCCTTGATTCCGCAAATAGCCTCAAACCGTGACATCCATCCCTAGCCAACGGTTCCGAACCGGTATAATCATACAAGGGATCCCCATTTGTAGAGCAGTAGAATGTAGTACAACCATCGGGATTACCAAACTTAGACTGGTTAGTGCCCATGAAATCTGCTGTGCAGGCGTAATGTGTATGCTCGGGTAAACCATCAACTATATATGGGTCTGATCCGTTATTGCCCGAGTGTATCCAGTAATCGCCTACATGCCTTCTCTCTGTTTGTCCATCTATCCCCTGGTGAGTGGCACTTAGTGGACATTCGCCACTGCCCCAAATGGAGTTATCCAGTGGACATATTCCTCCATTCGTAGTACCAGTATACATATTGTCATAACCGGTTCTATCGTAAAATCCGAAAAGCATTGCGGCCGATGTGGGAGAGCACCCATAGCTCCAGTCGAATGCGGGTACATTTGAGAGATTATTTATACCCATTTCTATATTTGGTTCGGGGGCAGTAATCGCAGCGATATGACTTACCTGTGGCGGTTTCCCAGGAAAAACCAGTTCATCTATTTGTTTCCCATTCTGACCGGTAAAAGTTCTCACCAGGCTGACATCAGTAGTGTTGGCAACCGCCCATCCGTTGTTCATAAGAACTGAACCAACACTTGCCAAGAGAAGAGATAAAACAACCGTTACGACTAGGGATTTGTTCATAATCCTTACTATTTCCCAGCATTCCTGCGTGCCGTTTGGCTTTCTATCAGCAAGAAGGTATCTAAAGAACCTCATGACATTAAGCATAATCAATACTGCAATCTGGCACATCCACCGTTAGTACCAAACTCTCTAGTCATTCGGTATAGTGCTTTTGTCAATAGTTATACCCCATAATTGCCGACTGGCTAGTCAGGAGTTTATAAGTACCCTTCTATGTCTGAACTATGAAGAGTTACTCAATGCAATGTTGAAGATGCGACCCAAAGGAGGTTGGGGCAGCTAATACCTATGGGATAGATTATCCCAAATTGCATAAATTGGTTGATTGTTTAACTGGTGTGATATAATCCAAGAGTTGGCGTTCCTGCCCTTACTGCGGCAGGACATATCGAAAAATTGCATACTGTACCCCATAAATATTGTTACTTTACGACCAACGAAATTGCCTGAATTTTGTACAGGAAATAGTGGGCGATAAAAACCTCATTAGGTCGCCAGATAGAACTTCATAATAGACATTGGGGGATACGCATGGTGAAGAAAATATGCGTGGTTTCGCTGGGAATCCTATTGCTAGTAACAGTGTTAATGATCGGGTGTACTAAAGAGGAAGGTCCAATGCGGGCAAAGGATGGTGATACCGTTAAAGTTCACTACACGGGCACACTGGAGGATGGTACTGTATTTGATACCTCTGTGGAGCGTGAACCACTAGAATTTACCTTGGGCGAAGGTACTCTAATTTCAGGCTTTGAAGAAGCGGTCAAAGGCATGCAGGTTGGGCAATCAAAAACTGTCACGATTCCGGCAGAGGAAGCCTACGGTCCGCATCGTGATGACCTGGTACTGGTAATAGAACGAGACCAATTACCTGAGGGTCTAAATCCTGAGGTTGGTCAGCAATTGCAAATGCAGCAAACAAATGATAGAACGATTGCCGTTATCGTTACTGATGTTTCTGAAACGACGATAACGGTAGATGCTAATCATCATCTAGCAGGGAAAGACCTTACATTTGAGATTGAGCTCTTAGAAATTAAATAACGGCTCCTATTAAATATATAGCTAACTGGTTAACCTGAATGCATAGAACTAGCTCTACATTCTGATAGAAGAGAAAAAGATGCCTGTTAACCCAGTTTGATAAGTGGAACCAAGGCTAAGACCAAATTTGTCCTGAAAAACGATTCCGGAGAGACTTTCCCAAGGCCTAATTTCAGGGCTTTCATCAGGAAAACCGAGAGGGGGTCTATTAACTACAGAGAAACCTGCTGATACTGCAGAATGGCTCCCGCCCTTGTGGCATCAAAGGCTCCGATATGCACTGTACCCAAACCCAGCGAGCAGCTTCTAAAACAAGCTTAATAGTTATGTCATCTATAGGGGTAGCTCTATACTTGCGGATGCTCCGTCTAGTTTTAATTGCGTTCAGAACTTCCATCCGAATCACTTGGGGTTTTTAGAGACACTGGCTTTTATTTTTTTATTCCTCTCCCCAGGCATCCTTACCTATAAGGGAGACAAAGCGGCACCCGCCTAAATTCTCAACCAGTTTCTTCTTCCGGCACTTAGTAATTTTATATAAGTCCTGCACAAAGCGCGAACCGACAGGAATCACCAACCGTCCACCTATTGCTAGCTGAGCTATAAGGTCAGCCGGTACCCTGGGAGCACCAGCGGTAACTATTATGGCATCATAAGGCGCCTCCCGCCACCACCCCAAAGTATCCTCAGCCAGGTGGAGCACAATATTGGTATAACTTAGACTATCTAGCACATATCTAGCTGACTCAGCCAGAGCTGGTAGGCGCTCTGTTGTAATTACTAACCGGGCTAACTCACCGAGTATAGCTGCCTGATAACCGCTGCCCGTCCCTACTTCCAGCACCTTTTCATTGCCGGTAAGCTCCAACGCTTCAGTCATAAGGGCAATAATAAAAGGTTGTGAGATTGTCTGGTCAAAGCCGATAGGTAGCGGGCAGTCTTCATAGGCTAACTCCTGCTGCTCTGGTGGGATAAAACGTTCCCGAGGAACACGAGCCATAGCGGCTAATACCCGCTTATCTCCAATCTCAGTACTAAGGTGCTCAATTAAGCTAGCTCTTGCCGCTTCAAAGTCCATAAGAGCACACCATTAGAACAAGGCTAGGCTAGAGCCAACGCCAGTACAACAAGAACAGCCAGTATTATCCCCGCCAGAATACCAATTCTTCGCAGCTCGGTAACTATATAGGGGTAGCTAGCCACAGCCTGCACTGCCTTTGGGGTTGGTACACTTGCTGAAGGAGCCGAGATACCAGTCTGAGAAACTGGCTCATAAGTTTGAGAAACAGGTTGCTCGGCAGTTATAGCTGAAGAGTCCCGCCTCTTTTTCCTTTTCTTACTTTGAGATTGGTGCTTTTGCCCTGATTTACCCGGCATCTATAACCTCCCTTAAATACATACTACTTAGCCCGGGGGTGGGATTTCTCATAGGTGCGCCGGACATGCTCACTAGTAAGATGAGTGTAAACTTGAGTGGTAGAGATATTGGCGTGACCCAGTAATTCCTGAACTGACCTCAAGTCAGCCCCACCACTCAGCATATGAGTAGCAAAGCTGTGTCTTAGAGTATGAGGGGTAACCTGAACACCCAGGTCAGCCGATTTAGCGTACCCTTTCAATATTTGCCAAAAGCCCTGCCTGGTCAACCGGTCACCACGGCGATTAACAAACAAGGCTCTCTCATCATCGTTACGCACCAGGCGAGAACGAGCTTCTTTTATATATTCCCCCACTGCCAAAGCTGCTTGTTCATAAATGGGGATAAGTCGCTCCTTGTGCCCCTTACCAAAGCACCGCACATAACCGCCCTCCACATCTACATCACCCAGGTTCAAGGACACTAACTCACTCACTCTCATCCCACTGGCATATAATAATTCCAGCATTGCTCTATCCCTCTTTGCTTCCGTCGTGGACAACTTAGTTGGTTGCTCCAGCAAAAGACGAACTTGGCTAATTGAGATAGGATTAGGCAGTGACTTCCCCACCTTGGGTGAACCCACATTCTGAGCTGGATTATCCTTAATAATACCCTCAGCTACCATAAAGTTAAAGAAAGACTTGGCAGCAGCTACCTTGCGGGCTACAGTGGTGGGAGCATAATTTCTCTCTTTGAGGCTAAGCAAATAGCTTAGCATTCCTTGCCGACCAAAAATAGCCCATGGTGGAATAGAGCCACGCTTGGCAGCCTCTTCCCCAATAAAAATAGCTAACTGATTTAGGTCATTACGGTAAGCAGCTATAGTATTTTCAGAAAAGCCCTTTTCCACAGTCAAATAATTTAGAAATCTGCCAATCGCATCTTCCACGGCACTACCTCACTACTCGATACTACTTTCCATTTTAACATAACTAAAGAGAAAATTCAGCCCACCATTCTTGACGAGGATGTTTATTGACCTCACCCCCTTCCTTGTCATTGCCAGTCCCTTTTTCACCCGTCATTGCGATGAGCCGAAGCCCTGAGTGTAGCGAAGGGGAAGCGAAGCAATCTCTCACTCTAATAATAAAGGGCGTTCCATTCCCCCCCCTTAGATTGCTTCGTCGTCCTTCTGATAAGGACTCCTCGCAATGACAAAAGGGGATTCATTACGAGCCTTCTTTTTCACCCGTCATTGTCGATCCCTTTTCCACCCGTCATTGCGAGCCCTTCATTGGAAGGGCGTGGCAATCTCAGTGGGGGGCATTTCTGGAGATTGCTTCGTCGTCCTTCTGAGAAGGACTCCTCGCAAAGACGAAAGAGGGCGTCATTGCCATGACACAAAGAACTGCTAGGGCTTGTTCCCAACTTAAAGTGGAGGATACGTTTATACTTTGAAGTGTCACCTATCTATCTGAACGAGGGCTCCCCGTTCACCCCCTTCCTTGTCATTGCGAGTCCTTTGGTAGAAGGACGTGGCAATCTCAGTGGGGGTCATTCCTGATATAAGCTCCTTGACAGTTTGGCTACCGCTTGTTGCTGGGTAGTAGTTAAGGCAGGCACCGTAATCCGGGTCAGCTCCCACCTCAGCCATTGTTTCATCTACCGCTCTCCTTATCGTCATCTGTTTAGCGCATAGATTGGTGACAAGAATCGGGGTTGCCTTATCAACATAATCCAGGCTAACACTGGCATCCCAGCCTAGATAGGTTGAAGCCCCTTTATCAATAAAGGCGGTAGCCAAATCGTCAAGATAGAGACAGGAACAGCCCATCATTATGATAACCGTGTTATCAAACTCCCCGTCCATACTCTGGGTAACGAATTTGGAGCCTATAGCGAACACCCAGGGATAATGCTCACTAATCCTTGCCATCGCCAGTTGCTCAGTTAACTGCTGGGTAATATGTCTTGTCTCGCTATATGGCTCGTCGGTAAACAGACAGGTCTTTTCGATTGTTTCCCCATCCCTTTTCAGCAATCCTGAATGAGCACGAAAGATAATCAGGTCATACCCGTATCCTGGCAACTCCCCATAGAAATCAACGGTAACCTCATCCCCCTGATAAACATCAACCTCAAAACCGTAACCCTCAAGCTCCCGGGTCATCTGCTGGATAGCAGCCTCATTTGGCTGAAGGCTATAAAGCTGGTCGATAATCGCTGCCTTAAGAGAACTACCTGATAAGTCATCAGCCTGGTTACAAGCTGGCAGTGACAATAGCGAGACGATTAAAAAAGCCAGTATCAAAAGCCAGGTAGGACCAAGTCCAGTGGTTAGCTTGTTATACAATGTAGTGCCCCTGCCTTTCTCTACTTATGCATTGTATCAGTGTCTATGCTCAATGCCAACGGCTGAATTAAAAAACAAAGGGACGAGACTCGTTAAGAGTCTCGCCCCTCTATTAACCTTAACGGTTAATAGATGTCCTTCCCCAATCTAAAGTCCTCTCTAGTTCAATCTAGCTTGAACAGGGGTCTCCTGATTGGGCTGTCATACCTGAGAACTGCCCAAGTACCGCATATAGAAACTTATTACCAAACCAAAGATTATCACCATAGACATCGTATGTGATAGTGTCTCCGTTAAGAGCGTTCGCCTCAGTGACAATAACTACATAGTGATCCCTTAAGGGTAAATTCCAGTGGTGATTGCATGTCTCGTAGTTAAGACGACTCTCCTCAACCACGTAGTAAATGCCAGCGCACACATTATCAAAGGTAAACCCACCGTCTTTAGTCCCTGGGGTACTTACATTATCACCAAAGGTCAGGACTTTTTGTATAACTCCCCAAGCATCCCAACCAGCTGGGTTATATTGGTCTATAGCCGGGTAGGGGTATTCATAGGGGAAAAGCCCTATCCACCATCCATCAATCCCATCTTCATATGAATTCCAAACGTTATTACCGCAACAATTATTTTGGAACTTGGCACCAACGATGCTGGCGTGGCATTCAGTTTCATTATTGACAAAGGTCAGCTCAACCGTGGTAGTTGAAGTTATCTTGACCCCAGTCTGGGTTGCTGCTTTCTGAAAGCCAGCCGGGACTGTGGTCTCTTCTACCTCGTACTCCTTATTCGCATCTATGATGCAGCCAGTTACCTGCAGCACAC
>DUEE01000002.1 GCA_011170285.1 Dehalococcoidia bacterium
GATATCACGGTCACAGGCGTCTAGTACAACAAACAAGTAGGCATTGGCTCTGCCAGTCCACACGTAGGTAAGGTCAGCCTCCCAGTACATATTGCAGGCTGACGGTCTGATGATGGCCGGTCTGCTCTATCTTTGGCCTTTCAGCTTCCTCGGTTGGGTCAATCCCAGGGCACGGAGATGCCGTAGCACCTTCTTGGCGTTAACCTTCCACCCGGCAGCCCTTAGGGCCATGGTGACCTTCCTGTAGTCGTAAACAGAGGCATGCCCCTGGCGGACATCGTTTATTGCCCTGACCAATACTTCATCAAGGGCTCGAGGCTTCCTCCGCCGGATCGGTCGGCAGTAATAACTGGATTTCGCCATCCCTACCGCTTCTAAAGCTACTTTCAATGGCTTCCCTTCCATTACCAATCCCTCTACCAGTTGACGCTTCATCACCATCCCGGGATTCCGGCCAACTTTTTCTGGGCTTCTATAATCAATGCCTGTTGTCCTGCGAGCTCCTTCAGCCGGCGGTTCTCGTCTAGCAATGGATTATGACCTATCCTGGTCCGTTTATCGGTAAGGGCATTGCGCCCACCTTCCAGAAACCGGTCGAGCCACCTGTAAACCTGCGTCGCACTCACCCCATGCCGGGTACATATCGATGCCGCCGATTCATCTCCACGCAGTATCTCCAATACAATTGATACCTTCTCTTCATTGGACCACAGCTTCCGATTCATGCCGACTCCTCCATTCCCTGTGGCCTAACTATAGCTTATTCCTCAGTCCAGTTCTAACGGGGTGCATTCCAAGAATTGCTTCTTCCAATAGTTCAGTAGTAGCTATTAATCCATTTAGACTTGTTGGAATCGTATTACTATTAGCTTAGTGTAGAGAGCTGGCAGGGAACCAGGAAGAACCAACTTAGCTAGCTAGCTTGGCTACTTTGTAAAACCTGATTGGGAAAGAGCTGGTTCTCAACAACAATCCGATGGAAAGTACAGTTGGGTTATAATAATATGCCGAACATTTCGGCAATGCTCAACCAATTACTCATCACCGATTGAACAAGTTAAGCAAGTGTTACTACAGTAACCCATAGGCTTACAGCCAACTTGATGGCTATACTCAGCAGGAGTATCATAAAAGCCAGAGTTGACGGAAAGCGTCTTGCCTTAAAGAAAGGGAGATTCACTTTATCTGGCAGCTCCTTCTTACAAGGGTTAGATTGGTTGTTTATCCAAGATTTTCTAGAGAGACAGCTTCTTGATTAGGAGAGAAAAGTTCCCCAAGGTATTTTTTGGTTGGTGGACTGTTCTAGCTGGTAGTTTATTATCCGCGTGGGGAATTGGCTTTCAGGTTCACGGGTTCTCCGCATTGTTCAAACCTATAGCCTCAGAACTTGGGTTCAGTCGGGCAGTGACTTCTGTCGCTACCAGCATTGGAAGGCTTGGTCGGGGGATTGAAGCACCACTGGCAGGGTGGCTTGTTGACAGATTCGGACCTAGGTTTTTAATTACTATCGGCATGTTCATCGCCGGTCTAGGCCTTATATTGATGAACTTCATAAATTCACTTTGGACTTTTTATTTGGTTTGGGGAATTATACTGGGAACAGGTATTAATATTGGCCTAGAAATACCCGTAGATAAGGCAATTGCGAGCTGGTTTGTGAAGAAGAGGGGTTTAGCCCTAAGCGTTAGGTGGCTTTTTACTGGGCTTGCTGGGTTGGTGTTGTTGTTTGTTGCCTGGCTCATCTCCACTCAGGGCTGGCGGATGACCTGCGTTATAGGTGGGCTAGGTATATGGTTTGTTGGCTTGCCACTTGCCTGGCTGCTTGTGAAGCCACGCCGACCAGAGTACTACGGGTTGCTTCCTGATGGCACCACAACTGAAGTAGAGCTAGATGAGGAAGTAAGCCGGACGATAGACAGGGGCGTAAACTATGCCGCTGAGCTTCAAGAGGTGGAATTTACCCTCAGGCAAGCGCTGAGGACACGAGCCTACTGGCTACTCATCGCAGCTGTGTCTGTTCGTATGGTGGGATTTTCAGCAATCCTGACCCATGGCATACCCTTTCTAACTGATATGGGGTTTGAACCAGTTAAGGCAGCAGCACTGCTTGGGATTATCATCTTAACTAGCACTCCATCGAGGCTAATAGGCGGAATTCTCATGGATCGTGTTCAGACGCGGTACATACGATTCCTGATGGCAGGAGCCTTCCTGCTACAGGCTGTTGGGATTGCCACCTTCCTGCTAAACCAAACTATAACTATGATATATGTTTTCCTTATCCTATTTTGGGTTGGTGTGGGGATAGCACTCCCCTTAGAAGCTGGGATAAGAGCTCGCTACTTCGGGCGGAAGGCTTTCGGTTCAATCGGAGGAACCTCAATGATTTTCACGACACCTGTTGGAGTATTAGCTCCTATCTATGCTGGGTGGGTATACGACAATACCGGCAGCTACATACCTGCCTTCACCCTATTTGCAATATTATTCGGTATTTCTGCGCTCGTTGTCTCGTTGGCTTCCCCTCCCAAACCACCAGTACAGGTCACTGATGTCCGTAAATTCCTGTAATAACAACCGCCAACACTATCTCATCTTATCGCCCAGTAATATCAGATAGCTTTGGATTAGTTATTTCGCTCCCTCAGAAATTTGACCAACTTCCAGGTAATGCTCTCGCAAAGCATATTTATATCATAGGTTGAGAGATAATCAGAGATGGCCGCATCAAATAGCATATTTCATTGAGAGAGGAACTGCTCTTGAATCTTAATAGATTTACATGTACCGAAGAATGAAATAGTCCTACCTGGATTGATAGTAAGTCCCTTCTGAAATGGCATAAATTAGTATTCTTATACTTACATATAACAATGTATTAGTAATTTAGTAGTTACTGTGAGAATTTACATTGCTGACTATAATTAAGGATATGAGAGTAGAGGTAAGAATGAGTGAGTATATAATATTTGAGTATAAGAGCTATTCTATCATCAATGCTTATCATTATTTATTAGCCTAATAGAGTAGTGTGTGTGATAAGTAGTACAGTGTAGACAAACAAAGAGGGGAGAAGGGAATGGAGTACAAAGAAGTACAAGAAAAGGCAATCGCGATCTACGAGTTCACTAAAACAGGACAGCGATATGCCCTAATGCCAACAGATTATGGTGGTTTTTATGCATATGCTATGGACTACGATGATATATTCCCACAGGGTGCCACTAAAAGCCTAACAGATTTTGATGTTAGGTTACTTCACGAATACACCAAAGATGGTCGTGTCAAGTGGATAAAAACCCCAGGCAATACTTATCATTGTTGGTATATCTGCCTATGTGACAAATGCTCCCCATATATAGCAGAAACTTATAGGCATCATGGGGAGGGTAAAATCTTTACACACAGTCAAGATGATTGGGACTCACACCTAAAATTCGCACCAGCAGAAAGCCTTTTTACATTCCCGTCAGCTACCTAGTCGATTTACTCAGCCCGCCTGCCAACGGGCTGAGATGATATGCACAGTGATAATACTTTATAAGGGATATGATTATATGAATGATTTCACTGCGACTGTGGAGGATAAGCATCTTGCCGAAGTATTCAAAGTAGCTATCGATGGCAAGTATGCCTTTCGTCGGTTTAAGGACATACTGGCTCACTATCCAGAAGAAAGGGAAAGTTGGTTTCGCCTTAAGGACGATGGGATGGAACAGAAGGCATCAGAGTGACACGATGACATAGGTATAAGTCTAGTTGAAGAATGAACCTGAATAAACGTCACAATACGTCAGATTGTTCAGCAACCGACTGGATTAGGAGTAAGGATCAAGGGGCTTTGCAGATAACAAATTCTATCGTATGGCAGACTCAGTTCCAATTGGTAACCTTTATTGCACATCCATCATTATATTCAGTAGATATATGTTCGCGCCCAACTTCCAAAAATCCGTGCCGGAGTCGGTTGCCGGTTGCTAGTGGATTATGTGGGTGTTTTATAGCAATCACATATCCATCCGTAGGCATGATTAGACCGTTCTGGATATAATTGTGATACTTGTTATCGTATTTCTCTCTGATTGCATCACGATAACGAAGGACGATTTCATCGTCTGGGACTAGTGTTGCCACATCTGGTTTCATATCAGGAACACGATCAGGATTGGTATCTGCACCACTAGTGGGTGCGATAGCTTCCATCCATGTTCGACCATTTTCATCTTTAATGAATATGTCAGGCCCTACGTCCGCACTTGAAAGATGAATAGGTTGTCATTTATCGTTTCGTCCTCGGAAAGCACAACAAATATTGTGCAAAAAAAATCTCCTCCGTCACAATATATTATGGCACCATCATTTCTGCATAATAAGCCAGGTAGTTCTGTACTTTTCATCTAAATGTATGAGGCGAAACCAGAAGTTACTGCAAAGCTGGAATAAACTGTTTCTTCTCGAAGAAAGTTCGGAATGCTTCCAACGCGGGCTACCAAGGAGACTAAGAGGTACAGCCCGTTGGCTGAATCTCTTAATTAGTTTAGTACCCCGTAGCAATTGGTGGGAGAAATAAAGCCTACCTGATTATAAAGGGTATAATAATGGCGACCAGACCTGTGAAGAGGACGGTAAGCATAAAAAGATTATATCTGGTCTTATAATCGCTTAATAGGGATGGGTCATAGTAACCCTCTACCCCTTGGTCTTTATACATCTTCAGAAGCCCACCTAGCAGCTTACCCCTCATCTGTCTGCCTCTAATCAACCCGATTTCGGCGACAAAATTGACTACTATCAAGAGAGCGACGAGGGTAAACATCACGATGGTAGTGGTACCATTTCTTGATGAAGATGCGAGGCCAGAGTTGATACCCAATGTTATCAGGTTGAGAATAATCGCGGTGAGGACAAAAATTGTGTCGGTACGCGTGTTGGTACCAAGTTCGTTAACAATATGTTCATGAACCCGCTCAATCATATTTCCTCCTTTCTTATAAACAGACGACCCTATTTATTAGGATAGCTTACTGTCGCCCGAAGCGAAAATAAACAATAATGAAGCCAGCAATGACCACAGCAGCTACTGCAACCCCAACCCATAACCAGATTGAAGTAGCGGTCTCCACTCTTAAAAAAGTGCTGATGACTTTTCGCGTTTCGCTGGCCTCAGCAATAAGATTTATCCTATATTCGCCTCTCGTAGTGTTACTTGGTGGTTTTATGTTGACATCGACGGTTTGAAAACTGCTGGCACCAAGGTAATCTACACTTATTGGCTTAAACTTGACAACCCATTCTTCTGGTTCATCCGAGGAAAGCCTGATATTGTTAATTGGTTTATTACCGGCGTTATGAATCTCAAGATATAAGATGGTTTCCTCACCGGGCGTCACCTTTTTATAATAATCACCGGGAATCAGTCTCAAGCTCAGGTCTACTTTCTCTTCCTGAGCTAAAACAGTGCCGGGCGATAGGATAAGCATCAAGCCCATCACACATAAGAGTAGCCAGTATATTATCAAACCAAATCTCATTTATTCTGTCCTTGTGGAAAGTCTTTCTTGGCAAGATTTGTAAGCAAAGATAGCACTTAGTACCGGAGAACGCAAGTTTAAATCATCTAGGTTACTAGTCAATTTCACCGCTGGGGTTCTCGGGAAATAGAATAAAGGCGTCAGAGGGTTAAAATTGGGGCAAATCCTACTCCCACTACCAAGGAATGGAGAGAGACACAGATTTAGGTCTGTGTCTTTTTTACTTTAGGTAGGTCCCGTTTCGCAAAGTAGACCTCCTAGGATAACAATTCATCATATTGTTAGACTTGTATCAGCAATTGAAGTTCATCGTTCCCACAATCCATCCAGCTATTTACCCGAATAAGTCCAACTTCTCAGCGTGGCGCTTCTTGGATAGCCCAGAGTGATATGCAATCACAACAATCAGGCTGTAGCCAAATCATCCCATAGAAAAGGGGGAAGAAAGTAAGGAAATAGGGCAAGTTTAGTACTACAATCACTTTCCTCCGTTCACATTCACCAAAATAGAGGTATAATGTAATTGACTATTTGTTATATATATATTACACTATGTTATTTGTAGAGTACTCAGACACGTTGGGAAAGCAATAAAAAGAAAAGGAGGATAAAATCATGGCACCACTGCAGAAAAGAGCGTTAGGCGGTTTGGTGTTTGGAGTTGTATGGGCGGTTGCCATAATTGTGGTGTTCATTGTTAAAGGAGGAGTCAGTACCTTTGGTGATGACCAGGGGTTTAGGTTAATTATAGACGGACTGTGGATTGGAGGACTCATATTCTACGGGATATTGATGCTTACTCTTCGCAAACAAAGTCAGGTCGATGAACGGGACAGATTGATACTAGGCCGGGCACCGGTGGTGCAGTTGTGGGCGGTCGTATTTTCACTGGTTATCTGGACTATTGTACTTACTGAAATCTACTGGGACCAGGGGATTCCACCGATATTCATGTACCTTGTCTTCATGTCCACTCTCATTGTCAGTGCGGTGGCGCAGTCTATCGGCATCCTGATTGGTTACTGGAGAATGGGCCGTAATGACTAAAATAAAAAACCGAATTAGAAGGCTTCGCTTTGACCATGACGAAATGACGCAGGAAGAATTAGCCAACCGTGCCGGCTGTACCCGGCAGACCATTATCGCTCTTGAGCAAGGGAAATATGTGCCGTCTATCGAGCTAGCCTTTGGAATTGCCAAAGCCTTTGGAGTAACTTTGGAGGAGGTATTTCAGTACGAAGAGAGCACATAGTATACATTAATAATGATTACGAGTCCACTACCCGAAGGTCGCCTGTTAATGTTCTATGATTTTGTCACTTTGTTCACTATGCAGTCCTGCTATATAATCTTTGATTGATAACAGAGGATGCTCGGATGAAGGTTACATCAGCAACGATTGACATAGAGCATTACGCCTAGGACTGAATCTGGGGCTGATTGTACTAACCATTGAGTGAGATTGGGTTTCCCAAGCATGATAGCAAGGAGGAGAAGACGATGACAATCCTAATGCAACCAGGGATGGATGTGGTCTATCATTTTAAAGTAACGCTCAAAGTCACTAAACCATAGATCTGGAGACTTCTTCAGGTACCTGGCAATATTAGCCTGCATGACCTGCATATGATTGTTTAGATAGCTATGGGTTGGACTAACTCATATGTGTATCGTTTCGTCATTGAAGGTGCACAGTTCGGTGAAACTCACCCCGAAGATGAGTACCATGTTCTAGCGAGGAGGAACTCCAGGAACACCAAACTGAGTGGGGTGGTGCCTCTGGGAAAAGCGTTTATCTACGAGTACGACTTTCAGGCAAAATGTGTGTGATAAGGGATAGAAACCTCTCCGAGAAGGGAAAGTCCAGCTTTGTCTAGTCCTAAGGCATACCATACCCATTCACTGCTACTCGTTGTTTACGAATGATGATTCGCTATTGGGAGTACATAGCATTACCCTATAGGTTCTCAATCGGTACTGGCTCAACCGGGTCGGCTAGGTCAAAGCCAAATATCTTTGAATAGAAATACAGCTCCGAATCAAGAGCACGCTTGATATTTTGAGCACGACGGAATCCGTGTTGCTCTCCCTCAAATGGGATATAGGCAACAGGCATCCCCTTCTTGCGAAGTGCCTCAAACATAATCTCAGCCTGGTTAGGCGGGACAATTTTGTCATCCAGTCCTTGAAAGAAAATTACCGGACATGAGAGACGCTCAATGGAGTTAATAGGCGACCGTTCTCGGTATAGGTCGCGGTGTTCACTATATGAGCCTATTAGCCAATCAAGGTAATGCGACTCAAATTTGTGCGTATCCTTAACGAAAATCTCTAGATCACTGAGGCCAAAGTAACTTGCTCCCGCCTTAAAGATATTGCGAAAGGTAAGGGCACAGAGTGTTGTATATCCGCCGGCACTGCCTCCTCTGATAGCAAGCTGGCTATGGTTAACCTCATCGCCTGCGACAAGGTAACGTACACTACTTATGCAGTCGTCGAGATCCACGATACCCCAATTACCCTGTAGCCGCTGACGATATGCACGGCCATAGCCAGTACTGCCACCATAATTAACATCAACGACAGCGATTCCACGACTGGTCCAATACTGAATCATCAGGTTGAGTATGCTGGATGCCGCACCTGTTGGTCCACCATGGCTCATAACAAGGAGAGGTGGTCGTTCACTAGGTGGAGCCACATAGTCACGGTTCTTCGGCGCATAAAAGAAGGCATGTGCCGTCAACCCTTGTTCGGTTGGAAAGTCAATCGTCTGCGGCATCGACAGATAGTCAGTATCAACGGTAGTCTCGCTTGAACGACTAAGAACTTTCAGCTTTCGTGTGGAAAGATCAAAACGAATAACTGAATTGAATTCGGTTGGTGAGCCACCCAAAAACACGGCCTGACCAGGCGATGCTTGTAGAGAATCGATTGAAGTATAAGGTGTCTTTATCACCTCGAGCTCACCGGTCTGCGTGTTGAGGCTCGCCAAGTGCCAGATTCCCTGCTGGGCGTAGCAGCATATAATATGATTTGCCGATTCGAATGCATAAGTGGACATCCCAAATATCCACTGTGGTACCCCAAAGTCAGCTTCCATCTTGCATAGTGGCTCGATACGCCCATCGCACCAGCGATAGAGGTTCCACCAACCATTACGGTCCGAAACAAAGTATAGGGTGCCGTCAGACGAATACTCTGGCTGGAAGATAGACTCATTAACCACGCCAGCCACCTGCTCGGTGTGACCAATAGAGCCATCTTCCATCATCTCACCGACCCACAGCTCGGTTTGGGTCCAAGGCATATTCGGGTGGTTCCAGGTAAGCCAAGTCAAGCGAGAGCCATCGGGACTGAGCTTGGGAGATGAGTAAAAGTCGTTTCCCGAAACCAGAACTTGACAACCATCACTACCATTGAGATTGATACTCACCAAGGTGTTAACCACTTCGCCTCTGGCATTAGTATGGTCTTCCCGTACACAGATAATGCGTCCCCGGCGCCGATCAATGACACCGTCGGCATAGCGAAGATTCGCCTCAGGGGTGATTGGCCGCGGTTGAGACACATGAGTCTGGTGGTAGATACGTTGGTCACTGAAATTGGAGAAGTAAATCGTACCACCAGCGACTACAAATGAGCCGCCGCCATATTCGTGTACCAGCGTCCGAGCATTGAAGGGGGATGGCGTAACATCAACCGCTTGCCTATCTGGTGACCAATGCCTAATGACATAACGGCCTCCCTCCACTGGGCGCGTCTCGATCCAGTAGATATCCTCACCATCAATGGCTATCTGCCCCAGTCCAACTGTTTCAGCAACAATCATCTCCGATGTAATCGGTGATTTCCAAGAGCCATAAGGTGTCATTCTTGGTGATGTCATACTGGTCATCTCCTTATCTAGGTAGTGTTATAAACAATTACGCAACGTTAATTCATCAGACAAATGTCAAATATGGCTTTGTGTTCAGAGTTAACATTGGGTCGAAGTGCCTTAAAAACATACTCAGGGTTAGTTAAATCCACCGCTCTTAGGAAAAGGGTAGCATTTGTCCCAACCAGTGTCAACAGCATTAGCTTCTTAGGGTTTGTCCCTAACAGTTCCGATTATAAGGTAACCCCCTTTGTTTGTTGATATTCTGTTGATATAAAGACATCGCATTCCGACATCTGCTTTATCAAAAACAACTAAGCATCAAAACAATCAATTACCGTTTTCAGGTCAAGCAACATAATGCCCCTGTTGTCATCTCTAATGTGGTTCTCTTCCTCGGGTTTATTCATAATTACTTCGACTACATATCGCAGAACTTCTGATTGCCTATAACTACCGATTATGTTTCTTGTGGCATCCACGAAGCCATTCTTGTTTTTCACTCGGAGGTATTCTGCCATTTTGACTTTTTTACCTTTGCATCGTCAAGAGTAGCCTCGGTAATCATGGGCAGAGCCTTTGACCCTTGTAACATTATTTGGCAGACCAACGCCCCAAGGTAAAGCAGTAGTTTTCTCTCATCTCGATTGAATAACTTGGCATCTACTGTAAAGAGATATACAAGGACAACGGGTGCTCTGTAGTCATCCGCCGAATGAGCTTGGGAGCGCTACATGGCGAGAGGGAAGCCACCCTTTCCCAAGTCTTGTCTACAATCTCAGCGGCTATTATCTCCATACCAAACCTCAAGTGTAATATTGTATGAAACGTCGCTGTACTTTGCTGAGAAATCTTTGCATCTATGGTGCAGTTGTGGTAGCTCACCCTGCTCTGTTCTCTCATACCTGCATCGTTGGCAGAATACTTCTCAATAACGGCATTAATCTTCTCATAGACAGCACTATCAATCCAAACGCCCGTAGAATAAACGAAGTACCTAGATACAAAATCCCTGCCGATACCCGATAAGAAAATACGAAACGCTATTTGGAGGGATGGTTTAGATACAAAACTTCTTACTTTTAAGAAGGGTGTCTCAGATTCGAGACATGCACGGTCTACAATAATGACTTACATCAGAGCCACAGTTGCATCTTTATGTGTTTGATGCCATCTTCCCAAAAAGTTGGCCCGATTTCCACAAAGCCGCATGATTTATAAAATGCGGTTACTGCACATTGGGCGTGCAGAATTATGTGCTCTATTTGTTTGCTTTTTAGTTCTCTTTTCAGAAATGAAATAATATTGCGCCCGATTCCTCTGCGGCGAAATGGTCTAAAAACAGCTATCCTCTCTATCTTTGCTTGACTGGTAGTTAGAAATCTAACTCTGGCTGTGCCAATAACTCTCTCTTCGTCTTTAACCACCATGTGCAGTGCTTTGTCATCATAGCCATCGTACTCCAATACCTCCGACACGCCTTGCTCTTGAACAAACACTTGCCTTCTTAATTCAAGAGCGCTCCTGAGTTCCTCACCATTCGTAACCAGCTTAAAGGTGATGTTGTCCATGGCTATAATGTGTCTCAATATAAGTTAGTGAGTTGTCACAATTATAACAGGGTTATGTTAAACATAACAGTAGTATATAAGAGCTGGAGATGTTCAATAACGAAGGATTCTAATGTAAGAGCTCTATATCATACTCAAAAATAGGTGTTTTGGCATTCGGACCTACTGCCAACGCGGATTATTAATTAGTTGAATACTTTAATTATTACCAGTTCACATGGTGGAGTTATAGACAGCGTCCCCCAAATATGATAGACTCAACCAAAATAATGAAGAAGGGGGAGGTATATTATGAAAAAGCTTTTTGGTTATGCCTTGATTGGACTGGCACTAGTCAGCCTAGTGCTACCTGGCTGTACCCCAAAGACAACGAAGGTTGTTATTGCCACTGATGCCACGTGGTATCCCTTTGAGTATGTCGATGAGCAGACTAAGAAGATTGTAGGGTTTGATATTGACTTAATGACCGCCATTGCCGAAAAAGCAGGCATCGAAATTGAGATTAAGGACGTATCCTGGGATGCGCTTTTAGCTGGGATGGCGCAGTGCCACTATGATGCGGCTATCTCATCGATTAGCATTACAGAAGACCGCTCGAAAGATATGCTATTCTCAGATCCCTATTTCCATGTAGGACAGATTGTAGTCGTGCGGTGGGAAAACACCGATATTACAGACAGATATGCATTGTCCGGTAAGGTTGCCGGAACACAAATCGGGACCACCGGTGCCTTTGCGATTGAGGAGATAGAGGGGGCAACCCTCAAGACCTACGATGATATTGGTCTGGCTTTCCAGGATTTGCTAAACGGGCAAATTGATGCCGTTGTCACCGATAATCCCTTAGCTTATGGCTATGTAGGCAGGAACCCTGATAAACTCAAAACGGTGGGCGAGGTCTTCACAAGTGAAGAAATCGGGATTGCGGTATGTAAGGATAACCCAGACTTGCTGGAAAAAATCAACGACGGTTTGGCAGCCGTTATAGCAGAAGGGCTTATTGAAGAACTGATTGATAAGTGGTTTGCGCAAGAGCAAATATAATTGAAATCATATTTGCGAAGCCTTTGAATACGGGGCTCATAAAGCCATTTCAAGAGGTCTTGTGGACGAACAGCCGAAACTTAAACCCAGCGGCAGTAAACTGGCTTATATCCCTGGCGCTGAAATAGTAGGACGCATTGACCCTTGGTGGGGTCTAGTTATCTTGGTGGTTGGCTTAACGGTAATTTTGGTTACCGTTAAAGCCGATCCCTTTTGGGATATTACAAAATTTGTTTGGGATGGCGTCCTCGTAACCGCTCTAATTACCATTTCATCATTTGCGCTAACTTTAGTAGTGGGTTTGATTGGGGGCTTAGGTCGGCTGGCACGGAACCCGTTTCTTCATGGTATTGCTACGCTTTACGTTGAAATAGTCAGAGGTATCCCTCTTCTAGTACAGTTAATCTGGTGGTATTTTGCCTTCCCAGTTGTTATCCAACAGATTGGGGAATGGCTCCATATCTCGGTTATAGCTAACTATGTGGCTAACCCGATTCTTACAGCTATAATGGCCATAACAGTCTGCTATGGAGCTTACATGAGCGAAATTTACCGAGCCGGCATTCAGAGTATCCCCAAAGGCCAAATAGAAGCCGCCCGTAGCTTAGGAATGTCGCATTTTCAGTCAATGCGACACATTATCTTACCGCAAGCAGTCCGCGTAGTTCTGCCACCAGTAGGCAACGAGTTTATTGCTCTGCTCAAGGATTCTTGCCTGGTGAGTGTGGTGGCGGTAGCCGATTTGACCCGCAGGGGGCGTTTATATATGGCCGTGCACTTTAACCCTATCGAAGTGTGGACAATGGTCGCCTTACTATATTTAGTGATGACTCTGTTTGCAGCTCGCGGAGTAGCCTGGATTGAGAAAAAGTCTCACTTTGAAAGGTAAGCATAATGGACCCAATTATCCATATTGAAAATATTCATAAACATTTCGGCAAGATTCATGCACTACGAGGAGTAGGCTTGGATGTGCATAAGGGTGAAGCTGTTGTGATTATCGGTCCCTCCGGATCTGGTAAGTCTACTTTACTACGTTGCATCAATCGTCTTGAGGAATACGAAGCAGGCAGAATTGTGGTTGATGGAATTCCTTTAGACAGTGCCCAAAATATCAATGCCGTTCGCCGGGAAGTCGGCATGGTATTCCAGTCGTTTAATTTGTTTGCTCATCTTACGGTGATGGAAAATCTAACATTGGCACAACGCATAGTGCGTAAGCGTTCCAAGGATGAATCAGAAAAAGTTGCCCTTGATCTTTTAGAAAAAGTGGGAATTCCAGATAAAGCTCAGGCTTACCCTATCCAAATTTCTGGAGGGCAGCAACAACGAGTGGCTATTGCACGGGCTTTGGCGATGAATCCTAAAGTCATGCTATTCGATGAACCAACGAGTGCGCTCGACCCTGAGATGATCAAAGAAGTGTTGGATGTGATGCTAGCCCTAGCCAAGGAAGGAATGACCATGGTTGTGATTTCACACGAGATGGGATTTGCCCGTGCCGCCGCTAACCGCATGATTCTCCTGGATGAAGGAATGATTATTGAAGAATCCACACCGGATAAATTCCTTACCTCCAATAATGAGCGTATCAGGATATTCCTGAGCAAGGTGCTACACATGTAAATAGTCACCGCAGATAATGTTGGCGTAAAGTCTTCAAACCATCTTAGACACATACTGATTTTATCCACTGCTCCACTATTGATAGCAACCCTGTTACATCGGATATATTTGTCATTTTTGTATGGATAGGTATCGTCGGGTCTTGATATTGTCTGGCTCTAATTAACTATTAGCCAATAGGCTCTTAATTACTATAGTATCAACAATATCAGCAGGATGACCTAACTCTTTTTCAATGGCTGTGCTTTGATAAGTCTTAGGTATAGTACGGTCAACACATTGTTGGTGAGTCGACCATTATGCAATAATCAAGTCGGCCAGTGTTATTCCATCTTTTTCCGCAGTATCATGACAACCACTGCCCCCACTCCGAAGGCAAGAGAAACTGCAAAAGACACGGGAAATGTCATTGGTACTGGCTGACCACTATATAGTGCTCCAGTGATAATGCCCATCACGAATGTTGAGAGCCCCATTACCCAAAAAATAACAAACATGGCCCATGCGGTTATTGACGCTAATGTTTTAAATATATCTGGCATTTTCCTACCTCCTGTTAAATAGTGTGATGATAGTATACTTCATATAGTTTCTTGTCAAGATAGACACACATTTTCTTATTTAGCATAGCATTTCGCAACAAGCTAAATTGTCTTCAATTTATCCCTGTGCTAGAATGCCATTACTTTGGAGATGAGTAATAAGGATACTAAATACTGGGTGGGGTTTAATATTATACCCGGTATTGGTCGCGTAAAATTTACCCAGCTTGAGAACTACTTCGGTAGTCTGGAATATGCCTGGCAGGCTACCCCGGCTGATTTAAAGCACGCTGGTCTGGATAGTGCTTCAATACAGGCCGTCACGTCGTGGCGACCCAAGATTTCCCTGGAAGCAGAGATGGAGAAGCTAGACCGCTATGGGGTCAAAGTCCTCACCTTTCACGACCCTGATTATCCATCTCGGCTCAGGGAGATATATGACTATCCATTGATAATTTATGTCAGGGGTTCCTTCCTCCCCCAGGATGAGTGGTGCCTGGCAGTAGTAGGCACCCGGCGGGCTACTGTTTATGGGCGGCAGGTAACAGAGGAAATAGTAGCTGACCTGGCACGAAGCAGAATCACTATTGTCAGCGGTTTGGCTAAAGGAATTGACTCTATAGCTCACCATAGTGCCTTAGACGCCGGTGGTAGAAGCATTGCTGTATTTGCCTGCGGACTTGATATTGTTTACCCTGCTGAGAACGCAAATATGGCTCTCAGTATCATTCAGCAAGGCGCTCTAATAAGCGAGTATCCTTTAGACACCAGACCTAAAGCCGATAACTTCCCCCGTCGTAATAGAATCATGAGTGCACTGAGCCTGGGAGTTCTAGTCGTTGAAGCTGGAGAGATTAGTGGAGCTATGATTACTGCTCGTCTAGCCTTAGAACAAAATAGAGAGGTGTTTGCTATTCCGGGCAGTATTCTGTCGCCGGCCAGTAGAGGCACTAATCACCTAATCCAAGAAGGGGCGAAGTTAGTCCGTGACTATACTGATATTTTAGAGGAATTGAACCTGACTGCTGTGGCTCACCAGATAGAATTTAAAGAGGTTATACCGGCTTCTGATAACGAGTCCCTGTTATTAAAGCAGCTCTGTGCTGAACCGACCCATATTGATGAAGTCTGTCGCACCAGCGGTCTGCCTATATCAACAGTCAGCAGTACTCTGGCTATGATGGAGCTTAAGGGCTTGGTAAAACAAGTGGGGACTATGAATTATGCTCTGGTTCGGGAAGTAAGGGAGAAATATAGAGTAAAAGTAGATTAGCACTGTGAAAAAAAAGTTAGTTATAGTTGAGTCACCAGCCAAAGCCAGGACGCTGACTAAGATTTTAGGTAGAGGCTATAGCCTTAAAGCCTCACTGGGTCACATAAGAGATCTGCCTAAGAGCCGATTAGGAGTAGATATAGAAAATGGCTTTGTGCCAAAATATGTTGTTCCTAAGGAGAAAAAGAAAGTCGTAGCTGAGCTTAAAGAGGCAGCTAAGACTGCATCTACCATATATCTAGCCACCGACCCAGACCGTGAGGGTGAAGCAATTTCCTGGCACCTAACCGAGTTAACCAAAACGAACCGTATTACTTACTACCGTGTCGTTTTTCACGAAATAATCAAGGAAGCAGTCGAGCATGCTTTTAAACATCCTCGTTCTATAGATATGCAATTAGTCAATGCTCAGCAAGCCCGGCGTGTCTTGGATAGGCTGGTAGGTTATGAAATTAGCCCATTGCTTTGGCGGAAGGTAAGAAGAGGTCTCTCAGCAGGCAGAGTTCAGTCAGTAGCACTAAGGATTATTGTTGACCGTGAGCGAGAAATTAAAGAGTTTACCCCGATTGAATACTGGACTATTGAGGCTGAGTTAATCAAGAAAATACCGGCTGATGAGGCGAAAACTTTTCGGGCTATGCTGGTTGGTCTTATTGATGGCACCAAGCTGGATATTCATAATCAGGAACAAGCCACCGATATCAATAGTGAACTTGAACAAGCCAGCTACAGTGTTGTTAAGGTAAAGACTAAGAAGCTAACCCGCCAGCCAGCACCACCATTTATAACCAGCACCCTCCAGCAGGAAGCCTGGCGCAAGCTTCGCTTTACCGCCAAGCAGACTATGGCAATTGCCCAACAGCTATACGAGGGTCTGACCATAGGTGATGAGGGAAGCGTTGGGCTTATTACCTATATGCGTACTGATTCTACCCGGGTAGCCCACTCGGCTTTGGTTGAAGCTAGAGAGTTTATTAGTGATAAGTATGGCTCACAGTTTATTCCACCACATTCCCGTTCCTTCATCAGAGTGGCAAAGGGGGCGCAGGAGGCGCATGAAGCTATCCGTCCCACTAAAATTTGGCGGGAGCCATCTTTGATTAAGTCATATCTTAATGCGTCTCAATTTAAACTTTATCAGCTTATCTGGAAAAGAATGGTGGCTAGCCAAATGTCGGCAGCCCTATTTGATAATACCACTATTGACATTAGAGCCAGATGCCCCGATTCTAAAACTGATTACCTCCTAAGAACTTCCAGCTCTATTATCACCTTTCCCGGTTTCACTATTCTTTATACCGAGAGCAAAGACGAGAATAAGGAAGAGGAGAAGAAAAGCTCCCTACTCCCCCATTTGGAAAAAGGTGATGAGCTTGCGCTTCTAGACCTTTTCCCTGAGCAGCATTTTACCCAGCCCCCACCCCACTTTACTGAAGCCACATTGATTAAGATGTTAGAGCAATGGGGTATAGGACGTCCCAGCACCTATGCCCCTATCATATCCACAATTCAGGAGCGTGCATATGTTATCAAGGCTAATGGAAGCTTTCAGCCTACAGAGCTAGGAATTGTGGTTAATGACTTGCTGGCTAAACATTTTCCTGATGTTTTTGACATTGAGTTTACGGCTCGTATGGAAGAGGAATTAGACCAAATAGCTCAGGAGAACAGGGATTGGGTTAATGTGGTTAAAGACTTTTATATTCCCTTTGAGAAGAGCCTTCAGGATGCCTCCCTGCTTATGGAAAAGATAAAGTTAGCCGATGAACTTACCGAGGAAATTTGTCCTGAATGTGGCAAGACCTTGGTAGTTAAACACGGGCGCTATGGCAAATTCCTAGCCTGTATTGGTTACCCTGAGTGCAAATATACTAAATCCTTTCAGGTTAAGATGGGCGCTAAGTGCCCCGAGTGTGGTGCCGAGATAGTGCAGAAGATAAACAAAAAGAAACGCACCTTTTATGGCTGCAGTAACTACCCTAACTGCAAGTTTGCCATCAATTCTAAACCACTCCCCCAACCCTGCCCCAAATGTGGTGGACTCCTCACCCAATACAGAAAAAACCTGGCAAAATGCACCAAATGTGAGTATAAGGGTAAGCTTCCGCAGGATTGACCATGCAAGATATTTTTAATAGATATATTAATTATCTTGAGGCGGAGCGGAATGCTTCACCTTATACCGTGCGTAATTATACTACTGATTTACTGAGCTTCTTTTATCATTGTTCCCTTATTCATAGTTCTGATTGTGCCTCTTCTTAATTATTGACCAACGTATTATGTAATAGCTAGTAGCGTCACTATCAGCTTGGCGAGCTTTCTTAAGTGCTTCCTTGACTTTTTGTGGGTCTGCACCTTCCTTCTCTAGTTTATGCGCTTCATACAAGTAGGGCAAAGCTGGGCTCCATTCCTCTGGGAAAGGCGTTAGGATTGATTCTTCGAAGAGTTTCTGCCTATCATATCGGGCATAAGTTCTAGTACCCTCACGGCCGCTGTATGAAACTCTTCCCCTAGATACTCGTTCTCGTTTAGTTCGTTCGTCCTTATCCTCGGTGTCTTCTGGAATAGACGAATGAGTCTCATCTGTAGGCACTAACTCAACCGGCTCTAATATAGTATCACCTAAATCCCCCCATCCTTCAGTGACCCAAGTGCTTGGAGTATATGTACGTGGTATTCCATATGCCTCGCCAGACAAACGAGCCCACAATACTCTCGATATCTTGAATGTACGAACTTCACAGCGGTAATGACAATACGCTTCAAAATATTCGTCTCCAAGTCCATACATGTCAATGTCTCTAATCTTAACTGGTGGGTCTCCCGGCAGTGGGTTGCCAGTTTCGTATTTCATTGTCAAGCGCTGCTTAGTTGTATATGCCAAGTCAAGCAACCAGTGCATTTCTACCTCTTTACTTGACCTCTTTGGGGGAATAATCGCTGTAGTCCGATGTGGCGGGGTCTTCTCCTTACGCCGGCTTGAGGATTTATTTAAGATGAAAAAGAGGAATACTGCAATACAAATAAATACGAAAATAAACCAGCCCATTTAGTCATACCTCCAAACCTGCTAAAGACGACGGGTGTATTTACATCTAGGATAGCTTGAGCAACCGAGAAATCTATTCCCTCTCCTCCGATTTCTCCTAACAACTAAGTAACCATTGTACTTGCATCCCGTTCCATCTGGTCCAGGACAAGGCTCTGATGTCTGAACTCCCGCGGCATGTTCCTCTAGTAGCTCGAGGTTTCTAATTATTTCCTCGATAGCTGATTGGCCTGTAAATCTTCTCATCTGCTCACCGCTGTCGCGATGGCTAAGGATATTAAGGCTGCCTTCCCATGCAACGTCATTATCAAGAATGGCTACCTTCTGATGCATGTTGCGACGTTCAATCACATTTACTCCAATACTCCGCAATTGCCCCACTACAATTTCTGATTGACTGGCCATCTCACCAACCTGTTGATTTAAAGGCCTTGTGTAAATTCTTATGTCTATACCTTGTCCTATCATGGCTCTGAAATAATCCATGAACGTACCGGCACGGTTGACAGAAACAAATGGGCTGAGTATCATAAGTCGTTGCTGGACTCCCCTAATATCTTGTAGAAACTGGGCCCAGAAATTACGCTCAGTATATAGTTCTCCGGATACTGGCTGAGTGTCCACACTTCTAGCTGCCAGCAATGCATCAGCCCATTTCTCAAAGTCAGTAGTGAAATAGTTGTCAACCAGACTTTCTGACTCAGAGTATTCCGCCTTCTGCTGGAAATGACGAATTATTCGCGATAATAGAGATTCACGATCTAGTTCACCCAATAAACGCTTTGTATTAGCCACCAGATATAGTTTATCTTTAGCTCGAGTCATGGCTACATTCAAAACTCGTAAGGCATCAGAATCACGCTTTGTATCATCTAGCATAGGAGCAGTTTTGAGGCCTATGCCCTCAGTACTGTCAAATATGATTATTTGTTGCTCGCCACCTTGAAACATATGGATAGTGCTTACACGCACACGGTTCAATAGTTGCCAGTCCTTAGCAATCTTGTTTATTAACCGTGCTTGGTGTCTATATGGCGTAACTATGCCGATTTTACAATCCGGTGTCTGTTGTATTATCTTCCTAGCAAGTGTAGCGCAGACCAGTGCGTGATAAAGATTGAATCGTCCACCAGTGGAAATCTAGCTACACCACGCGTTCATCTTGCCGGTTTTAATTAACACCAAAGGTGATGACGAAACGCCATCCGTAAGACTGTACCTTCCAGTAGATAAGTGGTCTCTCAAGACACCTTGGTAAATAAAGCGATTAGAAATTTCGGAGATGGCAGGAACCATTCGATACTGTGTATCTAATAACGTAACCCTTTCATCCAACTGAGCTTCCTTTATGTCCCAGATGCCCAAGACATCGAAGATACTTCTACCAAGCCATCGCTGTGCCATTGGTTTCTCTGAGATACAGATTGGCGGTAGTTGCAGAAAATCACCAACTATAGTAACAGATTGACAGCATCGCCCAACTGCCCAATATAGGTGCGGTAATGGAGCCATACTGGCTTCGTCAAGAATAAGGACATCAAACTTCCTACTAGGAAATTGCTTCGCTGTAAAAGTCTTCGTCAGTGTTGTAGCAACTAATCTAGCTTCGGATAGAACCTTATTCTGTATCTCTTCCAGCTCCTTGTTAATTTCAGCTATCCTGGATAGAATAGCATCTTTACGAACCTCATACTTATTTCTCTGCTCTTCTAGTTCTCCTTGTGGAATCCCAATTTCCTGCAGCAAAATGTTAGCTTCTGCTCTGGTCTCAGCCAGTTCATTATCTTTAGCTTTACAAGAGCTCTCAAGGGTGCTGCGGAGTTTGATATTAGCCTCAAAAGCACGTACCAGTGAGTCACGACGAATGCCAGCTTGGTCAATTTCATGCTGGATTTTGTCAGGCTGAAGTCCTGTCAGGAACCTTTTTATTGCTCCTGCGGATTGAGCTTCCACTAATCTTCTTCTATTTCTTTCCTGCATTTCTTCAAGTTGGTTCAACTTTGCCTGTGTCTCTTCTAACTTACCTGAGGTTTGTGATAGAGAGGTCTTAACACTATCAAGCTCAGAAGACAAGGTTTTGATTTTTTCTAAAATGTGGAGTATACTGCCAAAACTTGAAATAGTATTATCGATTTGTACCTTCTCAGCTTCCAATGTCTGTCTCTCTTGACTAAGTGTTTCGCCCCTTTTCTCGGCAATCTTGTCTAGAAGAACCAGTTCATATTTACTCTCTAAGATTTTCAGGTGTTCCTCTTGTGGCTTTCCTAGCCGAACTAATCTTCCTTCTTGATAGAAAGAAGAACCCTTTAAATGGTCAGCGATATCTTCGAGGGCTTCGTCGACTGCATTATTGGCATGCGAAACGAGAAGCACACTACGTCCCGCATTTAAATGAGCTTCTACTGCTTTTGCTACAGTCTTGGTCTTACCTGTTCCAGGTGGACCCCAGACTATTGACAACTTGGAGGAATAGGAGGTTTCTATCGCTCGCTTTTGAGCGTCGTTCGGAGGTTCTTGACCGAGTGAGTAGCTTATTGCGCTTTGAGTTGAAGAGCTTGACCCAGAAAGTGTACCAAGAAATAACGCCTCACTGAGGGCAAAATTTGCTTTCTCTGACCCACTATGAGACTCAGTCAACTTATTTTTAAGTAGTTCAAGAAGATACCAAGAATTCGTGTGCAATGTAGCAGTTGATATAAACTTGCCCAAAAATCGTTCTATACCGATTTCAACTTCTAAGCCCTGTGTGAGTAATACTTGGGCGGAGTACCTGTAATTATTGATTTCTATTTCTGCGGGTGAGTCATCTAGGACGGTAAGGAAATTTTCTAGGTTGAATAAGTATACATTAAGTGCTGATATCTCCCGCAGAAATCGTCCGTTAAATAATTTGACAATGTTCCCACCCCTGTTTCTACCTCTAGGATTCTTAAGGGCATCAATTTCTTCATCGAGTGATTGGATTAGCTCCTCGGCAAGTTTAGATAACATCTTTTCAGCCATTTTTAAATTCGAATTGATGACTACGAAACATTATACAACTTTCGCGGCCAGATGTAATTTAGATAGCGTCTCCTGCTCATAGGAAATTTACAAATCGCACTAAATAACGTTATGTTATTCTCGACAATCTTGTGTACTAATAAAACTTATTATCAATAAATTTGAAAATAGAATTACGGCGAAGCAAAAAGTGATGTAATGCGCGAGAAGAAAATTTTATTTCACCTCTTAACTAGTTTGCACCTCAAGTAATTTTCATACATGCGAGGCGAAGTCATGGCAATATCATCTTAGAGATTGCTTCGGCGCAAAGCGCCTCACAATGACAGATATTCGTAATGACAAAAAGGGGAGTTACGCGTTACTAAGGTACTGGATGAGCGCGGCATTTGCTAACGATACAGGAAACCTAGTAAACTTCATCCTATGCAAGAGGTTTTTAATAGATATATAGATTACCTTGAGGCGGAGCGGAATGCTTCACCTTATACGGTGCGCAATTATACTACCGATTTGCTGGACTTCTTTCACTCTCTCAGCGCCAAAGGGATTGGTTCACTTAAAGAAGTGGATAAACATACCTTGCGGGATTATATGGCTCATCTTATGGAGCAAGGTTTTGTTAAGGCAAGCATTGCCCGTAAGCTATCGGCTATTCGCTCTTTTTACCGCTACTTACTTAGAGAAGAAATACTATCCACCAGCCCGGTAGCCACTACCTTTTCACCCAAGCTAGATAAGCGACTACCCCCATTTCTTGCTATGGAAGAGATGCTGCGACTTCTGGAAGCCCCTGATTTATCCACGCCACAGGGACAGCGTGACCGGGCTTTGCTGGAACTACTTTATGCTTCAGGCATCAGGGTAAGCGAATTGGTAAACCTAAATGTGGAGCAGGTTAATCTGGATAGCCGTGAAATTCGCGTCTTAGGAAAGGGCTCTAAGGAGCGACTAGTGTTAATGGGTCAGCCGGCAGCCATGGCTCTGAGTGCTTACATTAGCCAGGGCAGACCCAAGCTCCTGGGTAAGAAAGGAAGTAGCGCCCTGTTCCTTAATCGCTACGGGGAACGCCTCCCGGAACGAAGGGTTCAAAGAATATTAGTAAAATATGCTAATATAGCTGGTATAGATAAGGGGGTTCATCCCCATATGCTGCGTCATACCTTTGCCACACATCTCCTTGATGGGGGGGCTGATTTAAGAGTGGTTCAGGAGCTTCTGGGTCATGCCAACTTGTCTTCCACCCAGATTTACACCCATGTAACCACAAGTCAGGCAAGAAAGGTTTACCTCTCAGCTCACCCCATGGCACAAAAAAATAAAACTGACAAACTCGTTACAGAATAGCTGGGAATTGAGCTAGCTTTTAACAAAATCTTAGATTAGGAGGCTTGGAAGTTGAAAATAGATAATAGACTACAGAAATTGCGCCAAAGATTATCCGAAGAGGATATTGAGGCTATCTTTATCTCTCAGCCGGAGAACAGGCATTACCTTTCTGGCTTTGATGGTTCAGCCGGTTTTCTATTGATTACACCGCAAAAATCTACCTTGGCTACCGATTTTCGCTATATAGAGCAAGCCAAAGGACAAGCTCCCGACTACGAGATTTTTCAAATTTCAGGTAATATGGTTAACTGGTTCCCTGAACTAGTAGCTGGGTTGGGGAGGCTGGGGTTTGAAGCCGGACATATTACCTTTGCTATGTATCGGCAGTTAACTGATATATTGAATAAAGCACAATCTCAACTCAAGCTTATTCCTACCGACGGACTGGTAGAGTCCCTCCGAGCTATAAAAGAGCCTGAGGAGATTGAGCTTATTACCAAAGCAGTAGCCATTAGTGATAACGCCATAGACCATGTTCACAATATAATTCATATAGGTATGAGTGAAAAGGAATTAGCCTGGGAGATAGAGAAATTTATGCGAGAGAATGGCAGCGAGTCTATACCCTTTGATATTATTGTGGCTTCAGGTCCAAATTCTGCTTTACCTCACGCCCAGCCCTCATCGCGCGCCATATGCTCTGGCGAGCCGATATTAATAGATATTGGAGCCAGGGTTGGAGGTTACTCCAGCGACTTGAGCCGCACTATCTGCCTTGGGGTTCCTGACGATATCTTCAATAAGGTATATAATACTGTTCTTGGAGCACAACTAGCGGCGCTGGCTATAATTAGTGAGGGTATGACTGGTGGACAGATTGACAATGTGGCAAGGACGGTTATTCAGGAAGCAGGCTATGGTGAAGCCTTTGGGCATAGTTTAGGTCATGGTGTAGGTCTTGCACCACACGAGCAGCCACGCTTGAGTCCCAATTCACCAGAATATTTTGTTGATGGCATGGTTTTCACGGTTGAGCCTGGCATTTATCTTTCCGGTTGGGGAGGAGTGAGAATTGAAGATTTAGCAGTAATGGAAAATGGCAAACCCAGAGTAATTTCACAAGCTAGAAAGGTTGGAAATGATAAGTAGCAGTGAATTAAGGAAGGGAATTACTATTGAACTGGATGGATCCCTGTATCAGGTGCTTGAATGCCAGCATATTAAGATGAAGCGAACCGCATTGTCTCGGCTCAAACTTCGTGATATACGTGGCGGTCATACTATCGAGCGAACCTTTCAGTCCAGTGAGAAGTTCATTCGGGCACGGCTTGAATATCGCCGGATGCAATACCTCTATAATGAGGGCAATTTATATTACTTTATGGATGAGGAAAATTACGAGCAGATACCCCTTAGTGTCTCCCAACTGGGTGATGCTGTTAACTACTTGAAAGAAGGCCTGTCATTAGAGGTATCAAGCTATAAGGATGAGCTAATAGGCGTAGAGTTACCTATTACTGTTGAGCTTCAGGTAATTGATACCGCTCCTGGTTTTAAAGGAGATACCGCTACCGCTGGGAATAAATCAGCTAATCTGGAGACAGGCATTATCATCCAGGTTCCCCTATTCGTTAATACCGGAGATATTATCAAGGTTGACACTCGCAGTGGTAGCTACCTGGAAAGGGTTAGTTGAATTGCTGAAAGCCGATTTTCATGTTCACACTGAATATTCAATGGACAGTAATACACCTTTGGAGAAAGTGATTAGTCGCTGCCTGCAGACCGGGATAAACTGTATTGCCGTATCTGACCATGGCACCATTGAAGGGGCGGTAAAGATGCAGGACATAGCCTCCTTCCCCGTAATTGTTGCTGAGGAAATTTTAACCCCAATTGGTGACATTATCGGTATGTTTCTTAAACAGACTATACCCAGTGGTCTTTCTGCTGAACAGGTAATATCCCGAATCAGGGCTCAAGGTGGCTTGGTATACATCCCACACCCTTTTGACACATTATTCAGGCACGCTCTAGGTGGTAACATGCTAGAAGCACTGGTGGAGCAAATTGATATCATAGAGGTATTTAATGCCCGAAGTCCTTTCCCCTGGTATTCAGCCAAAGCTCGAGCCTTTGCCCAAAAGTATGGTATTCCGGGAAGTGCCGGCAGTGATGCCCATACTCCTGGCGAGATAGGTAATGCCTATGTAGAGATGCCTGAATTCAGTGGTAAGGATGATTTTCTAAACGCTTTAGCCCAAGGCAAGATTTTTGGGCATATGGCAAGCCCCTTGGTTCACTTTGGCAGCCTTTGGGCAAGAGTAAGAAAAAAGTTCCAATAGATAGTAGTGATGTATAAGCTAGGCTGGTTTTCTACAGGTAGAGATAGGGCAGCCAGAGACTTATTTAAAGCGGTACAGAACAGCATCAAGCTTGGTGATATTGAGGCTGAGATAGCCTTTGTTTTTTGCAACCGTGAACCAGGTGAATCACAGGAGAGCGACTTATTCCTCAAGCTGGTTGAAGGTTACCATATCCCTCTCATTTGCCTTTCCTACCGAAAGTTTAAAGTTAATAAGGGGGCTTCTATTACAGGACAGGAAGGAACTTTACCTCTATGGCGGCTTGATTATGACCGAGAGGTTATGTATCGGTTACAGGGCTTTCACCCTGACCTATGCGTACTAGCTGGTTATATGCTTATCGTGGGTGAAAAGATGTGCCACCGATACGATATGATTAACCTTCATCCGGCGGCTCCGGGTGGACCCCCAGGAACATGGCAGGAGGTAATCTGGAAGCTAATTGACAGTAAAGCTTATGAAACAGGGGTAATGATGCACTTGGTAGCCCCAGAGCTGGACAAGGGACCACCGGTAACCTATTGCACATTTCCTATTAGGGGCAAAGCATTTGATAGATATTGGGATGAAGTGGAGGAGCATTCAGAGAAAGAGATTGAAAAGAAGCCGGGCGGAAATAATCACCTGTTCAGGCTCATCCGCGAACAAGGGCTGTCTAGAGAATTCCCTCTAACAATATCTACCCTTAAGGCTTTTAGCCAGGGTAGAATAAAGATAACAGCAGACAAACGACTCATTGATGCTAATGGAAGACCAATTAAAGGCTATAATCTGACCGACGAGATAAATGAAGTGGTAAAAGAGCCGTTTTCTAAAGAGCCTGACGAACTCGATTACTAAAGAAAGCCTGAAGGGGCGAAGCCCCTCTAAAGAAACTATCTTCTCCTTTGCAGGAGAGATACTAAAGGAGAGTTAAAGAGAGGCGAAGCCTCTCTTATATAACCAGTCCCCCCTTCCCCTTAATAAGGGGAAGGGGGATAAAGGGGGATGGGGTTACCAATAAAAAACCTAAAGGGGGTGAGGTAGATAAACAATTTTATCTGTTTTGACCTTGAAGGACCGCTATCACCTCAGGATAATGCCTATGAGTTAATGAAACTTTTCCCCAACGGGGATAAGATTTTTGAGGTCATTAGTCGTTATGATGACCTGCTAACACTTGAGGAAAGGGAGGATTATGAGCCGGGGGATACCCTGTCTCTCATAGTGCCATTCCTGGCGCTGCATAATATTTCAGAGGATAATATCGCCACCCTAGCCGCTAAAGCCAGCCTAACTGGCGGTGCTTACAAACTTATATCCTGGCTTGAATATAGTGGCTGGAAGGTATTTTGTATTAGCACCAGTTACGAACAGTATGCCATTCATATTACCCAGAAATTAGGTATTTATGCTCATAATGTTGCTTGTACACCATTCCCTTTAGATAAATTCCACACAACTTTATGTAAAGAAGGCCTTAAGTTGTTACACCAGACTGAGGAAGACATTCTAACTATGCGCCCTGTTGCCGATGATGACCGAATTAAACAAAGCTTGGATAATTTCTTTTGGGAAAAACTGCCGACCACTGATTTAGGGGAAGCAATAAAAGAGTTGAAGCCGGTAGGGGGACGACGCAAGGTAGCTGCCTTAAACAGATTTGCTGATAAATATGACCAACCGTTATCCAACTGGGTAGTGGTTGGTGATAGCATTACCGATTTCAGAATGCTCCAGGCTGTGGAGGAGGAGAAAGGGTTAGCTATCTCCTTTAACGCTAATGAATATGCCCTGCCCTACTCAACAATGAGCCTGGCTTCCACACTTATTAGTTACCTAACCGAGGTGCTGGAGGTGTGGCAAAAAGGTCAACGAACAGCAGTGGAGAAAATAGTAAAAGATAAAGAGAAGGCTGGAGGTGCGGCAGACGGGCCTTACTTTCACTGGCTATCGGGTAGAGAAAATATAGATGAAGTCATTGAGATTCACAAGAGAATGCGGCGTCTGGTTAGAGAAGAGACTGGCAAGCTGGGATAATTATTTATTACCTATAGTTCATCAAATAGGAAAAAGTTATATGGACAACGAAGATTGGCTAGAAGACCCTCTCATGGAAATCAGCAAAGGTTCTTACCAATATCGCAAACTAAAGAGCCCTAATGATAAACATAATGACTTATGGAATAGTTTCCACTTTGCTACCAGACTTAAGCTAGATGGAGCCGAGCATTTCTGCAGACAAGTGCTCGGTGCAGCCAGTATGCCGGACGACCTCGGTCTGCCACTTTTGTCCCATAGACAGTTAAAATGGTATTTAGATGCATTCTTTTTTGAATTGATGTCAGCATATTATACACTCTTACAGGAATTAAACATCGTTTTTGCCTACTATCCGGTATTTAAGCCAGAGGATGTCAACTGGAATACTATAAGAGGCAAATTAACTGAAAGATTGACCGAGTATATGGATAAAGAATGGGAAAAAGAATGGTTTGATAAAGTCCGTAGGTACAGACATATGGCAACCCATCATTACATTGTTCCGACAGGCTCGGGGAAAGCGGGATGAGGAGATAAACCCTTGGATTATACAACACATCATGTTTTTATACCCTGTTTAGACAATACCGGAAATTTAAAAGATGAAGAAATCAGTGTTTGTAAAGACTATTTGAAGAATATGGTTAGGTATATTAGCTCGGTTTGGGAAAAGATGGCACAGGATTTCAATTAGGTTAAAGTATGCTTTTAGAGGCTAATGATATTGGCAATGGAGTTTTAGAGGGGCGAAGCCCCTCTTAAGAAATTCTCTTCCCCCTTCCCCTTAGTAAGGGGAAGGGGGATTAAGGGGGATGGGGTTCAAGTGAGCAATATTGACATAATTGGGTTGGGGGCACTAAATATAGACTACCTATATAAGGTTGAGCACATCCTTGATGATGGTGAGGCAGTGGTGGAAAGCTCAAAATCATCCCCCGGTGGCTCGGCAGCCAATACTATCTATGGTTTGGCAAAGCTCGGGGTAAAAACTAGCTTTACCGGCGTTGTTGGTGATGATGATGAAGGCAAAATATTGCTCCACGACTTTCAGAAAGTGGGAGTAGATGTTAGCCAAATCAAGATAAAGACCAAGGTAAAAACAGGCTCAGTATTGTGTCTTAGTGATAGGGTCGGTAAACGCTCCCTCTATGTTATACCTGGCGCCAATAACTTACTAACTATAGATGATTTAGACCAGGATTATATAAACCAGGCAAGAATGCTTCACCTCTCCTCTTTTGCTGATGATAGGCAATTCAAGATATTGCTGGAGGTAATAGATAGGTTGGATTCACCGGTCAAGGTTAGTTTTGCTCCGGGAGCACTATATGCTTCTAAAGGTCTTAAGACTCTGGCCCCAATGTTAAGAAGGTCAGGTGTTCTTTTCATTAACCAGAATGAAATGAGGCAATTAACAGGAGAAGATATTATAGTCGGAACAGAAAACTGCCTTAATCAAGGATGCCATATTGTTGCCGTTACCTTAGGTAAAAGGGCAAGGCTAGAAATAGGCAAGGGGGTTAGCCATAGAATTGTTACCGCTGTCTGTTATATTAGAGACGCCGACAATGAATATGCAGTTGAATCTGATAGCCAATCCCTGGTATCTGAGGTAGATACAACTGGCGCTGGTGATGCTTTTGCTGCTGGATTTCTCTATGGTCTACTTAAAGGAATGGGGCTTAGGGAATGTGGTCAACTCGGTCACATTGTAGCCCAGTTCTCTATTACTAAAATGGGGGCAAGACAGGGATTACCCACATTAAATCAATTAGTCCAGCGCTACCGAGAGCTTTATTTAGAATAATTATAAGGTTTACTTCTCTGCGGGCTTATCTACAGCTTCATCAGTCTTGGCTGTTTCTTTCGTCGGTTTACTAAGGATTTGGTCCACAATACCATACTCTACTGCTTGTTCAGGGTTAAGGTAAAAGTCACGGTCAGTATCATGGATTATCTTTTCCAGTGGTTGACCAGTGTGTTTAGCTATTATGTCTCGTATTATGTCTTGAATTCGCATTATCTCACGGGCGGCAATTTCCACATCGGCTGCCTGCCCCTGAGCACCGCCAAATGCCTGATGGAGATGGATAGTGGAGTTGGGTAAGGCGTAACGCTTGCCCTTGGCTCCGGCACAAAGTAGCAATGTCCCCATACTAGCCGCCAGCCCAACGCAGATAGTAGATACATCAGGGCGAACAAGCTGCATGGTATCGTAAATGGCAAGACCGGCGCTAATGATGCCACCCGGGCAGTGAATATAGAGGTTTATATCCTTATCCGGGTCTTCCCGCTCCAGATAGAGAAGCTGGGCAATAGTAACATTAGCCACCTGGTCGTTAATCGGCATGCCCAACATGATAATGCGTTCTCTTAAAAGGAGTGAATATATATCAAAAGACCGTTCCCCTCTGGCTCCACTCTCAATCACCATAGGTATAATGTTCATCGGTTGATTATTCATTCTTCTGCCTCCATTATTTTGTTACTTATATCTGAACCCTTAGCTATTTCCACCAGTCGCTGTATAGTCTTTCGAGAAATTAATGAGCGCTTGATTGACTCGCGAGACTGCGGAGTATTTAGAAATTTGTTTAGTTCATCCTTATTGTCGGTAGCACTTTCTACCATGCCTTCAATATCAGCCTCTATCTCAGTATCATTGACTTCAATCTTTTCCTCTTCGGCAATCTTCCCCAGCACTAGGGAGTTGGTAACCCTCTTTGTCGACAACGGACGAATCTCTCCCCGTAGCTCTTCCTCTGTCTTGTTTTTACTACTAAGATATTCCTCAAAACTTCTACCCTCTCTTTGCAAATACCTTAATCGTTCGATGAGAATTCGGTCAATCTCCATCTCGGTCAAGATGGGCGGAAACTCTACTTTAGCCAGGTCAACTACGGCTTCAATTACCCGTTCCTCAAAATCTATCTTGGCTCTCTCCTCGGCTTTGAGCCTAAAGCTGGTGGCAACCTGCTCCCGAAGTGAGTCTAAAGTTTTTAAATCAGGGTTTATTTCTGTGGCAAATTCATCGTTTAGCTCAGGAAGTTTCTCCTGTTTTATCTCAGTAACTCTCACTTTAAACCAAGCCTCTTTCTCAGCCAGCTCACCTCTGGGAAAATCCAAAGGGAATTGGAGCTTAAACTCTTTCTCCTCATCCCTTCTCATTCCTGATAACTGTTCAGCAAACCCGGGTGCCGGGAAAAGGTAGTTGCGAACCACCCGATACTGAATTCCTTCCTGGTTCATAAAAGGCTTACCGTCAATACTACTCTCCAAATCTAAAAATATCAGGTCATCAAATTCTACCGGACGCTCCACAGGCTCCCAGATAGCGTGCTGATGGCGTAGTTGTTCAATTGCGATGTTAACATCATCCTCAGCTAATTTCAAAGGTTCTGGTACAACTTTAAGGTGATGGTAATCACCAAGCTTAATTGTGGGTGGTAATGGCACCGTCACCTTAAATATCACTGGGTCAGTTTGAGCTATATCAATATGTGGCTTAGCGATAGGCTCAATATTTTGTTTCTTAATCGCTTGTTCGTAAGCTTGAGGTATCAGATTATTTATAGCCTCCTCAAATAGGCTTTCTGTACCTATGTAGCGTTCCAGTATAGCCCGTGGTGCCTTTCCCTTACGGAAGCCTGGAATATTCGTCTTTTTAACCAAGCGATAATAGGATGCTTCTAAAGACTCCTCTACCTCAGACGGCTCCATCTCAATAGTCATAAATGCTTGACTGTTTTCTGTTTTATCGTTAGTTACTTTCAAGATTCCTCCCGCAGACGCAGGTGTAATTCAGCCAGTTGTTGTTCGGTAATTGTCGAAGGAGCACTAAAGGTTAAATCACAAGCAGTTTGACTCTTAGGGAAAGGAATGACCTCCCTGATGGTCTCCTCCCCTGTCAGAAGCATCACAATGCGGTCAATACCAGGGGCGATACCACCATGAGGGGGAGCACCGTAGTCAAATGCCTCGAGCAGATGTCCAAAACGCTCCTCAATTTCATCATCATTATAACCCAGCAGTTTAAATATCTTCCTTTGAAGTTCACTGGTATGAATCCTAATGCTGCCGCCAGCAATTTCACACCCGTTACATACTATATCATAATGTTTACCCTGTACTTTTTCCGGAGCCACATCAAGTAAGGAAGCATCCTCATCCTTGGGCGCAGTAAATGGATGATGCATTGCCTCCCATTGCCCCGTCTCCTCATTCCACCATAACAATGGGAAATCCACGATGAAGATAAAGGCAAGCACATTTGGGTCAGCCAGCTTAAGCCGACGCCCCAACTCCAGGCGCAGTTCACCAAGCGCCACATCAACTATCTTGCTTGCTTTGCCAGCAATGATAAACAGAAGGTCTCCCCTATTTGCCCCTAAACGCTCCGCTATCTGTTTAATTTGGTCCAAAGTTAGAAATTTGGTCGCTACCGACCTCACCATTTCAAGGGTTAAATCATTTATACTACCACCAGAAGCACCTAGAGGCAAGGTTATAAATCCTTCAGCACCAACATTTCGTACCACTTCATTTAGCTCAACGAGCTGATGGCGTGTATAATTAGCACAGCCAGGAGCGCATATTCCCTTTACTTTACCTCCTTCAGCGATAGCCGAGAGAAAAATAGAAAAGTTAGATTGGGCAACAATGTCTGACAGGTCTCTTATTTCCATGCCAAGTCGTAAATCAGGCTTATCAGTGCCATAATACTCCATTGCTTCAGTGTAGGTAAGACGGGGGAAGGGCTTTGTCATTCGTATTTCCGGTTTAATAGTCTTCACCATAGAGATGAAAAGCTCTTCAAGCAGATTAAGAATGTCCTCCTCCTCAACAAAGCTCATTTCCAGATCAAGCTGAGTGAATTCAGGTTGACGGTCAGCTCGAGTGTCCTCATCACGGAAGCATTTGGCTATCTGAAAATATTTCTCCACACCGGCTACCATCAGTAGCTGTTTAAGTTGCTGTGGAGACTGAGGCAGAGCATAGAACTTGCCGGGATGAACACGACTAGGCACCAAGTAATCACGAGCCCCCTCAGGAGTGCTCTTAATCAGTATTGGCGTTTCTATTTCAATAAACCCTTTGGTATCCAGGAAATCACGAATAAATTTCACTACTCGGTAGCGAAGGAGTAGATTTTCCTTCATCCGGGCCCGGCGCAAATCAAGATAGCGATACTTGAGACGAAGGCTCTCCTCTATCTCAGTGTCTTCATTTATATAAAAAGGAGGTGTCTTTGATGTATTAAGTATATCTGTATTATAGGCGATAACTTCAATATCCCCGGTAGGCAATTTAGGGTTCTCTGTTCCTGGGGGTCGCAGGGCAACTTCACCACTAACCCTGACCACATATTCACTGCGCATCTGGCTAGCTACTTCATGGCACAATTTTGATACTTCTGGGTTAAATACTACCTGAACTATGCCCTCTCTGTCTCGCAGGTCAATAAACGTCAGTCCCCCGTGGTCTCGCCGGCGGTTGACCCAACCAGCCAAGGTTACCTTGGCACCTAAATGCTTTTTGTTTAACTCGCCACAGCTATGACTCTTAAGCAAAATCATCTCCTACATATTGAATCTCGTAGTGATTATAGCTTATATGAGGGTGCTCTTCAACTTGTGATGGCTAATCGGTGTAGAAATAAGTCCGCTGTTCGGTCTCATGAATGTAACGCGTTGCTTGACGAACAATAGCCCGCAATGTTCCCACATCGAGTTCGGCATGTAAAGGAATGGTTAAGGTTTGCCTCTCTCCTGCGACTTCAATCCTGCGCAACTTGACATGGCTACCTCTTTGGGAGTGCTTCTCAAAGCCGAAGATACGCATAATATCTACTACCTCAGAAACCGAGAAGCGTTTCAGCTTAGGCGATAACCGTAGGCTCCAGCTCCAAGGTCACTAAAAGAGAAGGATTAGGGGTAAGGTCAAAATCCGCCAGTTTCTCGCCATCAAGATGGAGGGCAACAGCTTCCTGGAGATTGGACACAGTCTCATCTAGGGTTTTATCCTGAGTCACCACTGCTATCTCTATGCACTCGGCAACGTAATAGCCCTCACCCTTGTGCATAAAAGCCTTAATAGGATGGTGCATATTGACCTCCTATTTATAGCTGATTATAGCTTACAACAAGGTATGCTTCAACTTGCGCTTCTTGATACTAAACTCGCCCCCTTAATATTTATTTGCAACCCTCCCGCTTTATCCCCTCTCCGAGTCGAGCCAAAGGTTACCAGACTGCGACTCTTTCCGCCTAAGGCAGACTCTGTCGAGCTACTCAAGGCGAGTCTGCGACCTACCTTACCAAGGGAGGGGGAAGAATATTAAAAGAGAGGCTTCGCTCACCAGAGGTCGCCCTGCTACTCGCCTCTGGAGAGCGACTCTGTCGACCTCTCTTTGACTCTCCTTTAGCACCTCCTACTTTAAAGGAGAGGGGAAGAAATTTAAGAGAGGGGCTTTGCCCCTCTCTTACCTATACTCCCCCTTCCCTTATTATTTATTTAAGGGAAGGGGGCCAGGGGGATAGGTTTCTAAACAACCTCACCACCTGGCTAAATTGACAAGACTAAGGTTTTAGGATTATTATCTTAAAGTCATGGCAAAAACGATTGAGGAAATTAACGAAAAGATAAAAGCAGGTAAAGCGGTAGTAGTTACTGCTGATGAGGTAATAGACCTGGTTAAACAGAAGGGTGCCAAAAAAGTGGCACAGGAGGTGGATGTAGTTACTACCGGCACTTTTGGGCCTATGTGTTCATCTGGTGCCTATTTAAATATTGGACACTCCAAGCCCCGAATCAAGCTTGGTGGTGGTAGGGTCTACCTTAATGATGTCCCGGCTTATGCCGCTTTTGCCGCCATAGACATATACTTAGGAGCTAATGCCCTTCCCGATGATGACCCCAGAAATAGGGTCTATCCCGGCGAATTCAATTACGGTGGTGGACATGTAATTGAGGAGCTTGTCGGCGGGAAAGATATAAGGCTGATAGCAACCGCTTACGGCACAGATTGCTACCCAAGGAAAAAGCTGGAAACCTGGATTAATATTAAAGACATTAACGAGGCAGTACTGTTTAACTTCAGGAACGCTTACCAGAATTACAATGTTGCGGCCAACACTTCGAATAAAACGCTCTACACCTATATGGGAGTCTTGAAGCCTAACCTGGGTAATATTAACTATTCCACTACTGGCCAGCTATCTCCGTTACTCAATGACCCCTATTACAAGACCATTGGCATAGGTACCAAAATATTTTTAGGTGGAGGGACTGGCTTTATCACCTGGCAGGGCACTCAGCATAACCCGGATGTGCCTCGTTCTGAAAATGGGGTGCCCAAGAGAGGTGCCGGTGCTATTGCCGTAATAGGTGATTTGAAGCAGATGAGCCCACGGTGGTTAGTAGGAACAAGTATGTTAGGTTATGGTTGCACCATCACGGTGGGTATTGGAGTACCTATCCCGATACTTTCCGAGGAAATCTTAGCCTACACCACGGTAACCGATGACGAAATATTTGCCGCTGTCATCGATTATGGTGGTGCCTATCAGAATCTGCAGCCAGGCATTATAGGTGAAGTTAACTATGGGCAACTCAGGAGTGGCCGGGTAGTAGTCCAAGGTAAAGAGGTGCCCACTGCTTCTCTATCTAGCTACCCAAGGGCGGTAGAAATCGCCACCATTCTAAAGGAGTGGATACTAAGCGGAAAGTTCTGGCTAACCCAACCAGTGGTACCTTTGCCTGGTATAGATTCAGGTATAATCCTTAAGCCACTTAACGAACGCCCCATAGAAGAGTAAGACCTAATTTAATAGAGGTGGTAGCCATGGCTTTTTCCAGAAGAATAGTCCTGCATTTTCCCCGTCGTCTGGTAAACCGACCTATAGTATATCGGCTGATCAGGGATTTCAACCTTGAGTTCAATATTTTAAAGGCATCAGTTACTCCAGATGAAGAAGGACTAATGGTATTAGAATTGAAGGGAAAACAAGAGGACTATGAAAAAGGCATCGAGTATTTGACTAAAGCCGGAGTGAGAATTCAACCGCTTAGCCGGAATGTTATTCGCAATGAGGAGAGGTGCACTCATTGCGGTGCCTGTATTACTATTTGTCCCACCGGCGCTTTTAAGCTTGACTTTGTAACCAGAGAGGTGAAATTTTGTGATGAGAAATGCCTGGCTTGCGGTCTGTGTATAAAAGCCTGTCCTCCAAGAGCCATGGAGTTGCACTTTTAGTCAATGTATGAGCCGAGAACCTATCGCCACTGGATTAAAGGTAAAGACCTGCTCTCTTTTAATATAGCGGCGAAGGAGACAGATTTATGTATTCGCGCCTCAACTAACCTCCGAAGAAAAGCCTACAAAGTGGTATCAAAGTATCGTGATATATTGGAAAGGTATATTGAGAGGCATCCTACCTTTCTAACTTCCCTCGAACCCGTTTCAGTTGGTGATGATGCTCCGAATATTGTAAAGTTAATGGCAGAGGCAACAGCCAGGGTCGGAATTGGGCCTATGGCTTCAGTAGCCGGGGCTATAGCTGAATCCGTTGGTATTGAATTATCAGCCTTTTCACCAGAGATAATTGTAGAGAATGGAGGTGATATATACCTGAAAAGCCTGAGAGATAGGTTGATAGGGATTTATGCCGGCGAATCGCCTTTAACCGGCAAAATTGGTCTGGAAATTAATGGTGAGGATACACCATTAGGAATTTGCACTTCTTCAGGGACAGTGGGACACTCTCTGAGTTATGGGAAGGCTGACGCAGTTATAGTAGTTTCCAAATCAGCTATTGTGGCTGATGCGGCTGCCACCGCTATAGGTAACTTGATTGTCCAGTCTAACGACATCCCGAGTGGAATTGAATTTGCTCAAGGTATTAACGGGCTATTGGGAGTAATAATTATTAGAGATGATAATATTGGGCTGTGGGGTGAAGTAAAAATCTGTCAATTGTCTGTATAAGAAAGATTACTTACGAAGCTGTAAAGACCCGTCAATCTAACCTTAATAAATGATTTAAATTAGGAAGTAGTAGCCCAGCCTTTATGGTCTGGGCTACTGGCATTCGTGGATAGGTACATGCTTAATGTCTAGCTCTAGAAGTTAAAGATAGAATTTATTGACATCATTCTTTATATGAACTATAATTCATATAAATAGGAGTTCAAATGACAGTTGATGAAGACCAGGCAAGATTCCTGAGGTGCATTGGGGAGCCTACACGACTCCAAATACTCAAGCTAGTGGCTGAAGGCGACAGGTACGTTGGTGAGCTCGCCGAGATTCTAAACAAGGAACAATCCCTTATTTCACACCACCTGAGAGTCCTAAAGGAATGCAACATTGTGAAGGACAAGCAAGAAGCCCAAAAGGTCTACTACAGGATCATGGATGATAGGTTAGCCAAGTTGATTACTGAGATCGAAGCCCTGATGATAGAGCTATCGCTGTGTAAGTGTCAGCAGTGAATTATGAAGGAGAAGGAAATCAAGGAAGTGGTGCGGGGGAGATACGCCTAGATAGATAAGCAAAACCAACCGAACTGCCTGGTCCTGAGGCAATGGCAAGCGAAGTGATGGAGAAGCCCATTAGTATCATAGTAGAAGCACATAGTTTATGAAATGAGGCATAATATAGCCCAAGAAAAAGAGAGAAGGCTGGGGATTTGGGGAAAATATCTGACCCTGTGGGTAGCTCTCTGTATTGGTGCAGGTTTAGTTCTGGGAAAAGCTTTCCCCCAGGTTTCTGATATATTAGGCGGACTAACTGTTGCCAATGTCTCTATCCCAGTTGCCATCTGTCTGTTCTGGATGATATATCCCATAATGGTGCAAATAGATTTCAGCCAGGTGGTAAAGGCAGCTAAAACCCCAAAGCCGATAATTACCACCCTTGTTGCCAACTGGGCGATAAAGCCTTTTACTATGGCCTTCTTTGCCTGGCTATTTATGAGTGTGGTTTTCAGAGGTTTCCTACCTCCCGAGATTGCCCAGGAGTATAGAGCCGGGCTAATTCTCCTTGGAGTTGCTCCCTGTACTGCCATGGTCTTAATGTGGAGCTATCTGGCGAAGGGGAATATGGGACATACCCTGGTAATGACGGCGATAAACTCATTATCAATGGTGATTCTCTATGCCCCGCTGGCTCAGTTCCTGTTAGGTATTTCAGGAATTATCATACCCTGGGCAACTATAGCCTTCTCAGTAGCTATTTATATTTGCGTTCCCCTTATATGCGGCTACTTTACCAGAACTCAGGCGATTAAAAGAAAGGGTATTGAATGGTTTGAGTCAAAACTTATTCCGCCATTACGCACCGTTTCTATTATTGCCCTCCTCATCACTCTTGTGGTTCTATTCTCTCTACAGGGAGGCATAATCATAGAACTTCCAGCAGTTGTCGGCATAATTGCCATTGGAATATTTTGTAATATCCTTCTTGTCTTCGCTCTCACCTATCTCATCTCTAAGCCCATTCGTCTCTCCTATGAGGATGCGGCACCAACAGCAATAATCGCTGGGAGCAATCACTTTGAGGTAGCCGTTGCCGTAGCAATAACCGTCTTCGGTCTCTCTTCAGGAGCAGTGCTGGCTACAGTGGTCGGCATTTTGACGGAAGTTCCCTTTATGCTCTTTCTGGTATGGCTCTGTAGGAAGACAAGGGGTTTCTTCTACCAGCCACGGCTTCAATACGCCGATGATTACAGTGAGGAACCAAAATAATTGATAGTTCAGTTTTTTATTGTATTCAAGGATTATCTTATTGCAGTATTGCCCTTCCTGGCAATAGGCTTTTTCCTGAGTGGTTTAATCCATCAATTTATCCCCGCTGAATGGGTGGATAGGCATCTAGGTGGGCGAGGAATAAAGCCTCTTCTCTATGCTATCCTTGCCGGGACAGTTCTCCCTATCTGTTGTCTTGGCTCTCTCCCGGTAGCGGTGAGCCTTCATCAGAAGGGGGCAAGATTAGGAGCTGTTTTAGCCTTTCTGGTAGCAACCCCAGCTACCTCCGTAACTGCTCTCCTCGTTTGCTATGCCCTGCTGGGGATAAAATTCACCGTGTTCATATTCTTGGCTGTGATTTTGATGGGGCTGGTTATGGGTCTTGTTGGAAATTTGCTCAAGGTCAAGCCTGAAGCCTTCGCTTCTCAAAATAAACAGCTAGCTATAGATCCAGTTTGTGGGATGAGTGTAGAAATAGGGAAGGCAATTAAAACAGAGTATAATGGGGAGGTTTATTATTTTGGCTGTCCCTACTGCCAACAGGCATTTGAAAGTAGCCCGGAAGAATATTTGGGTACTCATTCCAGGAATATTCCTCACCGGTTGAAGCATGTCTTCAAGTTTGCCTTTGTGGATATGGTTAAGGAGATTGGTCCCGAGTTACTTTTGGCATTAGTCCTAGCAGCATTAGTGGCGACCATTACGCCAGTAGGGAAATTTGTCGGAGATTATTTTAGTGGTGGCTTGGGCTACCTATTCAGCCTGGTCTTTGGGTTGGTGATGTATATCTGCTCCACTGCCAGTGTTCCTCTGGTACACGCCTTCATATTGCAGGGGATGAACATTGGCGCCGGGATGGTACTGCTCTTGGTAGGTCCGATTACCAGTTGGGGGACAATTCTGGTGTTAAGGAAAGAATTCGGCGGTAAAACCCTGCTTGTATATTTGGTAGTCATTAGTATAATAGCCTTGGTGTTGGGCTATTGCTTTTCAATAATGTAGAATTATTTAAGCATGACCATTATCGGCTTTATCAGAGGAAAGAAGATGAATGTTTACACTAATAGATGGAGGATAGTTGACTAAAAACATAAATAACAAGAAATGGAGGCTAATTTATGTTTAAAAACTAGCCTAAGACAGATTATTAAGGGTATAATTAGTGAAACCAAACTTGTGCGGCAATACCTCTACAATTTGGGAAATTTTATAGGGGAAGGATAGAAATGTCAAAGCGGCAGGTAATGCTTACCTTTACTCCGGAAACAAGCGCCGAACCAATCATCTATAATATTGGTCAGCAATTCAATATAGTGACCAATATTCGCCAGGCTGATGCCTCAGAGGACTGGGGCTGGATAGTAGTGGAATTTGAAGGTAAAGACCAGGATATTGAAGCCGGAATTGATTGGGTTACCTCCAAGGGAGTAAGGGTTGACCTGATTAGCGAGGAGACAATAAAGAGCTAGTCAACCGTAGTTATTGGTTAGAAGTGCGTGATTCTAGCCACTTTTGTTTTTGACTAAGACGTACCTGCTCATCAGTAGGCTTGTAACTGGTTAAAAAATTATCCCTAAAAGAGCTAAAGGTGCCATCCTGAATGGCACTTCTTATTTTGTGCATTAGATTACTAATGAAACTCAGGTTATGAATGGTAGCTAATCTATAGGCTAGTAGTTCGTCACAATTAAATAGGTGGTGTAAATAAGATGCCGAGAAAGTGCGACAGGTATAGCAATCGCAGCCAGGAACAATTGGCTCTTCTATCTGGCTATAGGCAGCATTCAGAATATTATGCCTGCCTTGCCAGGAAAAGAAGGCACCGTTCCGGGCTACACGAGTGGGAAGGGCACTATCAAACATATCAACTCCTCTAGCTACGGCTTCAATAATATCCTCTGGAGAACCTACCCCCATTAGGTATCGTGGCTTATTCTCCGGTAACAAAGCTACTATCTCTTCAACCATAGCCAGAGTTACTCTCTTAGGTTCGCCGAGACTCAGACCACCAATAGCATAACCAGGGAAGTCTAGTCGGGTAAGGTATTCAGACGACTGGCGCCGAAGCTCAGGGGAAATACCTCCTTGCACGATAGCGTATAGAGCTTGGTCACTGCGCTTTTGACATTTCTGGCATCTCTCTGCCCATTGATGCGTTCTGTTCATTGCCCTTTTTACCTTTTCTAATCTATCATCATTGGCTGGGCACTCGTCTAGAACCATAATAATATCAGCACCAAGGGTCTCTTGAAAATGAATAATTGACTCAGGGGTAATATGATGTTGACTCCCATCAATGTGGGAGCGGAATATAATCCCTTCGTCACTGATCTGGCGTAACGATGATAAGCTGAATACCTGATAACCGCCACTATCAGTGAGAATAGCCCTGTCCCAAGCCATAAATTTATGTAAACCTCCCATTTTTTCAATTACGCTAATGCCTGGTCTGAGGTAAAGATGGTAGGTGTTAGCCAATACTATGTCTATACTAATATCTTTAAGCTCCTCAGGGACCAGAGTTTTAACCGTTGCCTGGCTGCCCACGGGTAAAAATACGGGTGTAGGTATCCTACCGTGTGGCGTTATCAACTCACCAACACGAGCTTTACTAGCAGGACAAGTTTGTATTAAGCTGAAGCTATTACTTATCATCTAACCTCAATATAGTCCCTAATTATTTTAGGGACTATAAATCTTCATAAATTACTATTTTAGCGGCGAGGCTTCCGCCCCATTGCCTTAGTATAAGCATGAACAATATCATGCCGCCGTAATACCCCGATTAAGTGCTTGGGGTTGCTCCTATCAACTACAGGAATCCGACCTACATCTCTTGCTCCCAATTTTACTAATACTTCATGTAAATACTCATCAGAGTAAGCTACAATCACCGACTTGGTAGCAATATCACCAACGGTTACACTTTTAGAATAACCCTTTGACATTGTCATAGCTGCTTCGACATCAGATATACTAACACATCCGAAAAGATTTCCATCATTATCCACCACAGGAAAGCCATGGTGCCCCGTCCTTCGTAGCTTGGTTACTAATTCGCCAATGGGCATTGTCGGCAGAACGGTGGGGAAATTCCGTGTCATAACCTTACCAACAGTAATCTCCCTCATTGGTCTAGTTTCCTCTAACCTACGAATATCTATACCACTCCGTATTAGTTTAAGCGTGTAGATAGTCTCGCGGTTTAAGCTCCGGGCAACTATGGTGCTGATAACTACGGCAATCATCAGTGGTAGGATTATTTTATAATCACCGGTCATTTCAAAAAGCATAATGATTGATGTAATAGGGGCGCGGGCAGCCCCAGCAAATACAGCTGCCATACCTACCAATGCGTAAGCACCTGAAGAAGCTATAAGCGATGGAAATAGATTGTGAGCAAGGGTGCCAAAAGCCCCACCTAGCATAACCCCTATAAAGAGGGAGGGAGCAAAGATGCCACCGCTGCCACCACTGCCTATTGTTAGCGAAGTAGCAATTATCTTCAAGATGAGCAGGATGATAAGTGACTGAAGCACTATCTCTCCCGCCAAGGCTTGATTAGCACTCATGTGGCTTACCCAATAGACATCTCCATACCCCACACCAAAGAGGTCATAGGAGTATAATCCAATGAGCCCTATCCCAATACCACCTATAGCAGGCTTGAGATATTCGGGAATATGAAGAGAATTAAAAATGTCTTCGCACTTGTAAAGTGAGCGGATAAAGAAGAGAGCAACTAAAGCGGATAAAATTCCAAGTATAGCATAAGTTATAATTTCCCAGTAGCTAACCATGCTATAAGGAACTACACTAAAAGACGGCTGGTCTCCCAGGAACATATGAGTAATGAAATTAGCTGCTACCGAGCTTATAACAACGAAGCCAAGCTTGGGCGTTATAAACCTACCAAGGATTATCTCCATAGCAAAAAACACCCCGCCAATGGGGGTGTTAAATGTAGCTGAGATGCCGCCAGCGGCCCCACAAGCGACCAATGTCTTTACCCATTCATCAGATAAGTGGAGCCATTGTCCGATGGTTGAGCCTGCGGAGGCGCCAATCTGGACAATAGGTCCCTCACGACCAACTGAACCACCACTGCCAATACAAATTGAGGAGGCTAGTGATTTGATTGCCGCCACCCGCGAGCGAATGCGACCACCTTTAACAACAACTGCTTCCATTACTTCGGGAACACCATGTCCCTTAGCCTCACGAGCCCCGAAATGGATTAAAAGACCAACGAGAAGCCCACCAACCGCCGGTAGTAGTATGATGTAGTATTGCCCCAGAAAGCCTAAATAATTGGCTCCACCACCAAAGAAAATCGATTGGAAGGTGCTAATTAACCACCTGAAAACTATAGCACCAAAGCCAGAGATAACCCCTACCGTAATGCCTAGGACTACGCCAAAAACCATCTCATTGGAGCGTATTCTATACAGAATATTAGGTATTCTAGCTCTTTGTGATTTATCAGTATCCATAGACTTGCTGCGTAATCCTAATAGTTGATGGCAACCGAGAGCTTCATGAAAGTGTTAACTCAGAATACCTAGTCTAACCACTGTGGCTAATGTTCCTCGTCAAGATAGCCTTGTAAGATAAGGGCGGCAGCAATAGCATCATCGTGTGCTTTTTTCTTGCCTCTCTTATTATTAACCCCTTGCATCAGGCGTTTAGCCGATACTGTTGATAATCGCTCGTCTCTAGACTCAATGGAAACTTCAGTAAATTTACCTAATTTATGGGTAAAGGCGTTCACCTTCTCTGCCTGGTTACCTATACTGCCATCCATAGAGCGGGGTAGACCCACTATAACCTGCTTAACTTGGTGCCGGCTAATAATATTAGTAATAGCCTCAATATCTTCTGTTTCATCACTACGGTTAATAATAGTAAACGGACTCGCTAATATACCCAGGGGGTCACTGAGAGCTACCCCAATCCTTTTGTCTCCAATATCAAGTCCTAAGCTGCGCGTTATACTTACCTCCAGATTTTTGGGGATTATCTATCAACCTCACCCTTTTAGGCTTTTACTTAGTAACCCTATCCCCTTTGTCCTTCACCTGTGAAGGATTTATCCCCTCTCCGAGTCGAGTCTGCGACTTCCCCTTATCAAGGGGAAGGGGAAGTCAATTTTTTAGAGGGGCGAAGCCCCTCTAAAACTCTCCATTATATTAAGCTCTTTACAAGCTCAAGGGCTTCGTCTATTTTATCTTTATCCTTACCACCTGCCTGACCAAATTGGGCTTTGCCCCCACCACCACCTCCTGTTACCTCAGCCACCTGTTTCACTATATCTCCAGCATTATAACCTTTGGCTACCAGATCTGGAGTTATTGTAGCCAAGAAAACAGGCTTATCCTCATAAACCGTACCCAAAACTATCACTGCACTTTTCAGCTTTTCTCTAAGTAGATCGCCCATTTCTCGTAAAGCCTCTAGCCGAGATGATGGCACTCTGGATGCCAACATCCTTACCCCGTTAATTACTTCTGCTTGAACCGCCAAAGATTCGGCTATTTTCTTGGACAGCTCCCTCTCTAAAACTAGCCTTTGTTTACCCTCCTTATCTAGTTCGGTAATTAAGCTAGATATCTGATCCTGAACATTATCCGTTGAAGTTCCTAGTAGTTGGGCAACCTTCTCCAAACTAGAAAGATGCCTGTCAACATATTCCACAGCTCCCCTACCGGTAACTGCTTCAATACGGCGCATGCCAGCACCAATACTACTTTCACTAATGATATGAAAGAAGCCTATCTCCCCGGTTTGTGCTACATGAGTGCCGCCACATAGCTCAGCACTAATCACTGGCTCACCAATTTTCAATACCCGGACGACATCGCCATACTTTTCATCAAATATAGCTATAGCTCCATCATCTATAGCCCTTTTATAAGGAATATCCTCATCATATACCGTCAAGTTTTGGCGGATTTTATCATTGACAATCTGCTGTATCTCTTGCAATTCTTCTTTTGTCACCGCTGTCAGGTGAGAGAAGTCAAATCTAAGTCGGTCCGGGGCTACCAATGAACCCCGTTGCTGAACATGCTTACCTAATACCTGGCGGAGAGCAAATTGAAGCAAATGAGTAGCAGTATGATTGCGGGCAATATCCAGCCGCCGTTCCCTGTTCACATCAGCCTCAACCTCATCCCCCACAGCCAAGCTGCCTTCAACGACCTTGCCCTGATGAACGATGATGTCGGGCAGAACGTGAACGGTATTGGTCACCAAAAACTTACCCGATGGACTGCGTATCTCACCCGTGTCGCCCACCTGCCCCCCCATTTCCCCATAGAAGGAGGTGGACTCTAATATTATGACCGCTTCCTTATTCCCTTCTATTATCTGTACCGTCTTATTGTCAACGGCGAGGTCAAGGATTTTGGACTTACAACTCAGATTATCATAGCCGACGAAATTTACAGCTTTAACACCTGGTGTTCCTACCGCTTCAGCAGACGGTATCCCCACATGTTCTATGACCTGAGCTTTCCTGGCTCGCTCCCGCTGTTTCTCCATTTCCAGTTCAAAGCCTTCTAAATCTACAGATAAGCCGCGGCCGGCAGCAATCTCACTTGTTAATTCTACTGGGAAGCCGTAGGTATCATATAGCTTAAACGCCTTTTTGCCAGAGATTCTATTTTCTCCTTTGTTGGCCGCTTCCCCCATAATTCCGTCTAATAACTCAAGTCCAGTGTTAAGTGTTTCGCTGAATCTGGCTTCCTCAAGTTCAATTACCTTAGTGATAAAATCCTGTCTCTGTATTATTTCGGGATAAATATGCCCCATCTGCTGGATAGTGGTCTTGGCTGTTTCAGCCAGGAATGGCTCATCCAATCCCAATCTTTTGCCAAAGAGTACGGCACGGCGTAGTAATCGGCGCAGCACATAGCCTTGCCCTTCGTTGCTGGGAATTACCCCGTCACCAATAAGAAAGGCAATTCCTCTACTGTGCTCAACTATGATTCGCCTAGCATTATCATTATTACCAGAGCCGTATTTCTTTCCGGCTAATTCAGATATTCTTTGCATTAAAGGAACAAAGAGGTCTGTCTCATAGACAGAGGTTTTACCCTGGACCACGGCTGCGGTTCTCTCCAAGCCCATTCCGGTATCAATGTTAGGTCTGGGCAATGAAGTCCGATGCCCTTCTTCGTCCTGATTATATTGAGTAAACACCAGGTTCCAGATTTCAGAAAAGCGACCGCAATCACAGCCCGGGGCGCAAGAAGGCTTGCCACAACCAACTTCCTCCCCGAAGTCGTAATGAATCTCGCTACACGGTCCACAGGGTCCGGTATTACCGGCCGGTCCCCAAAAATTATCCTCCTCACCAAATCTTAGTATCCTTGGCTCAAGGATGCCTAGCTCTCGCCAGTAACGGAAAGACTCATCGTCATTAAGAAAGATAGTTATCCACAGGCGCGCGGGTGGAAGACCCAAGCGCTGGGTAACAAATTCCCATGCCCAGTTGATGGCTTCCTGCTTAAAGTAGTCACCAACACTGAAGTTACCCAGCATCTCAAAGAAGGTAAGATGTCCAGTATCACCTACCGATTCAATATCAGTAGTGCGAAAACACTTTTGACATGATGCCAAACGGGGACTGGGCGGCACTTCTTCGCCCAAGAAGTAAGGCTTAAACTGCACCATGCCGGCACTGGTAAGTAGTAAGGTGGGATCACCTTGAGGTACCAAAGAGGAGCCAGGAATAATTTTGTGTCCTTTTTCCTCAAAAAAGCTCAAAAATGCCGACCGAATTTCATCACTAGTCATAATACAATACGATTTTAGTGTAAGCCAAGCTAGCTGTCAATGAAGCTGGTAGTTTATTATGCGGTGGCATCTGACCACGATCCGATCTTGACAAGGTTGTAGCCTAGTTGCCAATGTAGCCCTGACTCTGTTTTCGCCCCTTTCTTCCGGCTTAGCTTTGGATTCCGCTGGTATCCTTGCCTGCGTGACGCCCTTGCCCTAGATTTTTTGGTGGTTCAGATTTCGTCCAGAAGAAACCATGTTCATACTTCTCAAAATCAACCCGAAGCATGAACTCAACCTTGCTTATGGTATAGCACAAGACCCACATCAGTCCGCACAAGGGATGACAAAGCAAGGAGGACAATATAGTTCGCCATAGACCAGGAACGCTCATATCCCTGTCTATCAGCTCTTTGCCAAAGTATTGACGCGATTTACCGGTGTAGAAGAAGTACCTGCTCCACTGGTGGCTGAAATCTGCAATTGACTTGGGCGGTCCATAGTAGAATATAGCACTGTCAGCCCATACAAACCGGCAGCCTTGTTGAATGCAGGAATAGAAGATAAACTGGTCATCGGCAAGAGAGAGTAGTAAAACAAGATGTTTGTAAAAATCTCTGGATAAGGCCATTACTCGCCCATCAATACTCCACCATGAAATGGACTTCCGCCTTCTTACCTTGTCTACCAGGACCCAGTCAAAATATGCCGCCTGCTTCGCCGGATTGAGAGTAAAGCCAGGACGGGGACGGACGAGACCACCCTGAACCACGGCAACATTACCGTCACGGAAGTGTTGCACCAGCTTCGTTATGCTATCTTCACCCGCCAATCTGACATCGGCATCAATAAAAACAATAACATCGGCGTTGGTGATTGAGAAGGCTAAATTTATTGAGTTTTGCTTGCCCTTCCTTTCCTGTTTCCTGAGCAGCTTTACCCTCCGGTCTCTTGCAGCCATTTCTTGCACGATGTCATCTGTTTGATCCGTCGATGCATCCGATATCACATAGATATTCTGGATTTGAAACCACTCATCCTGTCTTGCCATCACGACATCTTGTAGCACGCCCCTGATACAGCTTCCTTCATTGAACGCAGGGATAACAACATCAACAGTGACCACTGCCCCCCGAAGCCTCTCCTCGGTCTTATCCGAAAGGATAGTTCCTCTATTTATTGATTCGACCCTCTCTACCATGTGTGCCTACTTCCTTGTTAGTTCCCAAGTTGTTAGTACTCTAATGCCGAAGTAAAGACAGGTGAGGCAGGCATTGTTGCCATGGGAATGGAGGGATTAAACAACTCCTACTTAGAGTAGTTGACGCAAATACTCCCTTAGCTCTTGCCCAATATCAGGACGCTTTAGGGCAAAGGCCATTGTTGCCTTCAGCCAGCCTAATGGGGTGCCAGTATCATAGCGCACCCCCTCAAACTCATAGGCTAATATTGCTTGTCGCTTGATTAGTAACTGCAGAGCATCAGTAAGTTGAATCTCTTGATTTTTACCTGGCGGAGTAACCTCTAGGACATCAAATATCTGGGGCACAAGGATATACCTGCCTACCACCCCTAGGTTAGATGGTGCTTGTGACGGCTCAGGCTTTTCGGTAAGACTTAGAACTTGGTACATATGACCTGAAATCTTCTTGGGTTCAATTATACCATACTTTGTAGTATCCTGGCGGTCAATACGCTCAACGGCTACAATATTAGTTTTATATTGCTCATAGACTTTAATCATCTGCTTTAAGACAGGCACCTTACTATCCACAATATCATCCGGCAGCAATACAGCGAAAGGCTCTTCACCAATAATATCCTTAGCGGTTAGGATAGCATGACCCAGACCCAATTGCTCCTTTTGCCTGATGTAGCAGACATTGACCAGGTCGGACAGCTCACGCATCTCTTGTAGGCGCTTAGTCTCCCCTTTTCTCTCCAGAACATATTCTAACTCAAAGGAGCGATCAAAGTAGTCCTCAATAGCTCGCTTGCCTAGGGCTGTTACTAAAATAACTTGCTCAATACCTGAATTAATAGCCTCTTCAACTGAATACTGAATTAGTGGTTTATCCACCAGTGGTAGCATCTCCTTAGGTTGAGCCTTGGTAATAGGTAGGAACCTTATTCCCCAACCAGCTACAGCAATAACCGCCTTACGAACCTTCATCATACTCTCCTAGTCTGATTCTTGCTCAAAGGCAAAGATAGCCGCCCCAAGCACCCCGGCATCTTCACCAAGGTGAGCCAGAACTATCCGCACTACCTGAGCCGATAGTTGGAAAGCCCTTTCCTTTACTACCTGCCTGGCCGGATTAAGCAAAAGGTCCCCCATCTTAGACACCCCACCACCAACGATTATCATTTCCGGATTAAAGATATTGACCAGGTTTACCATGCCTACTCCCAGATAAGTGGCTGCTTGAGAAACAATCTCTAAGGCTAGAGAATCCCCCTCTTGAGCTGCCGCTCCAACCTTATCGGCGGTGATATCCTCTATCTTACCCCCTACCATCTCGTTAATGGAAGACCTTTCCCCCTGTCTAATGCGCCTTATCGCCTCTTTAGCCACTGCGGTACCAGAGGCTAATACTTCGAGACAGCCGATATTGCCGCAATTACACCTTGGTCCATTAACATCAATGGTCATATGCCCTATCTCACCAGCACCACCGCATTGACCAGAGTATAACTTGCCATTAATGATAATGCCACCGCCAATACCAGTGCTTACTGTGAGGTAGATGAGATTACTTACTCCGCTCCCAGCACCAAGCCGATGCTCACCCAGGGCAGCAGCGCTGGCATCATTAAGTAGGAAGGTATTAACCCTATATTTCTCCTTCACAATATCTCTCAACGGGACATCATTCCAGCCGGGAAGGTTTGGTGATGAGGTTACTAGTCCCTTATTAAAATCTATCGCTCCGGCAGCAGCAATACTTATGCTGGCTAGTTGAGATGAGTCTATATTTCTTAGGCTAAGAAGGTGGTCTATAGCTGAGGATATTCTTTCAATTACCGACTGTGAACTCTCGTCAGCCAGGGTAAGCTGGTAATCCTTGGCTATTACTTGACCACTATTAGAAATAATAGCGGTAATTATCTTGGTGCCGCCCAGGTCTATGGCTAAAACCGGTAGCTTCTGCCTTTCAGTTTTCTCCATCTAAACATTACTTTACCTTATCTCAGCCAATTTGTGAAGTTATCAATTAGTTGACGCAAGACATACCTTCTGTTAAATTTAGTTTGTGCCCTATGCCTTTGAGCACTTAGATTTAATTGAAGAAGTCCTCAGGCGGTCTCCCTTTGGGCTTATTACTGATGTTGATGGCACTATAAGTCAAACTGCACCTACCCCGCAGCAAGCTAGTGTTTCCCCATTATGTTATCATTATCTTTCCCTCCTCTGTAGCCATCTAGCTCTGGTAGCTGCCATGTCAGGTAGACCAGCGGCTGAAGTTAAATACATGATAAAAATTGATGGGATGGTCTATATGGGTAATCATGGACTGGAGCGATGGACTGAGGGTCATTCTGAATTTCCCAGAGATGTCCAGAACTATTCAAAAGTAGTAAAAGATGCCATTAAGGAACTAACCCCGTTACTTTCCATACCAGGCGTTACTATAGAGGACAAGGGAATAACGGCTACAATCCACTATCGTCTTTGTCCTGAACCTCAATCGGTTGAAAAAGTTATCTTGGCTGCGATAGAGGATTCACCCCGGGTCAGAAGTTTACGAGTTATACAGGAGAGAATGGCAATTGACCTTCTACCACCGGTAGATGTAAACAAAGGCATGGCTACATTGGACTTAATACAAGGCTATAATTTGCATGGCTGTATCTATTTAGGCAATGATACCACCGATATTGATGCCTTCAGAGCAATACACGCTGCTTCCCACGATTTAAATTTTCAGGGCTTTGCCATCGGCATCATTACTCAGGAAACGCCAGAAAAGCTGGTGGTAGAAGCCGATTTTACCTTGAATGGGGTAAATGATGTGGAGCGTTTTCTTATGTGGATGTCCCAGACCGTTCTGCTACCAAGCTAACTGCATCTTCCAGTAAACATAAAAGCCAGTTAGTTAAATCCTCTTGCTCAATTAACCTCTTGAGTGCAGTGGCACGCTTATTTTTCTCATCAGGTGGCATGGTCAATGCCGTATACAGTGCTTGAGTTGTTCCTTCCAAGTCAGTCGGCGCCACAGTTAGCGCATTTTGCCCTAACTGCTCCCAAGCACCAACTGTCTCCGATAGTATCAGCACCCCGTCTTGCTTATTAACCGTGGGACCCTCTTTAGCTACCAGGTTCATCCCATCAATGACAGCATTTACCATCAGAACATCATAGAGGCACATACCCGCTATAGCTTGTATGTAATTGTTCTCATAAAAGGAATCAATAGGATGCCATTGTTCATTCCCATACTTATTATTTATAGCTTCTATTAGTTGAGTGACCTCTTGTGTATACCTCTGGTATGGCTTCAGATGAGTTCTGGTCGGGACTAGAAAAGCTAAGAATTTGACCTTTTCCCGAAACTGGGGATAACGCTCCAGCAGCATATCAAAGGCTCTAAAACCACGAATGATGTTTTTACTGGGCTCAACCCTATCAACACGGACTATGGTTTGTTCTCCGCAAAGATGACGCAACCTCTCTTCATCTTCCTTCACCCTAGCTGAAGAAACGAGATTCTTAAGCCCGGCGACATCAATGGATACCGGGTAGGCTTTAACCTGAACAATATGCCCATTTAGTTGAACGGTTTGTTGCCCGTAATCTATCTCAGCTTCGTCAATGAACGATTGACAACAGTAAAGGAAATTACGCACATCTCGCATCGTTTGCAAGCCCACAATATCGGTAGTGCATAAACTACTGAAGATTGCCTGCCGCATAGAACTTGGCAATAGCTGCCAGTAGGTTGGTGATGGCCAGGGAATATGAATAAAGTGTTGAATCACTAGGTCTGGCATCTGTTTGCGAATATAACTACTGGCTAAATAGAGGTGATAGTCGTTTATCATTACTATTGGTGGCAATTCATTGGCTGATGCCTCATCAATAACCGCTTGAGCAAAGGCTTGATTTACCGGGATATAACCATTCTCCCAAGCATCGTAAATCGCTTGGTCTATATTAGGCGTGCGGGAGGAGTTCCACATGTAGTGCTGCAGGAACCAAAGAAGGGGATTACAAATAACGCTATAAAATTTGTGATAAGTATCTCTACGACTAACTACAAAATTGAGATATAGGTTATTATTAAATGAGGGTACTTTAAAGTGCGTTCCGCGGGCTCTTTGTGCTACCTCTCTATCCCCTTCCCCCATAGAACTGGCGATCCAATTAAGTTCTACATAATTAGTGAGACTACTGAGGGCGGTAACAATACCACCGCTACCGCGCCGTAATCGAAGTCGCCTATCCTCAGTAAAATAGTATTCAACGGGTCCCCGATTGCTGGCAAGAATTAGCCGCCTAGGTGATAATCTCTGGCTGCACAACTCTTTTAGCCGGGCATTACTACTCTCTGGGCTGGCTGCCATTTTGCTTCTCTGTCCACTCCGACTTTAAGGAGGGGAATTTATTAACAAGTGAGCTTATTTGATTAGTAAAATAATACAGGGGCTAATAAAGAAGTGTAACAATAAGCAATAATCATGTCAAGTTTGTAGCCTCATCTTGTACCTGCAAATGTATTGCTCCCATTTTGGGTCCTTCAAGATTTGTTTCAGCATAATCTATGATTTACAAAGTGGTAGCCAAAAGCTACAATATCAATTGAGTTTGGCAATATGTAGGGATTAAGTAATGCAATATGTTGGTATAGACATAATAGAAATAGCTCGCATTAAAAGAGCTATAGCCCGCTGGGGAGAGCAATTCCTTCACCGGGTATATACCGAGCCAGAGCTCAGATTAAGCCGCAAAAAGCCTTCATCGCTGGCTGCCCGTTTTGCCGGCAAGGAAGCGGTAATAAAGGCATTTGGCACACAGAACAAAGGCATCGGATGGAGAGATATTGAGATATTGTCTGACCCTAGCGGTAAGCCATTAGTTTATCTCTATGGTAAGGCACAAAATCAAGCTAACCACATAGGCTTAGCCAGCCTGGCTATTAGCCTTTCCCACTCTAGGGAATATGCCATAGCCTTGGTAACCGGCGAAACAAAATAAGGCGATAAACCCTTTGACCGCAGGCAGGTGAGGTGATAGAATCTAAAAGGAGGGGCTAGAAATGTCGGGGCATTCTAAGTGGTCTTCGATTAAGCATCAAAAAGGGGTAACTGATGCCAGGCGTGGTCAGCTTTTCACCAAACTGACTCGCGAGATTATTATTGCCGTGCGGGAGGGGGGTATTAACCCAGAGGCAAACTTCCGGCTGCGATTGGCTATACAGAGAGCTCGGGATAATAATATGCCGCTGGATAATATAGAAAGGGCCATTAAGCGGGGCAGCGGTGAGACAGAGGGAGCCACCCTAGTAGAAATGGTTCTGGAGGGCTATGGAGCCAGTGGCACGGCTATTCTGGTGCGAGCTCTAACTGATAATCGCAATCGAACCCTGCAAGATGTAAGGAATATATTCTCTCGCCACGGTGGCAGTCTGGGAGAGAGTGGTTGTGTCGCCTGGCTTTTTGACTCCCGAGGATTGATTACGGTAGAGACCAAGGAATTAGATGCTGATGAATTAGCCCTACAGGCTATTGATAGTGGTGCCGAGGATGTTAAGGTAGAGAATAAATATATAGAAATTTATACCAAACCTGACGAGCTTGAGATGGTCAGGGCATCACTAGAGCAAAATAATCTACCCATAGCTTCGACTGAGCTATCTATGGTGCCCAAGACTATGGTTGAGCTTGAAGAAAAGGCAGCGCTACAAATGCTGAAGCTGCTAGATAAATTAGATGAGCTGGATGAGGTACAGTATGTGTCCAGCAATGCTGACTTTTCTGACTCCATTCTGGAGAAGTATCACGCCAGTTTAGCAGGGTAATGAAAATTTTAGGCATTGACCCGGGCACAGTAACTATGGGTTACGGAGTGATAGAGAGCAGTGAGGATGAAATAGGCCTGGTTGATTATGGAGACTTAAGCTGCCCAGCACGCTCCCCGATTGGGGAGCGTTTAAGCTATCTGTATAGTGGGCTTTTAGAGGTTATCTCACGCCATCAGCCCGATGTGGTAGCTATTGAGCAGCCTTTTATGTCTAAGAATGTGAAATCGGCACTGGCAGTAGGCAAGGCTCAGGCGGTGGCTATTCTGGCAGCATCTATCCAGGGAATTCCAACCTATGAATATACCCCAGCCCAGATAAAGCAAAGGGTTAGTAATTACGGGGCTAGCTCAAAGCAGCAGATTCAAGAAATGGTCAGGCTTCAGCTTGGGTTATCCCAGATTCCTCAGCCAAACGATGCTGCTGATGCCTTAGCCGTGGCTATCTGCCACCTTCGTGAGACACACCTGGAAAGTTTGCTGGCTAAGCAGGAGTAACTAGAGCAAATGATAGCTGGTCTTCATGGGAAACTAGAGTCGGTGGGTAGTGATTGGGCAATTATTGATGTTAGTGGAATAGGTTTTCAGGTATATATGCCTACCTCTACCTTAAGCTTACTGGGCGCTATTGGCGAGTGGGTTAAGCTATATACTCACCTTCATCTCAGGGAGGATAATGCTACCCTTTATGGCTTCGCTTCAACTGATGAGTTGGGACTGTTTGAAAGCCTGATTAATGTATCGGGATTAGGTCCCAAGCTGGCGCTAGCCATGCTCTCAGCTATGAGTGTGGACAAACTAACTATGGCGATTGCTACCGGCAGTACCGACCTGCTAACTGTAATTCCGGGAATAGGCAAGAAAATGGCTGAACGCCTTATTCTAGAACTTAAAGAGAAAATAGGTGCTGGCTGGATAACAACCCCAGCCGCTCAATTAGCTCAGGAAAACACTGATGTATTAGCCGCCCTAACCTCCTTGGGTTATTCTATGGTCGAAGCCAACCGAGCCGTAGCCACCCTCCCCCCTTCCTCCGACTTAAGCCTAGAGGAAAGGATTAAGCAGGCACTACAGTATTTCGGGGGGAAGTAAATATATATTGGGAGGGGAATTATGGGACAAATTATAAGATGCCCTTTAACCGGTATCTCATGCTACAAGCCGATAATAATAGAGGAGAAGTCCTTCTTTCTCGCTGAAGCTGAAAAGCCGGAGGAGGATAGAAAACGGCGCATAAAAGCCATAAACGAAGCTATAGAAGACGAATACAAAATAAGAAGCGCGTTAGACGAGAAGGGAATAAATGCCTTCACCTGCAAAATCTGTGAGATGATCCAAACCTGTGCTTACGGAATAGCGGATATCACACAGAGAAATCCCAATGTTCTACTAGAGCTAGGGATGATGATAGCCCTGGGAAAGCCAACGATAATATTATCGAAAAGTGGAGAAGAGCAAGAACTCAAATTGCCTTCCGATCTGAATGCCATAGAGGTGATCCCTTTCACCGAATACATAGACATAATAGACCAGTTAAGGGAAGTAGTGCAGAAATTACCATCACCTGTATCACCACTCAGCCCCATTCAAGATTTAGAGAAGATACAGCCGCAGTTTGCTGATGAGTTGAGAAAGATGGGAGCCGATATAGTCGAAGAATTCAAGGAGAGTATGGATAGAGCGAAACTGGATACCATCTTACTTAGAGAAGAAAAAATAGAGGTTCCCACTGAGCTGAGTGAAAGGATAGTGAAGCTGGAAGAGACATTGAAGGACTTGGTAAGATTAGGCTTTACCACAGATGCTGGAACCGCTTTCTTGCGGGGTAACTTTTACTGTGACCAAGGAAAATATGAGGAAGCTCTTGCCAACTATAACTGGTCCCTGGAGCTCAGACCCGATGACCCAGCTACCCTTAACAACCGTGGTGTTACCTATGCCAAACTAGGAAGATATGATGATGCCCTTGCTGACTTCAATCGCTCCCTTGAACTTACAACTGATCACCCAAATACCCTTGCTAACCGTGGTGCTGCCTATGTAAAGCTGGAAAGATATGAGGAGGCGCTTGCTAACCTCAATCGCTCCCTGGAGCTTAAACCTGATGACCCAGCTACCCTTTGCAACCGGGGTGTTACTTATGCCCATATGGAAAGATATGATGATGCCCTTGCTGACTTTAATCGCTCCCTAGAGCTTAGACCTGATCACACAGCTACATTGTATAATCTAGCCTGTCTTTTCTCACTGTGGCGGAAAACTGATGAGGCACTGGCTTACCTAGAAAAGGCTATCAGTAGGGATAAGAAGTATCGCGAAGATGCCAAAACAGATAAAGACTTTGATAATATCCGAGATGACCCCCGCTTTAAGGAACTAGTAGAACTGGAAGATTAGTCGTCCCCTAGTTTGAAATAGTCTCCGATTTTAGACTTCCCGGTGACCAGCTAGTAATCCCGGTTACATAAAATAGAGAGGGTTTGACGCTTGTATTCTGACTCTTTATACTAAATCTGCTAAGGAGGGGTGTCCGAGTGGTTTAAGGAGACGGTCTTGAAAACCGTTCTCGTCTATGGCGAGCGTGGGTTCGAATCCCACCCCCTCCGCCACTAGTGAGGTTCAACCGAAACACTATTTAACATAGCCAAACCCAGGGGGTTTAGATTATACCCCTTGATATACGGCTTAATAAGTATATAGTTTTCCCCAAACCATAGAGGTATACAGGCAGCATCGTTAATCAGTTCTTGCTCAGCCTTTTGATATAATGCCAGGCTCAGGTTGCTGTCTGGCTCCATGCCTGCCATCTCCAATAGTGCGTCTATTTCAGGGCTGGTATAATCGCCGTAGTTATTATCAGTGCCGCTATAAAATAAAACCTCTAAGAAGTCCTGTGGATGTGGATAGTCGGCAATCCAGCCTATATAGAACATCTCATCCTTCTCCTGCTTGAGGTGATAAAGGAATCGTTGTGGTTCTAGCTGCCTTACTTTAACCTCCACCCCCAGGTTCTGTCGCCACTGGTGAACAATAGCTTCCAGTCCCGATGAAATCAATCCTCCCCAACCGGCAGTGGTAATAGTGATAAGAGGCAACTCAGATACATTACCATATTTGGAGGCACTGATTAACTCCTTTGCCCTATCTATATCGTAATTCAGCCCTGCCAAATCTTCATTGAAACCTGGCATACCTGGTGGCAAGACGCCATCCGCCCGCTCCACCATATCTTTGAAAACCAGGGTAACTAGCTTATCCTTATCAATAGCCTGAGAGAAGGCACGGCGAATATTAACATCATCAAACGGTGGTTTACTGCAGTTAAATCCAATATAGGAAAAGCTCAGCTCAGGGACTATCACCAGTTCCCGGTAAAAGGGGCCTGACTCATCGGTAACCTTATCAATATAACTCCGATAGACATTGGTGACATCAATTTTGCCAGTCTCATACATATTCATCGGCATCCCACCCCACAATTGAAAGACAACAAAATTGACCTTAGCCAACTCCCCATAGTAAATCTCGTTCTTCTCCAGAATAAGCAAGCTATTTTCGTCCCACTGTTTAAGATTGAATGCACTGGTACCATTCGGTTCCCGCCACCACCCCCCTCCTGACTCTACATTGGCTCTATCCACGACAAAGGTGGTGGGATAGGTCAACTTGGATAAAAAATATGACTTGGGGGCATCTATAGTCACTTGAAGGGTATAATCATCAATAACCGTGACACCGCTAATCTCCTTGGTTTCACCGGCTAATACTTCCCTCACCCCAACAATATCACCTAGGTAGGTAGCTGCCGTCAACGACCCAGTCTCAGGGTCACAGGCACGCTGCCAGGAATATATAAAATCATCAGCCTTGACCTCCCTACCATTGTGGAATCTAACATCATGTCTCAGATAAAAGGTATAGGTGCTACCATCATCACTAATCTGCCATCTCTGGGCTATATCAGGCACTGGCTCCAGGTTATCATCAAGGCGAACCAAACCGCTAAATATCTGCATTACATAGCTATGGGATGTCATTTCAGCGGAGACCGCCGGGTCAAGGGTTAATGGGTCAGTTCCATATAGATTAAGTATATTTTCTTCAGTAGGTGGCACTTCTCCCTGCCTGGGCTGGCAACCAATTCTCGGCAAGCCCAATACCAGTAGACTACATACCACCACTACTGTAAATATTATATATAAGCTTCTTTTCATCATTTAGCTCTACTATCCAGGGAAGATTGAAGGGGCTTCGCCCCTTCAAAACCTACTCCCTCCCCTTCCCCTTTGAAGGGGAAGGGGACACAGGGGATAGGGTAGATTAACAATCTCAAAACAGCCCCTCCCTTTTTAGGCTCAGGTGTTGTTTATCACAGACGATTATGTGGTCTAATACATCTATGCCCATAATCTCTCCGACTTCGGCTAATCTTTTGGTTAGCTTTATGTCATCTTCTGAGGCGGTGGGGTCACCTGAGGGGTGGTTATGGACAAAGATAACTGAGGCAGCACTGGCTGATATTGCCTCTTTAAATACCTCTCTGGGGTGAACGATGCTGGTATCCAGGCTGCCGACCGAGATTTCTGCCACTTTTATTAGCTGATTCCTGGTGTCCAGCAAAAGGGCTAGAAAATGTTCCTTCTTTTTACCCTTCAGCCTGCCCTTCACCAAGCTGGCTACATCGTCTGGTGTCTTAATTACTGGCTTGTCTTCAGCCTCAGAGTAACCTTCCAACCGGTTAGCTAGCTCAAAAGCAGCCTTAATCTGAGACGCCTTGGCAACACCGATTCCCTTTATCTGGGATAGCTCCTCCACCGAGGCACCAGCAATCCTTTTAAGATTGCCAAACTGGCTGAGTAACCTCTGCGCAGTTACCATCACCGATTCGCCAGCAACCCCACGACCCAGAATCAGAGCCAGAATTTCTTGAGCGGAAAGGGCGGCTACCCCTAATTTTTGCAGCCTCTCTCTCGGTCGCTCGGAAACAGGTAAATCATGAATGGTAAATGACTTTTTCACCAGCCTCGCCTCCATGCCCAACTTTCAATAGCCAGACCTAACCATAAAAGGAGCACTGCTGCCAGTGCCGATATTACTCCGATTAGTGCCGGGGGCATCAACTCCTTTTCAACTGGCTGGGTTGGCACAGTAATATAATCACGCCACAAAGCGTCCAGACCATCCATATCAAAGCCATATGCTTTTCCCAAAGCTTCATCGTAGCTGCTGCCCTGTTTAAAGATAAGGAGTAGTTCAAGCATCATGTCCTGCCCGTAACTAGTAATAAGAAATTCAACCAAACTATAACTCTGAGCATAAGAAAGTAAGGACTCCTCAGTATAAGCCGAAAAGGGACTTGATAAGCTACGAACTGAAATAAGGTTATCTTCGGCTATCGCCTTATCAAGGTAGGCTTTATATAGTGGAACCAGTGGTCCCTCAGCATACATAGCTAAACCCTCGTCAAGCCAGGTAGGCAGGGAATTATAGGGATTAAGTGTCATCTGGTGTATGACCAGGTGTGCCAGCTCATGGGCAATTGCCCTCTTTCCCCAGCTAAGATTATCTGGGGCTATACCAATAGCCATAATACCATATCTGGTAAAGGCTACTCCTCCTGTCCACTCCTGAGGATAAATCATAGCTCCCTGTAAATCCTGAGCATCAGCGTAGATATAGAGCTTGGCTGGTCTTTCCAAATAGGCGCCAGTATTCTGGCCCAGCTTAGTCAGTGCTTGCTGAGCCGCAGCCATCAGCTCCCGAACAAAGGACTCCTCGCCTTCATACCAATAAATAGTTACTTTACCTTCAGTTAGACTATGCCAGGAATAACGAGTGTCATCGAATTGAAGCTGAGCTGGGGTAGTTTTAATCTTCTCGCCCTTGCCATCCTCTATTATCCACCAGTATTTTATGCTGGAGCCAGGCGGTAATCCGCCAATTCTTACCATTTCCAAAGCCCAGCTAACATCAACCGTAGTAGTAGGCACAAACTCAATACAAACTTCGCTGGTCACCTGGGCGAAGCTTACTCGGTCAACAGTATAGCAAAGGCGAACACCAGTGATATTAACATCACTCTCGGCTGACATATTAAAGATAAACCTAGAAGGAAACTCTACTTGAGCCGAACTACTTAGTAGGGTTAGCCCGGTCCGGGCTTGAATCAAGCTAGGGCTCAGCACAGTCAGCAATAAGCAAATAACTAAGGCCAGCAGGCTGGCTTTTTTAATCATCCTTCTTCACCTACAATAGACCTAAGGTAGGCGGTTATGAAGCCATCCAACTCACCATCTAATACAGCATCAGTATCGCTTGTCTGATAACCGGTTCTGTGGTCTTTTACCATCTGATAGGGATGAAGGACATAACTCCTAATCTGATTGCCCCAACCAGCGGCTATGCGCTTCCCCTTAATCCTGGCTCTTTCCTCAGCTCTCCTGGCTAACTCTAACTTCAGCAGACGGGCTTGGAGTATTTTTAAAGCAAATTCTTTATTCTGGTGCTGAGAACGCTCACTCTGACAAGTAGCAACCAGCCCCGTGGGCAGATGAGTTAACCTGACAGCACTACTTGTCTTCTGCATGTGCTGTCCGCCTGGTCCGCTTGACCTGAACACATCAACCTTCAAATCCTCAGGTTCTATCTTTACATCAACATCTGCTTCTGCTTCAGGCATAACCTCCACCAAAGCAAATGAGGTATGCCGAGCATGGTCGGCATCAAAGGGGGAAAGACGAACCAGGCGATGAACACCGTGCTCTGATTTTAGATAGCCGCAGGCATAATCACCGCTAATCCCAATAATGGCACTCTTTATTCCTGTCTCATCGCCCGGTGAAACATCTAGTATCTCAGACCGGTAACCACGGCGCTCAGTCCAGCGAAGGTACATTCTCATCAGCATCTGCGCCCAATCTTGAGATTCGGTGCCTCCGGCTCCAGCGTGAATTGTCAAGATAGCGTTTCTAGCATCATACTCACTGCTAAACGCCAGCTCCAATTCCAGCTCATCAAGGCGGGAAGCTAACTCTCCTAGCTCAGACTGAATCTCTTCACCAAGAATAGCATCTTCATCAGCTAGCGGGCTTAATTCAGCAATGTCAGCCAGTTCTTTCTCCAGCCCTCGCCACTCTTGCACTACCTTCTTCTGCTCAGACAAAAGACGCATAATACTCTGCGCTTCAGCTTGGTCTAACCAGAAGTCAGACTGTGCAGTCTCCTTTTCTAATCGAGTAATTTCCTCTTCCCTAGCAGCAATATCAAAGATGCACCAGTGCCATAGACATTCTAGCCTGCAAATCCTTTAGTTTATCCCTTAATTCCTGCATTTATCCTCCCCCACATTTTATCTGCTCAAAAAGCTTTCCTTAATAGCCGACCTCGGATACCGTATTACTTTCTTATTTCAGATTTCCTCCAGCCGCTAGATGGGCAAGCCGGGTAGGCTCAGGTAGGCGGTAACCACGGCAGCATTTCATAACCCAGTGAATGGCAGTTTGAAGGTCAATCTTATGCCCAATGGAAACATAAATGGGCTTTACTCCAAACTTGGTTCGCAAAGCCACCCCTATAGTCTCATCCCTATCAATTACTTTAGCATAGCTACCGGAGTCAACACCAGGTTCCTCGTGTTGACCACATAGCCGGGATTTAGCACAACCTATTGTTGGCGTATTTAAAAAGAGCCCAAGGTGAGAGGCAAGACCCAATCGCCGGGGGTGGGCAACTCCCTGACCATCAACCAGGATGAGGTCTGGGGTGATAGTAAGTTCCTGACAAGCGGCCAGTGTTAATGGCGACTCCCTGAACGAGAGGAACCCAGGGACATAAGGAAAATCAAGTTTTCCTTGAGCTAACTTCGTTTCCACCAATCTAAGTTCGGGATAGTTTAAGACAACCACCGCCGCTGTAGCTACTTCCTGTGCCTTTCCCGCTGATATATCCACTCCAGCTATAAAATGAGGAGCGGTGACCTCACTGCTCCTAGATACCTGTTCTGCCAATCTCCGCTGTATTTCCAAAGCCTCAGTAGTGCTAACCTGCCAACTGTGTAATTTCTCCACTCTCACATCTCGATTATAGCTCCTACATAACCTTCTGACAACTATATTTAACGAGGTTGGTAAAGAAAAAGGCATACTGCCTCCAACCGCAAGCAAGTTGACATTCCTATTCGTCACGGCTAATCTATAGTTATTGGACAAACCTATGGACATTAAACAAAACTTAGCGAGAGGTTGGATAACTTTAGGCGCAAGTTTACTTCTGGGGCTAATGCTATTGGTATCTGGGTTTGGTAAGCTACCAGGGCAGACTGAATTTATTGATGTCCTTCTTCAGTCTTTCTGGACACCCCCTGTAGCCTATTTTGTTGGTTATTGCCTCCCCTGGGTGGAGATAATTTTAGGGGTACTTCTGCTGGTGGGTTCGTTACCTAGAATTGCGGCTGGCCTATGCCTTCCCCTCATTGCCGGATTTATGGCTAATAATTCTTGGGCATTAAGCCAGGGTGTGGAGCAGTTTCCTGAATGCGGCTATTGTTTTGGTATATGGGAGGAATGGTTGGGTGCCCTTTCCCCACTGCAAGCCCTATACTTTGATATAGTACTTTTCTGTTTAGCCTTAATCGTATTATTGTTTTATCCCAGTGGCTTTTTAAGTTTTCGACCATGGTTTATTAAACACAAAGGAGGCAGAATATATGATAAAGCAAGTTCGTAATCAGATGGGATGGCTAGCTCGCTTAATAATCCCAGTTTTAGCTATCCTTTTTATTGGCGGCTGTGCCCCAGCTAATCAACCACCAGTCATTTCTAGTCTTATAGCCGATGAGGAACAGATTAGTCCTTATGGTAACTGTCTGGTTAGTTGTGTCGCCTCAGACCCCGATGGCGACGAATTAAGCTATACCTGGTCAGCAAGCGGAGGAAATATCTCTGGAGATGGGGCTGTTGTTACCTGGGTTGCTCCTGAGGAAGTTATTACTTATACCATCACGGTTAAAGTAATAGATGGTAGAGGTGGCGAAGCCACGGCACAAGTGACCATTAATGTTTTTATTAACCATCCTCCGGTTATTGATACCCTGGTAACTGAGGCGCTGAATATTAGACGAGCTACATCTTGTGTTATTGAGTGCATTGCCTCAGACCCTGATGGCGACGAATTATACTACAACTGGTTACCAAGCAGAGGTAGTATCTCTGGAGACGGGGCTGTTATCACCTGGATTGCTCCTAATACCTATGGAACTTATACTATTACAGTAACTGTAACCGATGTCTGGGGTGATAAAACCACTGACAGTATGAGTATTGTAGTGAGTTGCGGGTGTGGATGAAGTAATCTACAAATTTGTAATTAGGAGAACAGGAATAGAGTCTCCAGAGAATTGTAAATGATTGAATCGATTCTCACCTTTTTTAAAGATGTCGGGGTAAGTTTTATCCCCCTTTTTATAGCTATTGATGCTATCGGTATTCTGCCCTTCATTTTATCCTTGACTCAGGATATGAATCCTGCAGAACGACCAAGGACAATCCGCTATGCCATGCTCACTGCTTTCGCTCTGGGCTTGGTATTTATCGGAATTGGAAAGGGCATATTTTTTGTCCTTGGTATTGCTATTGGCGACTTTTTGGTAGCTGGTGGACTTATTCTACTGGTGTTAGCTATAAGGCATTTGATAACCGGTAAATTTATAGAGCTTCAGCCAAGCGTTTCCAAGGAAATGATTGGGGTGGTACCTATAGGAACACCTCTAGTGGTGGGACCAGCAGTTTTGACCACATTACTCCTTCTCACCCAACAGTATTCTCTTGGTGCAGTAATACTCTCTTTCGTGCTCAATTTGGTATTTGCCTGGCTTGTCTTTTCCCAGGCAAACAGGGTAGTTCGCCTGTTGCGGGAGCAGGGACTTCGGGCATCATCTCAGATAGCTAGTCTACTCCTAGCAGCTATAGCAGTGATGATGATTCGCCAGGGTCTTACTGAAATCCTGATGTGAGAGCCTTAAAACTTTGGGATTCTAGCCCCATTGACAAGCCATATAATTATAGCGCATAATAACCTATATATTCAGATTAAAAGGGGTTTATAGAAGTGGTAAAGATTAGGTTACGACGGACAGGTGTCAAAAAAAAGCCAAGTTATCGAGTTGTAGTAGCCGATGCTCGAGCCCCCCGTGATGGGGTGTTCATTGCTATTATAGGGCACTATAATCCCTTAACTGACCCAGAAACGGTAGTTATAGATGAAGAAAAAGCATTAAATTGGCTCAGGCAAGGGGCTCAGCCGACAGCTACTACTGCTAGATTACTATCAAAGCTAGGTATTATTGAAAAGTTCAAAGAAAGCAAGGAGAAACCATGAAAGAAATAGTAGAATACATCGCTAAATCAATTGTCAATTTACCTGATGAGGTAGTGGTTACTGAGGAAAGTACTGACGAAGGCGTAACGCTTAAGTTGCAAGTTGCGGAAGAGGATAAGGGAAGAGTTATCGGCAAGCAAGGGCGAGTGGCTGAAGCCATGCGCACTTTAATCAGGGTAAAAGCAGCCAAGCAAGGCACCAGAGCTACCCTAGAGATTATTTAAAAATAACCGCTGAGCCACCAAAATTTGGGATGAAATTGTCCGAGCCGGAATTTATAACCATCGGTATAATTCTAGCTCCTTGGGGGAATAAGGGGAACCTAAAGGTAGAGGTACTAACCGATTTCCCAGAGCGATTTGCCTCTTGTTCAGAAATTTACATTAGGCGTCAGCCTATGATTATTGACGGCACTGAGTGGTACAAGGGGAAGGCAATCATCAAGCTTAACACCATTAATAGCATTGAAGAAGCTCAAAAGCTTAAGGGGCAAACTGTAGAAATACACCATAGTCAGCTTAAGCCTCTGGCTGAAGGACAATACTATCATTTTCAACTCATCGGGCTAGAGGTATGGACAACCCAAGGCGAACTATTAGGCAATATCACCGAAATTTTGACCTCAGCCAGTAATGATAACTATATAGTCAGCGGCGATAGTGGAGAGACCATTATTCCTGCCATTGAGGATGTAGTAAAATCTATTGACATTGATAAAAGACTCTTGGTTATAGAAGCTATTAATGGATTACTGAGCTTAAATCAAAAGTCCAGTTAATATGAGACACTGGTCTTTCTTTTTCTCCTCTTCTCCGCTACCTTAAGACGGGCAAGTGAGCGCCGCAGTGCTGCCTCAGCCCGAGCCGCATCTACATCAGGTACACGGTGGCTGAGCCTTTCCAAGGCACGGTGCTTTGCCTCTTCAGCCCGGGCTATATCAATTTCCTCCGCCCTCTCAGCAGTATCAGCCAAGACTATAATCCTATCAGGACGCACCTCAAGGAAGCCTCCAGACATGACTAGGGAGAATTCCTCCTCCCCCTTCCTTACCCTAAGTTCACCTGCATGTAAGGTAGTCATCAAAGGGGCATGATGAGGTAAGATTCCCAGTTGACCTTCAATACCTGGGGCAACGACTACATCTACCTCATCAGAGTAAACCACTCCCTCAGCAGTAACAATATCAAGCCTTATACTAGACACTTACTCGTCACCTATGCCTCTAGCTTCTTCGCTGCCTCTACTACCTCATCTATAGTTCCCAACATAAAAAAGGCTTGCTCAGGTAGGGCATCATAATTACCTTCCAGAATCTCCTTAAAGCCACGCACTGTCTCCCCCACAGGCACATACCTTCCCTCTCTTCCAGTGAAAACCTCCGTAACAAACATTGGTTGAGACAAGAACCTCTGTATTTTGCGGGCTCGAGTCACAGTAAGCTTGTCGTCTTCACTGAGTTCTTCAATACCCAGTATGGCGATTATGTCCTGGAGATCCTTGTAGCGTTGCAAGACCTGCTGCACCTCACGGGCTACCCTATAATGCTCCTCACCAACAATACTAGGGTCAAGTATACGGGAGGTTGAGGCTAGTGGATCGACTGCTGGATATAAGCCCTGTTCAGCAATAGACCTCTCCAGAGCAATAACAGCATCAAGATGACCAAAAGTGGCAACTACTCCAGGGTCAGTATAATCATCAGCCGGAACATAGATAGCTTGGAAGGAGGTAATTGAACCCTGCTTGGTAGAGGTAATCCTTTCCTCCAGTTCGCCCATCTCAGTAGCTAGAGTAGGTTGATAGCCTACAGCCGAGGGCATTCGTCCTAACAGAGCTGATACTTCCATCCCAGCCAAGGTATAGCGATAGATATTATCAATAAACAGCAAAACATCCTGGTGTTCAACATCACGGAAGTACTCTGCCATACTTAACCCGGTTAGCCCTATACGAAGGCGAACTGCAGGAGGCTCATTCATCTGACCGAAGACCATCACTGTCTTATCAATCACACCAGAAGCCTTCATTTCATTCCATAGGTCATTACCCTCACGAGACCTTTCTCCAATACCAGAGAAAACAGAATAACCGCCATGCTCAGTAGCAATATTACGGATAAGCTCCATAATAATAACCGTCTTACCTACTCCAGCACCACCATAGGCACCTATCTTACCTCCTTTGGTAAACGGAGTAATTAGGTCAATGACCTTAAGCCCAGTTTCCAGTATCTGGGTAGATGTCTCCTGTTCCTCGAATGAAGGTGGAAGGCGGTGAATTAGCCAGTGTTCCGTAGCTTCAACAGGGCCAAGGTTATCTATAGCTTCTCCTATAACATTAAACAGTCGCCCCAAGGTAGCTTTTCCCACCGGCACAGTAAGAGGTGCACCAGTATCAATGGCTTCAATACCTCGTTCCAGCCCATCAGTAGACGATAGAGCCAGGCACCTGACCCAGTTATTACCGATATGCCCCTGAGCTTCAAGCATAATCTTGCCACCATCCGTCGTAATCTCAATTGCATTATAAAGTGCTGGCAGCTCATCAGGGGGAAACTCTATATCAACCACCGTCCCTATCACCTGAGCCACTTTACCTTTTGCCATAATAACCTCCTCTTTCTACTCCAGAGCCGCAGCGCCGCCAGTAATGTCAAGAAGTTCTTTAGTAATTGCCTCCTGTCTGGCTTTATTATACATCAGGGTTAAATCTTGAATTATTTCATTAGCATTGTCAGTGGCATTTCTCATCGCCACCATTCTAGCTGACTGCTCACTGGCAATGGACTCTAATATGGCATGATAAACCTGTATCTCCACAAATCGTGGCAAAAGCTCACCTAACACCACATTAGGGCTTGGTTCATATATATAGTCCACATTTTGCGCTGCGGGTATTACTGCCGGCTCCACAGGAAGTATCTGCCGCAAAATTGGTCTCTGGAGCATTGTGGAAATAAATTGAGCATAGACTAAATAGACCAAATCTATAACACCATTAGTGTAATCATCAGTAATAATACGGGATATGGGTAAGGTATCAAGTAAGCTTGGTTGGTCACCAAGCCGGGTAAACTCAGCCCGAATATCCCGAGCATGCCGTCTCATAAAATCAATCCCCTTGCGACCAACCATAATCAGGGTAACCGGCACACTTTGCCCCAATATGAAGCTTGCTGCCTTCCGATTAATACTAGAATGAAGCCCGCCACACAAACCGCGGTCAGGGGTGATATGCAATAAAGCGATTTTAGTCAGCGGTCGGTGCTGGAGCAAGGGATGTGACAGCCTACCTTCCTGAGGTAGAGCAGCTAGGTTGGCTATTACCTGATATATCTTCTCTGAATAAGGTCGCCCCGCCAAGCCTCGCTCCTGCGCCCGCCTCATCTTTGAGGTGGCAATCATCTCCATAGCCCTGGTAATCTTGGCTGTGCTCTGTATACTACGTATTCGGCGGCGAATTAAGCGAATATTAGCCATTTATTAAGCCTAAGATGTCATACCTTGTTTAAACTCCGTAATAGCCGTCTTTAAAGACTCGTCAATCTCAGCCGTAATCTCTTTTTCCCTAGCAATAGCCCCGCCTATCTCAGGGTGATTTGCCTCCATAAACCTATGGAAATCAGTTTCAAAGGCAGTAACTTTATCTACAGCTACATCATCAAGATAACCGTTAATAGCCGCATACAGAATCATAACCTGTTTTTCCAATGTCACAGGGACATACTGAGGTTGCTTTAAGATTTCAGTAAGTCGCTGACCACGCTCCAACTGAGCCCTAGTTGCTTTATCCAGTTCAGTAGTGCCAAATTGAGCAAAGGCAGCTAGCTCCCGATACTGAGCCAACTCCAACCTAAGTCTACCCGCTACTTTCTTCATTGCCTTAGTTTGGGCGGCACTTCCTACCCGAGATACTGATAAACCAACATTCAATGCTGGTCTGATGCCGGTATTAAACAGGTCTGTTTCCACATAAATCTGACCATCAGTAATAGAGATAACATTAGTTGGGATATAGGCAGCTAAATCGCCAGCCTGAGTTTCAATAATAGGTAGAGCAGTGAGAGAACCACCGCCATGTTCAGGGTCATACTTAGCTGCCCTCTCAAGTAAGCGACTATGTAAATAAAAAACATCACCTGGGTAAGCTTCTCGCCCTGGCGGACGACGCAGTAATAACGAAAGTTGCCGGTAAGCCCAGGCATGCTTGGAAAGGTCATCGTAGACAATTAAAACATCCCTTCCCTCCTCCATAAACTCCTCGCCCATAGCACAACCAGCATAAGGTGCAAGATATTGTAACGCAACCGAATCAGAAGCATCAGCAGTAACGACAATAGTATGCTCCATAGCTCCATAGGTTTCTAAACCAGCTACCACTCGTGCTACCTTGGATGTTTTCTGCCCAATGGCAACATAGATGCAGATTAAATCACCACCCTTCTGATTGATAATAGTATCAAGAGCAATAGCTGTCTTTCCTGTTGAGCGGTCACCAATAATAAGTTCCCTCTGTCCCCGACCTAAAGGAATCATACTATCTATAGCCTTAATCCCCGTTTGCACCGGGGTATCTACCGACTTACGCATCGTAACATTGGGGGCAACACGTTCCATAGGTCGAGTCTTATCAGTCTTAATCGTGCCTTTACCATCTAGAGGTCTTCCCTGGGGATTAACTACCCGCCCAATAAGGGCGTCACCTACAGGCACCTCAGCAATCCGACCTGTGCTCTGCACCTCATCCCCCTCCTTAATCCCACTATAATCACCAAGGATAACGGCAGCCACTGTATCTTCCTCCAGGTTCATGGCAATCCCCATAACCTCATTAGGAAACTGAAGTAGCTCATTATACTTAGCCCCAGCCAGTCCATGAATCCGGGCAATACCATCACCAACCTCAATCACCGTGCCCACATCCACCATTGTTACTGCCCTACCAAACTGCTCAATCTGTTGCTTCAAGACAGAAACAATATCTTGCCCTCTTATTGTCATCTAAGTTACCTCCCTCCAGCTTCTATCTCTTACTTACCCCAGCCAACTCCTCCTTTAAAGCTGTTAATTTACTGAGAGTACTGCCGTCTAGTAGCTTGCCACCAACCCTGGCTACAATCCCGCCGATTAAGCTGGAATCTACTTTGAGCTTAAGCACTACCTTCTTACCGACTACAGCACTAAGACGCTCTGCCAATCTAATCTTATCTTCATCATCAAGGGGAATGGCAGTAGCAACCACAACCCGCTCTATACCACGGTAGCTATCCAAAAGACACTGATATTCGTCAGCAATATCACTTACCATAGCTAGTCTACCCCTACTTACTAGCAAATAAACCAGGTTTAGCGCTAGAGGCTTTATGTCACTTAATCGTTCAGATAGCAGCCTGGTTTTAGTATCAAAATGAAACTTGGGACTCTCAAGGACAGCAATAAATACGGTATCATCAGCCAGGCTGGCAATCTTTCTCAGGTCAGACTGCCATCTATCTAATTCATTTGTCTCTAGGGCAATATTAAACACTGCCTGTGAATAACGCCTAGCATAAACTCCTCTGGTCACGCTAACTCCCTTAATTAAGTAGGCTAGCCCTTCTTCGGAGGTGTGCTCTCCTCCAACACCTTGTCAATAATCTCACGGTGGGCTTCCTTATCTAAAGACCGGTCAATCACCTTCCCTGCCGCCAGTATGGTTAGGTCAGCAAACTCCTTACGCAACTCATCAATCGCCTCATCCCGCTCTCGCTGAATTTCCATACGCGCTCTAGTGATAAGGGATTCGGTATCCTGTCTAGCTTCTTGCTCTGCCTTTTGTCTAACTTCTCCCCCTGTCCTTACTGCTCGGTCTATTACTTCTTGCCCTTCTTTACTAGCTGTCTCCAGCCGCTTTTTAACCTCCTCCTCAGCCCGGGCTGCCTGCTCCTTAATATATTCAGTCTGCTCCATACTATCCTTAACCTTCTTGGAGCGCTCATCAAGCATTCTCATCAGGGGCTTATAAGCCACCAGATACAGAAGCCCAAACAGCACAGCAAAATTTATAACCTGAGCCAGCAGTGTCGGCAGATTTATACCAAGACTAGCCAGACCTCCCATTATGCACCCCCTTCACTGCATTATGATGCGAAAAACATCGCCGCAATTATGATTCCAACAAAAAACATTGTGCCCACAATTGCTGCTGAAAAAATGACGGCTATAGACATAGGTATTCCATTCTGTCCCATGATAACCCCCTTTTTGCTATACAATCATAGCCAAGATAATAGCTATAATCAAGACATAAATCCCGATAGCCTCGGCGAAAGCGGTAACTAATATCATATTGGTCATTATTGGACCACTCGCCTCAGGGTTACGCCCTATTGACTGCAATGCTGAGTAGCCAATAAGTCCAATAGCCATCGCTGGCCCTAACATTCCCAGACCAGCCGCTATCCCCACTGCCAACATCTTCATTACTTCTGGTGTCATTTCTACCTCCCTTTTATAAATTTTACCCTATCTTAAGTCGCCTCTGCGCTATGAGAAGCCACTGCAAGTGTAAGAAACACTAGTGTTAACCCACCAAAGATAAGAGCCTGGACGAAGCCGACAAGCAACTCCAGCCCATAAAACGGTAACGCAAATACCCACGGGATGAGAAAAGCGGCTATTAATATCAGTATTTCACCAGCCGTCATATTGCCAAAGAGACGGAAGGTGAAGCTAACGATACGCACCAGTTCACTTAATCCTTCCAGAAGACCAACAAAAATATGAATAAACCCAGTCATTAATCCGCCTAACCCAGCACGAACCTTTCCCTTAAATATCTTACCAACACTGTTAATAAACTGCCCTACATTGAAAAATTTTCCAAGGTAGCGAATCCCGAGTGACTTGAAACCAAAGTATTCAACAAAGACAAAGGACATCAGCGCTATAGCCAAGGGCATATTAATATCAGTATTGGCTGCCCGAATCAGATGCGCCTCGCCTTCGGCTGTAGTAACAGTTATTGAGCCAAAACCAGGCAACAAACCAAACCAAGCATTAAAGGCAACAAAGAGAAAGATAGTTGCCACTACCGGAAAGAACCGACGCCCATTTTTCTCACCGGCAACATTCTGACAAAATCTAAGCAGCGCTCCGAGAGCAAATTCCAATACACTTTGTAACTTCCCTGGGATAAGCTTCAACCTCCGAGTAACGGCATAGGAAAATCCCACTAACAAAATAATAGTAATCCAAGCACCAATAATGCTGTTAGTTATGGGAAAACCAAATAAGTGAAAAACCACCTCAGGGGGAAGTTGGGGATCCGGTTGAGGAATACTAAGCCAGCTAGGTAATCCCAAATCACCAATCATGCTCTTGCCCAATGGACCGCTAACAAAGGCAACTACAAAGAGAGTAAGGAAGACAACTAAAATCCCAATTATAAGAGGGAATGAACAACCTAGACAACCCCGCCGTTTAGGCACTAGCTATTCTCCTTATCTCCCTTATTTCTCAGGATGGGCAGAAGCATTTGATAGACGCCATAAAAAGCAACAGCAATTCCGATAAACAGCCCTACTATTACCCAAATAGGCTCAGTATGGAATCTTCTATCCAACCACAAGCCAGCAAAAACACCACCGAGAATTGAACCGCCAATAAAAAACCCCACCCCTACCAGCCTCATTGCCGCTACCCACCTACTCATACCAGCCTCAATATTCCTAACCGCAGGTAGCATATCAAATCTGTCCGTCCTGGGTCAAGGTCATCTTGCGAGGCTATTTATTAACCCTTTTTGGTCATTAAAAAGCCCAGACCTTTTTCAATCTAGGGCTCTTTACTATCTTAAGAAGAATAATCGCGTCCAATTCTCATTCCGTCAAGCCTGCTTCTGGTTAAAAATCCGAGTAAAGTTTCCATCAAAGCCTTTCAAGAAGTTGTGCATATCCAGCACCTCATCAGCGGTTAGTCCCTCTATTTTCCTAAATTTATCCAGTTCTGCCTCAGTAAGATCAGTAATAATCTCAGGCATCTTGCCATCCTTAATTACTGCCGCCGCTAAATACTGAGTCTGACAAGCTACACACACCACCCTTAAGAACCACAAGTTTTCCTCATGCCCAAGGATTTCAATATTATCTATCTCATATTGCTGTCCACAAACACCACACTTAATTGAAGCCATCAGCTTTTTAATGAGTTTCTCTTCCACCAATTCAGCCTCTATTATGATTTATGCTTATCAAAGTCCTCCAAATCAAGGGTGTTAATGAAATCATAGAAAGCCGACATCTTCTTCAAATCTTCCTCACTAACGTCCTTTCCCTCAGACCCTTCACTTTCTTGAGCAACAGGTTTACCTGTCTCCTTATCTAGCAGGATACCTGCCTTGTCTAAAACAATCTCTTCAGCATAAATAGGTGTCTCAACCCTTACCGCAAGGGCAAGAGCATCACTAGGACGAGAATCAACCTCCATTTGCTCACCGCCTACATTAAGAATAATCTTGGCATAAAATGTATCACTTTTAAGGTCGCTGACGATTATAGAGTTGACCGTAGCTCCTAAAGCATCGATCATTATGCGCAACAAATCATGAGTTAATGGTCTGGGCACAGCAACACCCTGGAGCTTTACAGCTATGGCATCTGCCTCAGCCGGACCAATCCAAATAGGCAGATAGCGCTCTGACAGCTTCTCTTTCAAAATCACCACCCGCTGATAATTCATCAGACTAACTCGGATGCTGTCAATAGTCATCTCAATCATAATTAAACCTCCTCTATTTCGTCGGCAACATATTCAGATTTTACCCCACATCACCCCCACTGTCAACTAGAAATAATGGGAGAACTAGTCATCCAACCTACTCTTCTCAGCATTTAGCTAAATTGCCTCATTATGGTATAATATTAACAAGTGATACCTTACAAATTTCCAATTAAGAGGAGAGTTAACTATGGCTGAAGGCAAGGCTATTGTCTGGTTTAATGAGGTCACCAAAAAAGACATACCCCTGGTTGGTGGTAAAGGAGCAAATCTAGGTGAAATGACCAACACCCAAATACCCGTTCCCCCAGGCTTCATAATAACCGCTAATGCCTACTATGACTTTCTACAAAAGTCCAAGGTTACCAATAAAATTCGTAATCTACTAAAACCACTGGACTACAACAATAGTAAACAATTGCAACGGGTGGCTGAGGAAATCAATCAATTAATTCTAATCGCCCAAATACCGCCAGTATTATCTGAAGAGATTAAGCAAGCTTATATAAAAATGGGTGGAGGCTTGGTTGCGGTTCGCTCCTCATCTACTGCTGAGGACCTGCCTGAAGCTTCCTTTGCGGGGCAGCAAAGCACATTCCTTAATGTCCAGGGTGAGAAAGAGGTGATAACTGCTGTTCAGAAGTGCTGGGCATCCCTATTTAAACCGCGGGCTATCTTCTACAGGCATCAACAGGGTTTTGACCACCTCAAAGTTGGTATTGCTGTCCCAATTCAGAAAATGGTACAGTCTCAGGCTTCTGGAGTCATGTTTACTATAGAACCGATGACTAGCGACAAAAGTAAGATTATTATTGAGGCTATCTATGGGCTTGGTGAAGCCATGGTCTCAGGAGAAGTAATCCCTGACCTCTATACTATAGATAAGGAAGTATTAAAAATTAGCGATAAGATGATTGGCAGACAGGAGTGGCAACTGATTAGGAATCTAGCCGACGGTGACGGCGACACCAATATTAAAGTTCCGCTCCAACCTTCAAGGCAAACTCATCAAAAGTTGGCTGATGAAGACATAATTAGCCTGGCTAATCTGGGAAAATACATTGAGTATTTATACCAATTCCCCCAAGATATTGAATGGGCGCAAGAAGATAAGAAAATATTTATCGTCCAAACTCGCCCGGTAACTACTATTAAGGCAGAGGCTATGGCTGAGGTCATCCCTGAAATCAATGCCACTGTGCTTCTATCTGGGGTGCCGGCCAGCCCGGGTATGGCATCAGGTCCAGTCAGGATAGTATACGATGCCTCTGAAATAGATAAGGTGGAAAGCGGTGACATTCTGGTTTCTGAAATGACTACCCCTGACTTTGTGCCAGCTATGAAGCGGGCAGTGGCTATTGTGACTGAGCGTGGGGGAAGAACCTCGCATGCCGCTATTGTGAGCCGAGAGCTAGGTGTCCCCTGTATTGTCGGCGCAGAGCGAGCGTTAGCTATCCTGACCAATAGGCAGGTAATCACCGTAGACGGCTCACAGGGCAAGATATATGATGATAGAGTGGCTGAGAAAATATCTACTACCTCTACTCCTAGAAAGAAAATTAAGACCAGGACTAAGCTTTATGTAAATCTGGCTCAGCCTGAGCTGGCTAGCAGGGTGGCGGCTTATGATGTAGATGGTGTGGGCTTACTCCGAGCCGAGTTCATGATTTCTCAGATTGGTGAGCACCCCCGCTATATGATTAGCCATAATAGAGGCAATGATTTTGTAAACAAGCTCGCCGATGGTATAAATACCTTTGCCAAATCCTTCAACCCACGCCCGGTAGTTTACCGAACCACTGACTTTAAGACCAATGAGTATCGGGAACTCACTGGCGGTCAGGAGTATGAAGACATTGAGGAAAATCCTATGCTTGGTTATAGAGGGTGTTCTCGTTACATCAGAGACCTTGATGTGTTTAAGTTGGAGATAGAAGCCATAAAGAGAGTGAGGCAGGATTACAAGAATCTGTGGGTTATGATTCCCTTTGTCCGCACTATTGAAGAAATGGCTAAAACAAAGGACTTCTTGGAGTCTCAAGGGCTAAAGCGTTCCGCTGACTTCAAACTGTGGATGATGGTTGAGGTCCCGTCTAACATCTTTCTTATGGAGAAATTCCTTGAGATTGGCATTGATGGCATATCTATCGGCTCAAACGACCTAACACAGCTTATCCTGGGCATTGATAGGGATAGCGAAAAGCTAGCCGAGACATTTGACGAACGAAACGAAGCTGTACTTATAGCTCTGGAAAGGGCTATCAAAGTAGCTAAAAGTATGGGTGTTACCTGCTCTATCTGTGGGCAGGCACCATCGGTATACCCCGAGCTTACTGTAAAACTGGTGGACTGGGGTATTACTTCAGTTTCAGTAAGCCCTGATATGATTGACAAAACCAGGGATATAATTGCCGAGGCAGAAGAGAGATTGAAGCCTAGTGATCAGTCAGCTTAACATTCGTCAAATAATTGAAAACAAGGAAGAAAGCCTTTCTCCTTACGCGGTTAGAAGTAAGCTGTCACAGGGTAGGCTCAAGTCAGAAGAGCCCTGCCTAGTACGTACTGCATTCCAGCGTGACCGAGACCGCATTATCCATTCCAAGTCTTTCCGCCGCCTTAAACATAAGACACAGGTTTTCATTGCTCCCTTAGGGGACCATTATGTTACCCGGCTCACTCATACCTTGGAGGTTTCTCAAATAGCTCGAACCATAAGCCGTGCCCTAAACCTTAATGAGGATTTGACTGAGGCAATTGCCCTGGGTCATGACTTAGGTCATACCCCTTTCGGTCATACCGGTGAGGATGTTCTAAATGAGCTCTGTCATCAGGGATTTAGGCATAATGAGCAAAGCCTGCGAGTCGTTGACCTTTTAGAAAATAATGGTCAGGGTCTCAATCTTAACTGGGAAGTGAGAGACGGAATTGTTAATCACTCCAAGACAAGGGCAGATGTATTGGGACAAGGCTGGGGAAAGGTAGGCACGCTTGAGGGTGAAGTATGTAAGATTGCCGATATTGTTGCTTATATCAACCATGATATTGGGGATGCCATAAGAGCTGGTGTCATCACCGAGGATGCTCTACCTCATTCAACCATTATTGTGTTAGGTCATTGTCACCGAGAACGCGTCAATAGTATGGTCTGCGATATTATCAACTACTCTTGGGCAGCAAGGGGTGATGATACTAAACACCGGCCCATCATAGGTATGACTTCCCGGATTTTAGAGGCAACTAATACCTTGCGTGAATTTCTTTTTGACCAAGTATATAATGTGCGCGCTACCTTAGCTGAAACAGAAAAGGCGAGAGAGGTAATTCGCCTATTATATAAATACTTCAATGAGCATGAAGACAGACTACCACCAGAGTATAGTTATTACAGTGATGACACGGAACGGAGAGTAGTGGATTACATAGCCGGTATGACTGACCAATACGCCCTAAGGACTGCTGAAGAGCTGTCGCTAATCAAAGGCAGAGCTAAATAAGAAAGTTATTAAAGGGTAGATTGAAGGGGCTTCGCCCCTTCATAACCAATCCTTTCCTCTCTCCTCTAAAGGAGAGGTCAGAGACTCGACTCGGAGAGGGGATAACGGGGAATAGGTAGCATAAAACTAATATGAGCGTTATAGACGAGGTAAAACAAAGAACAGATATTGTAGAGGTTGTTAGCCAGTACACCACTTTAACTAAAGCTGGACGCACCTTCAGGGCTCTATGCCCATTTCATAGTGAGAAACATCCTTCCTTCTTTGTCTATCCTGAGCAGCAGAGCTGGCATTGTTTTGGTGCCTGTAATACCGGCGGTGATATCTTTTCCTTTATTATGAAAAAAGAGAGCATTGACTTTGGGGATGCCCTGCGCCTTCTTGCCCAAAGGGCAGGGGTTAAAATACCGTCAAGGTTTGAGTCGGAAGCCGGTAAAGATGAGAAGGAAAGGCTATATCAGGTTAACCAAGCGGCAGCCCAATACTTCCAAAATTTACTCCTCAACTCTCCGTCTGGAGAAAAGGCAAGAGAATACTTAGCCAAGCGGGGTCTGTCACAAAAAACCATCATTGACTTTCAATTGGGCTTTAGCCCCAATAGCTGGAATAATCTAAAGCAGTATCTAATAGAGAGAGGCTATGTCCAGAGTGAACTGCTGACCGCTGGCTTAGTAATAGAGGCAAAGGGTGAAGAAACTCACGACCGTTTTCGGAATAAGTTGATGTTTCCCATATTTGATATAAGGGGACGGATTACCGGTTTTGGGGCAAGGGTTCTTGATGATTCCTTACCCAAATACCTCAACTCGCCACAGACGCTAATCTTCGATAAGAGTGGTAGCCTGTATGGCATAAACCTTGCCCAGGCGGCTATCAAGCAGCAAGACCTGGCAGTTATTGTTGAAGGCTATATGGATGTTATCACTGCTCACCAGAATGGTTTCAACAATGTAGTTGCCTCTATGGGAACCTCAGTTACCCCCAAGCAAGTCAGTGCTTTAAAGAAGCTAACCAAGAATATGGCTCTAGCCCTTGATGCCGATGCTGCCGGAGAGGAAGCAATGCTACGGGGTGTTAGTTATGAAAATACCCTTGATGCTGAGGTAATGGTTATCATCCTGCCCAGAGGTAAAGACCCTGACGATATTATTAAACAAGATGCAAAAATTTGGCGGCACTTATTAGAAGAATCTTTACCTGTAGTTGACTACACCTTCAATATGGTTATCTCTAATCTTGACCTGACTACAGCTAAGGATAAGGCTGTAGCCGCAGACAAGCTTCTGCCTATCATCGCTGAAATAAAAGAACCTGTGCGCCAAGCTCACTACCTGCAAAAACTCGCTCGTCTGGTCAAGGTTAGTGAGAGAAGTATTGAAGTTGCTCTAAGCAGAGTTAAACCCAGCCAAGGTAGACCCAAGACCAAAGAGTCTGCTACTCTGTATCCACTTTTAACCAACCGCCTTGAGGAATATTGCCTTGCCCTGCTGTTACAGCATCCAGAGCTTAAACAAAGCTACCAGGGTCCTTCACCCGAATATTTCCAAAATACTGAAAACCGTGAAATCTTTATTACCTGGCAGCAAGTTAATGACCTACCATCCCTTATGGAGGAACTTGATCCTGCAATTCGGGAGAATCTTCATTCTCTAATAGCTAAGAACTTACCCTCTAATCAAATAGAGCAAAAATATGCTAATTGTGCCCTCCGTCTGCGAGAGGAATTCCTCAGAAGTTTGGAGATAAAAAGAGGGGAGGTATTAGCTTTAGTCGCTGAGGCAGGTGGTATTGATGCCGAACTGGCTAAGCTTCAGGAGCAAGGGATAGAAGTCAGTATTCAACTGGGAGAAGTTTTTATTCAAAAAGCCAGAAGAGGTCAGCATCAAAGGAGGTAAGATATAGATTTGGAAAGCAATAGGAACCCGGCACAGTTCCCACCCCGAAATAGGGATGAGGAGCTGCCTCCAGATGAAACGCCGAATACCGAGTCTGAATCAGAAGGGCCAAATGCCTTACATGCCCCCTCTCCTGAACCTGAGGTGGAAATAGAGGCTGAAGACACAACTGAGCCAAAGGAACTATGGACTGAGGTTAGATATCTTGAGATTGAGAAACCTGAATCCCGAGCAGATTTGGGTATAGAAATGCCACTAGAACAACTGGAGGAGCAAGAAGTAGCCGATGACCCGGTTCGTGTTTATCTCCATGAAATTGGTAGAGTGCACCTTCTCACCGCTGAGGGTGAAAAGGCACTAGCCAAAAAGATGGAAGATGGCAAGCACATCAGTGACATAAAACAAGACTGGCGACAGAAATATGGAAGAAACCCTTCTGCTACCGAAATAGTAATTATTATACTCCAAGAGTTAAGTCAGGCTTCTACCATTTTCCGTCTCCTTCAAGAACAGCTTAATTTAACACCCCCAGCTAGCTTTTTAGACACCATCTCTGAGGCTAAATTGCGGGATAGCATTAATGGCGAGATAAATCAGCAACTAATCCAGGCTATTGCTAGCCATTTAGATAAGTCCATTCCCAAAACAGAACAGCTTATTATTAGTCTGTTACTAAATAGCAAATTGTTGCCACAGGAAGTCATTAATGTTATTGGAAATAGCTCTTCTCTAGCTGATATAGAGAGTCTGGTAACTAATACTGCTTTCATTAATTCCATCCAAGCTTATGAAAATCAACTTAAGATTTACCTAGACAATATTGAGAGTGATGCTGAAAAAGCAGAAGGACGCCTCACTGAAGCTAACCTGCGCTTGGTAGTAAGTGTAGCCAAGAAACATATCGGACGAGGCATGTCACTCCTTGATCTCATTCAGGAGGGAAATATTGGACTCATCAGAGCCGTGGAGAAATTCGATTACCACAAAGGTTATAAATTCAGCACCTACGCTACTTGGTGGATTCGCCAGGCTATTACCCGAGCTATAGCCGACCAAGCTCGCACTATTCGTATTCCAGTTCATATGGTTGAGACCATTAATAAACTTCTACGAGTAAGTCGCCGTCTAGCCCAAGAATATGGGCGAGAACCTACCGCCAAGGAAATCGGTACGGAAATGGATATGCCTCCAGAAAAGGTTAGGGAGATAGGCAAAATATCACAGTTGCCAATATCACTAGAGTCACCTATTGGTGAAGATGAAAACAGTCACCTGGGTGACTTTATAGAAGACAATACTGCTTTACCACCAGTTGATGCTGCCTCAAGACAACTCTTGAAGGAGCAAATTGATGATGTGCTATACAGCCTTACTCCTCGGGAGCAGCGGGTACTCCAACTTAGATTTGGTCTTGAGGATGGACGAAGCCGGACTCTAGAGGAAGTGGGGAAGGAATTCGGTGTAACCAGGGAGCGAATTCGCCAAATTGAAGCCAAGGCACTTCGCAAACTACGCCACCCCAGCCGCAGCCGCAAACTAAAGGACTACCTAGAGTGAGAACCCTACTCTGATTTCCATCATGGATACATATACTCTTCAGTACAAAGCCAAGATATCCAAAAAACAGGCCATATCCAAGATCAGCGCCCACGCTATGTTCGGTAACCATGGCAATAGTTTCAGACCTAGTTCAATACAAGAGGTGCAAAAATACTTCCTGCAGAAAGGTGTTAATACTGATGAGCTTGCTGAGCGTTTTCGCAATCCTCATAATTTCGTTCCTGACTTTGAAAATCTTATAAGATCAACATGGCATACAAGCGGCGGTGTGGGTGTGAGCCTGGTTGATAGTGACGGAGAAGTAATTCATGAGATGAAGGAACCTGGATTATTCATCTGGTCCAGCTACGAGGCACACTTTGAAGCAGCTTGTGCTGCAAGAGATAGAGCGGTAAGCGAAGATTCCTATCCTGCTTTCCAAGAGTGCTTGTCTCAAGGATTTGCAAGTATAGAGGCGTTTTTTAACACGCGAGCGAAATCTTGGAATAAGCAGAATCCTGAGTATAAACTCGTTGACTCAGGAACCCAGAAGGTGAGTCTTGAAGATAAGATAGACGAATGGGTGCCCAAAATATCTGGCGGTGGAAAGATAGACAAAACTGGTCAGGTTTGGAACGACTTTAAGACTCTTAAGAAAGTGAGGGACGATAATGCTATCCACCCCAAGTTGCCAGGACATGGCATCTCCTACAAGGATTTTGCGAACCAAATCAACGCTTTCAGACTTGGAATAGCGCAATTACTCGGCAATATTCATCGCCTGTTAGGCATAGCTGTTCCGGGCGTAATAATAAATGTCATTTATATGCCAGATGTTGAAGTTATTAGATTGTCCGATAATGGACACTCTAAGTAGCTGAGTTGCCTTTGTCAAGAGCTTATTAGAAAAATGCCAGAAGCGGTGTCTAAGAGGGGCGTAGCCCCTCTTTTTATTATTCTTCCCCCTCTACTTTGAAGGAGAGGGGATAAAGGGGGTTAGGTAGACCCCGAAACAAGCCATTTCGGTGTAGATAAATAATCCCCTTATTATGCTAAAATAAGCTGTCATTCTGAATGTAACGAAGTGGAATGAAGAATCTGGATTCTTCGCGGAGTTTACCCTGAGCGAGATTCTTCGGTCGCTTTGCTCCCTCAGAATGACAAGAAGCGAAGGGCTCAGAATGACACAGGAGATAGACATTATTTCTATTACTAAAAAGTGGGCAAGTATACTATCTGAGGAGATTTACCAATGATTCCGGTCAAGTTAGCATTGCGCAATTTTATGTGCTACCGGGATAATGTGCCTCCACTCTCTTTTGAAGGTATCCACACCGCCTGCATCAGCGGCGATAATGGCAATGGTAAATCGGCTCTGATTGATGCCATAACCTGGGCACTATGGGGACGAAGCAGAGCCAGGAGTGATGATGACCTCATGCACTCAAGTCAGAATGAAATGGAGGTAGAACTCGACTTTACCGTAAGTCAACAAACATATCGTGTCATACGTAAGCACTCTAAACTTAAACGGCGAGGGCGTTCAGGACAAACTATCCTAGAATTTCAGATAGCTATTGAAGATGGCTTTAAGTCAATCACAGGTAATAGTATGACCCAGACACAGCATAAAATTATCAATGTTTTACATATGGACTACCATACTTTCATTAACAGTGCTTTCCTGCTACAGGGTCATGCTGATGAGTTCACTGTCAAGCGTCCAACCGAGCGCAAGCAAGTTCTAGCTGATATTCTCGGTCTTGACATCTATGACGAACTTGAGGGGCAGGCTAAGGAACTGGCTAATCAGCACCAAACGCAAAAGGCACAACTTCAGAGTGCTCTCAAAGATATTAGTGATGAACTAGTCCAAAAGCCAGCCTATGAAGCTGAGTTTGAACAAGCACAGAGTGAACTATCTCACATAGAGAAGGTAACAAAGGAGAAAGAAGCCAGACTTAATAACCTCCGTCAGGAAAAGGAATCCCTGGAAAATAAGAGGCGGCAATTAATTGAGCTAGAGGAGCGCTTAACAAAAATAGTGAGAGACCTGGAGCGCTGGGACGACCAACTTAAACAACATCATTCTAAGCTTAAAGAATATGAAGAGATAATAGCCCAGCGTTCCACTATAGACAAAGGCTATGCTCAGTTTATTGAAGCTAAAGAATCGTGTGATGAGCTTAACCAAAAATTAGGGATGCTGGTCAAACTAAATGAACGCAAAGGTCAACTAGAGAAGAGTATTGAACATGCAGGAGCAGCCCTACTCACTAACCATGCCGTAGCTCAAAGCAGAATCACAGAACTAGAAATCAAGTCACAAAAGCTACTCGAGCTTAAAAATGACTTACAGCAAATACAGATTCAACTAAACCGATTAGCTGAAGAAGATGAAATACTAAACAGGAAAAGACAAAAAAACCAAGAACTCCGAATCCAAGTTCACTATCTGGAATCTACTCAAACTCAGATAGAACAGGAAATAGAGGCGATAGAAGACAAGCTCAACCTCCTGTTAATCCAGAGTGATGCTAAATGCCCATTATGCGAGACAGAGTTGGGCATAGAAGGACGACAGCAAATTGAAACAAAATATGCTACCGATAAGCAGTGCAAATTTGACTCCCTAAAGTCAAATCAAGGCGAGCTATCTCACAACAAAGCGGAGCTTGGGGTAATGGAAAGTGAGGTATTCCAGCTAGAAGCAAGGCTTAATCTGGATAGAGCTTCAGCACAGAGCAAAGCCAGCGTCCTCAGCCAACAGATTGCCGAAGCCGAAGAGGCGGCTAACCATCTAAAAGAGGAAAGAAAAACATTGGCTGAGATTGAACAGTACCTGTCTAGGAAGGATTTTGCTATTGCCGAGCAAGAGGCACTAAGGGAGCTTGAAGGGGAGATGGCTAAACTTGACTATGATTCACAGCAGCACGAACATGCTCGACAGTGCCTGGTTGAGCTAGAACAGTATGAAGGTTCAAAGCGAAAGTTAGAAGAAGCCGACAGGCTCATTATTCAGGAAAAAGAGGCTACTTCTAGAGCTGAAGAAGCCATTCAAGAACTGCACTACAATCTGGAGACTGATAATCAAAAAAGTCAAGACCTGAACCGGAAACTCCATTTACTGCCCCAACTACTTAGTGTCTTAACTCAGGCTGAAACTGACCATGAGGCGTTATCGGCACAACAAAAGCAAGCCCAGCAGGTAAGTTGGAGTGCAAAGGAAAGACTACAGCACTGCTCTGAGCTGGAGATAAAAAAGAAGGAAAAGGAAAGGCTATTGGCTCAAGCATCAAAGCAGGAGAAAATCTATAGAGACCTAGCTCAAACCTTCGGCAAAAAGGGTATACAGGCTTGGCTTATTGAAATGGCACTCCCCGAGATTGAAGCTGAAGCCAATAGGCTGCTAAGCAGGATGACTGATAATAGAATGCATGTAAAAATTGAAACACAGCGGGAAACAAAGAAGGGAGATTTACTAGAAACCCTAGATATCAATATCTCTGACGAGCTAGGAACGCGAAAATATGAAATGTTTAGTGGTGGTGAAGCCTTCCGCATTAACTTTGCCATCCGTATTTCCCTATCCAAGCTATTAGCTAGGCGCGCCGGGGCCCCACTACCAACTTTATTCATTGATGAGGGCTTTGGTACCCAAGATAGTTTCGGAATAGAGAAACTTAAAGAGGCGATAAACTCTATTCAAGATGACTTTGACAAGATACTGGTTATCACCCACATTGAGGAGTTTAGAGATGCTTTTCCCACTCGTATTGATGTTATCAAAACCGCCGAAGGCTCAACGGTTGAAGTTAGCTAATTCATAGACCGAGAGCGGCGTCAATCTCTTGCATTGCCACTAATCCCAACTCGATAAACTCACCAACCTCAAGTCCAATTTCACTACACAGGGAGATTTGCTCCCTACTGACCCCGGCGGCAAAGCTCTTTTGCTTGATTTTTTTGATTACTGAACTAGCCTCAAGACCTGCCAATTTCTTATCAGGGCGAACCAAGGCAGCAGCAGTAATTAAACCAGTTAGTGGATCAGCACAAAATAGAGCCTTGTCCAGCTTCGTCTCCCGGGAAATACCATGCCTGTCATTATGGCATAAAATAGCATGAGCCATAGCTTCACTAGCTCCCAGATCCCTAGCCAAGTCCGCTCCCAGCTTACTATGTATGTTCATATCTCCCTCGGTAAGTTCCATATCGATATCATGCAATAGCCCGGTAAGCCCCCACTCCTCCTCATCCTCACCAAGGCGCCTGGCTAGAGCCCGCATAATGGCTTCAGTAGCTAGCATGTGCTTTATCAGATTTTCATTCTCTATATTAGCTTTAATAGAGTCAAGCGCTTCTTTTCGGTTCATTTTCTTCTCCTTTACGGATGAACACAGACGGTCAACCAGTCAAAGCATACTCCATATCTTTATCTTTTTGCAACACCCTGCCTAAATACTGACCAGTTGCTGAAGACCTCTTCCTAGCTACTTCCTCAGGTATGCCTGTGGCTACAATATAGCCACCGTGTTCACCAGCTCCTGGTCCAAGGTCAATAATCCAGTCAGCATTCTTTATAACATCCAGGTGGTGCTCTATAACAATCACCGTATTGCCAGCATCAACCAGACGCTGTAGCACCCGCAGTAGTGCCGCTACATCATCAAAGGAGAGACCGGTAGTCGGTTCATCAAGAATATATAATGTCCTGCCTGTAGACCGCCGTGACAGCTCAGTAGCCAGCTTTACCCTCTGCGCTTCTCCCCCGGAAAGGGTAGGTGCCGGCTGACCTAAACGAATGTAGCCAAGCCCCACATCTCGCAATGTTTCCAGCCTACCTCTTACCCTGGGGAAATGCTCAAAGAAAACCAGAGCTTGCTCCACAGTCATATCTAATACCTCAGCTATATTCTTGCCCTTAAATCTAATCTCAAGTGCCTCACGATTATAGCGCTTCCCCTTGCACACCTCACAGGCAACGGTTACATCAGGCAAGAATTGCATCTCAATCTGAATAAATCCCTCACCACGACAGGCTTCACAACGCCCTCCCTTAACATTAAACGAGAACCGACCTGGAGCGTAACCTCTCATTTTAGCTTCAGGAACAGTAGCTAAAAGCTCACGAATAGGGGTAAAGGTGCCAGTGTAGGTGGCTGGATTACTGCGAGGAGTGCGCCCAATGGGTGACTGGTCAATATTGATTACCTTATCTATATACTCCACACCAATGATGCCATCACAGTCGCCAGGTCTCTCCCGTGACCGATTGAATATTTTTGCCAGTTTCTTATACATAATCTCATCGATAAGGGTGCTCTTACCACTACCGGAAACGCCGGTAATACAAACAAACTTACCCAGAGGAATATGTACATTTATGTCCTTCAGGTTGTTCTGTCTAGCCCCCTTTATTATTATCTCCTCGCCTGAGCCAGGGCGGCGCTTCTGTGGTAAAGGAATCTGCTTCACTCCACTAAGATACTGACCTGTTATCGACTCCTGGCAATTAACAATGTCAGTCAGAGCCCCAGTGGTGACAATCCAGCCGCCATGCTCCCCAGCTCCGGGACCCATATCAATAATGTGGTCAGCAGCCCGCATCATGGCTTCATCATGCTCTACTACAAGTATGGTGTTCCCCAAATCCCTAAGCCTCTTCAGCGTCTCAATCAAACGAAAGTCATCGGCGGCGTGCAAACCCACTGTCGGCTCGTCACAAATATAAAGCACTCCCATAAGCCCACTGCCAATCTGGGTCGCCAGGCGAATTCGCTGTGCCTCGCCGCCAGAAAGAGTAGCTGATGGACGCTCAATGGTAATATAGTCTAGACCAACATCCTTTAGGAATCCTAATCGGGCTTGAATCTCCTTAAGGATTTCTCGGGCTATTACCTGCTCACGCTCAGTAAGTATATTGTCACCAATGGTCGCTACCCAGTCCAGGGCTTGGGTTATTGACATTGAACTAATGTCAATAATACTTCTACCAGCAATGGTCACCGATAACGACTCTGGTTTAAGCCGCTTGCCCTCACAAACGGGACAAGCTCTGGACATTATGTAGCGCTCAATCTCAGCCCGGGAGTGCTCAGACTCCGTATCTCGGTACAGTCGCTCCATACGTGTAATCACTCCCTCAAAACCGTCATAGTATTCTCTAATCCGTCCGAAGCGGTTTCGGTATCTCAATGGCTCTCCTCCCTCCCCATAGAGTATCAGTTCAAGGTGGTCCTCGCTCAGTTCTTTTACTGGGGTATTCAGGGAAAAGCCATAACGGCGAGCTAAAGACTCCAACTGGTCGAAGTACCAAGCCGAATACCAACTAGGACGAATCGCTCCTTGAGCTATGGAGAGATCTTTATTGGGAATAACCAACTCAGGGTCTATCTCCAACTTAACCCCTAATCCCGTGCAGGCAGGGCAGGCACCGTGGGGGCTATTAAAGCTAAATGTTCTCGGCGCAATCTCACCCAGACTAATCCCACAATGGACACAAGCAAAATGCTCCGAGAACAGTAATTCCTCATCATCAACAATAGACACCAGAACCACTCCCGCTCCAAGTTTAAGGGCAGTTTCTACTGAATCGGCGATGCGGCTTGAGCTACCGCCTTGCCCAACTAATAATCTATCCACTACCACCTCAATATAGTGCTTCTTGTACTTATCCAGTTGAAACTCCTCGGACAGGTCATAAATTCGCCCATCAACCCGAACCCTGACATATCCTGCCTTACGCAAATCATCAAACACCGCCTGATACTCACCCTTGCGGTCTCTAATCAACGGTGCCAGAATCATGATACGACTACCACTGGGTATATTATGAATAGCATCCACAATCTGCTGCACCGTCTGCATAGAAATCTCTCGTCCACATTTGGGGCAATGAGGGTGACCACACCGGGCAAAAAACAGCCTAAGGTAATCATAGACCTCGGTTACAGTACCCACTGTAGACCGCGGGTTCTTACTCGAACCCTTCTGGTCAATTGAGATGGCTGGGCTCAACCCTTCTATATAATCAACATCTGGCTTTTCCATCCTAGCCAGAAACTGGCGAGCATAAGCCGACAGAGATACCATATAGCGGCGCTGTCCCTCAGCATAGATGGTATCAAATGCCAGGGAACTCTTGCCTGAGCCAGAGACACCAGTAATAACCACCAGTTTATCACGAGGGATAGTTACATCTATATTTTTGAGGTTATGCTCCCTAGCCCCTTTAACAAATATGCTATCTAATGGCATGCCTTCCTCCTACTGAATTTAATTGTAGCACTAGACTTAAATGACAACAAGAGCGCACTTCGTTAATGGTCTGAATCCGCAAATACATCCGGTACGTACAGTAGAACATCTCTATTTTTGGTGTATTGACAGATTATAGAAAAAGGACTACATTAAAGACCAAACATATGAACTAACATAAAAAATAGTAAAAATTGGGTGCCTTGGAGAATATGAAGGGATTGAAATAAGGGCACTGGAATCGCCAGGTAATATGGCGGTGGCCGATGCTCTTTTTATGTTTAAGCAGATTGAAAGATAACCTATATCATATGTGGCATTTATCTGCCTATTCGTAGTTAGGGAAGGAGTAATAAAAATGAGCAAATTCACCGACATACTGGAAGTATCCCCTCTCGCCGATGGTAAAACATGGGTTCTTCGAAAAGGGTTTGGATATGATATTGGTAAAGAAGGCAGTGGCGATTCAGTTGATGTGCCTCCGAAATTCATGACTGATTTTGCCAGTGTACCCAGGCTCTTTCGAATACTTGTTTCAAAATGGGGAAAACATGGAAACGCTACGGTAATTCACGACTATTGCTATTGGACACAGGAGCGTTGCCGAAAGGAGTCAGACGAGATATTCCGAGAAGCTATGGAAGTTTTTGGTGTACCGGCTTGGAAAGTCTTTCTTATTTACTGGGCTGTCAGACTGTGTGGCTGGGGTGCCTGGCGGGGAAATATAAGAAAAAAGCAGGCAGGCTGGAATAGGGTGGCGGCTAGATTTCCGACGAAAGCTACTGATACGCCCGATTCACTTCAGAGCGAACAGTAACACACGCTCAGTTCTAATTTTATAGTTGCATTCCGTACGACAGGGGTTCATTGCCTATTCTACAACATTGACAACCACACTATTGGGGCTTAGCATAAAACCACACTAGCCAATATCAGGAATTTTAGCTCATTGTAAGAAGGCAGCCAATATCAGCCAGTAACCGATATTATCTAGCGAAACGAATGCGATGGACAGCACGAGTAATCGAGTCAATTGCCGCCGTATTCTTTGTAGGCATGTTGATTGCTTCAGCTGTGTCTGAAGGTATCGAACCAATAACTACAGAAAGCAGCACACTGGTCTTACTTAGAGCACTTGCGGCAGCCAGTTGTATTGCATCCTGGTGGCGAGATATAACTGCTGGTACACTTCTGGTTTTAACCTCTATCGGATTGGGTATACATATAGGGTATTTCGCTGGGTACAATCATGTCGTGGCTTGGTCAATAATCGGTTTGCCTTATCTGGTTGCTGGTATAATAATCCTCAGCTCTTGGCGGCTTTCAAGGAGGGCTCTCTAATACACCTATCTAGTAATTCCTCCAGATGATTTATTCTTTACACCTCGTGCTGTTTGGGATTATTGTAACTTTTCGTACTTCCTCTATTTGGCAGTGCTCTACAACCTTATGTGAATGATAAAGAAATGATTTATATCCACTTAGTTGACAGCCAATAAACAGAGTAATAAACTATTTAAAGTAGCTGGCTTGGGAATATTTTACCATTAAGAGAAATAGTGGCTGACGAAAAACACAAATCCGATAAAGCTGGCTTAGGTAGTTTTATATTTGTTGGGTGTCTTATCATTGGCTTAGGCGTTGGTATAGGTTTTAATCTTACGCCAGCAGCACTTTTCATTGGCTTCGGTGTAGGTTTTATCGCTATGGGAATATGCCGTTATAAGACTGGCAAATGGTAAGTGATCCTCTATATAATTTACTCCTTATCCAGCAATCTATTCTTCACGCCTCGTGCTGTTTAGTATTTTTTAGGTTTTCCGTTCCTTCTGGTTGAGAGTGTTGTATAATAACCAAGGCAATAAGTTTCTAGGAGACACTAACACAGAGTTTTACAGTATACTAGTAGAGAACATTACTCCAGACGAAATCAAATTGCGAGTATGATAAGAATTAGTTAACACCTAAGTTATCAAATAGATTAAATTTTACCACTGCTTTGACACCTGGCGAGTGGGGTATTAGTATAGCCATAGTAGTTGATATGGGAATTTCGAATTCAGACTTCGTGGTAATTGATAAAGTGCAGGGTGAATTAACTGCTAATATTATTAAGTCTCATTTGGAAAGTGAAGGAATCCCTGTTCTATTGCAGTACGAAAGTGCCGGTGCAATATTTGGACTGACTCTGGATGGTCTAGGAGAAGTGAGAGTATTGGTACCACAGGACCTTGTTGAAGAAGCAAAGCACATAATTAAGCTAAGCGAGTAATCTTTACCTTCACTACCCAACTAACTATAATTTTGTGTCTAATGTGTACATATTATGAACAGAACACATTTCCTCTGACTTGAAAGCAAAAACACCGAAGACATTTCTAACCTTCAGCAGTTTTACCATCAACTCTAATTTTATAATATCATTCCGCAGGCACACTTGTTTATGATATAGTATAAAATTAATTATGCTAGCTAAGGTAATAAGCTGCGCCATCGTAGGCTTAGACGGGGCTATCGTTGAAGTTGAGGTAGATATATCGCCTGGTCTACCCTCTTTTACTATCGTTGGCTTACCTGACACCGCCGTCCAGGAGGCAAGAGAGCGAGTTCGAGCCGCTATCAGAAACTCCGCTTGCTCTTTCCCAATGAGGCGTATTGTTGTTAATCTTGCCCCGGCTAATCTAAAGAAAGCCGGTCCAGCTTATGATTTACCTATCGCCGTTGGTATCCTTCTCAGCTCAGAGCAAGTATATGCTGATGTTTCTCAAACCGTCCTCCTCGGTGAGCTGTCCCTGGATGGCAGTTTACGCCACACCAATGGTATCCTGCCTATGATTGCTTTGGCTCATGAGGAAGGGTTATCCACCACTATTGTGCCTGATACCGATGCTAAAGAGGCATCTTTAATAGAAGGTGCTAAAATCATTCCCATCACTTCATTATCCCAGTTAGTTAGCTATTTTCGGGGAGAAATACCAGCCCCAGAATACAAACCCGAAGAGGTTGAGGAATACATCCCTCCTACCACCTCAACCACTGACCTCGCCTATGTTAAAGGGCAAGAGCATGTCAAGCGAGCCTTAGAGGTAGCTGCCGCTGGAGGGCATAATGTAATAATGATGGGACCCCCCGGAAGTGGTAAAACACTATTGGCACGCTCATTACCGTCAATACTACCGCCAATGACCACTGAGGAAGCCCTGGAGGTTACCAAGATTTATAGTGTGAGCGGTCTATTACCATCGGATACCCCTCTGATTAAACGAAGACCCTTCCGCTCCCCCCACTACTCTATTTCAAATGCGGGGCTGGTAGGTGGCGGTCATTGGCCAAGACCTGGTGAAATAAGCCTTAGCCATCGGGGGGTTCTCTTCCTTGATGAACTCCCCGAATTTGGACATGCCGTGCTTGAGCTACTGCGCCAGCCCCTGGAAGATAAAGTAATCACTATTAGTCGGGCTCAAGGTAGTGTAACCTTCCCTGCAAACTTTATGCTGGTCGGGGCAATGAACCCCTGCCCCTGCGGTTACTATGGTGACCCTTTCCGACAATGCACCTGCCCTCCCAGTCTGGTTTCCCGATACCAAAAACGTATCAGCGGACCATTTCTTGACCGGGTTGATATATTCACTGAAGTGCCCCATATTGACTACGAGAAGTTGGCTGATAACAGGCTAGGCGAACTTTCAGAAAGAGTTCAAACCCGGGTTGAAGCTGCCCGCACCACACAACGTCAACGCTTCCAAGGAACAAATCTAGCCTGTAATGCTGAAATGACGCCAACGGAAGTAAGAGAGTTTTGTCAAGTTGAAGAATCAGCCCAAAGCCTGCTCAAGGCAGCAATGAAGCAACTCTACCTTTCCGCCCGCGCCTTCCACCGCATACTCAAAATAGCTCGCACTATCGCCGACCTGGAAAATACCGATATAATCAAAGCCCATCACCTGGCTGAAGCCATCCAGTACAGACCCAGAAGCCTGGTGTAATTCAGACAAATAATATCGATAGATAATAAAATAAGCTCAAAATGGAGGTATCAACCTTGCTTTTAGGAGAATGGCTTGGCTTTGTAGGTGGAGCACTTGTCACCTGTAGTCTTATTCCGCAGCTCATTCGTATTTTTAAACTTAAAAGCGCCCACGAAATAAGCCTGCTCTTTAACACCTTACTTTTGCTAGGTATTATCAGTTGGTTAGCTTACGGTATTTCTTTTGGGCTTCCCCCGGTCATCATCTGGAACGCAATTGGCACAGCTCTTGTCTCTGTGCTTCTCTATGCCAAATTAAAGTATGGAAGATAGGGAGAGAAGCTTCACCACATCTGCCAGTCTCCGCCTAGTATGGATAAACAATCTTAGCCCCAAAGCCAGAAGGCGCCACCCATAACCGCCATAAGCAAGCCGATAATAATTGCAATCCGACCGCCTATTTTTAATGCCCCAGGTTCAGGACGTTCTGGCAAATGCTCTAAGAACTCTCTCGCATCATGATGAGTTGAAATCGAGTTATAATAGCCCTTCTCCTCTCTTTTACCCCAGAAGATTGTGGCTAGACCAAGAATGACAAACAAGCCACCCATGCCCATCAATATATAGCAATCTCTTTGAGGCACTTTCTACCTTCTCTGTAGGAGTGCTATCCGTGATAACTATATGGTTTTTTGGCGCCGTTTTCAACCTGCCAATTAAATCGCCCATACAGGTATCATTTAACTTCAACAGTAGCCCCAGCCGCTTCCATTTTCTGTTTCATGGTAGCTGCCTCGTCCTTATTAACCCCTTCCTTCACTGGTGTCGGAGCACTCTCCACCAAATCCTTAGATTCCTTCAGCCCCAGTGTAGTTACCTCGCGTACCGCCTTAATCACACTAATCTTATTAGGCCCTATATCCTTAAGAATCACGGTGAATTCTGTTTGCTCTTCGGCTTCAGGAGCTGCGGCTTCGGTCGGCGCCGCCGTAGTTGCTGTCACTGCCGCCTGAGCCACGGCACTAACCCCAAATTCAGCCTGTAAAGCTTTTACCAGCTCTGACAGTTCAAGCACCGTCATATTTTTTATACTAGCCATTATCTCATCAATGGCTGTTGCCTTTTTCCCTTTCTCTGCTGTGGCTTTTACTTTCTTTGGCTTTTTCACTTCTTCTGGCGCTGGTGTTTGCTGTTCGTCATTAGCTACTTCTTCACCAGTCTCTTGTACGATTTCTACTTCATTTTCTGGCATCTTATTCTCCCTCCAAATGTTGAATCCTAGCTTGTAGCGCTCCTATAACGCCCTTTATAGGGATAGTGAGATAGTTAACTAACATAACGATAGGGCTTTGCATCTCACCCAGAACCCTAGCTAGCAATATCTCTCTTGACGGCAATAACGACAGAGTTTCCACCTCTGCTAAAGTGAGTAGTCTATCACCCAAAAAGCCTCCCTTAATACTTAAGCCGGCTTTGGAGTTGCGAATATAGTCAGTCAATACTCTAGCTGGCTCAGTAATATCACCATAACCAAAGGCAATAGCTACTGGACCTTCAAGGAGGCTAACCAATTCATCCTTGCCGACTCTTTCCGCAGCAAATCGAGCCAGGGTATTCTTCACCACTTTATAACCAATACCTGACTCCCTCAGTCTACGGCGTAAAACATTCATTTCTGAAGCTGACAATCCACGATAGTCGGTTAAAATACCGATGTTACATTTGGAAAGATCCCCCTGTAAACTATCAATAATCTGTGCTTTATTATCTCTAGACATCTTCCTTGGCTCCTAACCAGCACTGATAAGTATCTATTTAAAAACAAGCCCTTATGCCTACCGCACAAGGACTTATCAAAATCTCATTAGTCCAAGATTTTGTCGACCTCGGCAGGCACACTATTTTAAGCCTAAATCGGCACCCGCTATCTTAGGACGATTACTAAATTACCATACAATTAACTGGAAGTCAAAGACAGGGTTGGTATAAGGTCAAGCTTGATACTGGGTCCCATAGTAGTAGCTATAAAGGCAGTTCTCACATACTGTCCCTTGGCACCACTAGGTTTAGCCTTCACCACTGCCTCGACTACTGCTGTCAGGTTATCCATCAACTTATCAACTTCAAAACTAATCTTTCCCAAAGGTACATGAATGATAGCTGTCCTATCAAGCTTAAATTCTACTCGCCCTTTACTGGCATCACCTATTACTCTAGGCAACTCAGTAGCAGCCACCACAGTTCCTGATTTAGGGTTAGGCATCAATCCCCGCCTCCCCAAAATTTTCCCTAGTTTACCTACCTTACCCATCATTTCAGGAGTAGCAATAGCCATATCGAAGTCCAACCAACCATCCCCAATCTTCTTAATCAACTCATCCCCACCAACAACATCTGCTCCGGCTGTTTTAGCAATCCTCTCATCTTCACCCTGAGCAAAAACCAGAACACGCACCTTCCTCCCCAACCCATGAGGCAAAAGAGCAACACCACGCACTTGCTGACTAGCATTTCTAGGGTCAACGCCCATCCGAAGGTGGAGCTCAACCGTCTCATCAAACCGGGCACGAGTCATCTTCTTAGCTAGCTCAATAGCCTCCCGAGGCTGATAATCCTCGGTCTTGTCCACCAGTTTAACTGCTTCTTGGTAGTTTTTTCCGTTTTTTACCATTGTTCCTATCCTACTTCAATTCCCATACTTCGAGCTGTACCCTCAATAATTCGCTCTGCTCCCTCAATACTAGTAGCATTTAAGTCTTTAGCCTTCAACTCAGCTATCTCACGAATTTTATTTCGGGATAAGTTCCCTACCTTTTCATGGCCGGAAGTGCTAGCCCCCTTTTCCACACCTACCGCCTTCTTCAGCAAATCAGTAGCTGGTGGCGTTTTAGTAATAAAATTAAATGACCTATCCTCATAGACAGTTATTTCCACTGGAATAATAGACCCAGCCTGAGCAGAAGTGCGCTCATTATACTCCTTACAAAAGGACATAATGTTAATCCCGTGTTGTCCTAAAGCCGGACCTACTGGAGGCGCTGGATTTGCCTTTCCCGCTTCAATCTGTAGTTTAATCACTGTTCTAATCTTTTTCGCCACTCCTGCCTCCTAACCGAAAATTAAAAGTATTCAGAGTTTTTCCACCTGCAAAAAGTCAAGTTCAACCGGTGTTTCACGCCCAAAAAGGAAGAGAAGCACCTTGACTTTGCCCTTTGCTTCATTTATATCATCCACAACTCCTACAAAATCGATAAACGGACCATCAGTCACTCGTATACTCTGTCCCTTACGAAAGCCAACTTTGACCTTTGGGGCCTCATCCGACATCTGCTTCAAAATCTGATTAACCTCTTCCTCTGGCAGCGGACAAGGCTTATTCTCACTGCCAACAAAACCAGTAACACCAGGAGTATTGCGCACTACAATCCAGCTTTGGTCACTCATCTTCATTTGAACCAGGACATAACCAGGTAATATCTTCCTGGTCACGCTGTACCTCTGCCCATTTTTAACCTGAACTTCCTCCTCAGTAGGTATAACTATCTGAGAAATCTCACCTTCCGTATCCATAAACTTAATACGCTGCTCCAGATTTTTCTTAACTCGCTGTTCATATCCTGAGTAGGTATGAACTACAAACCAATGTTGCTGATTCTCCTCCACAGCTAACCTCACTCAGCTAAAGCCTATTTAAAGCTATCTCTCCCGTCAGTGTAAAAGTCACCCGGGCTTTTATCTACCCAGTAAAAGCTTATCAATGAGGCGACTAAAGCCATAATCCGTTGCTCCCAGAATTACGCTCGCAGTAATGGTAATAACCAGTACTAGAAATGTTAAATAAATAGCTTCTCTTCGGGTAAGCCAAACTACCTTCCTCAACTCACCTATAGTTTCGCCAATAAATCTAAATCTTGAACGCTTTGGATTAGCAACACGATGTGGCATAGAAGAAACCCCACCTACCCCCTGATAGCACTACTTGACCTCCTTATGGAGTCTGTGAGTGCGACAACGGGGACAATATTTTCTAACTTCTAATCGCTGGGGGTCATTTTTCCTATTCTTGGTAGTAGTATATGTCCTCTCCTTACACTCAGTGCAGGCAAGATGTATAATAACCCTGGCTTCAGCTTTCTTAGCCATATCTACTCTATGATGCCGGTAATGGTACCAGCACCTACTGTTTTACCCCCCTCCCGAATAGCAAATCGTAGACCTTTCTCTAAAGCTACTGGATAGATAAGTTTTATTTTCATCTTTATATTATCACCGGGCATAACCATCTCCACCCCTTCTGGAAGCTCAATGCTTCCAGTAACATCTGTGGTCCTAATATAAAATTGAGGCTTATACCCGTTAAAGAAAGGAGTATGCCTGCCTCCCTCCTCTTTGCTCAAAACATACACCTGACCTTCAGCATAGGTATGCGGTTTAATTGAACCCGGGGCAGCCAGTACCTGCCCCCGCTCCACCTCTTCTCGGTCTATACCCCTAAGCAATATACCAACGGCATCTCCCGGCTCAGCCTCATCTAGGATCTTATGAAACATTTCCAGACTGGTAGCTACCGTCCTGTGGGGCTCATGATGTAAGCCAACAATCTCAATTTCCTCCCCAGGCTTAATTACTCCCCTCTCTACCCTTCCTGTGGGCACGGTACCCCGCCCCTTGATGCTAAACACATCTTCCACTGACATCAAGAAGGGCTGGTCTTTAGGTCGGACCGGAATGGGAATATAGCTATCTATTGCATCCATTAGATTCCAGATAGCACCACACCACTGGCATTCCCGTTTACCACAACCACACTCGCCAGCTTTGAGACTACTCGCCCTTACTATTGGTACCTCATCACCAGGGAAACCATACTTACTAAGCAGTTCCCTCATCTCCATCTCCACTAGTTCTAGAAGCTCTTCATCTTCCATCAGATCTACCTTATTCAGGCAAACGACAATGGCTGGAACCTCTACCTGGCGGGCTAACAGAAGATGTTCTCTGGTCTGGGGCATAGGACCATCCGGAGCACTAACCACCAATATAGCCCCATCCATTTGAGCCGCCCCAGTTATCATATTCTTAATATAGTCAGCGTGCCCCGGGCAATCAATATGAGCATAGTGCCGTTTTTCGGTTTCATACTCAATATGGGCAATAGCGATGGTTAATCCTCGTGATTTCTCTTCTGGTGCATTATCAATACTATCAAATGAGCGATACCCTGTGGAACCTACTGTTGCTAACACCTTGGTTATCGCTGAGGTTAATGTTGTTTTCCCGTGGTCAACATGACCGACAGTACCTACATTGCAATGTGGTTTAGTTCTCTCAAATTTCTTTTTAGCCATTCTTAACCCCCTTTATTTAAGCCCACAACCAGACTCGAACTGGTGACCCCGTTCTTACCAAGAACGTGCTCTACCTGCTGAGCTATGTGGGCACTAATCCCATTATATAAGTTATTAGACTATGCTGTCTAGTCCAACCATATACTTGAACTATGGTGGAGGGGGTAGGATTCGAACCTACGTAGCCATTTCAGGCGGCAGATTTACAGTCTGCTCCGATTAACCACTCCGGCACCCCTCCCGGTATCACCACTAAATACCCAGCCCGAGAGGGGATTCGAACCCACTAACCTACCGATTACAAGTCGGTTGCGCTACCATTGCGCTACTCGGGCATTAGCCTGCAAGATTTAATAGCCAGTACTTATTAGCGTGAACATTATAAAAATGAATGACATTAAAAGTCAAGATTGGTAGCGCATACCGGATTCGAACCGGTGATCTCCTCCTTGAGAGGGAGGTGTCCTCAACCCCTAGACGAATGCGCCATTTAAAAAGCTTCAGTGATTACTTACTAAATGAGCTTAATAAAATCGCCAACTATAATACCCTTACCACCTCTTCAAGTCAGGCTAAACTAGGCTAATTCAGGGCAACTGTCTGCCCCTCACTAAAGTAATTCCTGTAGGAACAGGCACCCCTAATGACTGACGAGCTTCTACATGTGACTTGTTAGCATCTTTGACATTCTCCAAAACTTCCTCATAGGTTTCACCCTGCGTATAGCAACCTTGAAAAAGTGGAATAGATGCTATATTAAGCCCATCTTCATACTATCCCACTATCACCGTAAACCGATAATCGGGTATGCTTAATTTAACCTCTCTTAGTAATATAACTTATATCGAGGCAGGAAATCCATCTGCAAGAAGTATTTTAATGTAAGCTTCCGTTGCCTTCGTTATACTCTTTAAAGCTTCTTCACTGGTCTCACTCTATGAGACACACCCCTTTAACGCAGGGACATAAGCAACATAGTCCGATTCACTATCCTACTCAGTTATCACCGTGTATGTCACTTATACCTCTTGCTTTATATATCTGGCTGGGGAAGTAGGATTCGAACCTACCCTGACGGATCCAGAATCCGCTGTCCTACCACTAGACTATTCCCCAGCACCCCAAAATTATAGCACGGAGCTATACCAATGGCAACAAGAGGGTAATTTAAAACCCCCTACATGGTTTGACATGCTTAGCTTAGATGTTTATGTTAGAATTATGTTGAGAAAGTGGGGATTACATTTTGGCTGATTTAGCTGCTCTACAACAAATTATGGGACTCTCCTTTAATAACACATCCCTGCTGGAGCAATCTCTAGTTCACAGCTCTTATATTAACGAGAATCCTGGCTTTGCTCCATTTTCCAATGAAAGGCTAGAATTTTTAGGCGATGCTGTTTTGGGCTTTGTCATTACTGAAAAGTTATACCAGGACTTCCCTCACTTCACTGAGGGAGAAATGACAAGAGTACGCGCAACTCTAGTGCGTGGCGATACTCTAGCTGGTATAGCAACAACCTTTGGACTCGGTGATTATCTCTATCTGGGAAAGGGGGAGGAGGCAAGTGGTGGACGGCAGAAACCGACTAACCTTGCAGGAACCTTAGAAGCATTGATAGCTGTCATCTTCCTTGACCAGGGATTGGTTGCTGCCGGGGATTTCATCCTGAGTTTACTCGATAAAGAGCTACGGAAGATTGTAAGCCAAGGTGTAGAGGTTGATTATAAAACACAACTTCAGGAGCTCATCCAGTCAAGGCAGCAACCGACGCCTTTCTACTATGTAGTAGAAGCAACCGGACCAGACCACGACAGAAGGTTTACTGTTGAGGTAAGAGTGGGTGATGCTGTATTAAGCAAGGGGACAGGCAAGAGTAAAAGGCTGGCAGAAACTGAAGCTGCCCGCTTAGCATTAGAGCAACTTTCAACTTACTTTACATAGTGGCATTTCTTTGCTAAACTTAAATTTATAGTCCTTATCGTCTATTACCCAAATAGAGGTGTCGTTATGGGAAGGCGAGATTTCAGACATAGAGAACCAAAGAAACCCAAAAAGAGCACCAAGAAGGTAACGGTGACTAGCATCCTGCCATCTCCAACCACTGTAGAAGTAGTTAAGAAGGGAAAGAAGGAAAGAAAAGTAGAGGAGGAATAAGACAGATAGCAGCTTATCAGCAGCTTTATGGCACTGGGGAGTTAAAGGCTCGCCTTGAGAAAGCCAAATCAATACTTGAAGAATGCTGCTTATGCCCTCGCCACTGCGGTGTTAATCGCCTAGCTGGTGAAAGCGGAAAGTGCCAGGTTACTGACCAAGTGGTAGTTTCCAGCTATGGTCCTCACTTCGGGGAAGAGGCGCCTTTAGTCGGTAGGCATGGCTCTGGAACCATCTTTTTCACCTATTGTAATCTACGCTGTGTCTTCTGCCAGAATTACACTATAAGCCAGTTAGGTGAAGGGTGTGTTATTGACAAGGAAGAACTGGCAAGAATGATGCTCTCCCTTCAGGCTAGTGGCTGCCACAACATAAATCTAGTGAGTCCAACCCATATAGTGCCTCACATCCTGGAGGCTTTATATCTGGCAGTGAGCATGGGTCTCCATTTACCCTTGGTCTATAACTCTGGTGGCTATGATTCTGTAGACACCCTGGAGCTATTGGACGGGATTGTTGACATCTATATGCCTGATATGAAGTATTCTGATGCTAAAATTGCTGAGCAGCTATCCGGGATAGAAGACTACCCCAAGATAAATAAAGCAGCCATTAAGGAAATGTACCGCCAGGTGGGTGACCTCCAGATAGATGAACAGGGGATAGCTCAGCGCGGTCTTCTGGTACGCCATCTGGTGCTGCCTCACCATTTGGCTGGAACTCAGGAGATAGTGCGTTTCCTTGCCAGAGAGGTCTCCACCAATACCTACCTGAACATTATGGCTCAGTATCATCCCTGCTATAAAGCCTTTGATATACCATTACTGTCCCGTCCGGTGAATAAACAGGAATTCTATGAAGCCATAGACCTGGCTCATCAGCAGGGTTTATACCGCCTAGATAAATATCACTTTCCGCTACCATTAAGGTTTATTGTAGGATAAAGTGATTCGTAATGACTGACTTAGTCTCAGTGCAGGCAATAGTATATGGTTATGTTCAGGGTGTTCTCTTCCGCGACTTTATATCCAAGCGAGCCAAAGAGTTGGGTCTGGTTGGCTATGTACGCAACCTACCTGAGGGAAATGTAGAAGTAAACGCTGAAGGGAGAAGAAAGCAGTTAGTAAAGCTAATTGGCTACTGTAAAGTAGGACCGCCTATGGCTGAAGTAGACAAAGTAGTAGTAAACTGGTCAGAATATAGCGGAAAGTTCTCCCATTTTTCTATAAGTTATTAGCTAGGATTTAGGTTTGCACCTGTCTCAAGCCATAATATTGGTCACTATTAAGTAGATGCGGTAGAATCTCATCCGAGGTACGGTAGGTATCTCTACCACGCCACTCACTTAGTCGCTTGCCTAGTTCCTCCACATCAACGGGCTCATTGCCATTCCCTAAGAAAAAGCGAAATACACTCTCTAATATGGGTAATTCACCGCTAATAAAATTTGTTGCTTGAGAACAGCAGTTTTTAATATTAGCTAAAATGTCAGACGGCGAAACCTCTCCTTCTCCTACCATCAACCGCTCCTGGCACTTGGGACACATACGGCTCCGCGCCAAGATAATAAATGAGCGATTATTCTTCTGATACCAATCTAAATCAATAAACCAGCGCTGTCGATGTTGGTCAAAACTCATGTTTTCTTTATTCACCAAACTATTTACAATAGAGACCTTTAAGCCTCAAATTCTGCTTTGGCTATCTTAATCAAGTCAAGATACTCTGTCTCAAGCCCTAGTAATTCCGAGACTTCACAATCTACCTCATAAGGCTCACCGATAAACACCTTGCCATACTCCTCAATCTCACCCTGAGTAGGGTCATCGTGGTAAATAAACTTCTGGCGAGCCTCTATAATCCCCAGGTCAAAGGGTAAAGTAAAATAGAGGTCAGCTATCACCCTATCTATCCCCAGACTATATAAGGCTTCCCATCCATTTAACTGTTCACTACTATACTTGCTGCCTGGGAGCAGGGTAAGCAGGTTCATTATGCTAAGTCTACCTCTACCATCAGAAATCCTTAATGGAGCTACATTTATTAAGTAGTCGCTAGACAAGATAACATTAGGCACCCAGAAGGTCGGTATAGCCAAAGGCTTAGATAGAGGATTATCTACCTCTACCCAGATACAACCCTTTACATCCAGAGTTAATACCCGCGGGAAATCATAACCTAATGCCTGGTAGATGGGGCGGATTGGTTCCCCTCCGGGAGTGCCCTCAAGTAAAAGAATATCGGCATCACTGACTTGTCTGATACCCTCTATTATTGCCGATAACATATCCGGGCTAGTGGTTACCGGATATGGTACCGGACAAGAGGCACTGGGTTTAATCAAAACACGTCGTGCTCTGGATATTACTGGTGGCGGTTCAAAAACAAAATCTGAAGCCTCAAATATCAAGACTTCCTCCTGAAGTTTATCCTACCAACTTTTACTTTTTCTATAATACTCCAATCTATCCTTATCACTAGCCCTGTCTCCCTTTGCCACCCCAATCTTATCCTCGGGAATAAGCATCCGCCTATTAATTCAGGTCATAGAGAAGGAGGCTAATAAGCAATTCCATCCTTGTCCTTATAGTGCTGTGTACGGGACTATGGTTAAAGTTGTGGCTGGGAGCTCTCCCTGCCTGAATTTCACCTGGCTAGTATCCAACTTGCTTATACCTTTTTCCCGGAAGAAATTCATCTACACCATTATTAGGTATTAAATCCTTATAATTTAAAGCCTCCCTGTCTCGTCTAGGATTTGGCAAGAGAAAGGACGAGATTTACCAATGTCCTTACTGGCACCCCGGTAGCCCCTTTTACTAGATAGGCTCGCTCTTTTTCACTTTCACTGGTACCGGCAATATCCAAATGAACCCACGGGGTATCGCCAACAAATTCAGCTAGAAACTGAGCCGCGGTGATAGCACCCGCGGATCTACCACCAACATTTTTAATATCAGCAACATCACTCTTATTCTGCTCTTTATATTCCTCATACATCGGCATCTGCCAGATAGGTTCGCCAGCTTCATTACCAGCCGCAATTACCTTATTTATCAGCTCCTGATTATTACCAAAAGCACCAGTACATAAAGTACCCAGAGCTATCTGGCAGGCTCCAGTTAAAGTAGCTACATCAATTATATGCTTGGCATCAAGCTTATTGGTATAGCTCAAAGCATCAGCTAAAATAAGCCTCCCTTCGGCATCTGTGGAGATAATCTCAATCGTCTTACCATTCATTGCGGTCAGGACATCACCCGGCTTCAGAGCGTTACCATCAGGCAGGTTCTCTGTAGCCGGGATAATAGCGGCAACATTAATCTTGGGCTTAAGCCGAGCAATAGCACTTATCGCTGCCATGACAGCAGCACCTCCAGCCATGTCTCCTTTCATCTCTCCCATCCTCTCCGATGGTTTTATAGAGATACCCCCGGAATCAAAGGTTACCCCTTTGCCGACTAACGCCACATTAAGCTGTGTAGAGTCATCCCCTTTATAGTGGAGGATAATGAGTTTCGGTAATTGCCGACTTCCCTGGCTTACGCCAAGCAGTCCTCCCATGCCTAATTCCTGCATTTTCTCTTGCTCAAAGATGCTAAGCTCAAGCCTGTAACTCTCAGCCAGATTAGCTGCTATCTCAGCCATATTACTGGGGGTCATATGGTTAGCTGGCTCATTGACCATATCACGAGCCAGGTTAGTTGCCTCGGCTAGAACTTTGCCCTCATAACAAGCCTGCTCCAAACGAGGAAGTTTAGTTCCGTCAGTCCCCACTATAGCAAGCTCCTTAATCTCACCATATTCAGCCTCTTTGGTTATATGTCTGCGAAACGAATAGACACCAAGCAGAGCACCCTCGGTTACTGCTCGAACAGCACTCTCCAGGTTTATTCCGGATATTCCTGCTCCTTGGGCAACAGTAGCGATGCTATTGACACCCTTCTGCCGTAGAAACCGACAAGCCTCAGCCACTACCCCACTAACCTTATCCTGAGATAGCGACTGCTGCTTACCCAGTCCAACAACTACTACCCGAGCTGCTGGAAGCTTACCCAGGCTATGGATAATAGTAATCTCATTGAGTTTACCCTTAATCTCGTCCTGGCTAATAAGCTGAGAGATGGCGCCATCTAAAGCCTTATCTATAGCAGCCGTATCACCTTCTGGGTGTTCCATCCCTTCAAAAAAGGGCACAATAATTGCGTCAGCTTTGGTCTTAATAATATCACCAACTATAACCTTAATCTCCATCACAAATCTCCCTTTACTTATTAATTTCTCTAACAATCTTATTGAGGACGAGAGTAATATCTCTGGATGTATCTACGGCATAGTAGTTACGACCAATTTCCTCAACTGTAGACCTCATCCTCTTATATACCGTCCAGTCGGCATCTGATTTACCCTCCGAATTTTCCAGCCTAGCCTTAAGCCGTTCATGCACTACCTGGAGCGGGGCTCCAACACGGACCAATATTAGCTTAACATTCAAACGATCAGCAATATTATATAGACGCTCACGGTGTCGCTCCGACAGATTTGTAGCATCCAGAATAAGTGGTATTCCTCCCTTCAGTAGCCTCTCAATGAGAAGATTACAGGCGCGAAAAAGGCGATAGCTCTCCTGTAAACCATAATTTGGGGATGAGAAGAGAACCTTACGCAAGGCATCACTTTCCAGAATAACAAACGGTAACCTCTCAACTAACTTACTACAGAAGTAAGATTTCCCTACCCCGGGCAAGCCGCTCACTGCAATAAAAGCAGGCTCTATCATCGGTTCAGGAAGCTCCCCTAAAGTCTCACTCAATCGTTCAACATCCGAAACAAGCTCAGTATATTCCATTCTATTGATTATAGAATATTTTTACCTTTTTGGCTAGGTAGTTTGGTAAAAATCTGGTTAATTAATTAAAGTAGCGGGAGGCTTCTTTGCCGGCCTAAGAGGGGCATAAAACTGGGCGGGATTTATGCCTATCACATCCTGATAGACCTTATCGTTAAAATGATGTGCAATCGCACCAAGGCAATGCTATAATTCGCCACCTGCTCTTAAGGGATATGGGCTGTAGTATCAGTTGCAATAGCCATCTTATTAACTCTAAAAATCCAATTTCTCCTTATAGTTGCCAAATAAAGTAAGGATTATAAGAGCCAAAGCGGTGGCGCTATTTTGTCTCTTCTCTTTTATCTTCAGGCCGTTGCCTGTCACCAAAGATAAACTCCTTTTTAGTCTCGCTCTTAGTCCAAACTGCCCTAGCTGTTGGTAAAAATTTTACGCCGATTAATACCCCTAGGATAATGACCAGGGTAACAGCCAATTTTGATTGCGTTAGTAACCAGATAATAAGAGGTAGAAACAGGATACCAATGGCCATAGACAAGGCTACATTACGGGTAATTACGAAGGGGATAATGATTACAGCCAGGAAGATTAGAAATCCATACCAATATCCATAGATAGGCATCAGGACAGCTAGAGCACCAAAGGTAGTCCCCATGCCTTTGCCCCCGCTGAATTTCAGAAAGACCATCCACATATGTCCAATCACGGCAGCTAATCCGGCGAGCATAACAAATAGCTGGGGCACATCCAATAGCCAGTAGGCTATGGCTACTGCTGCCGCCCCCTTACTCAGGTCAACTATACCCACGGCTAGGGCAGGTTTAGCCCCTACTTCTAGGTAGGTATTTAAGCCACCTACATTGCCACCGCCCATCTGGCGTATATCCTTACTGGCGGCTATCCGGGTGGCAATATAGGCTGAAGGAATAGAGCCTAATAAATAGCCAAGTATCACGGCTACAATCTCATTGACCACCTTTAACCCTCATGAGAGAATACTTGTAACCCGACAACAACTTATTCCTTGTAATAAGCAAAACCCAAGGTTCCAGTGCCAGTGGCATAGCCCATTACCGGGCTAAACTCGGTAAGCCAGAGCTCGGCACAATTAAATTCAGATGATATCCGCGCCGTCAGCCTCTCGGCTTCTTCCTGGGCATAGGCATGCATCACGGCAACATGCACTGGGTTTTGTCCTACTTTGTCTCCCATCATTTTAAGGACACGATTTATGCCACGCTCTTTGCTTCTCACCGCCCCAGCAAAACGCACCAGCCCCGAGGAACTGGTAAGTATTGGTTTGATTTTAAGCACTGAACCTACCTGGGCAGCCACTTTAGGTACGCGCCCTGTTCGGTAAACATGACGGATTGTATCCACAAAGAGAAGAAAAGTCACCCTGTCTCTCACTTCCTCAGCGGCTTGGACCACCTCAGCCAAGTTCTCCCCCTCGGCGGCTGCTCTAGCCCCAGCCAGGGCAACAAAGCCCTGGGCGGCGGTAACAGTCTGGGAATCCAATACCTCAATGGATGTCTGGGGAAGTTCAGACTTGGCTTGTTCCCTGGCAACACAAGCCATTTCATACCCGGTACTTAGCTTAGATGAAAGAGTAACACAAAGAATGTGCTTGGTTTGCTCGCTTGCCTTATGGTAGGCTTCGAGATAGTGCCCGGGTGATGCTGGCGATGTAGTAAACCTTTCGGGATCCTGTAAAAATAACTCATAAGCCTCAGTGGGAGTTATATCCACCCAATCCCGATAGACCTCGTTGCGAAAGCAAATGCTAATGGGCACAATCTCAATCCCATATTGCTCCACCAACCCCCTGGGGAGGCAAGCTATGCTATCAGTTACGATGATTACCCCTGGCATAATAAACCTCACAATGAGACAACCGCCTAAACTATCGGCTGTTGCCTACCATGCTTTAGCCAATGTTCCAGCAATGCTGGGATCAAGACAAGTCCCAACATAACCACAATTAGAACTAGAAGAGCAAATAGCCCAAGCTTTCCCTCAGCATAACAGGCGACCATAATTAAAGTTAGAAGTCCCGATATAACTAGTACCGATACCTTTAGCCACCGTTGTCTCAGCCGGATGAATAAGGCTACAGCTACCGCTAAAGCTAAAAAGCTCAGTCCAATCCAAGTAGCAAAATTTTGGATTCGCTCAAGCCAATACTCAGGGTATCTACCCATTGGCTCCACAACTAAAAACCACGCAATAATAGTTGGCACCGGAAGCAGCATTAGGGAGCAATACAGCCAATCTCTTTTTATGGTCTGAAGTGTAATAGAGTAAAGTAACCATAAAGCCAGTGGGATATAAAGGAGTATAGCTAACCACGACCATCCTTTAGGTAAATAAAGTAAGGAGAGACCAGCCGCTACTACCGGCAGTAAGGAATAACCCAGCCAAGAGAAAAGCCATGTTGGTTTACCATGCCACCAACCATATACAGCCATAGTCAGGACGGAGACAAGCATAATTAATAGCCAACCACTACCTCGCCACCAATTGAGGACAAAAAGTGAGGCAAAAAGAAAGTGTGGCATTGAAGCTAATAGTGTTTGCCTCCAGGTACCCTGGCTATGAGCCTCATATAACTGACAAGCTACTAACTTAGCCGAGCCCAAGAGACTGACACAAGTGTTAGCTGCTTCCTCTTCAGATAATCCGGACTCCTTCAGTTCTCTGAGTTTATCATCAATATGCGTTTGTAACTCATCGATAACTTCCTCCTCAGACGAAGGCTCAAGTCTCAGATTATCTCGAATACAGTTGAGATAAGAACTCAGTGAAGTTGTCATTTCTCTACTCCACATCAAGTACTTAGTGGCTCAATAATCAGGTTCATGGCAGCTAAAAAATCCCGCCACTGATCCATTTTAGCTACCAATATTTGGTTGCCTTTATTGGTAATGTAATAGTATCTCCTCTGCCGTCCACCGGCTAAAGTCTGCCACTTGCCCAAGATTAAGCCCGCCCTTTCCAAACGGTGAAGAGCTGGATAAAGAGTCCCCTCCTTAAATTTGAAGTAGCCCCGACTTTTTCTCTCAAGCTCTTTAATTATCTGGTAACCATACATTGGTTGCCGACTTATTAGGTGCAGAAGTAAAGAATCGGTGCTACCTTTCATTAATTTACGCCTTGGCACCATTCACATTACCTCCTTAATTTAATACCTAGCATTACTAGGTATAATATAACATATATTACTAACCTTTTGCAACTAGGCTGAATTCAGATGTCAGATTAAATAAATGCTTTTACTGTGGGGGGAACTGGCTAAAAACTAAGACAGCGTTAATACCGCCAAAAGCAAAGGAGTTGGAAAGGACTACCCTTACCTTGGCCTTTTTAGCTACATTAGGCACATAACCAAGGTCACACTCCGGGTCCGGAGTCTCGTAATTGATGGTTGGTGGGATAATACCCTGGGTAATAGTCAAGATGCCAAATACTGCCTCCACTGCCCCAGCCGCACCCCACAGGTGACCTATCATTGATTTATTAGCACTTATAGGTATGTTACTGGCACGCTCTCGAAAAACCCTCTTTATAGCTCGGGTTTCAGATAAGTCGCCTAGATATGTTGATGTGCCATGGGCATTAATATAATCAATATTATCGGCAGAAATGTTAGCATCATTGAGCGCCATTCTGATGCAACCAGACACACCTTTTCCTTCAAGGTCTGGAGAAGTTATGTGGTAGGCATCACTGTTCAAGCCATAGCCCAATACCTCAGCAAATATTTTAGCTCCCCTACTTAATGCGAATTCTAACTCTTCCAAAATGATAACTCCGCTGCCCTCACTAATAACAAAGCCATCACGGTCTTTATCAAAGGGGCGGCTCGCCTTCTCCGGCTTCTCATTCCTAGTTGACATCACCCTCAATGCATCCAATCCAGCCAAGATAATAGGGGTAATGTCTGCCTCTGTCCCGCCAGTAATCATAGCCTCAGCCTCGCCCCTCTGGATAATCCTAAAGGCATCACCAATAGCCTGCGTTCCAGCCGCGCAGGCAGTCACCGGGCAGATATTCGGTCCCTTGGCGCCAAACTGCATGGCAACCTGGCATGACGCCATATTAGCCAAAAAACAAGGTATAAAAAACGGGGAAATTTGATGGCGAGCGCCCTCCAACAGCAACCGATGATTCTTTCCCAAACTTTCTATCCCGCCCAAGGCTGTTCCTATGGCTACGCCAACCCTGTCAGTATTGCTTGGATTGGTGGTTAACCCAGAATCATCCAGTGCTATCTGAGTTGCAGCTAGAGCAAACTGGATGAAACGATCTGTCCTCTGCACCAACTTCCTGCCCATAAAATCCTGCGGATTAAAGTCCTTCACTTCACCAGCAATCCGGGTCCCAAAATCAGTAGCATCAAACCTGGTAATCATACTAATACCCGATTTCCCCTGACACAAAGATTGCCAGTTTTTCTCCACGCCTATGCCTAGGGGAGTTATTGCCCCTAAGCCGGTTACTACTACCCTTCTTTTCATATCTAAATTCTCAGATTAGAAACTGAACTTAGTGTAACAGATTTCACTATCCTTGCAAACAGATCGTACCCATCCGGTAATCTGGTAAGACACTTCTCTTCTTTTATGTTTCTAGAAGGTAGTGAATGTTTCTCACTATTTCGTCATTGCGATGCACTTACCCCCTCGTCATTGCGATGAGTCCTTCCCAGAAGGACGACGAAGCAATCTCAAGCAAACGATATAATCTTTTAGATTGTTTCGCTTCGCTCACAATGACATACTGAGAGATTGCTTCGCCCTTTATCCTTCAGCAAAGGGTGAAGGATGAACCGAAGGACTCACAATGACCGAAAATAGCCTGACATTGATAAAAAAAGAGAGTAATAACATTGGGGTGAGCATAAGGTTGGGTTGCCCGCATTCTGGAGAACATAGTCTCCCCCAGTATATCTGAACTAAATCACAGAAAAACCTAAACGGCATAACCAATACATTTGACGAGTCAAATGTATGTTAAATATTCCAATTCAGTGCTAGAATAGATAAAGGATGGCAACATTTTCTCATCCTACAGAAAGGCTGACGGCCACCACCTTTACCGGTATTTTTACAGCGGAGTCTTACTAGTGCTCCTAATACCTCATAGCGATTATACTATTTGATGAGTTGTTAGTTCAGTTAAATTTTTGGCTTTAGCGTAACCTGAATTTCCTTATCAGTCTTAACTACCTGCTCTACAGATGGCATTTCTCTCAAGATGCTAATTAAAGGAATTGATTTGTCTGCGGATACAACAATCTTGGCACCTTCCTCAACTGAGCCTCCAACTAATACCAGGTGTAGATTTTGAACCTGACGCAAATATTCCTCCAATCTCCCCATCTGCTCATAATCTACTGGTGATGCTATCGTCATTTTCACCAATCCCTCATAAAGTTCAGCGCTTAACTTTTCTTCGTCTTCCCTTTTTGCCGTCTCCTCGGCTTTCCTAGCTTCCTCAGCTTCCCCCTTAGCTTTCTCCTTAGCTGCCTCTTCGGCTTCCCGCTTAGCTTTCTCCTTGGCCGCCTGCTCAGCCTCTATCTTGGCTTCCTTCTCGGCTTCCTCAGCTTTCCTGGCTTCCTCATCTTCCCGCTTAGCTCTCTCCTTAGCCTCTTCGGCTTCCCGCTCAGCTCTCTCCTTGGCTGCCTGCTCAGCCTCTATCTTGGCTTCCTTCTCGGCTTCCGCAGCTTTCCTGGCTTCCTCATCTTGCCGCTTGGCTCTCTCCTTAGCCTCTTCGGCTTCCCGCTTAGCTTTCTCTCTGGCTGCTTGCTCAGCTTCCTTCTTTGCCTTCCTCTCGACTTCCTCGGCTTTCCTAGCTTCCTCAGCTGCCCGCTTGGCTCTCTCCTTAGCCTCTTCGGCTTCCCTTTTTGCCGTCTCCTCAGCCTTCCTAGCTTCCTCAGCTTCCCTCTTGGCTTCCTTCTCGGCTTGTTTATCGTATTTCATTTCTTTTGCGTCCCCCCTTACTTGCCTGCTATAATTATTTTTAGTATAAGCACAGTTAACAGCACTGTCAATAATGGTCAAGACTCGTCCCCGCTTAATGTCAGAAATTGACATAATTCATATTGAAGCTTATTATTGTTTACAATAAATAAAGTGTTTAATATAAGATATTAAGGGGAAACAGTAGAGTGAGAGGCAGTAAAATTTTCCGTATCCTGGTATCAGGCATTATCCTTGTCCTGCTGGTGGTAGCATTCCCTGCTATTCCTATCCACGCCACGGGTGAGAATATTACTATCGACCCCGATGAGGGTGAAATCGGTGACAATATTGAGATTCTTGGCTACGATTTCGATGCTAATTACAGGGTATATATCTACTTTTCTAGTTATAAAGCCGATGTCGGTGACAACATTGATGGGCTTGATGCCTATGAGGAGGTGGAAAGAGCCTTCACCACAGTCGATGGTACTTTTAATACTAATTTTGTCGTACCTTATACACTTACCGATGGGTATCATACAGAAGATGTGCACGGCGGCTACTATTATGTATATATCACCTATCGCAACAGCGTCCGCATAGAAGCCACTGCCAAGTTTAGTATAATCAAAGGTGAAATTGAGCTAGACCCTGAAAAGGGTCTAGTGGGTAGTGAGGTCACGATTAGCGGTGAGGAGCTCCGCCAGGGTCAAATAATTACCATTGAATATGATTATGATGTTGTTGATATAGTTAGTGGGGATAAGGCAACCGATAGCGAAGGCAAATTCAACTGCACCATTATCGTCCCTGAGAGCATTACTGGCAACCATACTATAACCGTTACCGATGAATCTGGTAATAAGCCTGAGGCTGAGTTCATCGTGAAACCTAAAATAACTGTATCCCCAACCTCATCGTCTGGAGGAAACACGGTAGAGGTTAGCGGCGCCGGTTTTGCAAAAAAGGAATACATAACCGTTACCTTTGATGGTAACAGGGTTTCCACTAATCCCATAGCAATAAAAACTAATCATAAGGGCAGCTTCACTGGCAGCTTCCTTGTGCCTTCCAACACCACCAGCGGCATCAGTGAGGTAAGAGCCAGAGACCGTAGCGCCAATAAGGCTAATGTAGATTTGACTATTTCGGCTGGCATCAGTCTCAGTCCAACGACAAGTCAGACATTGCCTGGTTATGTCGGCATAGAGCTTACCATTTACGGCAGCGGATTCATTAACAACACCCTGGTTACCATCACCTATAGTAACAGTGAGGTCATCACTGTAGCTAAAGCACCTACTGATGTTTACGGTAATTTCTTGGCGACCTTTACTGTCCCGCCCAGCGTGGCTGGCAACCATCTTGTAACTGCCACTGATGTTACCAACACGGTAATATCAATCTTTACTATGGAAGCACAAGCACCGCCAATACCAGTGCCACGGTTACCAAAAGTTGCCGGTATGTCAAATGCAGAAGCATATTTTGACTGGGAGGATGTTGAGGATGCCAGCGGCGTAACTTATGCTCTCCAGGTTGCCACTGATGCTGATTTTGCAATCATAGTGCTGGAAAAGAAGGGATTAACTCACTCGGAACACACTATCGCTAAAGAGGAGAGGCTAGAACCAACCAAGAAGAAAACCCCCTACTACTGGAGGGTGAAGGCAGTAGATAGTGCCTCCAACGAGAGTGATTGGACACACCCGGTGTTATTCTATGTTGGCTCTTCTTGGACTTCAGTCTCAAGCTGGCCCATCTATATATGGATAGGTCTTGGTGTGGTGTTACTCACTATTCTTGGCTTCTGGTTGCGAAGAAGACTCACCCAGCATCGAGATATTGGGTAATCTCGCCTCTACAATAGGAAACCGGGCGATAACCACTAACAAACCTGAACCCAAGACACCCTCTATATGACCCTATATTCCTATTACTATTTCCTATGGTCTATAGCCCATTTGGGTCATTGCATTTAGGAAGTAAGATAAACTATAGTAGTAATAGTTAAGTTTAAGTTATTTTTAGGGAGGAAAACGAAGCATGGCAAGTCCTAATGAGACGAACATAATGCTGACAATAAGCGACGTAGCTCGCCTTCTCAATGTGCATATTAATACAGTAAGGCGGTGGAGTAATCAGGGAATACTAAAGGCATACCGAATCGGCTCACGAGGTGATAGAAGATTTCACCAGGAGGATATCGACAGCTTCCTTTCCCAGCAGACCGAAAATAGCCAGCAGTGATAGGAAGTCACTAATTTAACAAATAGGCTCTAGGAGCAATAATAGGAAACCTAGTCAGAATAATAACAAAAATGTTCTAGTGAGGTAGCAGTGAACGGAATCACAGTAATGATAATTGATAAGCAAGCGTTTTTCCGGGCTGGTATGTGCCAGGCACTATCTCGGCAATCTGATTTCAAAATAGTAGACTGTGACCCATCTCAAGAGCCATTGGAGTTAATTGAAGCCAATTCTCCAGATGTTGTCCTGCTGGACATTGACTTTCCTGTTCTCAGCGGGCTTGAACTAGGTAGAAATATCGTACGACGCTACCCAAGTACTAAAGTGGTGCTACTAAGTTCCAACCATAATGATGACGAGCTTTTTGAAGTTATCAAAACTGGAGCAGTAGCTTACCTCAGAAAGAACACCACTGCTGAAGAGCTAGTTAGCATTATACACCGAGCTTGTAATGGTGAATACCCTATAAATAACAGCCTTATAGCTAGACCAAAGGTCGCTGAACATGTATTAAAGCAATTTCAAGAAACAGTATCAATGGGAAAAAAGATCGACAGTCTAATTGCCCACCTTACCCATAGGGAGTCGCAGATTCTAAACTACATTGCTAATGGCAACTCAAATAAACAAATCGCCCGTATATTAGAAATCAGTGAGCAAACAATTAAGAATCATGTTAGCTCCATCCTTCGCAAGCTAAATGCTAATGATAGAGCCCATGCCGTTGCCTTAGCCATGCGCAACGGCTGGATTTCAGCGGAAGTAAAACCATAATAGGCATATAATAGGATTTTAATGAAATTTAAGAGTCAGTTTTATGAGCAATTTACTCTAGTAGCCTAAAATGTGGGCAGACGACTTGCCTCAAGGAAATATTGGGAATAAGGGTGAAAGTATTGACTTTTGGCAATTGGCAGACTAGACTTTGTCTTATTTGTTGATAGAGGAGGTTAGGCATATCAATTGGAAACCGATATGGAGCTAAGAGCCCAGATTAGAGAGTATCTGCAAAATCAGGGCTATGAAATAACCGAGGGGGCTAAGCTCCCCGGGAAATCAGGTGTTGAGCATATGTTTGACATACTGGCTCAAAGAGACGATGGTTTTACCAACCACACCGTTGCCGTCTATATTGCTGCCGGGGGTGATAGGGAAATGGAGGTAGACACTATTTTCAGCTTTGCCAACAAAGCCTATGATGCTGGCATTCATGACCGAATCCTTGTTGCCACCCCTGAACTTAGTCAGGAGGCGAAACAGTTGGCTCACAAGCAGCGGATAAAGATTATGGATGGAGAACGAATAAAGTCATTATTAGATTTAGAGCCTGCGCCACCGGTTAAACCAAAGGAGCCCCTTAAGTTTGAAACAAACGAGCAATTAGTGATATCTTTAGCCAATCTGGGCTATAGAGTTGAGGAGAAAGCCAGAGTTCGAGGCCGGTCAGGAGTTGAATATACCTTTGATATATTGGCTTATATTGACATTGACCAGGTTAGTCACGGGCTAGGTATAGATTTCCTGAACGGGGAGAAGGAAGTGAGTCTGGAGCAGATATCATTATTTGATACTAAAGCCTACGATGCCGGCATTGATGATAAAATCATTGTGGTATCAGCAGGGCTTAGCCCTGAAGCGCGGCAATTTGCCCAGCTACAGCAGATAAAAGTCCTTGAGGCAAACAAAAAAAACCCTTCTCAACCCACGGTGACTGAAGAAAAACCTGCCCCACCCAAGGAGAACCCGGCTAAGTTAGACGAGTTAGTAGCCCCAGCGGCTAAGTCTATGGTCAAATCTTTGAGGCATGCACCTCAGACTGAAACATTGCAATTGATTCCTGAAGTGATGGCGCGAAGATATAATGCCATACCCTTGACTATATCTGATAACACATTAGAGGTGGCTATGGCAGACCCAACCGACATCTTTGCCCTGGAGGCTTTCTCTGCCCTGAGCCAGATGATGATTAAGCCTATAGCCGCCAGTGCCAAGGCAGTCAGGGAGGCTATTGACTTTAATTATAAAGGCTATGGCGCAATTGAACAGCAGCTTTCTCGTATCTCTACCCCCAGTGACGCAGTTGAAGACAGATTTGACATCAGGGTTGATACTGATGCCCCTCTGGCTCAGGCTCTTACCCTTATTATTGAAGAGGCAATCAAAGCCCGCTCATCTGACATTCACATTGAGCCTGAAGAGGATAGGTTGAGGATACGCTATCGTATTGATGGCACTCTTCAGGATATGATGTCTCTGCCTATGACCATACATCCGGCTCTCATTTCTCGAATCAAAATCCTGTCCGATATGAATATTGCTGACCGTCATCGTCCACAAGATGGTCAGTTTTCTACCGAGGTAAAAGGGCGACAGATAGATGTGCGAGTAGCTACTGCTCCCATTGTTAATGGTGAGATGGCCGATTTGCGACTTCTGGACAAGTCAATGGCTACTCTAGGATTATCCGAACTTGGTATGTTACCTTATAGCCTGGAAAAGTATGAGAATGTACTCAAGATTCCCTATGGCATGATTCTGATTAGCGGTCCTACCGGAGCCGGTAAGACCACTACCCTATATGCTTCAATCAATTCCCTTGACTGCCTGGGGAGAAACATAATTACCATTGAAGACCCGGCAGAGTATCGGTTTAAGGATATCAATCAGATTCAGGTCAATCCTCAAGCTGGCATTACCTTCGCTACTGGCTTGAGGTCTATACTTCGTCTTGACCCCGATGTAATAATGGTCGGTGAGATACGCGATACCGAAACAGCTAACATATCGGTTCAGGCAGCCTTAACCGGGCATCTGATGTTATCCTCGGTCCATGCCAACGATGCGGCTGGTGTGCTATCCCGTCTCCTTGACCTGGACATAGAGCCTTTTCTAGTCGCGTCAGCAGTTATTGGTGTTGTCGCTCAGCGGATGGTGCGCCGCATTTGCCCTGATTGCAGCCGTCCTATAGAAGCGCCGTCAATAGAGAGGATGGCTTATGAAAGAGAAATCGGGGAGAAACGGACTGAATTCCTGTATGGCACCGGTTGTCAGTCATGTGCTTATACCGGTTATCTGGGTCGAACGGGAATCTTTGAAATTCTAACTATGAGTGATACTATAAGAACAATGCTTCCCAGCCAACCCAGTAGTAGCCAGATTCGTACTCAGGCACTTAAAGAAGGGATGGTAACGATTATGAACGATGGTATGCGTAAGGTAAAGGCTGATATCACTACCCCGTCTGAAGTGCTGCGTAATGCCTACTCTGGTGACTACTAACTTGGAGGTTTAATGGAATTCAATTATGTAGCTTATACTGAAGACAAAAGATTGGTCAAAGGTAAACTTTCGGCTACCAGTGAGGAAGCGGCCATCAATCTACTCAGTTATGGTGGCTATCAGGTGGTTAACCTGAAATCGTTCACTCCCTTTTTCAATACAGAAAAGCTGGCAGCCTACTTTTCCCGGATACAGCCAAGGGAAATTATAATGTTCTCCCGTCAGTTGGCGTTACTCCTTGAAACAGGTACTGATATTGTCGCCTCTTTAGAGCTATTACAAAGCCAGGTAACCAATCGCAGCCTAAAAAAGGTAATTGGCGAGGTTGCCTCTGACATTCGCGGTGGCAGTTCGTTATCAGCCGCTCTAAGTAAACACCCTCGGGCTTTCCCTGAAATCTACCATCGGACAATAGCTGCTGGTGAGCAGGGCGGCAATCTAGACATAGTGCTAAGACAAATGGCTGATCATTTTGAGAGGGGAGTTACCACGGAAAAGAAGATTAAGAATGCCCTGACCTATCCCTTTATTGTTGCCTTTGTAGCCGTTATAGTGATAGGTATATTGGTTACCTTTGTTTTGCCCACCTTTACTAGCTTATACACTGCATTTGGGTCTGACTTACCCCCGGCAACGCAGATACTTATTAGTGTGTCTGATTGGTTTAGCCATTACGGGCTTTATATGCTGCTAGCACTACTGGCGGTTGCTGTCTTAGGCTTTGCCTACATCAAAACCCCAGCCGGTAAATATCAGTGGGACAGTATAATGCTCAGACTACCCGTATTGGGGCGCATTAACCTCCTTGGCGAGCTTTCCCGCTGTTGCCGAATCATATCTCTACTATTCAGGGTTGGCTTGCCCTTACCTGAAATCATGACTATGTCTATTCAAGGCAGCAATAATAAGGTTGTGGCTGAGGCTCTAACTGGAATTCAGCAGGAGTTAGTGAGGGGCGAAGGCTTATCCAAACCTATGGCAAGGAGTAAGCTCTTCCTCCCCTTAATGGTGCAGATGACTGGAGTCGGTGAGGAAACCGGTAACCTTGACAACACACTAGCCACTGTAGCTGATAGCTATGAGATGGAGGCTGATGATAGGACTAGCTCGGCGGTGGCACTTATTCAACCAGCTATGATTTTAATTATCGCCTTGGTAGTTGGTTTTATTGCTGTGTCTATGGTTTCAGCTATGTATTCCATCTATGGGCAGATGGGTGTCTAGGAGACGAGACTTATGAAAAATGAAAAGGGATTCAGCCTGATAGAGGTGCTGGTAGCCCTGGCTTTGCTGGGCATAATTGCGGCTGCCTTTCTCGGTGGTATAGCTACTGCCTCTAAAGCTGCCCTTATTGCCGATAAGCGAACCAATGCTGAAAGCCTGGCCCGAACTCAGATGGAATATGTCAGGGAGCAGGCTTATAGTATTGCTCCTTGGGATTACACGGTCACTTCTTCACAACGTAGTTCAACAGACCAACCATCTTGGTGGAATAATGATAACCCGCCATTGCTTTCTAATAATTATGATGGCTATACCGCTAATGTCATCGCCGAGCTTTTACATGATACTGACGATGGCATCCAGCAAATAACTGTAACCGTTAGTCATGGTGGGGAAGCGGTAATTACATTAAAGAGTTATAGATCAGTGCGATGATATTTCACAGGCTAAGGTTGATAAACAAAAACCAGAGGGGCTTTACCTTAATAGAGATATTAGTAGCCCTGGCTATTACCGGTCTCATTACCGGGGGTATTACTGGGACTATTTTCCAGGTGATTACCATAGAGGCCCGCACCTCCAATCATATGACCGCAGTCAGACAGGTGCAGAATGCTGGCTTCTGGGTCAGTCGCGACGCTACTATGGCTCAGACTGTGGATCTTGAGTGGCAAGGAGAAACCCCGTCAGGTTCAAAGTTTCCTCTTAAATTAACCTGGACCGAATGGGATAATAATGAGAAGTATGAGGTTATTTATACCCTGCAAAATATGATTGGCGGACCCAAGCAGCTCCAGAGACAGCATTTGACTTACGATGCTGACGGCTATGAAATAGGGAATGAGACGACCATTTTGGCCCAATATATTATCCCTGGCGTAGGCCAGACTCGTCTTGATTTTACCGATGGCAAGCTTACTCTAACGGTAACTGCCACCGTGGAGAGACAAAGTGAGACCAGAACATATGAGGTTATCCCCAGACCCGGCATGTAAGGTACAAAGGGAGTATGGTAGTAAGATGAAAAAAATGTCATTGGAAAAAATAATCAAAAACGAGACGGGACAGGTGATGATTATGGTCCTGATTCTGCTGGTGGTAGGCAGTCTTATCATTACCCCGCTCCTGGCTTATGTGAGCACCGGGCTTAATGTTGGACGAGAAGTCTATGAAGAAAAGATGGATAGTTTTTATGCCGCTGACTCTGGGGTTGAGGACGCCTTATGGCAAATAAAGTATGACAAGCTAACCGAGTTATTCGAATATGATACTCCCGCGTATGACCCGTATGCCTATTATGAATACAGCTCTTCAAACCAATGGGATTATTACCTATCCGAGCCGATAAATGGCGATAGCGTAAATGTTACCATAGGAAATAGCTGGATTCCTCAGATAACACCAATCCCAGATGAGGACGAGGCGAGGCTAATTATTGAGGGTATCGACAACGAGCCTCCCAAGCTGATAATAGTTGGTAGTGTCTCAGGGACTTCAGAATATCAAATCAAGATATACTATTACAAAGAGGATACAGATGACCCTTTGGAAGTAGAATCGCTAGGCATATGGCTACCACCCGGCTTCAACTATGATGTAGATGGACAGGAAGAGGATGACTTTGAGGCTTACCTAGAGGCCAATTTCCCAGGGGATTATTCTAGGAAAATCACCACTCACAATGGTGGTGAAGCTGTAGTCTGGACTTTCAGTCCCGCTGTTCTCTTTACTGACTTACCAGAGGTTAACCCACAGGACCAGCCAATGGAGAGCATTATCACCTTCCAATTTACTGGTCCATTGGGGCAGAGTCCCGGAGCCGTTTCCTGGATAGATACCAACTTGGACTTAAGTGGCGGTGCCGATATTACCTATACCTGGGATGCCGATATTAAAGTCTATAAGATTACCTCCACGGCTACTGATACTACTACCGATAAGCAAACTATTGTTGAAGCTTATACTGCCAAATGTGAGCTGCGGAAACTGGGCTCAGCCATAGGCGGAGAATACCGGGCTGCAGGCGCTACCTTAATGATAGACGAGAATCCTTGGCATAAGCCGCCGATAAGAGATACCTTGCTTGGTGCGAGCAGTGTCGAGGTTGACGATATCCCGGTTGATGCCGAAGTGGAAAAAGCTTATCTTTACTGGTCAGCCTGGCTAGCGGATACTGGCGAGGAAATACTATTCTGGGACTATTGTACAGACCTTGATAACGGGAATTGGGATTACGGTAGTGATTGGCACGAATCTGGGTCTTCTACTGCGTTTTACGCGCATCATGATGGTGGTGGCAGAGAACTTAAAATGGAAAATACGCTGGATTTACACGCTTACGAACCTGAAACGGTTACCGCTTCCTGGCGAAATTGGACATACCGTAGCTGGCCGCAAGGAAGTGATGATTGTCTTCAATATGGCTTCTATGATAACGGTAGCAGCAGTTGGGACTGGTATAGTGACCTTGGGATCTGCGGAAACATTGGTACGTCTCCAGTAAATTACACTGTTACTGTTCCTGATACGTATTTGACCAGTACCTTTAAGATAGGGTTTAGGATACAAAGCTACAGTGATGATAACGAGTATATCTACATAGATAATGTCAAAATCTCTGTGCAGACAGGGACGATAGCCGATACCTCAGCTATTTTTAAGATAGATGGTGACCAGGTTTACTTTGATGAAGGTGGTGTTCCCACTAAAGGTGCTGAGGAGATAACCGCTTCTGAATGGTCACTCCTGGAGAATGAACCTGGTGAGTATTCCTATTCTTGCTATCTGGATGTAACCCAATTGGTCAGGACATTTTCTGACGAGGGCGATAACGGTAATTACCCCGGTAATGCTACCTACATCGTTGGTGGCGTAGATGGGGACACGGGTAACGAATGGTCCTACGCTGCTTGGTCGCTGATAATCATCTACTCCAGCCCTGAGACGCACGGGCACCAGCTCTATCTGTATGATGACTTTATCTACTCTGGTATGAACTGCAATGTTGATTTTGATGGCGATGGCGAAGAAGGGGGCACGATTAGTGGCTTCTTGGTTCCAGAGCCTATTAGGGACCCTGATACCGGTGAAATCATCGAAGAGAACGCGGCTAAACTGACCTGCTTTGTCGGCGAGGGGGATGATTACTATAACGATGATTATCTCAAATTTAATGGGACTCGTCTCTCTGATGGTAAAACCAAATGGGATGTGTGGAACTCGTGGTCTCTGGGGATGAGCGAGGATGGCATAGATATTGATACCTTTTATGTTACCTGGGCGAGTGACCTATTGAAGCCAGAGGATACATCAGCTCAGGTGGACTTACCTACGGAGACTGACTCCTGGAACTTAGTCTATATCATCCTCTCCTTCCGCAGTGCGACCACCACCGGTGGCACTATGACCTACCTGGTGAGGGGATAAAGGCTTTGTTTATCAATTTAATGTAGCAAGGAAAATTTAAAAGTTAAAAGATTAAAAGTTAAAAATAAAAATGAATAAATTTAAAGACTTGACCGTTGATGAATTGGAGTATTTAATAGGTAGAAAATGTAAAAGTTGAAAATAAAAATGGGGGAAGATAAAAGATTAAGGGTTAAAATGTAAAAATGGATAAAAGGGAAAGTAGGAAATGAAGCATATTACCATTACTGCTGAATTGATAAAAGAGGAAGAAGGAGGCTATACCGTTTACTGCCCGGAACTGGATGTTTATACTCAGGGAGATGACATAGAAGACGCTATCAAAAACCTTAAAGAGGCTGCCGAACTCCACATAGAGGAGTTAGGAATAGAGAACATCAAGCTGAAAGAAATACAGCGGAGACAGATAGAAATGGTAGTTTAACATGCCTAGACTGCCGAGGATAACAGGAAAGGAATTAGTGAAGGCATTGCAAAAGGAAGGTTTTGAAATTACACGGCAAAAGGGAAGCCATGTGCAGATGACAAAGTATATTGTTGGTGATAAATTAACCTTTCCTGTTCCCGTTCATGCTGGCAAAATCGTTAAACAAGGGACTTTAAAGGGGATACTGAGAAAGGCAAACATTCCTGTGGAGCGACTGGATAGACTCCTTAAATGATGGGAGATTAACTAGCAATAGGAATAGTAGATTAGGTTAAGTAAAATAGCCAGGCTAGGAAATGTAAAAGCTAAAAATAAAAATGAAAAAATTAGAGTGTTTAATAGAGTAGGAAATGTATAGGAAATGTAAAAGTTAAAAATTTATAGACTTAACCATTGATGAATTGGAGTATTTAATAGATAGGAAATGAAGACTTATGTTTTTAGAGTAGTGCTTGAACCTGATGAAGGTCGCTGGTTTGCTTATTGCCCAGTCCTTGAAGAAAAGGGTGGAGCTACCTGGGGATATACCAGAGAAGAGGCCTTAAGGAATATAAGGGAGGTGATTGAAATGACAATCGAAGGCCTCATCGAGCGCGGGGAACCAATCCCTGAGCAACCAGAAATGGAAGTAAGGATTTCCCCTGAGCCCCTGGTGGTTGTTAATGTATGAATGGACTCGATTACTCCAGGCTCCGTTCTATAACTGCCAGGGAGATAATATCAGCTTTAATTAAAGATGGCTTTTACTTCGAACGACAGTCAGGTAGTCATCAACAATACTATCACCAGGATGGTAGGAGGGTGACGGTTTCTTTTCACCATCCAGGTGACACCTTCACTCCAAAGATTTTGAAGAGCATGATTGAAAAGCAGTCCAAGTGGACATACGAAGACCTTAAGAGGTTGAAACTAATAGAACTTTAAGATGAAATGCGGGAAATGTAAAGGTTAAAAATAAAAATGACAAAAGTTAAAGACTTAACCATTGATGAGTTGGGAATAAAGTTTAAGTTGGGAGCAAGCCCGATTAGTTCTTTGTGTAATTGCGAAGCACTAACCCTCTCGTCATTGCGAGGAGTTCTTCCCAGAAGGACGACGAGGCAATCTCGGAGGGGAGGAAACGGAGTGAGATTACAATGAGATTGCTTCGTCCTTTATCCTTCACCAAAGGGTGAAGGATGAACCGAAGGACTTGCAATGACATTCCTTCTATTGAGAAGGAGCTTTGGAAAACCTTTATGGATGGAGTTAAATAATGAGGATAAGTAAAACAGCTAAATTAATTCTGGGTATTGGCGTTTTTATCATCGCCGTGGGCGTGCTGGGTTGGGTCTATCTTGAACAGAGGGGTGAGCAGCAGCGGCTAGATAATAGCCTATCGTTGGCTCAATCTACCCTGCCTACCGTTACTTCACAAAGGGAGGGTCTGGAAAGCCGACTGACCGAAGTGGATACCAAACTAGCTGAAGCTGAATTATTGCTTGATGGGACAAAGGCAAGTTTCCCTGAATCGGTGGAGAGCATTGAATACGATGAGACAATATTTGACATTGCTGATGATTGTAACCTAAAGATAATCAATCTCACTGCGTCAGAGCCACGCGACAAAGAGGATGAGGATATTACCTACTACATTACCTCGTTTGAAGTAGAAGTGGAGGGCACGGTGGCTCATATCCTTAATTTCATAGAAACCATAGCTACCAGCGACTTCTCACCCGGTGAAACTAGCTTCGTCAACGCCTATATTGAGGCAGTGAGTATGTCAATTCCTGAACCTGGAGAAGACGAGCAACCGTCAGCTAATATCAGTCTGGCTATATATGGCTATCGAGGTGAATAACTATGGCAAAGACAGTTACTACACTATTTATTAGAGATGATATCATTAACCTGCTGGTAGTTGAGGGCAAGCAGATAAAGCAGTGGGCTAGACTACCACTGGAGCCGGGTCTGGTTAGGCAAGGGCTTGTTCTTGATGAAGAACAGGTAGCAGATAAGCTCAAAGAGCTATTCAAGCTGGAGAAGGTAAGCACTGATAAGGTCATCGTTGGTTTGAGCGGGCACAATTCCCTGTATCGCTTGCTAACTCTGCCTGACTTGCCTGAGGCAGTAGTCGCCGAGGCAGTAAGGCATGAAGCCAGAAGAGTGATTCCAGTGCCTATGGACGAGGTTTACCTTTCATACCAGCTTGTTCCTGCCCCCGAGAAGGAAAGACATGTTTTCCTGGCTGCTTTCCCCCGCAATTTGGTTGATGCCTTAATCAGGACGCTAAAGCAGGCAGGCATTGAGCCCTATATTATGGACTTGTCCCCGCTAGCCCTGTGCCGAACCCTGTTTGAGCCCAGAGGTATCATTGTCAATGCCAAGTTAGACCATCTTAACATTATGGTTATGGAAGATAGGCTGCCCGAAGTAATCCGCAGGCTCACCCTACCCGGCGAGGCTAAATCCTTATCGGAAAAACTGCCCACTATTATTGAAGAGCTTAATAGAACTGTTGCCTTCTATAATTCTAGCCATCAGGATAAGCCTATAGATTCAACCATGCCTGTATTTGTCTGCGGTGACTTAGCCGAGACACCGGAGAGCTGGCAACCACTGGTTAGTCAGTTGAGCTATTCATTCTCAGCATTACCATCGCCTCTGGAATCCCCTGAAGGCTTCAATGCCAACGAGTTTATGGTCAATATCGGACTGGCTCTGAAGGAGCTATCACCTGAGAAGTGGGGGATAAACCTCTCATTGGTCAATTTTAATACCTTACCTGATGTTTACCTGTCCAAGCCCCTGCGTGTGTCACAAATCCTTATCCCGGCTGGTATCACCGTCGGCATAGGCTTAGTTATCTTTTTGGCATTTTTTACTTGGAACGGTATGGCTCATAATAAGGTATTGCGCTCCCAACTGGCACCTATTGAGAGCCAAATTAGCCTTGAGCGCGCAGAAATAGCGACCTTGCAGGAGCAGATAGGACTGATACAAGCCCAGATTGAGCCAGTAGAAACCACCTACAGTATTCTTAATACTACACTTACCTATCTGGGAGAAAGTCGTGAAGTTGTTGATGGAGATTTAAGTGAGATTGACCGCTTAAAGCCAACCACAGTAGACTTTACTGAGGTTAATCATACCGGTGATACGGTAACTGTCAGTGGCGTAGCGCCCGATGAGAAAAAGATTTTTAAATATGCTGCGGATTTAAGAAGCTGTGATAGAAACTTTACAGTTATTATATCATCTATTACTGCGATGAGTGACGATGAAGGGTTTTATTTCGATTTTCTCCTGAAACACGACGGGTAGGAGGTTAAGATATGGATATTTTTTCATTGTTTAATTTAGCCAAATCCCAGGGCGCTTCTGATTTGCATATGGTTGTCTCCAGTCCGCCGCTACTGCGTATTAATGGCTTTCTACGGGTAGTGGATGGTGTGATGCCGCTAACCGCTGATGACATAAACCAGGCTTTTCTCCAGATAACCACCCCCGAGGAAAGGGAGGAATTCCAGCAGCATCTGGAGCTTGATTTCGGCTATAGCCTGCCTGAAGTTGGTCACCTCCGCTGTAACGCTGCCCAACAGCGTGGAGCTATCAGCCTGGCGGTGCGTCTGTTGCCGGCCAAAATACCCACCATAGATGAGCTGGAGTTACCCCAGTTATGTAAGGAGTTTGCCTTAAAGCAGCGAGGACTGGCAATAGTTACCGGACCTACTGGCAGTGGTAAAAGCACTACCCTGGCAGCTATGGTAAACCACTTAAATATGAATGAGAGCCGCCATATAGTTACTATTGAGGATCCTATTGAATATGTCCACCCCACTATTAAATGTGCTGTAACCCAGCGCCAGTTAGGCTCTGATACTCTATCTTTTGCCACCGCCCTGAGACATGTCTTAAGGCAGGACCCTGATGTCATTCTGGTGGGTGAGATGAGGGATTTAGATACTGCGGCGGCGGTGCTTACCATAGCTGAGACCGGGCACTTGATACTATCCACTGGTCATGCCCCCAGCGCGGCTCAATCAATGGAGAGAATAATAGATTTATTTCCACCCCATGAGCGCCATCTAGCCCAGACACGGCTAGCTTCTTTACTTATTGGTGTGCTATGTCAGACGCTTGTTCCCCGAGTTGACGGCTCGGGGAGGATAGCTGCCGTTGAGGTTATGATAGCTAATCCAGCGGTGAAGAACCTCATCCGTGAGGGTAAAATCTACCAGTTACCTAATGTAATTCGCACTCATCGGGATATAGGCATGATTTCACTAGACGAAGCCCTGGTTGACCTCTATCTTAAGCGGATAATCAATGGCGAAATCCTGCTTGCCTTCTGCAATGACCGCCAAGAGGTAGAAAAGCTTATCGGCAAGGTAGTGGTGGTGTAAGCTATCAGCTAATGGCTATTAGCTATCTGCTGACTGATGACTGCCGACTGCTAAAAGCTAATATTCAGCGAAGGGGAAGGGTCTCTGAGATTCTTCGTCCTTCTACCGAAGGACTCAGAATGACAAAAACGGGCGGCACCCACCCTCTCGTCATTGCGAGCGAAGCGAAGCAATCTCAATTAAAAAGGAAACCCTGAGATTGCCACGTCCTTCTAACGAAGGACTCGCAATGACATTCCGGTGAACGCTGACTGTTGATAGCTGACCGCTGACTATTGACTAATGACTAATCACTATTGACTAATGACTATTGATTGCTGAAAGCTATTAGCTATAAGCTATTTGCTGGCTGCTTAGATATAGCAAAGCCCAGTGGCGAGGTAGAAGTAAAACCAACTCCCTTATACTCTCCTTTACAATTTAATCACTCCCAGATATACTACCAGTGGAAAATGGGAAGGAAACTTAGAGGCATAAGTGGGCAAGAAGCTATCGAAGCTTTTAAGAAATTTGGCTATAGCCAGAGGAAGGGTAAAGGAAGCCATGTAAATCTGGTTAAGCCTGGAAGCAATAGGCTGACTATACCGCTCCATACTGAATTAAGCGTGGGGTTATTAGCCAATGAAATAAAAAAGGCTGGTTTAACCGTGGAAGAATTTCAAGAGCTTCTAGGGAGGTGACAAATGGAGGCTATGGAATATACAGTGATTTTGCACTGGGATGAAGAATATAACGGTTACTGGATAGAAGTACCGGCATTACCTGGCTGTGTCTCCCAGGGTAAAAGCAAAGAGGAGGCGTTAGCTAATATCAAAGAAGCTATTGAACTACACCTTGAGTGTTTGGAAGAAGACGGCGAGGTCATACCCAAGGAAGAATCTTACCGAATAGCTGTAGCTGCCAAATAAGCTCTCGGCAATTGGCTATCAGCTTTAAGCTTTAATGCTTTCAGCATTTAGCAGTCGGCAGTCAGCAGTCGGCAGTTAGCTCCAAAGTGAAAGATTTCAAAGAACTGGAAGTATGGGTTAAGGCTCATCAGTTGACTCTGGCGGTCTATGAGGCTACCCAGACGTTCCCCCGTTATGAATTTTATGGACTGACAAGTCAAATCAGGCGTTCATGTGCTTCCATACCAGCCAATATTGCGGAAGGTTGCGGCCGAAGTGGAGATGCCGAGCTGGCTCGCTTCCTCCAGATTGCGATGGGTTCGGCAAGCGAGCTTGAATATCACATTCTGCTGGCTCGTGACCTCAGCTTACTCAACAGCCTAGCCTATGACCACCTGGCTAGTGATGTGACCGTGGTAAAACGCATGCTGGCGTCATTTATCAAGAAGCTGAAAGCTGACTACTGACTGCCGACTGCCGACTGCCGACTGCTAAAAGCTATTATTCAGCGAAGGGGAAGCGTCTCTGAGATTCTTCGTCCTTCTACCGAAGGACTCAGAATGACAAAAATGGGCGGCACTCACCCTCTCGTCATTGCGATGAGCCGAAGCCCTGAGCGTAGCGAAGGGAAAGCGAAGCAATCTCAATTAAAAAGGAAACCATGAGATTGCCACGTCCTTCTAACGAAGGACTCGCAATGACATTCGGCTGACTACTGACTCCCGACTGTTGACTGTTTACCGCTGACTGCCGACTGCCGACTGCTGACTGCCGACTGCCGACTGCCGACTGCTAAAAGCTAATACATAGAAAAGCTCATCGGTAAATCGCTGCTAAACATTACCGATGAGCCTTATCTAACCGATTCTTACTCCTGGCTACGCCTGCTTATTCCGGCACAACTCACTATAGCTGTAATCCAACTATTTTAAAGCTATTAGGCTTTGGCGCCTTGAGTTGTCACGCCATCAATCAAAATAGTATATGTGTATTCAGTCGGGTTTAGTAGGTACTTTTGCGGGTCATTAACAGCAGTAACACCAGTAGGGTCTAGCTGCGCGGCGGTATAAGTCACTATAACCGGACTCATACCGGCAGCTGTCCCCTCAACCATTGCCGCCGTTACTGCTACCAGCACATTAGCCAGTTCCGTCTCAGCCGCCTCTGATTCACCACTGCCAATAAACCGGGCGACGGCAGGGATGGCTACTGCTGCCAGGACACCCAGAATAGCTACTACCACCAGCAGCTCAATCAGTGTGAAACCCTTCTCACCATAACGAAACGATTTCTTGAACTTACTTATAAACCTCCTCATTTTTTTCGCCTCCTTCCTTCGTTATTTAAAAGTATTTCCAGTAACTTATTGTATTGTATAGCTCACTTTCTCTATATTATATTTCCCCCTTTCCTTGTTATTTTAATTTACTTTAGGCAAAGTATAGTTAGTTAAGTTTATGATATAACCTATACCTATTCTAAGTCAATAGTCCATTAGTAATAGGTATATTGGTGCCAAACGTCCACAGGAAAGATTAAAAGTTAAAGACCAAGAACAAAAATAAAGGATTAAAAACTAAAAATAAAAATGTAAAATCTGAAGTAAATTTTAACATTTAGCTTTTGATATTTAATTTACCAAGCGGTTGGCTCCAGCATAATAAACCATCTTACCCTTTCACCAACTGAATAAATTCATCAATACTTATATCAGCGGTGCGAAGTATGGCTCGCATAGTGCCCCTATCTAGCTTATTATGTTTGGGAACGGTGACTGGCCTCCTCCCGGGACATCTCATCCTGACATGACTTCCCCTGGTTCGAGCTACCCTGTAGCCAATTCGCTCAAGGGCTGAGATGCATTGGTCGCCCGAAACAATCGGTAGCTCTGGCATCAGGTGCCAATCTCAACCTGATCAAGAACATATTCCATGGGTAGAGTCCAGCCTTCCTCTTCCATACTTTCCAGGCAGAGCTCAGCAGCTTCTTTAATGTTGACTAGAGCCTCCTCTTTAGTCCTCCCCTGTGAAATGCAGCCGGGGACTACTGGTATCTCGGCTACAAAATAACCATCTTCCCCCACTGTGATAACAACAGGCAGCTTCATTTCTCTTACCTCCCCCATATAAATATTAATAATTAAAGACTAAAAACCAGAAACTTAAATTGTTTTAAACATTTGAGTTTTGAATTTGTTTAGAGTTTAGAAATTAGGATCTAGAATTTATGTCTTAGCTAGATGGCTCCAGATCGTTAACCTCAAAGACCTTGATTTTCTGCCTCTGGGCAAACTGGCGGGCTTCCTGGGTAAGCCCGGGAACGGCAATAAAGACCTTAGCTAGAATACCTATATCATAAGCCTTATCATCAAAATCAAATACCTTCTCTAATCCCACCGCCTCCTCAGCTAGCTCAATGCCGACAACAACACGATGAGTAATGATGGCGTCATCCCTGGTAGCCAGTATGTCTATACTGTGTTCTGCCCCTGACCTGCCTGTAACCTCAGTATTTTCCTCTATTTCGTAGTCTTGCTGCTTTAAGTATTCTATAAACTGTGACTTGGAGTTAAATTCAAAGGGCTCTCTTTTTACCCCCTCGCTGGGCTTGGGGACACCGCCAGCCAGCACCGTCTCCAAATCCTTAACTCCAAGTACATTTATTCTCTGCAGACTGGCATATTTCTCCGCCTCTTTGCCTAAAGCGGGGGCAACAACCAGAATTTTATCGTGAATACCTATATCATAGGCTATATCATCAAAGTTAAATATCTCTCCCAGCCCTATCTCATCTCCAGCCACCTTAATCCCAATAGCGATATTACAAGTAATAACACCATCATCCCTGGTAGCCAGTATATCTATACTGTGTTTTGCCCCTGACCTGCCTTTAACCTCTGCATTTTCCTTTACTTCATAGCCGCGCTTTTTCAAAAATTCTATGAGTTGTGATTTGGGCTTAAGTTCAAATTCCAGCCAGCCTCTCTTTGCCTCATTGAAACGATAAGAATAGACATTTACCTCACTAACACCATCCTCAGCGGTAAGCGACGAGCATTTCAGGCAGCGCCATTTTATTATGGGTATGTTGAATACCTCATCGCAATCGCGGCACTTGCGCAGCATCCCCAGGCTACGGTAGTCACTGCCAATAGTCCGTAGCTCCTGCCCACACTTGGGGCATATATACCTACCTTTGTGGATAAACTCGGCTTCAAGCCCAACATATTTACAGACAAAGTGCTCAAATACCCTGCCCCGGGGAATATTCCCTGAGCCACACTTAGGACAACGGGTAGAGGGTCTCAAAACTACCGACAGACACTGGGGACAGTGAATGAACTTATCAAAGAACTCCCTTTTCACTATACCCTTATCAGCCAGTAATTCTAAAGTTGATACCACTTCCCCTCCCTTAACGGCTAATACTTGCTCAACTGCTGGATAGATGAAGCCCAGTTCACTGGTGAAATCAAGCTCCGGTCTAATATCAACAATCCTCCCCGCTAGCATTTCTGCCCCCAGTCTCATTGCCTTTTCATTCTGCTCAATTTGTGTGGCTGGGGTAGTATTATTTACAGGCTCATTTACTTCAGCCAAGCTCTTCCTCCATACAATTTATTACATAACTCATTAAAAGAAGTATAATTAGCCAAATAGTAAAAGTCAATAGGGTATTAGTCTACCTCTCACCCCCTAACCCCCTCTCTCCTTCAAAGGAAAGAGGGGGTATATTTTACAAAGAGGGGCTTACGCCCCTCTTGAACACCTCGTCAGTAAATAGCCTCTTATTGGCTGGATTGACAAAAAGAGCCCAGCTATCTAAAATGCCCATCACTAACTTGTATGAACTAAGGGCTGAAGTGCTAGATATACGAGAACCGGATGAATCAGTGTTGGTCAGAACTTAGTCAGCAAAACGATAAAGGAGAGTATTAAAAATGTTAGAGTCATTAATGACGACAAATGTACTACTCGCTCTCATAGCGGCAATAAACATAGCAATGTGGCTGACATTTTGGAGATTGCTAAGCAAGCGCTAAATTGCAGGTCTGTTAGCTTATAAGACAGCTTGAAGACTCACCAATCGCCACTTTCGTTAGTCACAGCTAGTCATCAACCGTGTATGTTATACGATTAAATGTTGGTGAGAGAATTGGAAGTGGATTCCAAAGCTATAAGCTAAATGCTGACCTTCTTCTGTCACCCTGACCCTGAGAGAAAGCGAAGGGAAGGGTCTCCGAGATTCTTCGTCACTCCGTTCCTCAGAATGACAAAAATGTGAGGCACACACACTCTCGTCATTGCGAGCGAAGCGAAGCAATCTCAATTAAAAAGGAAACCCTGAGATTGCCACGTCCTTCTAACGAAGGACTCGCAATGACATGCTGA